>CAVTJY010000036.1:0-330614 GCA_963735125.1 uncultured Alphaproteobacteria bacterium | reverse complement strand
CATTGAGGATGGTCGGGGCACGCCATCACGGTTCTTCCCTCTGTCTCGGCACTCAATACGCTTCGCAACGCGAAGTTTCGCAGCAAGGCTGCCGCGCCGTTCCTAGGCTTCGGCAATCCCATGTACGGTGATGAAGCGGGTATGCGGGTAGCCAGGAAGCCCGAACGAGCTGCCGCCAAGTCGGTGCGCAATTACTTTCGTAACGGTCAGGCCGACCTCGCGGCCCTTCGTTCCTTGGCGCCACTGCCGGAAAGCGAGGACGAGATCAGAGAAATGGCCCGGGTATTCGGCTCGGGGCCTGCTGACATCTTCGTACGCGCGAGGGCGAGCGAGAGTTGGGTCAAGCAGCTATCGGCGAGCAGCCAGCTCGCTCGTTACCGCATCGTGGCCTTTGCCGCGCACGGCCTCGTTGCCGGTGACCTGCAGGGGGTGGCAGAGCCCGCCATAGCGCTGACGGTACCAAGCGCTGCGACGCGCGACGATGATGGGCTGTTAACGGCGAGCGAGATATCCTCGCTGAAGTTCGATGCTGATTTTGTCATCCTGTCGGCCTGCAACACGGCGGCTGGCGATGCGGCGGGCTCCGATGCTCTGTCGGGGCTCGCGAGGGCCTTCCTCTACGCCGGCGCGCGATCTCTTCTCGTCTCCCACTGGCCAGTCGATTCCGATGCGGCGGTGAAACTTACCACGCGCATGGTAGCCATAATGAAGGAAAAGCCTGAGATCTCCAAGGCGGGGGCACTTCGCCTTTCGATGCTCGAAATGATCGACAATGGCGAGCCGCGAGAGCGGCATCCTGACATTTGGGCACCGTTCTTTGTATTTGGTGCCAGCGGTGGTAGCGAACGTCCGGTATGCGCGTACCGCACCCAACCCTCTCGGACGGTTCCGGCGGCCACTTGATGTCCGCTTCTGGCACCAACCCGCCCACCCCCGCGCTGCAGCATTTCCGTCTGCTATCTGCCGTAGTGGCGTCCCACGCCGACACCTTAGCCGAGTTCGCATAACCCCGTGCGAGCGAGGCAATGAGATAGCCAGTGTCGGCGAGCCACTGCACGGTGCCGGCGGGCGGTCTCAATCCTGCGCTTCCTTCCACTCCTCGCCCACTGTCGTGCCTTCCGTATCGTGCTCGGGGGATTTACCGTGTCGGCGTGGCGGATAGCTCGAGCGATAGGGACCGACGCGTACAGATGCGCAAAGATACGGCCAGCATAGACGTTGAAGATCTCGATGTTTTTCATCGAGCGATTGCAGCACAGACCGTAGGCGGCAGAAAGCGCAGAGGCGAGGGTCCTGTCCGCTATGCGGTCTCGCCATAGGCGCTCGAGGCCCTGATCGCTTCCCTACCTGTGCCGTCCGCCAAGGAGCAGCCTAAGACACTTGGTGAACAACTGTCGGCAACGAAGGAGGTCGGCACGGAGGCAAAGAAACGGGTGATCAGCGAAATCGTTGGGCAGGTGATCGGAGGCGCCGTCAAATCGATGAATTCGTAGCGCTCGCTAAATGCGCTTAGCGAGCGTCATTCCGGGTGCGTCTAACTCACTCCAATCAGCATTATCAGCAGTTCCGATAACCGCCCCAGCAACGCCCCAGCCCTCGAATGGGGCTGAAGCCAAAGCCTTTTCGGCCTAACGCGGACATGGAAGACTGGGGGCTCCAATATAGAGGGTACACTTTGAGGTGTGCATGGTTAAGCACACGCAACACCATGACCGTGCCAGCTACGCGCTCATGGCCTTCTGCCAGTCGATCATTACGCTTGTTGCGCGTCGAGGATTGATCGACGGCTCGGGACCCTGCGGCCCACCAAAAACAGACCGCCCCTGGCATTTGCGTTTAGCCGCGCAGAGGTGCCGCCATGGAGTTCCCCGCACTGCGCGGGCGCTCAATCCTTCTTGTCGAGGACGAACCGCTTATCGGAATGAACATAAGAGCTGCCCTTGAAGAAGCGGGTGCTCATGTAACTGCAACAACCACGGTTCGCCATGCCCTTATCCTGATCGAACACGATGGGTTGGCAGGCGCGATCATAAATCATGCGCTATGTGACGGCGACACCACTCAGGTATGCCTTCGCCTGCGAGCCAAAGGCATCCCATACGTCAACTATAGCTGCTACAATCGGGTAGACGGTGCCAACCCTGCTGCTCCGCATGTCAGCAAACCCGCCACCATGGACGTCCTGCTGGGCGTGTTGGAGGACTTGCACCGACGCACGCCGAGGGTTTCATAGACGAGTTGTCGACGCGCAGCTTCCGGCCGAAGCGCCCGGAGCGTCGCGTGATGATCGACGTAGTGCGCCAGGGGTCGCTTGGTCCTCACAGTGAAACCGCGTCTCGGCTCGCCGAGGCGGTTTCGGCCATGACGCCAGCGATGGTCCAGTCATGCCGGACCAACAACTCGCGGGCCAGCTGGGGCGCGAGATGCGCTGGAACTGGTTGACGCGCTCCCGCGGCGGCTCGGGCCGGAAGCTCTGGTAATTCTCCCGCGTGAACCACTCGCGGATGATTTCCAGAAGGACCGGCCGCCGGAGCCGCGTGTCCCGATGGCCTGCGCCCAGATGGCCCCGAGGATCGCGCTAGGCCATACTCCGGAGCTGGCTAGTGCGCAGAAGCAACAGCTATTTATCGGTATGCGACCTGCTGCAAGCGCGTACGAGAAGACCGCGATTGCGCCCTGTTACCAACAGCTTATCCACAGTGGCCCAAGAACCGCACCGACAGGCAAATGCCTCCGGGCGAAGTCGAACGGTCAACTTGTCATCGAGCTTGCGGGCGATCAGCCTGAGCCGCGGGACGTTTGGGCGGGCCTTAAGCCGCTGTGTCTGCCGGCTTCGGCGCCGGCTTGCGCGACAGCGCCTCGATGGCGTCGGCCAGATGCTCGTCGGCGATGTTGCGGGCGCCGGCCGCGACGCGGATGTTATGGGCCTCGCGCAGCACGTCGGCGTGCGTCGATCCGGCCGGCGGCTCGAACTTGTAGCAGGCCAGCTCCAGCAGCTGGCCGAGCGGCTCGCGAAAGTAGATCGAGTACATGAACCCGCGATCGACCTCGCCGGAGTTGGCAATGCCGCGCTCGCGCAGACGCGCGACGGCCTGCGTGTAGGTCGCCCGCGATACGGCGAACGCCAGATGGTGCAGGTTGCCGATGGCGGTCGGGTTGGGACGGCTGTCCGGCTTCCAGGACTCGCTGGTGAAGATGGTGATCAGGCGGCCGTCGCCGGGATCGAAATAGAGATGGTTCTGCTCGGGATCGTCGAGGTTGGGCTGCTCGAACACCAGCGGCATGCCGAGCACGCCTTCCCAGAAATCGACCGACGTCTGCCGGTCGGCACCGACCAGCGTGATGTGATGCACGCCCTGCGACTGCAGCTTGGCCACGCGATGTCTCCTCGACCATGCCTCTGCCGGCTGCCTTCATGCCACGCACGAGGCCGAGCCCGCCCATCGCAGAGCAGCATCAGGGCGCAGGAACCGCCAGCGCCGCCGACCGCGGCGCGCGGGAGCGTGGCCGGCGGCGAGCATCGGCGAGGCCCGGTCGTAGCGGGTCGGCGCGATCGTCTCGAGCAGCACCCGCAGCGTGCAGCGGAAGCCTTCCGGCGCGAACTCGATGGCCGGCCGCGACGTTGCATCGCTGCCCATGGCGTTGATCAGCGACAGGCCGAAGCCTTCGTGCGTGGTCGGGATCACGGGCGGCCCGCCCTTCTCCCGCCAGGAGAACTCCATGTAGCGGCCGTTGCCCGTGCCGCCGAGCTGCCAGTCCACCACCACCTCGCCGTTGCTGCTCGACAGCGCCCCGTACTTGGCGGCGTTGGTGGACAGCTCGTGCACGATCAGCGCGAACGTCTGCACGCCGGACGGGCTCAGCGAGACGGTCGGGCCCGAGAACGCTTACCCGCTCGGTGAAGCCGGCGATCTCGGCCTGCACGATGTCCTTCAGGTCCGCGCCCATCCAGGAGGTCTCGGTCAGCAGCTCGTGCGCGTGCCCGAGCGACTGCAGCCGCCCGATCAGCATCTCGCGCGCTTCCTCCACGGTGCGCGTGCCGGTCAGCGTGCGCGAGGTGATGGACTGGAACACCGACAGCAGGTTCTTCACGCGATGCGCCAGCTCCTGCACCAGGATGGTCAGGCGCTCCTCGGCCCGCTTGCGCTCCTGCACCTCGGCTTGCAGCCGCTCCGTGCTCTGCTCCAGCTCAGCGGTGCGGTCGGCGACGCGCTGCTCGAGCAGGCTGTGCGACTGGGTGAGCGCGGCGCGCATCTGGAACAGCTCGACGAACACCTTCACCTTGGCGCGCAGGATTTCCGGAACGATCGGCGTCAGGATGTAGTCGACCGCACCCAGCGCATAGCCTTCCGCCGTCTGCATGTCGTCGGCGAAGGCGGTGATGAAGATGATCGGCGTGTGGCGCGACTTCTTGCGCTGGCGGATCAGGGCCGCCGTCTCGAGGCCCGACATGCCCGGCATGTTGACGTCGAGCAGGATCACCGCGAACTCCCGCTCCAGCAGGAGTTGCAGCGCCGCCTCGCCGGACGTCACGGTGATGAGGTTCTGGCCGAGGTCCTCCAGGCTCACCCGGTAGGTGAGATGCTTTTCCGGCAAATCATCCACAATCAGGATGTCGGCGCGCTCGACGCTATCCATGGGCATTCAGCATTCCTCGATACGTCGGTCGCTAACGATAGAGCCAGGAACGCATGACAGCCAGCATGTGATGCGGGTCGACCGGCTTGGACAGATAGTCCCAGGCGCCGGCCTCGATGCAGCGCTCGCGGTCGCCCTTCATCGCCTTGGCCGTGACGGCGATGATCGGCAGATCGCGGCAGGACGGCAGCTTGCGTGCCTCCCGCATGGTGGCCATGCCGTCCATCTCGGGCATCATGATGTCCATCAGCACCAGATCGATCGGCGCCTCGGTGGCCATGATGCGCAGGGCGTCGCGGCCGTTGCCGGCCGAGATCACGGTCATGTCGTGCTCCTCGAGCACGCTGGTCAGCGCGAAGATGTTGCGGATGTCGTCGTCCACCACCAGCACCTTGCGGCCCTTCAGCACCGCATCCGACTGGTGCATGTCCTCGAGCAGGCGGTGCTGCTTGGTCGGCAACCGCGTCACGTGCCGATGCAGGAAGAAGGCGGCGAGATCGACCAGCCGCTCGCGGGTGTGCACGTGGCGCAGCGTAATGCCGTCGCAGTTCTGCAGCGCGCGCTCGACGTCACGCCTGGCATCGGCCAGCACCAGCACCGGCAACCGCGTCGAGCCCGGCCGGCGGCTCTGCACGGCCTGCGCGATGTCGGCGATGGCCGCCTCGGTGCGCGCGTCGACGATCAGGCAATCGACCTCCTGGGCTGCGAGCGCGGCCCGCAGGTCGGCCGGATCGTGCGTCGTGACGACCAGATCCTCGCCCGCGATCGCATGCATGATGCCGTCCCGCTCGGCCGCATCGGCGCTGACCACCAGCACGCGCCGGCTCGGCCGCCTGATGAGGGCCAGCAGGTTCTGCAAGCCCTCGTCGAGCACGTCCTTGGACTGGATCGGCTTGGTCAGGAAGCTCAGCGCGCCGGCTCCGAAAGCGCGCTCGCGGGCATCCTCCGTCGACACCACGCAGATCGGGATGTGCCGCGTCGACAGGTCGTGCTTCAGGCGATCCATCACGCGCCAGCCCTCCATGTCGGGCAGCACGATGTCGAGGGTGACGGCATCCGGCATGTAGTCGCGCGCCAGCGCCAGGGCGGCCGCGCCCTGCGAGGTGACCAGCGCCTTGCAACCCTTCTCGCGGGCGGCCTCGAGCAGGAAGCGGGCGAAGGCCAGGTCGTTCTCGACGATCAGCAGCACGGTGTCGCCCGGCTGGATGTTGTCGCGGTCGTCCATCGCCTCGTTGGCGAGCAGCGTCGGCTCCGGCGGCTGCTGCGCCAGCACCTTGGCGTTGTCGAACACGTGCCCGTTGTCGGCGTGGCCCAGCTCGCTGTTCCCGGCCGGGGCAATCCGGCGATACAGGCCGCGATGGCATGTAGGTGAGCGGCAGATACAGCGTGAAGCTCGAACCGCGGCCCGGCGTGCTCTCCAGCCTGATCTCGCCGCCCAGCAGCTTGGACAGCTCGCGGCTGATGGCGAGCCCCAGGCCCGTGCCGCCGTACTTGCGGCTGGTGCTGCCGTCGGCCTGCTGGAAGGCCTCGAAGATGATCAGCTGCTTCTCGTTGGAGATGCCGATGCCGGTGTCCGTGACGTGGAACGCCACCGCCTCGGCCGTGCGATTGAGGTCCTCGTTGTCGGCGTTCCAGCCGGCACTGGCGGGCTCGATGCTGAGCGTCACCTGGCCTTCGTGCGTGAACTTGAAGGCGTTCGACAGCAGGTTCTTGAGGATCTGCTGCAGACGCTTGGCGTCCGTGACCATCGACTTCGGCAGGCGCGGATCGACGTGCAGCAGGAAATCCACGTCCTTGGATTCGCCGATGTGGCGGAACGTGCGCTCGACGTAGTGGCGCAGGTCGTCGAAGCGCAACTCGCTCACGTCGACGTTCACCGTGCCCGACTCGATCTTCGACAGGTCGAGAATGTCGTTGATGAGGGTGAGCAGGTCGTTGCCCGACGAGTGGATGGTCTTGGCGAACTCCACCTGCCGGCCGGTCAGGTTGCCGTCTCGGTTGCGGCACAGCTGGTCGGACAGGATCAGCAGGCTGTTGAGCGGCGTACGCAGCTCGTGGCTCATGTTGGCCAGGAATTCCGACTTGTACTTGGAGGTGCGCGCCAGCTGGATGGCCTTGTCCTCCAGCGCCTGCCGGGCCTGCTCCACCTCGTTGTTCTTGCGCTCGACTTCCTGGTTGCGCTGCGCCAGCAGCTTGGCCTTGTCCTGCAGCTCCTCGTTGGTCTGCTGCAGCTCCTCGCCGCGGCTCTGCAGCTGCTTGGCCAGCGACTGGGACTGCGTGAGCAGGTCCTCGGTGCGCATGTTGGCCTTGATGGTGTTGATGACGATGCCGATGCTTTCCGTCAGCTGGTCCAGGAAGGCCTGGTGGCTCGGGCTGAAGCATTCGACGGAGGCCAGCTCCAGCACGCCCTTGGCCTCGCCCTCGAACACGATCGGCAGCACCAGCATGTTGCGCGGCTTGGCCTCGCTCAGGCCGGTGACGACGCGGATGCTCGAGCCGTCGAGGTTCTCCAGCAGCACCCGGCGCTTGTCGAGCGCCACCTGCCCGATCAGCCCTTGGCCGAGCTCGACCGACTTGCCGTGCGCCGACTGCCCGGCGGAGGCGTAGCTCGCCAGCAGGGTCAGGCGCCGTTCGCCGGACTCGCCGTCCTGCACATAGAATTCGGCCTGCTGCGCACCGACCACCGGCGCCAGCTCCGACAGGATCATCTGGCCGACCGCCACCAGATCCTTCTGGCCCTGCAGCAGGCGGCTGAACTTGGCGAGGTTGGTCTTCAGCCAGTCCTGCTCGGTGTTCTTCTGCGTCGTGTCGCGCAGGTTGCGGATCATCTCGTTGATGGTGTCCTTCAGGACGGCCACCTCGCCCTGCGCATCGACGGTGATCGAGCGCGTCAGGTCGCCCTGCGTCACCGCCACGGCCACCTCGGCGATGGCACGCACCTGGGTGGTGAGGTTGGCGGCGAGCTGGTTGACGTTCTCCGTCAGCCCCTTCCACGTACCCGACGCGCCCGGCACCTTGGCCTGGCCGCCCAGCCGGCCGTCGACGCCGACCTCGCGGGCCACCGTCGTCACCTGGTCGGCGAAGGTGGCCAGCGTACCGGTCATGCCGTTGATGGTGTCGGCGAGCGCCGCGATCTCGCCCTTGGCTTCCACGGTCAGCTTGTGCTTGAGGTCGCCGTTGGCGACCGCGGTGACGACGCGGGCGATGCCGCGCACCTGGTCGGTGAGGTTGCCGGCCATCGAGTTCACCGAGTCGGTCAGGTCCTTCCAGGTGCCGGCCACGCCCTGCACGGCGGCCTGGCCGCCCAGCTTGCCTTCGGTGCCGACCTCGCGGGCGACGCGCGTCACCTCGCCGGCGAAGGTCCTGAGCTGGTCCACCATGGTGTTGATGGTGTTCTTCAGCTCGAGGATCTCGCCCTTCACGTCGACGGCGATCTTCTTCGACAGGTCGCCGGCGGCCACCGCCTTGGTCACGTCGGCGATGTTGCGCACCTGGGCCGTCAGGTTGCCGGCCATCGAGTTGACGCTCTCGGTCAGGTCCTTCCAGGTGCCGGCGACGCCCTGCACGTCGGCCTGGCCGCCCAGCTCGCCTTCCGTGCCGACCTCGCGGGCAACGCGCGTCACCTCGGCCGCGAACGAGCGCAGCTGGTCCACCATCGTGTTGATGGTGTTCTTCAGTTCGAGGATTTCGCCGGCCACGTCGACGGTGATCTTCTTCGACAGGTCGCCCATGGCGACCGCGGTGGTCACCTCGGCGATGTTGCGCACCTGGCCGGTCAGGTTGCCGGCCATCGAGTTGACCGAGTTCGGTCAGCGTCTTCCAGGTGCCGGCGACGCCCTGCACGTCGGCCTGGCCACCGAGCTTGCCTTCGGTGCCGACCTCGCGGGCGACGCGCGTCACCTCGGCGGCGAACGAGCGCAGCTGGTCCACCATCGTGTTGATGGTGTTCTTGAGTTCGAGCAGCTCGCCCTTCACGTCGACGGTGATCTTCTTGGACAGCTCGCCGCGCGCCACGGCGGTGGTCACCTCGGCGATGTTGCGCACCTGGCCGGTCAGGTTGCTGGCCATCAGGTTGACGTTCTGCGTCAGGTCCTTCCAGGTGCCGGACACGCCCTGCACGTCGGCCTGGCCGCCGAGCTTGCCTTCGGTGCCGACCTCGCGGGCGACGCGCGTCACCTCGGCGGCGAACGAGCGCAGCTGGTCCACCATCGTGTTGATGGTGTTCTTCAGCTCCAGCAGCTCGCCCTTCACGTCGACGGTGATCTTCTTCGACAGGTCGCCGCGCGCCACGGCGGTGGTCACCTCGGCGATGTTGCGCACCTGGCCGGTCAGGTTGCCGGCCATCGAGTTCACCGAATCCGTGAGGTCCTTCCAGGTGCCGGCCACGCCCTGCACGTCGGCCTGGCCGCCGAGCTTGCCTTCGGTGCCGACCTCGCGGGCGACGCGCGTCACCTCGCGGGCGAAGGTGCCGAGCTGATCGACCATGGTGTTGATGGTGCGCGCGGTGCGCAGGAACTCGCCTTCCAGCGGGCGGCCCTCGACTTCGAGCGCCATGCTCTTGGACAGGTCGCCTTGCGCGACCGCGCCGATCACGCGCGCCACCTCGCTCGAGGGATGCACGAGGTCCTCGATCAGCGAGTTGATGGATTCGACGGATTCGCGCCAGAAGCCGGTGACGTCACCCAGCGAGGCGCGCTGCTTGAGCTTGCCTTCCTTGCCCACCACGCGGCTGAGCCGCGCCAGCTCGGACTGCGTGCGGGCGTTCAGCTCGACCATGTCATTGAAGGCGTCGGCGATCTTGCCGTCGATGCCGGTCCAGTCGAGCGGCAGGCGCACCGAGGCGTCGCCCTTCTTGACCGCCTGCAGGGCGCCGAGCAGGACCGCGGCGTGGCCGTTCAGACCGGGGGTTGCATCGCCATTGGTATGATGCCCGTTGCCGTTCGAGGGGCGCTCGGCGATGCTCCTCTCCGGAGCCTTGGCGGCTACCTCGTTGAAGACGCGAGCCACTTCGCCAGCCGTCCCGCTCCACCCCGTGGGCATGCGGACCGAGCAATCACCACTTTGCAGGGCCTTGAGGCCGTGCAAGAGGGCCTGAAGTTCCTCGCCTCCGCTGAGATTCACGGTGTGCAACGCTTCCCTCCCCCAAAGGCGCAGTAACGACTTTTCCTGAAACGCGCAAGTCGCGGGAAAAGGTTCCAAAGAAAATTCGGCCTGAGCTGTGCTGCAGCGCCGCGGCCGATCTAGCGGGAGCGGCGGCGTGCGGCGAGCGGGCTTCGCCAGGTCCATGAGTGACCTGCTCGAGCAGGGCCGAGGTCTGCTCGATCTCGGTAAAGACCCAGTCGCGGAACGCCTTGATGGCCGGGCGCTTTTCCTCGCCCTTGGGGCAGACGAAGAAATAGGACCGGCCGGGCACCGGGATTTCCGGCCCGAACGGCGCCACCAGCCGCCCCAGGCCAAGGTCGTGCGAGGCCACCACCTTGTAGCCGAGCACCACGCCCGCGCCCTCGCTGGCCGCATCCAGCGCGTGATCGGCAACGTTGAGGCGCAGGCCGCGCCGCGTATCGATGCCCTCGATGCCGGCGAGTTGCATCCAGTCGCTCCACGTCGGCACCACGCCCGGCAGATCGATCTGGATCAGATTGAAGCGAGGCAGGTCGGCCGGGCTACGCAGGGGCGGGTCCGCCTCCAGCAGGCGCGGGCTGCACAGCGGCAGCAGCCATTCATCCGAGAGTTTCTCGACGTACAGGTCCGGGATGCACGCCCGATGACAGGCGAATGCCGATATCGACGCCATCGGTCGCAAAGTTGGCATAGCCAACGCTGGCGGAGATGCGCGTGTCGATGTCGGGGTGCTTGGCCAGGAAACGATACAGCCGCGGCACCAGCCACTTGGCCGTGAGGCCGGGCGTCGAGCTGACCACCAGCACCCGCTCCCTGCGGCCCTGGTCGAGCTGATCGATGGCCACGCGCAGGCTCTCGAAGCCCGTGCGGATGCCGGGCTGGATGCAGCCGCGCGGCCTCGGTCAGCTCGATGGAGCGCGGGCCGGCGCACGAACAGCTTGAGGCCGAGCAGGTCCTCCAGCCCGCGGATCTGGTGGCTGAGCGCGGCCGGCGTGACGTGCAGCTCCTCCGCCGCCTTCGAGAAGCTCAGGTAGCGCGCGGTCGCCTCGAAGGCGCGCAGCGCGTTGAGCGGTGGAAGGGGCCGGCGCACGCTTTAGTTTCCTTCATCTCATGGGGCGAGGAATCGTCGTTTGTAGGCCACGTTATGCAGGATTACATCAACAGCCAAGATAGACGATCGATGAGGAATACTCAAATGCAGACGATCTTGGGAACGCCCTACACGCCGCCGACGCCCGATGAGCTGCAGGCCCTGGTCCGCGCGGCGCACAGGGAGCGCGCCGAGGCCACGCGCGAGATGTGGAGCGCCCTTTTCAGGTGGCGGCGCGAGGCGAAGGCCGAGCCGCCGGCGACCTACGCGTCGCTGCGGCCCAGCTTGTAGATCGAAGCAACCATTAGGCGGAGGATATCATGGCAACCTGCACGGACATCGCACAGCGGCCAACGCACACGGATCGGGCCTGCACAGGCTCGGCGCGGTCGTGGCAAGAGCCTGGAACGGCTATCGGGAGTATCGCGCCAATCGCGCGGCCGTCGTCATGCTGCAATCCCTGGATCCGCAAGCGCTGCGCGACATGGGCATCAACCACGGCGAGATCGAGTTCGTGGTGTACGGGCAGCGCGAGGATTGGCACCGCTGAACGCCATAGGGTGTGGGCGGATCGGGCGTCAGCCGTAATCCGCCGAGGCTTGGACGCAAACACCACCAACCGAAACCGCATCGGCGGATTACGCTGCGCTAATCCGCCCTGCGGCTGGCTAGTCCAGCGCCTCGACCTCGGGCGGCAGCTCGGCGTTGGCGGGCAGGTGCATGCGCTGGGCCTCGACCTCGAGGTAGCGGCGCTGCGCGTCGGTGATGTAGTCGCGCACGATCGGCACCGCGTCGCGCTGGCGGGCGAGTTGCATGTGGAAAACCATCTGGCTGCCGGTGCGGAACATGGCCTCCGCGCTGATCAGGTAGAACTCCCACATGCGGCAGAAGCGCTCGTCGTACATGGCCGCGATCTTGGCGCGGTTGGCCTCGAAGCGCTTGTACCAGTGGTTGAGCGTCTTGGCGTAGTGCAGGCGCAGGAACTCCAGGTCGGTTACCCACAGGCTGTGCTGCTCGACCGCCTCGAACACCTCCGACAGCGCCGGCGAGTAGGCGCCGGGGAAGATGTACTTGCGCAGCCAGGGGCTGGCCGTGCCGGGCGGGCTCATGTGGCCGATGGAGTGCAGCAGCATCACCCCGTCGTCCTTGAGCAGCTCGTTGATCTTGGCGAAGAACTCGCCGTAGTGGCCGACGCCGACGTGCTCGAACATGCCGACCGAGACGATGCGGTCGTAGCGGTCCAGTTGCTCGCGATAGTCGCGCAATTCGAAGCGCACCCGGTCCGACAACCCGGCCTTGCGGGCCTTCTCGGTCGACAGCGCATACTGTTCGCGCGACAGCGTCACTCCGGTGACGCTCACATCCTCCATGGCCGCCAGATACAGCGCCAGATCACCCCAGCCGCTGCCGATGTCCAGGATTTTCAAGCCCGGCTTCAGGTTCAGCTTGGAGGCGATCAGGCGCAGCTTGTTGAGCTGGGCGGCTTCCAGGCTGTCGGTGTCGTCGAGGAAGTAGGCGCACGAATACTGCATGCCCTCGTCGAGAAACAGCGCGTAGAAATCGTTGCCGAGGTCGTAGTGATGGGCGACGTTCTCGCGCGCCTTGCCGATCGGATTGGCCTGCTGGACGGCGCGCCGCGCCTTCGAGATGCGGCGCAGCACCTTCTGCAGCGGGTAGGTGCCGAGCGCGACCCGGTTCACGGAGAACAGCGTCAGGAAATCGCGCAGCGTCGAGTTCTCGAAGGTGAGGCGGCCATCCATGTAGGCCTCGCCCGCATGCAACTCCGGATTGAAGAACAGCTTGGTATACAGCGAGCGGTCGCTGAGGCGCATCGTGACGTGTCGGGCCGTCGGCACCGCCGGAGAAGAAATGTTCGGCGCCATTGGCGTCGATCACCTTCAGCGTGCCGACCCGCACGAACGACTTCAGCATATGCGATAAAGGAAACACGCTCCCTCCGCGGCTGGCTTTTGACGGACGGCGGGCAGAGCTTGGCCCGCCCCAATCCCCATCGAGAATCAACATCGCAGACTAATGCGGCCGGGGCCAGGAAGCCGGGGCCGGGCTGCAATGGCCAGGGGATAACGTTTCATTAAGACACACGTGTAAGATTCTTTTAACCAGCTCGCCTGCCCCGAGGACCGATATGCCCATGGATTTCGTCGACGGCGCCGTGCGCCTGACCTCGTCCCTGAACGATGCCCGCAACGACACCGGCCGCATCGCCTTCTGCGGCCCCGTGGTGCTGTCGGCCATCACGGGCTACTCGGTGAGCAAGGTCGAGGACGAGATCCGCGCCTTCCGCAACCCCGACTCGAGCGCCAAGCCGATCGTGAAGGGCACCTACTCCGAGGAGGTGGCCGCGGCGCTCGCCCACTTCGGCTACACCATGGAGCCGCAAGCAGAGCTTCCTGCATCTGGCCCGCAAGGAGCGCCCTTCGCTGTGGTCCTGGATGCAGAGGCCGCGCAACGCCTGGGCGCACTACATCCTCGCCATCCACAAGGGCAAGGAGGGCCACTGGGTGCTGATCAAGGGCGTCAAGCTGTGCGACACCTACAGCGACGGCAAGTGGCAGTTCGTCTGCGACGGCCCGCACAAGGGCGCGCGCATCATGGAGGTGTTCGAGGTGAAGAAGGTTGTCTAGGGGCCAGGTTCCAGGTGCAGGTTTCAGGCCCTGACACCTAGCCCCTGAAACCTGATCCCTCAGCTCTTCAATTTCGGATCGAGCCAGTCGCGCAGGCTGTCGCCGAACAGGTTGAAGGCGAACACCGCGAGCGTGATGGCGAGGCCCGGGAACAGGATCATCCACGGCGCCGTCTGGTAGAAGTCGGCCGACGTGCCCGACAGCATCAGGCCCCAGGCGGGAGTCGGCTCCGTCACGCCGAGCCCCAGGAACGACAGGCTCGCCTCCAGCAGGATGGCCTGCGCCATGAACGCCGTCACCATGATCAGGTAGGGCGCGACGATGTTGGGCAGGATGTGGCGCAGGATGATGCGCTTGTGGCTGAAGCCCGCCGCCCGCGCCGCATCGATGAAGGGCATGGCCACGATCGACAGGGTCGAGGATCGCGCCACCCGCGCCATCTTGGGGATCATCGGCAGGGCGATGGCGGCGATCAGGTTCCAGTCGACGCCGAGCGCGGTGCGCTTGCCGAGCACGGCCACCACCACCATCGCCAGCACGATGATGGGAAACGACAGCATGATGTCGACCACGCGCTGGATGGCGTTGTCGATGCGCCCGCCGAAGTAGCCCGACGCCGCGCCGATCAGGGCGCCGACCGTGCAGCCGAACAGCGCCGACAGGATGCCGACCGCCAGCGCCGTGCGGGCGCCAAAGACGATGCGGCTGAACACGTCGCGGCCGTACTGGTCGGTGCCGAACAGGTGCTCGGCGCTGGGTGCGCCCAGCATGGCGGCGAAATCGATTTCCTCGGGATCGTACGGCGCGATCCATCCCGCGCCCACCGCGCACGCCGCGTAGACCACGATGATCAGGAACCCGATCACGCCGAGCGGCTGCACCTTGATGAACTGCCAGAGCGGGTTGGCCCGCTTGGGCATGGTATCGGCCGATGGTGTGGTGGCAACGGTTGCCATGGCTAGTGTCCCGATTCCGAAGTTCGCCTAATTTTGCCCTCGATCATCACGCTAGCGCCCCTTCAGCTCAGGCGGATGCGCGGATCGAGCCACGCATAGAGCAGGTCGACGATCAGGTTGACGAAGATGAACATGGTGGCGATGAACAGCACCAGGCCCTGGATCAGGTTGAAGTCGCCGCGCGTGGTGGCATCCACGAACAGCTTGCCGATGCCGTTGATGTTGAACACCTGCTCGGTCACCACCAGGCCGCCGATCAGGAAGGCGAACTCCAGGCCGATCACGGTGACAACCGGCAGCATCGCATTGCGCAGGGCATGCCGGCGCATGATCAGCCGCGTCCACACGCCTTTGGCGCGCGCGGTGCGGATGTAATCCTCGCGCATCACCTCCAGCAACGAGGAGCGCATCATGCGGGTCGCCACCGCGGCATAGCGGTAGCCGACCGACAGCGCCGGCCAGATCGTCACCGACAGGTTGGCGATCGGGTCCTGCCAGATCGGCACGTAGCCGATCTTCGGCAGCCAGTTGAACAGCATCAGCAGCGTCATGATGATCAGCATGCCGAGCCAGAACGAGGGTATGGCAAGCCCCGACACGGCCAGCACGCGCACGCTGTGATCGATCCAGGTATCGCGGTAGAGCGCGGATATGGTGCCGAGCGGGATGGCGATCAGCACGGCGATGATGCTGGCCATCAGCGCGATCTGCAGCGACACCGGCACGCGCAGCGCGATCTCCTTGTTGACGGACTCGCCCGTCCACAGCGACTTGCCGAGATCGAAGTGCGCAAGGCCGACCATGTAGTCGGCGAACTGCGCATAGAGGGGCTTGTCGAGCCCGAGGCGCTTGCGCTCGGCCTCGATCATCTCGTCGGAGACGTTGGCCCCGTCCGCCCTGAGCTTCACCACCACCACGTCGCCCGGCATGACGCGGATCAGGAAGAACACGGCCACCGCCACGCCGATCAGCGTGGGGACCACCAGAAGCAGGCGGCGAATGATGTACCAGATCATCGGTCCATCGAAACCAGGAGAGCCGGCGGCACCGCATGGGTGCCGCCGGCCGTTTCACGCCGATACTACTGCAGCCAGACGTCGCCCAGGTCCTGCCAGAGGTAGTGGCTGGGCGTCATGTACCAGCCCTGGATCTTCTTGTTGTAGACGATGATGCGCTGCCACCACAGGATCGGCACGCTGTAGGCCTGCGTCAGCGAATAGCGCTCCAGCTCGTTGACGAGCTTGGTGCGCTCGGCGACGTTCATGGTGCGCCGCTGCTTCTCGTACAGATCGTCGATCTTGGCATCGGTGTGACCCGAGTAGCCCGCTCGGCGACAGCTTCTTGGTCAGGAACTTCGAGAACTGTGCCGTCGGATCGTCCATGAAGTCGGCCTGGAACTCGACCGCCACATCGAAGTCACCCTTGGCCACGCGCTCCTGGTAGAGCTTGGTCTCGAGCTGCTCGTGCTCCGCCGTCACGCCGATCCTGCGCCACTGGTCGATCGAATAGACGCCGCCTGGTGTGTAGGGCTCGGGAATGTTGCGGTTGAGCAGCTTGAACTTGAGATCCTTCAAGCCCGCCGCCTCGAGCAGCTTCTTGGCCTCATCGCGCGACTTGTTGATGTCCTTGGCGAAGCCCGGCAGCTTGACGAGCTCCGACTCGGGCAGGGCCATCGCGAAGCCTGGCCGCATCACGCCGCCGACGTACTTCAGGATGGAGATCTTGGACAGCGCGTCGGAGCCACCCCAACGGTCGATCGCCATGGTCAGCGCCTGGCGCACCTTGATGTCGTCGAACGGCTTGCGCGTGGTGTTGAAGACGAGCATCAGGTTGTTGACCCAGGTGCCCTCGTGCACCGTCAGGTTGTCCTTCATCTTGTCGAGCAGCTGCGCCTTCTCGGAGGGATTGCGGCCGCGGAACTCGGAGTCGAACTGTCCGCCCAGGATGCCCGGCACCACGCCGCCCGACTTCACGAAGAAGATCTTGAAGCTGTCGAGGTAGGGCTTGCCCGACTGGAAGTAGCCGTCGAAGCGCTTGCCTTCCCAGCTCGAGCCCTTGACGTGCTCGACGAAGGTGAAGGGGCCCGACCCCATGATCTGGGTCTCGGGATAGCGGGGGTTCTCCTTCAGCTTGGCGGCGCTGTAGATGCAGTTGAAGGGCGAGGCCAGGGCCTCGATCACGCCGGCCATCTGGTTCTTCAGCTTGAAGACGACGGTGGTCGGATCGGGCGCCTCGACGGCGAGGTCGGAGTAGTAGGCCTTGCGGATCGAGACCACGCCGTCCGGCGGGCTGATGATGCGATCGTAGCTGGCCTTGATGTCCTCGGAGGTGAGCGGCGAGCCGTCGTGGAACTTGACGCCCGAGCGGATCTTGAAGGTGTAGGTCATGCCGTCCGGCGCCACCGTCCAGCTCTCGGCCAGATCGGGGACGATCTTGGGGAACTCCTTGCCGTCGAACTTGACGAGCAGCGAGTAGTGCGGCGCGACCGGATGCACCAGCGCGAACGTGGTGCTGCCGTGGCAGTCGTAGTTCGGCGGCTCGGCCACCACGCCGAAGTTGAGCACGCCGCCCTTCTTGGGGGTCTGGGCCGCTGCCAGCCCGCTGCCGAGCGCCAGCGCGGCGAGGCTCGCGATGGCCGTTCGCAGAATAGTTCGCTTCATTTCTCTCTCCCTGGTGCTGAACTGCCTGGTGTGATGCGTGGCACTGCTAGGCATGGATGCAAGCCACCAAATGTCCCGGCCCAAGTTCCCGCTGGGCCGGCACCGCCTGCTTGCATTCCTCGGTCGCCAGCGGGCAGCGCGGATGGAACACGCAGCCGGCGGGCGGATTGAGCGGGCTCGGCAGCTCACCCTTGATGATGGTGCGCGGCCTGGTGCGCTCGATGACGGGATCGGGGATCGGCGCCGCCGCCAGCAGCGCCTTGGTGTAGGGGTGCTTCGGGTTGGCGAACAGCTCGTCGGCGGACGCGTACTCGACGATGCGCCCGAGGTACATGACGGCGACCTTGGTCGAGATGTGGCGCACCACGGCCAGATCGTGGGCGATGAACAGGTAGGTCAGACCCAGCTTCTGCTGCAGGTCCTCCAGCAGGTTGATCACCTGGCCCTGGATCGACACGTCGAGCGCGGACACCGCCTCGTCGCAGATGATCACGCGCGGCTCGACCGCGAGCGCGCGGGCGATGCCGACGCGCTGGCGCTGGCCGCCCGACAGCTCGTGGGGATAGCGCAGCGCCATGTAGGGATAGAGGCCCACCAGCTGCAGCAGCTCGGCGACGCGCGGCTGGATCTGCGCCTTCGGCAGGATCTCGTGCACGTACATCGGCTCGGCGATGATCTGGCCGACGGTCATGCGCGGATTGAGCGACGAGTAGGGATCCTGGAAGATCACCTGCATCTTCTTGCGCACCGCCGTCATCTCGCTGCGCTTGAGCTGCGCGATGTCGATATCCTCGAAGCGGATCTCGCCGGCCGTCGGGTCGTCGAGCCGCAGCACCAGCCGGCCGAGCGTGGACTTGCCGCAACCGGACTCGCCCACCAGCCCCAGCGTCTCGCCGCGCTTGACGTCGAGCGTGACGTCGTTGACCGCACGCACCAGCTTGGGCCGGCGCAGGAAGCCGGCGCTCACGGGGAAGAATTTGCAGGCCCCGCGAATGTCGAGGATCGGCGTGCCGTCTCCCGACGAGGCGACCTTCTGCGAGTCGCCACGCGCGTGCCGCCGGCGGATCGAGCGTCTCCATGATGTGCTTGCGGAAGCAGGCGACCAGGTGGCCGCGGTCGACCGCCTCCAGCGCCGGCACCTCCTGGCACTTGTCGATGGCGAACCGGCAGCGCGGACGGAACCGGCAGCCCTCCGGCGGCGCCAGCAGATTGGGCGGCGCCCCGTCGATGGTGGCGAGCTTGGCGCTGCGTCCCCGGTCGAGCCGCGGCACGGCCGACAGCAGGCCGCGCGCATAGGGGTGCAGCGCCCTGCCGAATACGACGTCGGCGTCGCCGCTTTCGACGAGACGCGCCGCATACATGACGTTCACGCGGTCGGCGTAGCGCGCCACGATGCCGAGGTTATGCGTGATGATGACGACGGCGACGCCGAGCCGGCGCGACAGGTCCTTCATCAGCTCGAGGATCTGCGCCTGGATGGTCACGTCCAGCGCCGTGGTCGGCTCGTCGGCGATCAGCAGCTTGGGGTTGCAGGCCAGACCGATGGCGATCATCACGCGCTGGCGCATGCCGCCCGACAGCTGGTGGGGATATTGCGCCAGCCGGCTGGCCGGATCGGTGATGCCGACCAGGGTGAGCAGCTCGATGGCGCGGGCGCGTGCTTCGGCCTCGCTCATCTTGAGGTGAATGAGCAGCGGCTCCATGATCTGCAGGCCGATGCGCAGCACCGGATTGAGCGAGGTCATCGGCTCCTGGAAGATCATGGCGATATCCCGGCCGCGCAGCTGACGCATCTCCTCCTCGGTGAGGGTCAGCAGCTCACGGCCGTCGAAGCGGATATTGCCCTGGATGCGCGCGGTGCCGGGCGGCAGCAGCCGCATGGTGGCGAGCGCGGACACCGACTTGCCCGAGCCCGACTCGCCGACGATTGCCACCATCTCGCCGGGATAGACCGAATAGCTCAGGCCTTCGACGGCACGCACGGTGCCGTGCGAGGTCACGAACTGCACATGCAGATTGTCGATTTCGATGACTGGGCGCGGCGCAAGACTGCTCACAGCCGCGGTAGCGGGCTCTGCAAACGCCTTGGCTCCGAGGCTCGAGACAACCTCGTTGTTCACTCTAACCGCCTCCCATCGTGACGGATGACCTAGCTTGTTGTGGGCAACCCGTCCCGCTGGTTGCCAGTGGTATTTTGCACACCATCCCTTGCTATCCTACCAGGGCAATCCAGAGCAAGTGGATAAGGCTTTCTGGCGGCCAATTTGGTCAACGCCCCGACTAATGTCGTAGTCGCCTTCGCGGTGCCCAAAGTCGGAGCGGTATCTTGCCTGCAGTAATTGCAACAGGTCGCTATTCCTGGTTTGCTGCGCCGGCGAGAAAGAACCCCTTTGCACTGCCTCGCTCGGCCGCTGAATGTTGCGCTGCAATCAGCAAAACCAGCGTTATTCGGCCCAAGTGATGGAGGCCCGGATGGCCGACAGCATTCTCTATCATGCCGGCAATCGTCGCCTGCAGGATGACTTCGACAGCCGGCGCATCGCCGACCGCCTCGAGGCCAAGCTGGCACGCACATCCTTCACGGATGATGACAGAGCCTTCATCGAGAGCGTGATATATTTCTTCCTCGCCACCGCCGACGCCCAGGGCAGGCCCGACAGCTCGTTCAAGGGCGGCCCGGCGGGCTTCGTGCGCGTGACCGGCGCCAGCGAATTGGCGTTTCCCGACTACGACGGCAACGGCATGTTCAAGAGCCTGGGCAACCTGCTCGAGAACCCGCACGTCGGGTTGCTGTTCATCGACATGCACGGCAAGCCGCGCCGCCTGCGCGTCAACGGCGAGGCGAAGGTCTCGCGCGACGATCCGCTGCTCGCCGATAGCGTGGGCGCGCAACTGATGGTGCGCGTGACGGCCACCGCCATCTTCCCCAACTGCCCGCGCTATATCCCCAAGCTCGATCTCGTCGAACCCTCGCTCTACACGCCCAAGCCCGGCAGCGATCCGGTCGAGCCGGCCTGGAAAGGCTTCGACGCCTTCAAGGATGCCATTCACCCCCGCCAGCCGACGCATCGCGGAGAGGGGCCCAAGGACAGCGGCCCATAACGCCGGATTTCGGCGCCGCTACACGTTCGCCATAAGGTCTCGCAATCTTAAGGCCCGCCGCGGCATTGCAGTTTGCGCGGCGAGTAAAGGCGGATATTTTCTCGATATCAGCGGGGGGATTGCCATGAAGCGCATCGTTCTATGTTTTGACGGTACTTGGAACACGCTCGCCAACCCGGACGAGGCCACCAACGTGGTGCGGGTCGGGCAGGCGCTGAAGCCGGTGGCTTCCGACGGCGTCCAGCAGATCGTCTACTACAACAGCGGGGTTGGCAGCGGCGGACCGGTCGACCAACTCCTCGGCGGTGTGTTCGGCGCCGGGCTGAAGGGCAATGTCAAGCGCGGCCTGACCTTCCTGTCGTTCAACTACAATACCGGCGAAACACCCGACGATCCCCCCGACGAGATCTACATTTTCGGCTTCTCGCGCGGCGCCTACACCGCGCGGGCGCTGGCCGGCGTGATCGGGGCGATCGGCGGCATTCCCAAGGTGTCCAGCTTCGGCGAGGTGGAGCAGTTCTGGACCCACTACAAGAAGAGCAAGGAGAGCCGCAAGAAGTACGACGAGGAGATCAAGGCCAAGCTCTACCCGCTGCCCAAGAACGGCAAGCTCATCAAGTCCGTGGCCGTCTGGGACACGGTGGGATCGTACGGCATTCCGGCCGGGGCCGGCTTCGGCGGCCTGGCGCGGTCGCTCACCTCGTGGACGCGCAACTTCCGCGACAACGAGATCAGCAAGCGCATCGAGTACGGCTTTCACGCCATGGCGATCGACGAGCGCCGGCGTGCCTTCTCCGCGACCGCGTGGGTGGCTCGGACCAAAGAGGCGGACGCGGAGCCAAATCCGGAACTGGACGCGTTGCCGGAGCCGGACGTCGAGCAGGTGTGGTTCGCGGGCGCGCACGCCAATGTCGGCGGCGGCTACGCGCAGACCGGCCTGTCCGACCAGGCCCTGCTGTGGATGATGGCGCGCGTGCAGGATCAGACGCAGCTCGAGTTCGACGTCGACTACATCGCGGAATACTTCCTGCCGTGCTCGGCCTGCTCGTCCTATCGGTCCTACAAGGGCTGGTGGCTCAGCAGCCTGTGGCCCTATGTGCGATCCATTCCCAAGGCCGTGAAGGAGGCGGCAGGTGGCGTCGGCTGCGGCCGCCGGCAGCAGCAGCAGCGCCATCCTCGATGGACGCGTGCATTGGAGCGTCAAGGAGCGCCTGAAGCGGCTCTGCCTGGTGGACCAGGACCGCTACAGCACCTATGCGCCGAAGAACCTGGCCGATGACGCGATCTTCACGGAGCGCAACGCCACCGAGGACACGCTCATCGCGCTGTGTCGCAGCAATCCGGAAAACCGACGCAAGCAGAGCTGCGCGCTGCGCCGCGACCTGGAGAAGATGGATGGCGGATGGGGCGATCGGCGGCGTGCAAAACGCATGCGCCGCCTGCGTGACAGCTGGAAGGATATCCTCGCCGCGCAGGGCTGAGCTCTGCGCGCCTAGTCCTTGGCGCGTTCCACGTAGCTGCCGTCCTCGGTCATGATGACGACGCGGGTGCCGGCGGAGATGTGCGGCGGCACCATCACGCGCTGGCCGTTGGACAGGATGGCCGGCTTGAACGAGGACGACGCTGTCTGCCCCTTCACGACCGGATCGGCTTCGACGACCTCGAAGGTCACGCGCTGCGGCATCTCGGCCGAGACCGGCACGCCCTCGTGCAGGCTCAAGCTGACCGGCATGTTTTCCTGCAGGTAGACGGACGCGTCGCCCAGGATCTCTTTCGGCACGCTGAGCTGCTCGAAGGTCACGGGCTCCATGAAATTGTAGCCCATGTCGTCTTCGTAGAGATAATTGTAGGTCTTGTCTTCGAGGTAGGCGCGCTCGACCTGGTCGGTGGTGCGGTAGCGCTCGGTGATCTTGACGCCGTCGGAGATGCGGCGCATGTCGAGATGGGTGACGGGCGTGCCCTTGCCGGGATGGATGTTCTCGGCCTTCATGACGACGCACAGCTTGCCGCTCACCTCCAGCACGTTGCCTTTGCGCACCGAGCTTGCGATAACCTTCACCACCGTCCGACCTCCGTCGCATCCTCAGGGCTTGAATGAGCCGTGTGCGCGCCGGTCGGCGGCAGGCTCGTCAATCAGTTGGGCGCTTTCTACAGGCCTTTTCCGGCAGCGCCAAGGAGCAACTCCGCGCGTGCCAGCGGTGCCCCCCGATAGCCCCCCGAAGAGCCCCTGGTGGCACCCGGACAGCCATGCCGACCGGCGGCCGTTCCTGCTGGCGCGCGGGGCAATCCAGGCGGCGCTGCGGCGCTGGTTCGAGGCCCAGGGCTTCGTGGAGGTCGATGCCGCCATCCTGCAGGTCTCGCCCGGCAACGAGACGCATCTGCACGCCTTTGCGACGGAGCTGGTGGGTTCGGACGGTGCCCGTCGCCCGCTCTACCTGCACACCTCGCCCGAGTTTGCCTGCAAGAAGCTGCTGGCCGCCGGCGAGACCAGCATCTTCACGTTCGCGCCCGTCCTTCCGCAATCGCGAGCGCGGCGCCCTGCACCATCCGCAGTTCACGATGCTGGAATGGTATCGCGCCAATGCTCCCTACGAGCAGTTGATGGACGACTGCGCGCGAGATGCTCAAGATCGCGGCAATCGCGGCCGGCACCGACGTGCTGACGTTCCGCGGCCGGCTCGCCGATCCGTTCGCCGCGCCGGAGCGCATCACGGTGGCGGAAGCCTTCCAGCGCTTCGCCGGCATCGACCTGCTTGCCACGGTCGATGATAATCGCGGCCATGCTGCTGCGCTGGCCGAGGCCGCCGAGCGCGCCGGCATCCGCATCGCCGGCGACGACACCTGGTCCGACGTGTTCAGCCGCGTGCTGCTGGAGCGCATCGAGCCGTGCCTCGACAGCGGCCGCGCCACCATCCTGTGCGAGTATCCCGCCTGCTCCGCGGCGCTGGCCCGGCCCTCGCCGTCCGATGCACGCGTCGCCGAGCGGTTCGAGCTGTATGCCTGCGGCGTCGAGCTCGCCAATGCCTTCGGCGAGCAGACCGATCCCGCCGAGCAGCGTCGCCGCCTGGAGGCCGAGATGGCCGAGAAGGAGCGCCTGTACGGCGAGCGCTATCCGATCGATGAGGATTTCCTCGACGGCTCTCGCGCACATGCCGCCGGCCAGCGGCGCGGCGCTGGGGTTCGACCGGCTGGTCATGCTGGCGACCGGCGCCGCCAGCATCGAGCAGGTGCTGTGGACGCCGATGGTCGAGCCCGGCACTTGATGACGAGCCCCGCCGACCGGATCATCGACCTGTATCAGCGGCGAGCCCGCGAATATGACGAGGCGCGCGGGCGCAGCCTGTTCGAGCGGGGGTGGCTCGATCGGTTCACGGCGCTGCTGCCGGCTGGCGGCGCGGTGCTCGACATCGGCTGCGGGTGCGGCGAGCCGATCGCGCGCCATCTGATCGCCAGCGGATTTGCCGTGACGGGCGTCGATGCAGCGCCGGCCATGATCGAGCTGTGCCGGGCGCGCTTGCCCATCCGCCACGTGGCTGGTGGCCGACATGCGCACGCTGGCGCTGGGGCGCAGCTTCGATGGGCTGCATCGCCTGGGACAGCTTCTTCCACCTGCGTCCCGAGGATCAGCGGGCGATGTTTCCCGTATTCGGGGCGCACGCCGCTGCCAACGCTGCGCTGATGTTCACCAGCGGCCCGGCATTCGGCGAGGCGATCGGCACGTTCGAGGGCGAGCCGCTGTATCACGGCAGCCTCGACCCGGCCGAGTATCGCGCGCTGCTCGATGCGCAGGGATTCGAGGTCGTGGCGCACGTTGCCGAGGATGCGACCTGCGGCGGCCACACCATCTGGCTGGCGCGGCGGCGATAGATGTCATCCCGGAATTCGCGCCAGCGAATATCCGGGACCCAAGCGAGTAGCGAAGTCCGTGTGGCCCTGGGTCCCGGCTCTGAGCTCGCGCTCAGGCCGGGATGACAGATCTACTTCAGCGGCGAGTGCACGGCCGGCAGCATGACGGTGGAGTGCATCTCCTCCAGCATGCCGGCGCTGCTCTTCAGGAACGCCTGCCAGCCGGGGTCCTTGCCGCTGCCGCCGCGCGCGGCGGCGCGGGCGTTGAGGTCCGGATAGGCCCACAGGTGGCAGACCTCGTTGGGCTGGGCGACGTCGCCGGTCCACAGCGCCACGATCTTGGAATACTTCTCGCGATGCTCCAGCGCGCCGGTGAACAGGTCGACCCAGCCCTTGGCCTTGCCGACGCCGGCGCGATAGACGCGCAGCTCGTACACGTTGGGCGTGGTGGCCGGTGCGCGCGGCGGGATCACGGCGTTGAGCAGCCGCGTCTGCTGGTGCACGATGTTGGGATAGATGGCCGCCAGGTACTCGGGCGCCCAGCGCGGATGCTTGCCGAGCTTGGCGCGCATCTCGGCCCGCTCGTTGAGATCCTTGTAGCTCCACAGGTGCAGGACCTGGTTGAGCGGGCCGATCTCGCTGATCCAATAGCCCTCGAGCTTGCCGTAGTCGTCCTTGCGGATGGGGGTGGCGAGTCTCGGCCGCCGCCTTGGCCACGTCGGCAACGGTGCCTTGCTTGCAGGTGTAGGTGCGCAGCTCGTAGAGCATGGGTCGTTTCCCCTGAGGTGATGGGCTTGGTGGTTAGTCGATAGGCGGCGAATATATCAGCGGGCGCGCGAACCGCGAAGCGGGCGCGACAGCGCGGCTACTGCGCCGCCTTCTCGGCTGGCTTCTCAGGCGGCTTCTCAGCCAGGCCGAGGTCGACTTCGAGGCCGGCGATCTGCTCGCGCAGCTTGCGTATCTCCTGGCTGCGCCGCGCCATCTCCATCTGGATGCTGCCGACCTCGCGGTTGACGGCGTTGCGTGCCGCCGGATCGCCCGACGCGCCCACCTTGCGATAGGTCTCGAAGATGCGCTGCTGGTCCTGGCGGTTGCTGTCCTCGAGCTGCTGCAATCTGGCCTTCGACTGCGAGAGCGACACCATCTTGGCGGTGAGCTGCGGGTCGGATTTCTTCTTCAGCTCCTCTTCCAGCTGGCGCAAGCGCTGCTGGAGGGTCTCCTCCGTCTCGGGCCGGCCCGGGTTGAGCTTGGGAATCGCGGCGCCGGCGGAAGCCAGGTGGAAGTAGAAATCACCGGTCAGCGCCGAGTGATCCCAGGGCACCTGCTTGCCGGCGGTGGCCGTCAGCACCTCCTTGCGCACCTCGATCATCGCCGAGGTCAGGTTGCGGTCCGGCACCGTCACGGCCTTGGCCAGCGCGCCGGTGAACGGCGAGTTGCGGCCCGCACCGTCCACCGCCACGTTGCCGGGCTGGGTCGAGTAGGCGATGAACGTGCCGACGCCGGTGTGCACCTGCGCCAGGCCCTGGCCGACGCTCGCCGAGCGGGTGCCCATGCTGCGCGCCAGGTTGCGCGCCAGCGGATTGTCGCGGCAGGCGTCCAGGAACACGATGCTGGTCTTGCCCTCGCGGTCGAGCTCGACCTGCCGCAGCACGAAGTCGAGGCTGACGGCATCGAAATCGAGGTCGCGCTCGCCCTGCAGCCGCGCATCGACCGGCACCAGGTAGTTGCGGCCGCCAACCTGCAGGCCGTGCCCGGCATAGAAGAATATGGCCACGTCGGCCTTCTCCAGCGCGCGGGCGAAGTCGCGCACCTTGCCGTCGAACGCCACCTTGGTGAGATCGAGGCCGAGGATCACCTCGAAGCCGACCTGCTTCAGGGCTTCCGCCATGTCCGAGGCGTCGTTGATCGGGTTGGGAAGGGCGCCGGCCTGCACGTAGGCCGAGTTGCCGACCACCAGGGCGACCCGCTTTTCAGCGGCGGCCGGCGATACGAGCATCAGGGTGGCAGCAGCGGCCAGCAGCACGCGGTAACGCAACATGAGAACCCCCGATCTTTGACGCCGCCTCTCAAAGCAGGGGATTTCGGCCGCAGCAAGACGCGATTCGGGCAATGCTCACGGCACGCCGAACTGGGCCTCGAAGATGCGCTTGACCTCGGCGATGGCGGCTTCGCGCGCCGCCTCGTTGGTGCCGACGTGCGCCTCGCCCTTCTTCAGCGAGCCGATGCCCTTGCGCACCCGCACCGGCGAGTTGGGCGTGTCGAAGCCGTGGTAGGCATCCGGATAGACGACCGCCCGGAAGCCCTCGCGCTTGGCCAGTTCCTTGCACGGCCCCGGCGCGGTCCAGTCGTCGGCCTCACCCAGCAGCAGGGTGAGCGGCACGCCGGGGTGCCAGTCGGGCGAGCTTGGCGATCTCCCGGCACCCGGGATAGAGGCCGATCGCCGCCTTGAACTGCGGCCCCTGCATGAAGCCCTTGCGCACCGTCCACAGCACCGTCATGGCGCCGTGCGACCAGCCCATCAGGCCCAGCCGGCGCGGCATCCACGAACGGCTGCTTGGCCAGCCACTGCGCGGCAGCCGCGGCGTCCTCGGCACGATCGGCGGGAAAGATCTTGCGATCGCGGCCCGAGCAGATCTCGCGCATGCCGCGCGCGGTGAAGCTGTCGGGGAGCAGCACGACGTAGCCGGCCGCCACCAGGCGCTCGGCCCAGTCCTCCTCGCGGCGCCTGATCTCGCCGTCGCGGTTGAGGAGGCCGCCGCAGCCGTGCAGGGCGACGACCGCCGGAAACGGCCCCTCGCCCTTCGGGCGGAACAGCAGCGCCGTGAACGGCCCCATGCGGGCAAGTCGGACGCGATCTCGCACCGTCTGCGGCTCGACCGCCTGCGCCGGCCGGAGCGCCGACAGCGCAGCGGCAGCATCGCAAGCCGAGCATAGAGATCGTATCTGACGCATGCATACTCCATTTGGCCGTCCTCCCGTATCCACCGCAATGTGAGGCGTGACGTAGCGATCTCCGCGCACATTACGGTGTCGATGACCGCCATCGATCGTGCGCACGCGGGAAGCAATGAATCCAAAACATGGGGAGAAACATGTCCGCACTTAATTCCTCGCTCGTACTGGGCCTGGTCGCGGGCACTGGCTCACCGCCTTTGCCAAGCGCCCTCCTATGGGCCGACCGTAATCTGCCATCGCAAGAAGCTCGCGGCCAGCGCCATTGCCGAGGCTCAGAAGAACAACTGGAACGTTGCCGTCGCCATCGTCGATAACCACGGTTTCCTCGTCTACTACGAGATGATGGACGACACCCAGACCGGCAGTGCCGGCGTCGCGGTCGACAAGGCGCGCAGCTCGGCCATGTTTCGCCGGCCGACGCGCGCCTTCGAGGACGCCGTCAACAAGGGTGGGCGCCGTCCGTTCTCAGCCTGAGCGGGGCGATCGCGATCAGCGGCGGCATGCCCATTGCGATCGGCGGCAAGATCGTCGGCGGCATCGGCGTTAGCGGCGTTACCGCCGATCAGGACGAGCAAGTCGCCAAGGCCGGCCTGGAAGGCGCCAAATAGCCGTCGAATTGGTGGCGGAGCCCGGGCGGGCTCCGCTCGACGTCATGGTTCGCGTGAACCCGATCGCCGCCAGCGCCGCACGTCCGCTGGCGCCTTGCAGGATGGCCAGGAACGCGTCTGCGCCCGGTCCCGCGCCGACGCCCTTGGCCGCGACATAGCGGGTGCGGTGATCGAACGGGGCGGGCAGACGCCCCGCCAGTACCACGTCGGCGTGTGCCACGATCTCGCTCGACTGGCTGACGCCGATCTCGAAGCGGCCCTCGGCCACCGCCTTGATGACGTCGCCGCCGAACGGAAGAACCGTCACGCGCGACCTGACCTCGCCGGCAATGCCGAGACGCTCCAGTACGCCGGCGAAGTGCGCGCCCGCCGTGGCCCCGCGCGCGGGATCGGCGTAGGCAATCGAGGTTGCCGCCAGCAGGCTGCGCCGCAGCGCCTCGGGCGAGGATAGGTCCGGCACCGGCGCCCCCTTGCGCACGGCCAGCGCGACGGCCGTGCTGCCGAGCGCGATGGTGCTCTTGGCGTCGATCTTGGCAGCCTGCTCCAGCGCCGCCATGCCCGCCTCGCTCAGGATCACGACATCGGCACGATCGCCGGCCAGCACGCGGTTGCGCAACGCGCCCACGGTGTCGAACTCGGGCTTTAGCGTGTGGCCGGTCTCGTCGCGAACCCGCATCCGCGAGCTGGCGGACGGCGGTTTGCACGGCGCCGGCGGCCAGCACCCGCACCTCCTCGGCCCACGCCGGCAGGGCGGCGAGGCAGAGCAGCAGAGCTGCGGCCGGAAAGCTCACATGCGGGCCTGCATGATGCGGCGTCTCGCTCGTATGCGCCGCCCTTCACAAGGCAGACTTGGCGGCTAGTTGCCGACCAGCCCGTTGAAGGGATCGAAGCTGGTCTGCTTGGTGTTCTGGTTGCTATTCTTGCCCTTGCGCGCCTCTTTCGGTGAGGTGGTCGCGGGCGATGTCTCGCTGGTGTTGGTGGCCACCTCCATCGGCAGCGCCTTGCCGTCCAGGGCGGCCAGGACGCGCCGGTCGTGGCCGTAGATGTCGCCGAAGTATTTGACCTGGCCGTCATCGCCCGCCACCGCCGTGAAATAGGTGATGTGCACGGGGATCCGGCGGGTCAGCTCGACCTCGTTGCTGCTGCCGCTGGCCGCGAGCAGGCGCTGCACCTGGGCGGCCGGCCAGCCCTTGTCCTCCTCGAGCAGCAGCTCGGCCAGGCGGCCGGGGTTGTCCACCCGCATGCAGCCGTGGCTGAACGCGCGCACGCTCTGCTTGAACAGCTCGCGCTGCGAGGTGTCGTGCATGTAGACGTCGTGCTTGTTGGGGAACCGGAATTTCACGACGCCCAGCACGTTGCTGGGTCCGGCCGGCTGGATGAAGCTGAACCGGCGGATGTCGACCTGGTCCCAGTTGACCGAGCTCGGATCGACCGGCTTGCCGTTCAGGCTGACCCTGCAGATTGTGCCTCTGCAGCACCGAGGTGTCGGAGCCGAAGAAGCCGAAGAAGCCGCCGCCGCCGGAGCGCAGGTAGGGGGCGATCTCCTTCAGCTTGATGCCGTTGGGCACGCCCCACTCGGGCTGGAACACGATGTAGCGCATGTTCTCGGAGAACAGCGGCGTCTGGTTCTCGACCTTGCCGACCACGATCCTGGCCGTGTGGATCACCTGACCGTTCTTGAGCACGCGGGCGGTGAACTCAGGGATGTTGTCCCACACGTGGAAGGCGCCGAGTTCCTCGGGCAGCCAGCGCCAGCGCTCCATGTTGGCGATCAGGCGCTGCGTCTCCGAACCCGCCAGCGCCGGCTTGGGCGGCTCGTTGCCGTTCAGCACGGAGCGCGTGCGGTTGCCGATCACCCCGTCGGGGGCCATCTTGTTCTCGCGCTGGAAGGCGGCCACAGCCTCCTTCAGCGCCGGGTCGTAGAAGGTCTCGCGGCCGGCTTCGGCCGGCACCTTGAGCCGCTGCCGCAGCAGGGCGACGTCGGCATGCGTCATGCCGGGCTTGAGGACCTGTCCGCTGGCCGGCAGCCTCACCAGCATCTCCGCAACCGGCTCGGGCTTGCTGACGCCGCCGCGAATTTTGACGAGCGCCTCGCGCAGCCTCTGGAACTGCTCGTGCCTGGGATGCAGGCCGACCAGATACGAGCCGACCGTGTCGGTGGTGGACACGGCCTCCAGCACCAGCTTGGGATCGAGGACGGGCGGCTTCACATCGAAGTTGGCGCTCAGCGAGGACGGGTCGAGGCGTCCGCCGCGGGCATGGCGCGCGTATTCCAGGACGGCGAGGCCGACCAGTGATCTCCGCATCGGCGAGCGCGGCGGGCGAGGCGTCGGCCGCAACCGGGCGCGGCAGCTCGAAGGCCGCCAGCGAAAGGCCCCAGTCCTCGGCCTTGCGGATCTCGGCGATGGCATCCTGCGCACGCATGTTGAGGCCGCTGCTGGTCACCCAGAGCGGCTCGCCGGTGCGGGCGGCATAGAAGGCCGTCAGCGCGGCGCGGTCGCCGCGATGCACGTCGCGGCGGGCCGGCTCGGCCAGGCGACGGCGCACCTCGGCGATGATGGGATCGACCGGGGCGACGACTTGCTGCTCGGTCGCCTGCGCGCCGGCGTCCTGCGGCTCGGGACGTCTGCGACCAGACCGGCGACGCGGCCAACAGGACCACGGCCACTGCCCCGGCAACGCGGACGCCGGCGGGCAGTGCATAGTTCGTGAGCATCGGCGATTGTCTCCCCAGAATCCCCTGCAAGCTAACGGCTGTCATGCGTTGTGACCAGCCGGACGTTGCAGATCGGGAAAGGCTCTAGCAGGCGGGCAACACTGTAGGAATACCGATACTGCGCATGCAGCGTCGCACCCCTCCAGGGCATCCATGTCCCACCGCAGCGCAGCAATCTGCCGCTGCACGCGAAACGGCCAGTTTCCAAGGGACCGGCTCATCGCACAAGTGGGGGCGCTTCCAGTGGGCCTGTCTCTCAGCGCGTCACCGGCCAGACCATCGGCACCAGCGCCAGGGCGATCAGGTAGATCAGGACCGTCAGCGGCAGGCCGACTCTGGCGAAATCCGAGAACCGGTATTTGCCTGGCCCGTAGACCATCAGGCAGGACGGCTCGAGCGGCGTGAGGTACGAGCAGCTCGCCGCCACCGCCACCATCATGGCAAAGCCGCGCGGATCGACGCCCAGCTGCACGCCGGTCTGGATGGCGATCGGCAGGACCACCACGGCCGCCGACTGGTTCGACATCGGCTGCGTCAGCCCGACGGTGAGCAGGAAGAAGCAGGTCAGCAGCTTGTAGGGCCCGTCCGAGCCGACCAGCTCGATCAGCTGGGCCGCCAGGTACTTGCCGGTGCCGCTGGTGTCCATCGCCGCGCCCAGCGACAGCAGCGCGCCGATCAGCACGATGGCCTTCCACTCGACCTGCGCGTAGGCCTCGTCGGGCGAGATGCAGCGCGTCAGCAGCATGACGAAGGCGCCGCCCAGCACGGCCACCGGCAGCGCCGTGAACGCGAAGGTGGCGGCGATGATGGCCAGCGACGAAGATCGCCACGGCCAGCGGCGCGCGGGAGACGTTGTAGCGCGAGGCGTCCACGCCGCCGAAGATGTTGAACAGGTTGCCGCGCTCGAGCGCCGACACGTCGTCGGCGGTGCCCTGCAGCAGCAGCACGTCGCCCAGGCGCAGGCGCGCCGAGCTCATGGTCTTGGGCAGCCGCCCGGCGCGATGGATGGCCAGCACCTGCAGGCCGTAGCGCTCCTTGAATTCGAGGTTGCGCAGGCTGCGCCCGATCAGCGGCGAGCGCGGCAGCAGCACGCCTTCGACGATCTTCAGCTCCTTGGGGTCGACCTCGGGATCGGAGTGCAGCGCGTCCGCCTTGAAATCGAGGCCCGGCCGATCCTTGATCTTGAGCAGATCGGCGCGCTTGCCTTCGACGATCAGGTGATCGCCGGCCGCCAGCTCGAGATCGGCCAGGCGCTTGTCGCCGCGCACCGTCCCCTCGGCCCGCAGCACCTTGACCACTTCGAACCCGCCGTCGTCGGTGAGCTTGGCGTCGGCTTCAGCGATCTTGCCGACCAGCGGGCCGTCCTCCTCGACCATCACGTCGGCCTGGTACAGCCGCTCGCCGATTTCCTCCTGGGCCTTCTGGTCTTCGCGCTCGGGCAGCAGGCGCACGCCGAACAGCCACACGTAGAGGAGGCCCACGATGGCGATCGGGATGCCGACGGGGCCAGCTCGAACATGCCCATCGGCGCCTGCTGGTTCTGCACCAGCAGCTCGCTGACCACCAGATTGGTCGAGGTGCTGATCAGCGTGACCGAGCTGGTCAGGATCGATGCGAAGGCCAGCGGCAGCAGGAAGCGCGACGGGCTGGCGCCGATCTTCAGCGGCGTAGCCGAGCACCAGCGGCACGAAGAATGCGGTGGCCGCCGTGTTGCTCATGAATGCCGACAGCAGCGCCACCGAGGCCATGATGATCGGCAGGAACAGGACCGGGTTGCGCCCGGCGACGTTGAAGATGTAGCGGCCGGCGATATCCACCACGCCGGTATTGACGAGGCCCGCCGTCATGATCAGCAGGCCGAGGATCATCATCACGGTGTCGCTGCCGAAGCCGGCGAACGCCTTGTCGGGCGTGAGCAGGCCGGTGACGATCAGAGCCAGCATGATGCCGAGCGCCACCACGTCGGCGGGCACGCGATCCCAGGCGAACAGCGCGATCGCACCCATCAGGATGGCAAGGCAAATGGCGATCTCGGGAGTCATCGGCCGGCCATCCCTCCGCTGGCGTCCTATGGCCTTGCAAACGCGGCTCAGCTCCAGCTGGTTCCCGAGCTGGTCGCGTCGGCCGCTGCAAACGCAACGGGCTGCCGGGGCGCATGCCCCGACAGCCCGATCAATGCCTCGCTCGAGTTGTAGCGGTCAGCCCTTCTTCTTGCCGCCGGCGGCGGGCTTGGCGAACATCTCGGAGATGATGCTGTCGTACCAGGCGACGCTCTCGGCGTAGTTCTGCTTGCGCACGTCGGCCGCCTCGCCCCGCTGCGACACGAACGAGCCGGACGGATCGAGCTTGCCGTCCTTGGGCGCATAGTTGGCGCCGACCTTGACGTCGTCGTCGGGCGCCAGCAGCGACCAGCAGGTGTTGCGATAGCGGGCCGGGAACTTCTCCTTGTTGGCCAGCGCCGTCAGGATGTCGGCCACCACCACCTTGGCCTGGCTGTTGGCCGAGAACGCCGATTTCGGCATCTCGCCGCGATCGCGGCAGTCGCCCAGCACATAGATGTCCTTGACCTCCTTGGCGGAGAAGTTCTCCGGATCGATCGGGCACCAGTCGCCCTTGGCGGCGCCCGCCTTGTGGGCGATCTCGCCGGCGCGCTGCTGGGGAATGATGTTGGCGACGTCGGCCTTCACCTTCTTGCCGGCCTTGGTGACGATCTCCTTGGTCTTGGCATCGACGCTGACGACGGCGAAATCGTCGATCTCGGTGGTCAGGTTCAGCTCGATGATGTCCTTGTAGTATTTGTCGAACGCCTCGATGAACACGGGCTGCTTGGAGAACGACTTCTTGGGGTCGAGGATGATCAGCTTCGACTTCGGCTTCCGCGTCTTGAGGTAGTGCGCGATCATGCAGGCGCGCTCGTAGGGTCCGGGCGGGCAGCGATAGGGATTGTTCGGCACCACCATGGCCACGACGCCACCGTCGGGCATCGCCTCGAGCTGCCGCCTGAGCAGGCGCTTGCCGTCGAGCGCCGTGTTGTAGGCGTGCGGCATGACGAGCGCCGCCTCGCGCGAGTAGCCCGGAATGGAGTCGAACTTGATGTCGATGCCGGGCGACAGCACCAGCTTGTCGTAGGCGAAGCGTGCGGCCGCCGACCTTGACCTTCTTGCCGCTGCTGTCGACGTCGGTGGCGGTGCCCTGCACCACCTTGATGCCCAGCGCCTTCAGTCCCTGGTAGCCGTGGTTGAGCGACTCGATCTCGCGGAAGCCGCCGAGATAGAGGTTGGAGAAGAACGAGGAGCTGTAGATCGGGTTGGTCTCGATCAAGGTGACGTCGAGCTTGGGCGCCTCCTTCTTGAGGAAGTGCGCCGCCGTGGCGCCGCCGGCGCCGCCGCCGACGATCACCACCTTGGGGGCGGCTCTGGGCGATGGCGAACCGCGACACGCCCGTCGTCGCCGCTGCCCCGGCACCCGCAGCGCCGATCAGCTTCGCAAAATCCCGTCGCGTAATGCGCATGTTGTCACCTCCCTGTGCGGCCCGGCCGATGCACTCGGGCTAGGGCCAGAATTGATCCCTTCAGTGGGCAGACTTGCCGGCGGCGCAAATCCGGCCTTGGCCGCCAGCGGCTCCAGCTGCATCCAGAACAGATCGCTGCCCTGGTAGCCGACGATGCGCCCCACCTCCTGGCCGTACGCAAGCATCACGAAGGTCGGCGAGTAAACGATTTTCTTCAGATTAGAAATCTCGGGATCGCCGCGCGTGCGCTGCACCAGCGGGGCGAATTTTCCCTCCTTGCTCAGCGGTAGGAATGGCTGACCTCCGCTTCCCAGCGCGCGCAGTACGGACAGCCCGGATCGCCCACCATTACGAGAACGGCAGGCGCCGAGCGCAAGTCGAGGGGCGCGGCATTTGGCGCCGCGGCAACGCCAGGCAGCCGCCACCGCCAGCGCTATAAACACAATATGCCCAGAGCATAGAGCCTGTTCAGGCCCTGCTTTGAGCGTTGCTTGCATGCTTTCTTATATGTTACGTGCATGGATAATTGGCAAACCCGGCGTGCATCCCTAATCTGTGCGGCAACTGTCCGTGCTCGGCGTGCCGGCAGGGCTTTGGGATCGAGAGAACCGCTGACATGAAGCAGATCGATCGGCCATCCGCGCTGAACCGGCGGCAGTTCGCTGTCGCAGCCGCGGCCACGCGGCGCTGGCGCTGGTGCCGGGGCTGCCGGCGCTGGCCCAGGAGCAGCCCGAGGCGAAGCCGTGGGAGGCGATGGTCAAGAAGATCCTCGGCGAGGCCAAGCCGGTCGAAGGCAAGCTCACGATCGACATGGCCGAGATCGCCGAGAACGGCAACACCGTGCCCTTTACGCTCAGCGTCGACAGTCCCGATGACCGACAAGGACTACGTGAAGGCCATCCATCTGATCTCGACCGCCAACCCGCGGCCGGAGGTGGTGGTGTTCCGCTTCACGCCGGCCAGCGGCGTCGCCAAGGCCGAGAGCCGCATGCGCCTGGTCGGCACGCAGGACGTGATCGCCATCGCCGAGCTGAGCGACGGCAAGTTCCTGATGGCCCGGCGGCCCGTGAAGGTCACGGTCGGCGGTTGCGGCGGCTAGAGCCCAAGGACGAGAGCGATGCAGAACCCCAGGGTGAAGGTCCCCGACAAGGCCAAGGTGGGCGAGGTGATCCAGGTCAAGACCCTGATCTCGCACGTCATGGAGACCGGCCAGCGCAAGGATGCGGACGGCAAGACCATCCCGCGCAAGATCATCAGCTCGTTCAGCGCCAAGTTCGCGGGCCAGGAGGTGTTCTCGGCCGAGATGTTCCCCGGCATCTCCGCCAACCCCTACCTGTCGTTCTATTTCAAGGTGCCGGGCCCCGGCGAGTTCGAGTTCACCTGGGTGGAGGATGGCGGCGCAGCGCGTCGTCCAGAAGGAAAAGCTGAACGTGGTGGCCTGAGGCGCCCGCGCCTCGCCAGGCGCAGACCCGCACTTCCCACAGCTGGCCTCATGCCCTTGCCGCTGAGCGCGCAATTCAGTACCCCTGCAAGCTAGAAGATAGCATCAGGGATGGCGTGGCATGTCCGACGACCCCGTCTGCGTACAAAAGGGCCCCTACCAGGTGCCCCTGGAGGCCGGCAGAGCCTATTTGTGGTGCACCTGCGGGCGCTCGGCCAGGCAGCCGTTCTGCGACGGCTCGCACAAGACCACCAGCTTCCAGCCCCTGCGGTTCGTCGCGGAAAGCTCGGGCACCTTCAACCTTTGCGGGTGCAAGGGCACGGACGACAAGCCGTTCTGTGACGGCACCCACAACATGCTTTAGCTCAATGCCTTAGCTCAGTGTGACGTCGGCTATGCCGCCTGGTCCCGCAAATTGCCCTTCGCACCCGCAATCTCCGCCAAAAGCTGGTCGATCCGGGCGATATCCGCATCTCCGGCTTCGCGGAATGCATTGCCGCTGCAGTTCAGGTTGTCGACCGACCAGTAGTCGTATCCCATCACGGCGCTCATCTGCTCGTAGCAATCGATCCGGAACCTCGGATTGAAGAGCTCGACCACTTTGAGCCGCTTGGCTTGCCGCCAGATCAGGTTCGTCAGCGCCGCGCCATGCGGCGACAGGATGATTTCAGCTTGGCTGAACTTGGCAATTTGCTCGGCAAGGCTGTGCTCCTGCGGATCGAAGAACTCGAAGCCATACTTGCGGAGGCAGGCCATCAAATCGGCCTCGTTGTTGAGGCGCCTCGCGTTTCCGGCAGCGCTGCCGCGTGTCACATAGAGCCGCGAGGCACCCTGCTCGTCGGGGACGGAACTCGTCAGCCGCCGCACCATCTCCAGCAGGTCGCTCCTGGTCAGATCACGCGGTGTCGGCACCCAGATCCGCTTGGCGGATAGCTGCTCGTGCCTCTTCTGTACGAGCACCGGGCGGGATCGGAACAACCCGGCCTCGACGGCATCCCGGAAGAACGGCTGCATGGCGAGACTTTCCCCCACGACAACCGGGACACCCTCGGCGACATGGCGCTCGGCCAGCAGCAGTTTGGGAATGGTGTCGAAGAAGAAGTGAAAGTAGTTGTTTTCGTACCCACCCCGCAAACTGATGCATTCGTCGACGTGCCTCTTCGGTCTCGAGAAGAAGCCGACAACCCTGGGATCGCGCTCACGGCCTATCTGGTCCGTGGATCCCCAGATGACCTTGCCATCATGGAATATGTGGTGGCTCGCGGCGTCCAGGCTGAGCTTTCCGTCAAAGCGACGCAGCCTCTCCGTGCGCGGGCCGTGGCTGCTGTGGCTTGCCGATTTGGCTCCCGCGCCGTCGTCGTGTGGTCCCCTGCAGGGTTCGACGTAGGTCACGAAGTCGGCCGCGCCGACACGCGGCAGCTTCTGCATAAAGCTGCGGCGCAACGACCGGGCCGCGCTGTTGAACACGTGGCGCCCTGGGTAGCTGTGCACGGCTTTGGCCAGAGCTAAGCCCAGAGCTAGGGCCATAGCGGGAAAGCGATTTCGCAGGCTCAGGCGCTCGCCCGTCATCTGTTCCATCCCCGTTCCACGTTGCTGCCCACGTTGCTGCACTGTGGCCGCCGGGGCGGCACCTGATGCCCAAGAAACCGCCAAGCTCGGCCAAAATAGGGCGCATGCACCATACCCGGGCCGGAGCGCGTACTTCGGGCAACACCAGAGGCGATGCTTCGTCGGTCCGGTAGAACGTCCGGGAAGCGCTGCATGTTGTAGCGTTGTGGCAAAGCCGTTTCCTCTGCTAGCCTGAGTTGCGGTCGGTAGAGGCAGGGGCGAGACAGCGCATGGAATATTTGGCTCAGCAGCTCATCAACGGGCTGACGCTCGGGTCCATCTACGGCCTGATCGCCATCGGCTACACGATGGTGTTCGGCATCATCGGCATGGTGAACTTCGCGCACGGCGACGTGTTCATGGTGTCGACCTTCATCGCCCTGATCTTCCTGATGGCGCTGACCCAAATTCTGGGGCTCGGGCCCCTGGCGCTGGCGCTGTTCATCGTGCTGATCCTGGCCATGGTGCTCACCTCGGTGTGGTCCTGGGCGATCGAGAGGTTCGCCTATCGACCATTGCGCGGCTCCTTCCGCCTCGCGCCGATGATCTCGGCGATCGGCATGTCGATCTTCCTGTCGAACCTGGTGCAGGTCACGCAGGGCCCGCGCAACAAGCCGGCTCCCTCGATGCTGAGCGATGTGATCATGCTGACGGAGGGCGGCACCTACAACGTCACCCTGTCCTACAAGCAGATCCTGATCGTGGTGGTCACCGCCGTGCTGCTCGCCGCCTTCTGGTACGTGGTGCAGCACACCTCGCTGGGGCGTGCCCAGCGCGCCTGCGAGCAGGATCGCCGCATGGCGGCGCTGCTGGGCGTCAACGTCGACCGCACCATCTCGCTGACCTTCGTGATGGGCGCGGCGCTGGCCGCGGTGGCCGGCCTGATGTTCATGATCTACTACGGCGTCGTCAGCTTCAACGACGGCTTCGTGCCGGGCGTGAAGGCATTCACCGCCGCCGTGCTGGGCGGCATCGGCTCGCTGCCGGGCGCCGTGCTCGGCGGCCTGCTGATCGGGCTCATCGAGACGCTCTGGTCGGCCTACTTCTCGATCGACTACAAGGACGTCGCAACCTTCAGCATCCTCGCCATCACGCTGATTTTCCTGCCGTCGGGCCTGCTCGGAAAACCCGACGTAGAGAAGGTATAAGCGCCGATGGCCGTGGTCCCCGCCGAGCTGCACTCCACCAAGGCGCGGCCCATCACGGCGGCTCTCAAGGAAGCACTCGGCGCCGCCCTGCTGGCGCTCGGCCTGTCCGTGCCGATCCTGGCGCTGCGCACCGAGCAGGACATCAACAACCGGCTGGTGCTGCAGCCGCGCTGGAACTACGTCCTCATCGCCGTGCTGGCTGGCCTTCTTCGGACGGCTGCTCTATCTCGCGTACGCTGCGGCCTCCGCGCAACCGCGCACCGCGCGTGAAGACGACCCGGACTGTTTCCACCAGCTTTGGGCAGTTCGTTGCGGTGGTCGGGCTGGTCGCGCTGGTGCTCTATCCCTGGATCGCGCTGTCGATCGTCGGGCGGGCCGGCGCCATCAAGTGGATCGATAACTTCGGCATCCAGATCATGATCTACATCATGCTGGGCTGGGGCTTGAACATCGTGGTCGGGCTGGCCGGGCTGCTCGACCTCGGCTACGTCGCGTTCTATGCGGTCGGCGCCTATTCCACGGCGCTGCTGGCGCACAATTTCGGCTTGAGCTTCTGGCTCTGCCTGCCGCTGGCCGGCATCCTGGCGGCGTTCTGGGGCATCCTGCTGGGCTTCCCGGTGCTGCGCTTGCGCGGCGACTACCTGGCCATCGTCACGCTCGCGTTCGGCGAGATCATCCGCCTCGTGCTGATCAACTGGGTGCCCGTCACCAACGGCTATGCCGGCATCAGCGGCATCCCGCGCCCGTCGTTCTTCGGCCTGCCGTTCAACGCCAGCGACCAGGGCTTTGCCGCCTTCTTCGGCCTCGAGTTCACGCCGCTGCACCGCCTGATCTTCCTGTTCTATGTCATCCTGGCGCTGGCTCTCCTGACCAACTGGGTGACGCTGCGGCTGCGGCGCCTGCCGGTCGGGCGCGCCTGGGAGGCGCTGCGCGAGGACGAGATCGCCTGCCGCTCGCTCGGCATCAACACCACCAACACCAAGCTGACGGCGTTCGCGATCGGCGCCGGCTTCGGCGGATTTGCCGGCTCGTTCTTCGCCGCGCGGCAGGGCTTCATCAGCCCGGAATCCTTCACCTTCATGGAAAGCGCGGTGGTGCTGGCCATCGTCGTGCTGGGCGGCATGGGCAGCCAGATCGGCGTCGCCATCGCCGCCATCGCCATGATCGGCGGCACCGAGATCCTGCGCGAGCTGGACTGGCTGAAGGACATCTTCGGCCCGGCCTTCGATCCCACCCAATACCGCATGCTGCTGTTCGGGATGGCCATGGTGCTGGTGATGATCTGGAAGCCGCGCGGGCTGATCTCCTACCGCTCGCCGTCGATCTTCCTGCGCGAGAAGCAAGACGGTGCGCGTCCGACCTGGTCAAGGAGGGGCACGGCTGATGGCAAACCGCCGCCGCCCCCCTGCTCCAGCGTCGAGCATCTGACCATGCGCTTCGGCGGGCTGGTGGCGATCGACGACCTGTCGTTCACGGCCGCGCGCGGCGACATCACCGCCATCATCGGCCCGAACGGCGCCGGCAAGACCACCGTCTTCAACTGCATCACCGGCTTCTACAAGCCGAGCTGCGGGCGCATGCTGCTCAGCCACGGCGAGGCGCTCGCCGCCGCCGACATCGACGCGCTGACCGCCTCGGGCGCGCGCTCGCGCACGCTGCCGACCGGCGCCGCCTTCCTGCTCGAGCGCATGCCCGACTACGAGATCGCGGCCCGGGCGCGCGTCGCCCGCACCTTCCAGAACATCCGCCTGTTCGCCGGCATGACGGTGCTGGAGAACCTGATCGTTGCCCAGCACAACCCGCTGATGGTTGCCTCGGGCTGGACGATCGGCGGCCTGTTCGGCCTGCGCAGCTACCAGGACGCCGAGGCCAAGGCCGTCGACCGCGCGCGCCTCTGGCTCGACAAGATCGGCCTGACCGAGCGCGCCGACGATCCGGCCGGCGACCTGCCCTACGGCGCGCAGCGGCGGCTCGAGATCGCGCGCGCCATGTGCAGCGAGCCGGTGCTGCTGTGCCTGGACGAGCCGGCGGCCGGCCTCAACCCGCGCGAGTCGGCCGACCTGAAGGAGTTCCTGCGCTCGATCCGCGCCGAGCACGGCACCTCGATCCTGCTCATCGAGCACGACATGTCGGTGGTGATGGAGATCTCCGACCACGTGGTCGTGCTGGAGTACGGCCGCAAGATCTCGGACGGCCCGCCCGAGCACGTGCGCAACGATCCCAAGGTGATCGCCGCCTACCTCGGCGTCGAGGACGAGGAAGTGGAGCAGGTGGAAGCGGAGATCGCCACATGAGGCTCGCCGCGTCTGTCGACCTGCGACTCCCCCTGCATCGCAGGTGGCCTTCCCTCGCCCTCGACGGGGAGGGGTCGGGGGTGGGGGTGACGCGCTCAAGGGAGCAAAGCCGGATTATTTCCGCTCAGCCCGCTGTTGACGTCCGTCCTCACCCCACCCCTAACTCCCTCCCCATCAACGGGGAGGGCGAACAGGTCGGCGCTCCAGGGAGAGGCAGAGCGGAGATCGCGACATGAGCGAGCCGCTGCTGGCCGTGCGGGGGGTCAAGAGCTTCTACGGCGCCATCATGGCGCTGAAGGGCGTGGCGCTCGACGTGCACGCCGGCGAGATCGTCACCCTGATCGGCGCCAACGGCGCCGGCAAGTCGACGCTGATGATGACCATCTGCGGCAACCCGCGCGCGCGCGAGGGCAGCATCCACTACCGCGGGCGCGACATCACCAATCTGCCCACGCACGAGATCGCGCGGCTGCGCATCGCCCAGTCGCCGGAGGGCCGCCGCATCTTCCCGCGCATGACGGTGCGCGAGAACCTGCAGATGGGCGCCGAGCTCGACGGCGGCGTGCACTTCGCGGAAGACCTCGAGCGGGTGTGCAAGCTGTTTCCGGTGCTGGCGCGGCGTCTCGACCAGCGCGGCGGCACGCTGTCGGGCGGCGAGCAGCAGATGCTGGCCATCGCCCGCGCGCTGATGAGCCGGCCCGAGCTGCTGCTGCTCGACGAGCCCTCGCTCGGCCTGGCGCCGCTGATCGTCAAGCAGATCTTCGAGGTGATCCGCGAGCTGAACGGCCAGGGCATGACGGTGTTCCTGGTCGAGCAGAACGCGTTCCACGCCCTGAAGCTCGCGCACCGCGCCTACGTCATGGTCAGCGGCACCATCACCATGAGCGGCACCGGCAAGGAGCTGCTGGCGCGGCCCGAGGTGCGCGCCGCCTACCTCGAAGGCGGACGGCATTGAGGAGAGACACGCCATGCCGGAGCTGATCTACGACAGCAGCGGCGAGAATGCCTGGTGGATCTTCGTGCTGGTGACCGTCGTCCTGGGCGGCGGCGCTGCCTATCAGTCGGGCAAGGCCATCGCCCAGACCTGGCGTCCGTATTGGCACGTGCCGCTCTACATGGTGCCGCTGGCGCTCACCGTCCGCTTCTTCCATTTCGCGCTGTTCCAGGAGCCGCTGGTCTCGCTGAAAAGTTTAGCCGTGGATTTCCTGGTGGTGCTGGTCGCGGCCTCGTTTGGTTACCGGCTGCTCAGGGCCGGCCAGATGGCCCGCCAGTATGGCTGGCTGTTCCGGCGGCGCGGGTTGCTCAGCTGGCGGCGCATCGAGAAAAGTGCCTAAGCTTGCGCAGGCGGCTGCATAATCCTGAGGCACCCCGATAGGACGTGACTCCGCCGCACTTTCGTTGAATCATCCGGCACGGCGGACATCCGCCCCGCAGTGTCGATCACTGAGGAACCACGGGAGACGACGATGAGAAAGACGTTTTGGCCGGTGCTGGCCGTCGCCGCGAGCCTCGCGAGCGCGAGCGGCGCCATGGCGCAGATTAAAGTCGGCGTTGCCGGTCCGTTGACGGGGCCCAACGCTGCATTCGGCGCGCAGCTGAAGAACGGCGCCGAGCAGGCCGCGGCCGACATCAACGCCGCGGGCGGCATCAACGGCCAGCAGATCCAGCTGGTGTTCGGTGACGATGCCTCCGATCCCAAGCAGGGCGTGTCGGTCGCCAACAAGATGGTCGGCGACGGCGTCAAGTTCGTCATGGGCCACTTCAACTCCGGCGTGACCATGCCTGCCTCCGAGGTCTACCAGGAGAACGGCATCTACATGATCACCCCGTCCGCGACCAATCCGAAGATCACGGAACGGAACATGTGGAACGTGTTCCGCACCTGCGGACGCGACGACCAGCAGGGCGAGGTTGCCGGCAAGTACATCCTCGACAAGTTCAAAGGCAAGAAGATCGCCATCGTCCACGACAAGACCACCTACGGGCAGGGCCTTGCCGACGAGACCAAGAAGGCGATGAATGCCGGCGGCATGAAGGAAGTGCTCTACGAGGGCGTCAACATCGGCGAGAAGGACTTCTCGGCTCTCGTCACCAAGATCAAGGCGGCCAACGCCGACCTGATCTACTGGGGCGGCCTGCACACCGAAGGCGGCCTGCTCGTGCGCCAGATGCGCGACCAGGGCGTCAAGGCGCCGCTGATGGGCGGTGACGGCATCACCTCCGACGAGTTCGCCGCGATCGGCGGTCCCGGCGTCGAAGGCACGCTGATGACGTTCGGCCCCGACCCGCGCAAGAACCCGGCGGCCGCCGAGGTGGTGAAGAAGTTCGCCGCCAAGAAGATCGACCCCGAGGCCTACACGCTCTACAGCTACGCGGGCTTCCAGGTGATCGCCCAGGCGGCAGCCGAGGCCAAGTCGCTGGACCCCAAGAAGGTCGCGGAAGTGACCAAGGCCGGCAAGCCGTTCAAGACCGTGATCGGCGACCTCGCCTACGACAAGAAGGGCGACCTCACCCGCCTCGACTACGTGATGTACGTCTGGAAGAAGGTCGGCGACAAGATCACGTACGTGGAGGAATAAGCGCGCACGAATTGCTGCGTTGCATGGGAGGCAGCTCGCAAGAGCTGCCTCTTTTGCTTTTGGATGATCGCCATTGCGCAATGCACGCGGCGTTGACCGCGCGACCAGGCGCGCGCCAAGTTGGGAGCAACCTGCTGCGAATCGGCGGAGCATGGACGTGGCTGCACTGCGCAATCTGATCACCGACGTGCCGGGCGTTCGCGTCGGCCACGCCGAGGATGCCCGTATCGGCTCGGGCGTGACGGCCATCGTGTTCGACGAGCCGGCCACCGGCTCGATCGATATCCGCGGCGGCGGCCCCGGCACGCGCGACACGGCGCTGCTCGATCCGGCGCAGACCGTAACCGGCATCGATGCCATTGCGCTGTCGGGCGGATCGGCCTTCGGCCTGGATGCAGCCTCCGGCGTGCAGGCGTGGCTGTTCGAGCAGGGTCGCGGCCTGGTGGTGAAGACGGCGCGCGTGCCGATCGTGCCGGCCGCCATCCTGTTCGACCTGCTGAACGGCGGCGACAAGCAGTGGGGCCGCTATCCGCCCTATCGCGAGCTTGGCCATGCCGCCGCGGCTGCGGCCGGCGCTCGACTTCGCGCTCGGCAGCGCCGGCGCCGGGCTCGGCGCCACCACCGTCAACCTGAAGGGCGGCATCGGCTCGGCGTCGCTCGAGCGCGACGGCATTCGCATCGGCGCGCTGGCCGCCGTCAATCCGGCCGGCAGCGTCACGGTGGGGCAGGGCCCGTGGTTCTGGGCGGCACCCTACGAGCGCGACGGCGAGTACGGCGGCCGCGGCTTCCCCGCCAGCGTCCCGGCCGAGGCGCTGGAGCCCATCACCAAGATCAGCCCCCGCACCAGCACCACGCTGGCGGTGGTCGCCACCGACGCGCTGCTGACCAAGGCGCAGGCCAAGCGCCTGGCCGTGATGGCCCAGGCCGGCATGACGCGCGCCATCCATCCGGTGCACACGCCGCTCGATGGCGACGTGGTGTTTGCCGTCTCGACCGGCCGCAAGCCGCTCGGCGATCCGGTGCTGGGACTGACCGTGCTCGGATCGCTGGCAGCCGATTGCCTGGCGCGCGCGGTGGCGCGCGGCGTCTACGAGGCCACCGCCCTGCCCTTCCCCGATGCGCTGCCGAGTTGGCGCGACCTCTTCGGCGAGGGGAGGCCGCACACATGAGCCGCGGCCGCCTGATCTTCGTGGGCTGCACCACGGCCGCCCTGCTGGTGCTGGCGGGCTGGCAGTTGCAGCGCGAGTGGCTGATCCGGGACTGCCTCGATGCCGGCGGCATCTGGGACGGCAGGACCTGCGGGCCGCTCAAGGTACGGCCGATCCTGCAGCGCGACCTGCGCCGGTCGTGAATTTAGTCGCTCCGAATGGCCGCGTACGGCTCGGGGTGCGTCGGCGGCGTAGGGTGCAAGAGGCGTCAGCCGTATTGCACCGATCCACCCGCACCACGGCGCAATACGGCTTCGCCTATTGCGCCCCTACGGCGGCGGCACACTCGACGGGTTCCCCTCCCCTTGCAGGCAAGGCTATCGCATATGACCGAGCATCTGTAGCAGGAAATCATGGTTCCAACCTGCGCGTTTGAGCTTTACGGCGAGCGAACCTTTGCTGGTGTCGCGGCGTGCGCCGTCGAGGGCTCGGCGGCGGATGACGGCGATGTTGGCGGGTCCGTTGTCGCGGCGGTTGCGCGCGGCGTCCTCGCGCAGCGTCACGTCGAGCTGCCAGTGCAGTCCGTTCTCGATGTCCCAGTGCGCGCGCACGGTCTTGAGCAGTGCTTGCGGCGACAGGGTGCGCGAGAGCGCAAAGATGCGCACGTCGGTCTCCGCCTTGCCGTCGACGGCTCTCGTCGCCTCGATGCGCCCGAACGCCTTCAAGCCGGGAAAATCATGGTGCTCGGCGATGCCCGGCGCCTTCACCACGATGCCGACGCGCCTCTCCACGCGGCCGTGCCCGTGTGTCTCGGACTTCGCCGTTGGATGCCTCTTCTTGGCTTTCGACAGGCACGCGCGGGCATCCGACAGAAGCCCCTCCGGGTTGCCCTTGAGCGTGAAGCAATAGTCGCCGCCTTTGGCAAGGATGGCCTTGGCCATCCGGCGATGGCAGTGCAGCGCGTCGGCGGTAACGATGTGCCCCTTGAGATCAATGAGGCCGATCAGGCTGAGCGCGGCTTCGACCTCGCTGCCACCCTTGGCCTCCAGGGAAGCCAGCGTGAGACGAAGATCGGCGGCATAGGCCGTGACCATCATGCGCGGCATGTACGCCTCACCCTTGTCGTAGGCACCTTGAGCGACTTGCCGTCGATGGCGATCACCCCGCCGTCGGCGAGCGCCTTCGAGAAGCGTTGCGGTGAGCGAGCCGAACGCGGCATCGAGCGCCTTGGGGTCGAGCATGCGGAACACGGTCGAGAAGGTGTCGTGCGAGGGGATGCCGTGCTTCAGTGTCAGGAAACGCTTGAGAAACCTGATCTTCGTGCGGCCGAACTCGGCCATCTCGCAGCAGCTCGTCGCCCCGCACAGCACGGCCACGAACGCGATCACGAGAATCTCGACGAGGTCGTGCCGCGTGTTCTCGGCGCGTGGATCGGGAACGCTCTGAAACGCGCTCAGGAAGAGCTGCATGGCGGGACCCCTCGAAGCTGCAGGAGCCCTCCCAAGAATCCACGATTTGCCGCTTTGCAAGCGCGATCTGCTCAAGTCAGCGATTCTGCCCGGGGAGGGGCCAAGCTGCCCGTCCGCGCATCAGCAAAATCGACAGTGCGTGCTTCGCCGGTCACCATCCCGGCGAAGGCGGGAAAGGGCGAGCGCACGATCACCTCGGTACTGCAGAGGCATATCTGCAATCGCCTTGGTGCGGGTGCCACCCCAATGGATATCGAGCTTACGCCTCTGGGCTACTTGCGAAGGCCCTATCTTCATGATGGGTACGTTATTGGCCTGCATCTCGTGGGCAAGAACCTGCGCATCACCGTGAAGGACACGAGCAAGCGGACCTTTGTTCTCGAATTGGTCGGCCTCGATCGGCTTTGCTGCAACGAGTTCACCGAAGGAAATATCATTCACCACATCGTCATCACCTCCAAAGCCAAGCCTCCGTCCGGTGCGCTCCGCAAACTTCTGGGCGAACTCCACCCTTCGGTCGTTGAGCCGCATAGACGGCAGCATTAGGCCCCGGCATCGATCGCTGCGAACAAAGCGTCATGAGGGCGTCTCACCTTCGTCGATCTCAGCCAAATATGGATGTGAAACACTCGCGCTTTGCCGGAGCGTGATGTCCAAGTCGGTGCGACTTCGGCTGAAAACTCGGCAGGCTAAAACCGATCCGCCCGATACGGCGTCGGGTCGGTGAAGGGCGCCTCGCCGGTCATCAGCTCGGCGAGCAGGCGGCCGCTGACGGGGCCGAGCGTCAGGCCGAGGTGGTGGTGGCCGAAGTCGAGCCACAGGCCCTGGTGGCGCGGCGCCTTGCCGATGACGGGCAGCATGTCCGGCAAACAGGGACGGCGGCCGAGCCACGGCTGCGCATCGACGCGGGCGCCGAGCGGGAAGATGCCGCGCGCCAGCGGCTCGACGCGATCGAGCTGGCGCGGCGTCGGCGGCGCATCGCGGGTGGCGAACTCGGCCCCCGTGGTGAGGCGGATGCCGGCGGTCATCGACGTGATCACGTAGCCGTTCTGTGCATCCAGCACCGGCCGGGCCAGCGTCGCGTTGCCCTCGGCGCGATAGTGCATGTGGTAGCCGCGCTTGATGCCGAGCGGGAACCGGTAGCCCAGCGGACGCAGCACATCGTCCGACCACGAGCCCATGGCCACCACCACCTCGGGCGCCGTCACCGGGCCGGTGGAGGTCTGCACCTGCCAGCCGCCGGCGGTCTGCTCCAGCGTGCGCGCCTCGCCGCGCAGGAACGGCCACCGCGCGAGACCAGCAGCTCACCGTAGCCACGCACCAGCGCGCCGGGGTCCGACACGCTGACGGGATCGGGCATCAGCACGCCACCGGCCAGCCCGCCCCGCAGGTGCGGCTCGAGATCGGCGAGGCCGCGCGCATCGACCGGCTGGAAATTCACGCCGTAGGCCTCGCGATCGGCCGCGTCCTTGGCAAGGGCAGCGTCCAGCGCCGGCCCCGAACGGTAGACGCGCAGGTAGCCGGTGCGGCGCATCAGGCCAAGCACGCCCGCATCGCCTGCGAACACCTCGTGCTCGACGATGCAGCGCTCGACCAGCGGTTTGGCGCCGCGCGCGGTGGCATCCTTGCGCTCGGGCGTCGAGTTCAGCCAGTGCCGGAACAACCACGGCGCGATCTTCGGCAGCGCGCTCCAGTGCAGGTTGGCCTCGGGCAGCAGATTGAAAGCGTACTTGGCGACCTGGGCGGGATCGCGCGGGAAGGTGTAGGGCACCACGCCCTCGCGCTGGATGATGCCGGTGTTGCCGTAGCTGGTCTCCTCGGACATGCCACGGCGATCGATCAGCGTCACGGCGCGGCCGCGCTGCTGCAGATGCAGGGCGGCCGAAATGCCGACGATGCCGGCGCCGAGCACGATCACGTCACTGCCGGCCATGTGCTCTCCTTCGACTACGATGGATCACTCGGCCCGATTCTGAACGACTGAGAACTTGCAGTCGATTCGCTTGATCTCACACTACGAGCCGCATCGGCTGCCGGCCTGCCGATGTCAAGGATCCTCTCCAGGTCACGGCTGCGCGCGCGGGCCGCGCCTGGGCCAGTCTCCTCGGCAAGCGCATCGGCGGCAGCGAGGGCATCCGGCGTCGACCAGGGGCGCCGGCCACGCTGGGCTGCAACGGTCTCGATGCGCACGCGGCCATCTTCGATGTAGAGCGCATGCGCGCCGCGTTCGAGGATGTCGTGGGCATCGATGACGGCGGCCGGCGCCGTGCAACCGCGCGGCCGGGTCGCCTTGAGCACCAGGATGGAGGCCTTGGCGCAATCGTCGCGCAGGGCAGAGGCGTTGCCGGGCACCGCAACGGTCAATCCCTTGACGGATGCCGCGCATCCTTCGACGTCACAGCGGAAGGCGCGCGTCTTGGCGGCCTCGGCTGGCGTGCGGCCATCGCCGTCGTGTTCGAGCCAGCGGGCCAGCTCGAAGGTCGAGCCGCGGCCCGCCAGCGCCGACAGGGCGCCATCATCGCCGCGCACCGCCACGAGTTCGGCACCGCGACCGATCAGGACATCGGGCCGCCGGCCGGTCGGCGCCAGCATCAGGCCGAGCGCAATCGGGATGATGCCGAGGAGTCGCCAGCGCGTGCCCCACAGCGTGCACCACAATCCGCCGGCCACCATCGCCACGAACGCGTAGGCGGGGATGGCCGGCAGGCGTCCGACGGCTCCGGGCAATGCCGCAACGTTGGTCGCGCACCAGGTCATGGCGTCGATGCCGATGCCCATCAGCCTGAGCGGTGTCGCCTCGAGGCCGAACGGCATGGCGATCAACGCCGCCAGGCCCGCCGGCATCACCAGCAGGTTGCAGATCGGAATGGCCAGCAGGTTGGCGAGGATCGCGAACTGCTGGGTGTTGTGGAAGTGGTAGATGCCGAACGGCGCCACCGCCAGGCCCGCCACCAGCGTCGAGGTGACGATGCCGCCGAGGAACGCCAGCACCTGGCCGATGGCGCCATGTCGGAAACCGCCAGGGTGTTCGTTCTGGCGTTGCTCATGGCGCGTGCGCAGCCACTCGTAGGCGGACACCAGCGCCACCACCGCCGCAAACGACATCTGGAAGCCGGGGTCGAACAGGCTCTCCGGCCAGATCAGCAGGATCGCCAGCGCCGCCAGCGCCACGTTGCGCAACGCCACCGCCGGTCGATCCAGCAGTACGGCGAGGAACATGATGGAGATCATGATGTAGGAGCGCACCGTGGCGAAGGCGGCACCCGAGATCAGCAGGTAGGCGAGGGCACCCAGCATCGCTCCCACCGCCGCCCACTTCTTGATGGGGTAGCGCAAGGCGATGGCGGGGATAGCGGCCAGCGAGAGGCGGATCAGGAAGAACACGGCGCCGGCCATGATCACCATGTGCAGCCCGGAGATCGACAGGATGTGGAACAGGCCGGAGTTGCGGAAGGCCTGGTTGGTGGCCTCGGGGATGCCGCCGCGCTCGCCGGTGATCAGCGCGCTGGCGATCGCGCCCGTCTCGCCGGGCAGCACGGCGCCGATCCGTCGGCCGATCGCCTGGCGGACACGCTCGATCAGGGCGCGGACGCGCAAGCCGAGCGGGGCTGCGTCCGTGTCCAGGTCCGCCTGCGTCGCGGCGCCGGTCGCATAGCCGACCGCGCCCAGTCCGTGGAACCAGGCGGCGCGGGCGAAATCGTAGTCGCCGGGCAGCGACGGCCAGGGCGGCGGCGTCAGCGTCGCCCGGATGCGAATGGCGTCGCCGGGCCGCAGTTCGCCGTTCGCGGTGGCGGCGCGAACCCGCACGCGCAGCGGGCGCTGCCGGTCCGCCAGCCCATCGATCGAGGCAACGCGAATGGTCAGGCGCTGGCCGCTGACCGGGCGCGGCTCGATCAGCTCGACGAAGCCGGTGACTTCAACCGGGCCGACCTGGCCTTGCAGAACCGGGGCACGCACCGCCTCCGTACGCAGTTTGGCGGCGGCTACTCCGCAGGCCAACGCCAGCAAGGCCGCACTGATCAGCGCCCCGGTTCCCTGCCGTCTGCCGACCACGTGCAGCGCCAATGCCGCGGCAACCGGCAGCAACGCAACCGACGTCGGCGGCTCCACCGGCAACGAGAAATACAGCGCGATGCCGGCCCCGAACAGCACCGGCAGCCACAGGAACCAGCGCTCCTGCTCCGCCTCCAGGTTGCGCACCAAGGCGGCGAGCAGCGGCCATTGAGCCGGTCTGCTCGTGGCCCGGCCGCCGGTCTGCAGAGACCACGCCCCCGCTCCGCCGACTTGCGCCATGGCTGCGCACGCCCCTCGTCCCCTGCCGCCTCAAGCAATTTGCGGCAATCCCATCGGCGTCAGACGAGCACAGGCCGCGCGCCGTCAGCAACACCTATTGCGTACACAGACGTGCGCTGGATTGCGGCGCATGACGCCCGGCTGCGGATGTGCTCAACATCGCCCATGATCGATGCGATGTTGCTGGGCTTGCGGTTTGCCGCGGCTTTGGGCTGCGCCCTGATGGCCGGGCTGTTCTTCGCCTTCTCCGTGGCGGTGATGGGCGCGCTTGCCCGCATCCAGCCGCCGGAGGGCATCAGGGCCATGCAATCGATCAACCGGGTAATCCTCAACCCGCTGTTCCTGATCGTTTTTCTCGGAACGGCGGCGGTTTGCCTGCTGGTCGCCGTGACTTCGCTGTGGCGCTGGCACGAGGCGGGTGCCGCCTGCATGGTGACCGGCGGCCTGCTCTACCTGGTCGGCACCTTCCTGGTGACGATGCTGTTCAATGTGCCGCTCAACAATGCGCTGGACGCTGCCGCACCGTCGAGCCCCGACGGCGCACGGCTATGGGCTCGCTACCTCTCGACGTGGACGGCCTGGAACCACGTGCGCGCCATCACGTCCACGGCCGCAACGGCGGCGCTGATGGTCGGGCTGTATCTGCAGGCTCGCGCTCTCTGATCGGTGCATTTGCCGAACACGGAGCCGTTGCCCAAGCCGAGTCTGGCTCCTACGCGACGCCGTTCAGGACGGCGTGGAAAATATCGAAATTGCGCAAGGGTTTGCCGGCCTGCGGCGAGGTAGTCCGGCCGCAGCGGCTGCGACACCAGGAACGGCACCTTCTGCTCGCCGAGGCCGCCGTGCGAGCGCAGGCGGTGGCCGGCGAGCGCAGACAGATCGTGCTCGGCCTGGCTCGCGCCCACCACCGTGTTGGCATCGCCGAGGACCACGAAGTCGCCCTCCAGGTCGAGCGGCAGCCCGTAGCGCTGCGCCGCCTCCTTGCCCTCCACCACCACCTCGACGCCCGGCAATGCTTTGCTCGCCGCCATCAGCGCCGCCATGTCGGTCGCCTTGCGCAGATAGACGCGCACAAACGAGCCGAGAGCGCCGTGATGGCGCACGAACGGATCGGTGATCGGACAGATCACCCGCACCGCGCCGTCGCCGAAGCGGCGATTGAGCTCCTCCTCCAGGAACACCACGTTGGCCGAGCCGTCGGGGCGCGACTTGTCGTTCATGCCGTGGTCGGCCACCACGCCCACCACGGCACCCGCCGCCATCAGCGCGGCGATGCGATCGTCGACGGCGCGATTGAAGGCGTTGGCCTCGGACTCGCCCGGCGCATGCGCGTGCTGCACGAAGTCGGACAGCGACAGATAGAGCAGCTGCGCCGCGCCCCGCTCGAGCAGCTGCAAGCCCGCATCGAGCACGTAGATCGACAGGTCGGCCGAATACTGGTCGGGCTTGCCGCGCCCGACCATGCGCCTCGACGTCCGTGATGCCGTTGTCGGCCAGCGTCACCTGGTCAGCCTTCTCGGAGGAGAAGGCGATGCCGTCGAGGCCGCGCGCCAGCATCAGGCGCAGCTTGTCCTTGGCGGTCACCGCCGCCGTCTTCACGCCGGCCTTGGCCATGCCGGCCAGGATGGTGCCGCAGCGCATCAGCGCCGCGTCGGTGATCATGCGCTCCTCGCCCGTGGCGCGGTCGAGATAGTAGTTGCCCGAGATGCCGTGCACGGCCGGCGGCACGCCGGTGACGATCGAGGCGTTGTTGGGATTGGTGAAGGTCGGCACCTGCGCCTCGGCCGAGCCGAAGAAGCCGGTTCGCGAAAGGCGGCGATGGTGGGCAGGATGCCGTCCTTGATGCCGCGCTCGATATAGGCCGGATCGCATCCGTCGAAGCAGATCACCACCGTCGGCCGCTCGGGCGTACGATAGGTCCGCCCGTTCACCTCTACCGTTGCCATGTCACCCCACACACCGCTCTACCACCGGTTGCACCGCGCCGGCCCGCTCGCGCATCCTACTCGATCTTCCGCAAACTCGTTGCGCGTTCTTTAACCGACGGTGGCACCGGCGCAAGACTGTCACCGCAATAAAACCGGCGACATAACCACGCTTTAAGCCGCATGGCGCACACTGCCCTTCGCCTCCGCTGCACATCGCACCGGAGGCGACCAGATAGGGGAGATTTCCAATGTTCGTGCGTTCCGTGAAGCGTTTCCTGCCCGACGCAGCCACCGTCGAATTCGGACTGATCGCGGCGCTGATCGCCATCGCCATCATCGGCGGCGCCCAGGGCCTCGGCATCAACATCGGCTTCCCGCTCGACAACGTCGGCCACACCATCAAGTAGCCGCCGCTTGTCGCCGGCAAGTAGGCGCTCAGGCCGCCGGCTCGAGGCGGTCAGTGCATGGGCTCAGCTGCCCGCGCTCGCGGCGCAGCTTGGCCCAGTGCTCGAGCCGCTTCTTCAGCTCGGCCTCGAAGCCGCGCCCCGGCGGCGCGTAGAACTGCTGGCGCTGCATCTCGTCGGGGAAATAGTTCTGGCCCGAGAACGCGTCGGGCGCGCTGTGGTCGTAGGCGTAGTCGCGGCCGTAGCCCTCCTCGGCCATCAGCCGCGTCGGCGCGTTGAGGATGTGCTTGGGCGGCGCCAGGCTGCCGTGCTCCTTGGCCGCGCGCATGGACGCGTTGTAGGCCATGTAGGCGGCGTTCGATTTGGGCGCCGTGGCCAGATAGACGGTGGCCTGCGCCAGCGCCAGCTCGCCCTCCGGCGTGCCCAGGAAGTCGTACACGTCCTTGGCCGCCAGCGCCTGCACCAGCGCCTGCGGATCGGCGAGCCCGATGTCCTCGATCGCCATGCGCACCAGGCGCCTCGCGATGAACAGGCGGTCCTCGCCGCCATCCAACATGCGCGCCAGCCAGTACAGCGAAGCATCGGGATCAGAGCCGCGCACCGACTTGTGCAGCGCGCTGACCAGGTTGTAGTGGCCGTCGCGCGACTTGTCGTAGAGCGGCGCGCGCCGCTGCACGAGGCCAGTGAGCGCCTCGCGGCTGAGCACGTCTGAACCGGCCGGCACCGAGCCGAACACCTCCTCCACCAAGTTGAGCGCGGTCCGCCCGTCGCCGTCCGCCATCGCCTTCAGCGTCTCGCGCGCCTCCGCATCGAGCGGCAGCGCGCGGCCTTCCTCCTGCTCGGCCCGCTGCAGCAGCTTCTCGAGCGCGGGATCATCCAGCCGGTGGAACACCAGCACGACGGTACGCGACAGCAACGCGCCGTTCAGCTCGAAGGACGGGTTCTCGGTGGTGGCGCCCACCAGCGTGATGGTGCCGTCCTCCACGTAGGGCAGGAAGCTGTCCTGCTGCGAGCGGTTGAAGCGGTGGATCTCGTCGATGAACAGCAGCGTGCCGGTGCCGGTCTGGCGCAGGCTCTTGGCGCGGTCGAAGGCCTTGCGCAGGTCCTGCACGCCCGAGAAGATCGCCGACAGCTGCTCGAAGGCGAGCTTGATCTCGTCGGCCAGCAGGCGCGCCACGGTGGTCTTGCCCGTGCCCGGCGGGCCCCACAGGATCATGCTCTGCAGTCGGCCGCTCTTGCAGCATGCGCGTCAGCGTGCCTTGGGCGCCGACCAGGTGATCCTGGCCGACGACCTCCGACAGCCGCTTCGGCCGCAGCCGGTCGGCGAGGGGCCGCGGGGCCCCCTTCTCCAGGCCGGCGGCCTCGAACAGATTGGTCATGGCCAATCATAGCCCGGGCCGCCGCCGGTGTCCTGATCCCGACGGCTCTGCCCGATCATGCCGCAATGGCGGCCATGACCGAGGCCAACCTCAAGCCTCGGCAGTCTGCCGGCGCCGCCGCATCAGCAGCAACACCGCCGAGCCGGCGATGCCGACCGCACCGGCACCGATGCCGGCCTGCACCATGAAGGCATCCTGCGTCTTCCTGGCGGCTGGCGTCCTCGACCACCACCGGCGTGACCGTTGCATCGTCGCGCAAATACTTGATGCGCAACGAATTGCGCGTCAGCTTGTCGTTCTTGACGACTTGCTCCGCGAAAGCGCGGCTGACGCTCACCTTTTCCGCCTTGCGCACGCCGCCCTTGCCATCCTTCCACGCAAGATCCAGAGCATAGCTGGTCCCGCCGCGGCGGCGCTGCGTGCGGGTCGCGCCTTCGATGAGCGCCACCGCCTCGACCCCGTTGGTCTCGACGTCACGGATTCTTTCTGCGTCCGACCAGGAAAAATAAGCCAACGCCGGTCCCCCGACCGCGGCAATCAGCAGCAACCAGCGCACTTTGTCGATCAACCATGCCAGCATAGCCATCCCTCACGACCGATGCGCCCCCCGGCACGCGAGCGATTAATCAGTGGACGGCGACAAATTGAGGACGGCTTGGTGTGACGAGCGAGGATTCCCAAGATCCGATGCCCGTCGGCATTTGCGGGCCGTGCCCTAGCCTGGAATCTGCAGCTGCAGCGATTGCGCGCCGCGCTTGACCACCACCTGCCACTGCGGCGGCTTCTCCTTGAGCGCGCCTTCCAGCTCGATCACCGTGACGATCTTCTGGCGCCCGACCTGCACGATCACGTCGCCCTGCTTGAAGCCGAGGCGGCCCGCCGTCGAGCCTGCCCGCACCGACAGCACGACCACGCCGTCATCCTGCTCGAGGCCGAGCTCATCGGTCACGCCCGGCAGGATGTTGCTGACGCGGGCGCCGTCGAAGGGATGCTGGCCGGCCAGGTTGCGCACGTCGTCGCGGCCGGGTGCGGGCGCCGGCCGCAGCGCGATCTCCACGGTCGTGCGCTTGCCCTTGCGCACGACATCGAGGCGCGAGCGGTTGCCGACGCCGCGCGTGGTGAGCCGGTACTGCGCCGTGCGCGCATCGGTCACCTCGTAGCCGTCGATCGCCACGATCACGTCGCCGGCCTCGCAGGCCGGCTTCCGCCGCCGGTCCCTTGGCGTAGAGGCGCGTCACCACGGCCCCGCCGACCCGATCCAACCCGAGCGCCTCGGCCAGATCCCGCGTCACTGCGTCGAGCTTGGCGCCGATCCACGGCCGCTCGATCTTGCGGCCGGTCACGGCGCTGTCCACGTACAGCTTGACGAGGTTGGACGGGATCGCGAAGCCGATGCCGTGCGAGCCGCCGGAGCGCGAGAAGATCGCCGTATTGATGCCGACCACGCGGCCGGCCATGTCGACCAGCGCGCCGCCCGAGTTGCCGGGGTTGATGGCGGCGTCCGTCTGGATGAATACCTGCGCGGCCGAGCGTGGCGATCTCGGTGCGCGCCAGCGCCGAGATGATGCCGCTGGTCACGGTCTGCCCGACGCCGAACGGATTGCCGATCGCCAGCACCAGGTCGCCGACCTCGAGCGTGTCGGAGTTCTCGAACTCGAGATAGGGGAAGCGCCCGTCGCCGCCTTCCATCCTCAGCACGGCGATGTCGGTGTTCTCGTCCTGCAGGATGACCTTGGCGTCGAACTCGCGCCGGTCGGCGAGCGCGATGCGGATCTCGGCCGCCCCGCCCACCTTGATGACGTGGTTGTTGGTCACGACGATGCCGTCCGGCGCTGACGATCACGCCCGAGCCCAGCGAGTTCTGGATGCGCTCCTGCGGCATGCCGAACGCCTCGCCGAAGAAGCGGCGGAACAACGGATCGTCGGCAAACGGCGACACGAACGTCTGCACGCGCGCCCGCACGTATACGTTGACCACTGCCGGCGCCGCCTTCTTGACGATCGGAGCGAACGAATACTGCGCCGCCTCGCGCGAGGCCGGCACCTCCCGGCGCTGCGCTGCCGCCGGAGCCGCGCTTGCTGCCACCAGCGCCAACACCACCAGCGCACTCCAGACGCTGCCCGCCCGCTCGCTTCGCCAGAACGCCAAAGTCTCACCCGTTCGATCGTTGCCACCCGATGCGGGGGACTATACGCCACAGGTGGTCCGGATTGAAGGTTCCGGGCCCGTTCCGTCCTAGCCTTCCACGTATTTGCCCGTGACAGCGACGCTACCTACAGTGCGACCTATCGCACCATGCAGTAGTTCCCCGAGGCGAACCCGATGTTGAGCATGCGCCGCTCCACCAGGCTGTACGAAGACTGGCTTGCGGCACAGCTTCGCGGCGAGATCGTCCGCGCCGACCTGCGCCGCAAGCATGACAAGATGCAAACCAACCCGTTCGCGTTCCTGCGCGCCACCTACTGGCGCTGGGCCGAAACAGTGCTCGACGTCTGCCCGCACCTGCAGACGGCCCCGCAGGTGCTGGCGGTCGGTGACATCCATCTGGAGAACTTCGGCACCTGGCGCGACGTCGAGGGCCGGCTGATCTGGGGCGTCAACGACTTCGACGAAGCCGCCGAGATGCCCTATGCGCTCGATCTGGTGCGGCTCGCCACCAGCACACTGCTTGCGCACGGCAAGACGGGAGCCCCTGTCGAAACCATCGCGGGCGCCATCCTGCGCGGCTATCGCCGTGGCCTGGGAGCACCCTCCCCCACCGTGCTCGACCGCAAGAACCGCTGGCTGCACAAGCTGGTCGCCGTTTCCACCACCCGGCGTCGCGACTTCTGGCGCGACCTCGATGCCGACGTCGCCGGAGCAGGAAGGCCGCAGCCGCGCTACCGCAAGGCGCTGCAGGCCAGCATGCCGGAACCCGGGCTCGAACTCAGTATCGGCCGCCGCCAGGCTGGTCTTGGCAGCCTCGGTCGGCCGCGCTGGGTGGCAGTCACCGACTGGAGGGGCGGCCCGCTGGTGCGCGAAGCCAAGGCGGTGGTGCCGTCCGCCTGGTGCCGCGCCCACGACGACGCCGATGCTCGCATCCGCTGCGGCGACATCGCCGGCGGGCGCTATCGCGCACCCGATCCCTGGTACGCGGTGGCGGGCGGCATCGTCGTGTCGCCGCCTGTCGCCCAACAATCGCAAGATCGAGGCGGACGATCCGGCCATGCGCACGCTGTCCGGGCGACTGCTCGCTGTCATGGGGCGAGAGCTGGCCGCCGTGCACCTCGGCGTCGCCGACCGCAGGCAGGCGATCCTGCGCGACCTCGACAAGCGCGACGGAAACGGCTGGCTCGCGGACAGCGCGCAGCAGATGGCCAAGGCCATCCGCGCCGACTTCAAGGCCTACCGCGGCAGCTGACGCCACCTGTCATCCCGGAATTTGCCGCAGGCAGCACGTAGGTTGGGTTAGCGCGATCAGCGCGTAACCCAACACCGTGTCGGCACTGGGATTGTTGGGTTACGGGCTTCCGCCCTAACCCAACCTACGGGATTACGCGTTGGCCTCGGCTTCCCTGGCCGCCTCGGCGCGCTCCTTGTCCTCCTTGCCCTTCACCGTCTCGTCGCGATCGACGAATTCGATGACGGCAACGGCGGCCGAGTCGCCATAGCGATAGCCGGCCTTCATCACGCGCGTGTAGCCGCCGGAGCGGTCCTTGTAGCGCGGCGCAATCACTTCGAAGAGCTTCTTGACCATCGCCTCGTCGCCCATGCGGGACGCAGCCAGGCGGCGCGAGTTCAGGTCGCCGCGCTTGGCCAGCGTGACGTACTTGTCGATGATGCGCCGCAAATCCTTGGCCTTGTGCAGCGTGGTGACGATCTGCTCGTGCTTGATGAGCGACGCCGCCATGTTGGAGAACATGGCCTGGCGGTGTGAGCTGTCGCGGCTGAAGCGCCGTCCCAGTTTCTTGTGTCGCATGTCAGTTCCCTTAGGTTGTTTGACGGGGAGGTTCTATGGCCTCGCCTCGCTAGTGGAAGGCAGTAGGCAGTTGGGAGTAGGCAGTAGCAATTTTCCTATTGCCCACTGCCTACTGCCCATTGCCTCATCTCAATACTGATCCTCGAACCGCTTGGCCAGATCCTCGATGTTGTCCGGCGGCCAGTTCGGCACTTCCATGCCGAGGTGCAGACCCATGCTGGCCAGCACCTCCTTGATCTCGTTCAGCGACTTGCGCCCGAAGTTCGGCGTGCGCAGCATCTCGGCTTCCGTCTTCTGGATCAGGTCGCCGATGTAGACGATGTTGTCGTTCTTCAAGCAGTTGGCCGAGCGCACGGAGAGCTCGAGCTCGTCGACCTTCTTGAGCAGCGCGGCGTTGAAGGCCAGCTCGGGGTGCTTGGTCTCCTCGGTCGGCTTCTTGGGCTCCTCGAAGTTGATGAACACGGCGAGCTGGTCCTGCAGGATGCGGGCGGCCAGCGCCACGGCGTCCTCGGCCGTCACCGAGCCGTCGGTCTCCACCGTCATGGTCAGCTTGTCGTAGTCGAGGATCTGGCCCTCGCGGGTGTTCTCGACCTTGTAGGAGACCTTCTTGACCGGGCTGTACAGGCTGTCGACCGGGATCAGGCCGATCGGCGCATCGTCGGGACGATTGCGCTCGGCCGCCACGTAGCCCTTGCCCATGGTGGCGGTGAATTCCATGCGGATGTTGGCGCCCTGGTCGAGGGTGCAGATCACGTGCTCGGGGTTGAGGATCTCGACCTCGGAGCTGGCCTCGATGTCGGAGGCCTTGACCGGGCCCGGGCCCTCCTTCTTCAGCACCATGCGCTTGACGCCGTCGGAGTGCAGGCGCAGCGCGATCTCCTTGATGTTGAGGACCATGTTGGTCACGTCCTCGCGCACGCCGGGGATCGAGGAGAACTCGTGCAGCACGCCGTCGATATGCACGGTGGTGATGGCCGAGCCCTGCAGCGAGGACAGCAGCACGCGGCGCAGCGCGTTGCCGAGCGTCATGCCGAAGCCGCGCTCCAGCGGCTCGGCGACCACGGTCGCGAATGCTGTGCTTGGCGCGGCCGGGGGCGATCTCGAGCTTGCTCGGCTTGATCAGGTCTTGCCAGTTCTTTTGCAATACGTTTGCCACGGGGGTTGGCCTCACGTTCGTCTGTTGATCGAGGACCGGGGCCGGCGTCCCGGCTCCCGCATCCCAAGCTCACGAAAGGCGCCGGCAGCGGCCGGCGCTGATCTCACACGCGGCGGCGCTTGCGCGGGCGGCAGCCGTTGTGGGGAATGGACGTCACGTCGCGGATCGAGGTGATCTGGAAGCCGACCGCCTGCAGCGCGCGCAGCGCCGACTCGCGGCCCGAGCCCGGACCCATCACCTCGACCTCGAGGATCTTCATGCCGTGCTCCATGGCCTTCTTGCCGGCATCCTCGGCGGCGACCTGCGCCGCGTAGGGGGTCGACTTGCGCGAGCCCTTGAAGCCCATGGTGCCCGACGACGACCAGGCGATGGTGTTGCCCTGCGCGTCGGTGATGGTGATCATGGTGTTGTTGAACGAGGCGCTGACGTGCGCCACGCCCGAGGTGATGTTCTTGCGCTCGCGCTTGCGCGGCTTGCCGCGAGACGCTTGGGCTTGCTCTTTGGCCATTGTCAGTTCAGCTCCGGGACCGGTGAATGCGTGTCGAATGCGCCAGAGGCGGCTCGCGCCGCCGCGGCGGATAGCAAGCCTGCGCGCTACGCCTTCTTCTTGCCGGCGATGGGCCGCGCGGGACCCTTGCGCGTACGCGCGTTGGTATGTGTGCGCTGGCCGCGCACCGGCAGGCCGCGGCGGTGGCGCAGGCCGCGATAGCAGCCCAGATCCATCAGCCGCTTGATGTTCATCGACACGTCGCGCCTGAGGTCACCCTCCACGACGAAGTCGCGATCGATGGTTTCGCGGATCTGCAGGACCTCGGCATCGGTCAGCTGGTTCACGCGGCGCGCGTCGGGAATGCCGACCTTGCCGCAGATGTCCTTGGCGAACTTGGGACCGATGCCGTGGATATATTGGAGCGCAATAACGACGCGCTTCTGCGTCGGAATGTTAACGCCAGCAATACGAGCCACGTGTGTCTCCCAAAGCGGCGCCGTTTCCTCTGCCGGGGTCGCCGCCGCCTCGACCGGACAGGAAATCTCAAAAACGCGCACAAATCGGGTCCCGGCGTTGGCCGCCAGACCCGATCGCTCTAGTTCGCGTCCCGAATTTGCGCCCCTTTTAGATGAGGTCGCCCAGCCCGTCAACTGCCATGCCAATTCACGGGCGCGGCGGTCGATGGGCAGCACACTAAATACCGTTCAAGTCGCCAGCGACCCGAGCTTGGCCTCGATGGCCTTGAGCGCGGCCTCCGCCTTGGACCCGTCCGGCGCCCCGGTCTGGGCGAAGGTTGCCTTGCCGCCCGCCCCCTTGGCGCCCAGCGCCTCGGCGCCCGCCTTGATCAGCTCGAGTGCGCTGATGCGCCCGCTCAGGTCGTCCGTTACGCCGACCGTCAGGTTGGCCTTGCCCTCCTCGGTCACCCCGACGATGGCCACCACGCCCGAGCCGATCTGGGTCTTGCCGTCATCGACCAGCCCGCGCAGGTCCTTCGGCTCCAGGCCCTTCACCGCCCTCGCCATGAACTTGATCTTGCCGACCGTGCGTACGGCCTGCTCTGCCGTCGCGGCCGCCCCGTTGCCGGTCGCGCCGGCGCCACTCAGCGCCAGCTGCCGCTTGGCGTTGGCGAGATCCCGCTCGAGTTGCTTACGGCCCTCGAGCAGCTCCTTGATGCGGTCGACCACCTCCTCGGGCCGCGTGCGCAGCACGCCGGCCACCTCGCGCACGCGTGCGTCCTGCTCGGCGAGATAGGCGCGCGCGCCCTGCCCGGTCAGCGCCTCGATGCGGCGCACGCCGGCGGCGCTCGCCGCTTCCGCCACGACCCGCACCAGGCCGATGTCGCCGGTGCGCTTGACGTGCGTGCCGCCGCACAGCTCGATCGACCACGACTTGTTGGCCTTCTTCGCTTGCCCGCCTCCGGCAGGATCTCGCCGATCGCCCATCGACACGACGCGCACCTCGTCGCCGTACTTCTCGCCGAACAGCGCCATGGCGCCCGTCTCCATGGCGTCCTCGATGGCCATCAGGCGCGTCTCGACCGGCGCGTTCTGCAGGATGATGGCGTTGGCCATGTCCTCGACCGCCGCCACCTCCTCGGCGCTCATCGGCTTGGGATGGGAGAAGTCGAAGCGCAGACGCTCGGGCGCCACCATCGAACCCTTCTGCGCCACGTGCGTGCCCAGCACCTGGCGCAGCGCCTCGTGCAGCAGGTGGGTCGCCGAGTGGTTGGCGCGCGTCGCCGAGCGCCGCGCGTGGTCGACGCACCAGCTCGACCGCATCGCCCGGCTTGAACGAGCCCTTCTCGACCGTGCCCACATGCACGATCAGGTCGCCCAGCTTCTTTTGCGTATCCGTGACGCGGAACAGCGCGCCCTTCGGCCCCTTGATTAGCCCCGTGTCGCCGATCTGTCCGCCGGACTCGCCATAGAACGGCGTCTGGTTGAGCACCAGCGCGCCTTCCTCGCCGCTCTTGAGGCCCTTGGCCGCCTTGCCGCCCTTGACGATGGCGCGGATCTCGCCTTCCGCCGTCTCCGTCTCGTAGCCCAGGAAATCGCTGGCGCCGGCCTCGTCCTTGATCTCGAACCACACGCCTTCGGTGGCCGCCTCGCCCGAGCCCTTCCAGGCCTTGCGCGCCTCCACCTTCTGCTTCTGCATGGCGGTGTCGAAGGCCGTCATGTCGACGCTGATGCCGCGCGGCTTCAGCGCGTCCTGCGTCAGGTCGACCGGAAAGCCGTACGTGTCGTACAGCTTGAAGGCGACGTCGCCGGCGAACACGTCGCCGCTCTTCAGCTTGGCACTCGCATCGGACAGCAGGCCGAGGCCCTTCTCCAGCGTCTTGCGGAAGCGCGTCTCCTCGAGTTTGAGCGTCTCGGTGATCAGCGCCTGCGCCGCGCACCAGCTCCGGATAGGGCTCGCCCATCTGCCGCACCAGCTCCGGCACCAGGCGGAACATCAGCGGGTCCTTGGCGCCCAGCAGATGCGCATGCCGCATGGCGCGGCGCATGATGCGGCGCAGCACGTAGCCGCGCCCTTCGTTGGAGGGCAGCACGCCGTCGGCGATCAGGAAGCTCGAGGCCCGCAGATGATCGGCGATCACCCGGTGCGAGGCGCGGTTCTCGCCCTTGGCGGGAACGCCGGTGGCAGCTTCGGAGGCCGCGATCAGCGCCTTGAACAGGTCGATGTCGAAGTTGGAGGGCACGCCCTGCAGGATGGCCGTGATGCGCTCCAGGCCCATGCCGGTATCGATCGACGGCTTGGGCAGGTCGATGCGATCGCCGGGCCCGCGCTGGTCGTATTGCATGAACACCAGGTTCCAGAACTCCAGGAACCGGTCGCCGTCCTGCTCCGGGCGTGCCCGGAGGCCCGCCCTGCAGCTTGTCGCCCTGGTCGAAGAAGATCTCCGAGCAGGGACCGCACGGACCGGTGTCGCCCGCCGACCAGAAATTGTCGCTAGTGGCGATGCGGATGATCTTGTCGTCGGAGAAGCCCGTCACCTTCTTCCAGATGCGGTGGGCGTCCTCGTCGTCGTGATAGATGGTCACCAGCAGCCGCTTGGCGTCGAGGCCGTACACCTTGGTGACCAGCTCCCACGCCAGCGGGATCGCCCTCTCCTTGAAGTAGTCGCCGAAGGAGAAGTTGCCGAGCATCTCGAAGAAGGTGTGATGCCGCGCCGTGTAGCCGACGTTGTCCAGGTCGTTGTGCTTGCCGCCGGCGCGCACGCACTTCTGCGAGGAAGATGCCCGCGTATAGGGACGCGTCTCCTGGCCGGTGAACACGTTCTTGAACGGCACCATGCCGGCCGAGGTGAACATCAGGGTCGGGTCGTTGCGCGGCACCAGCGGCGCCGAGGCGACCACCTCGTGGCCGTTCTTGCGGAAGTAGTCGAGAAAGGTCGACCTGACCTGATTGACGGTCGTCATGATGTGCTCGCATGGCTACCCGCATGGGCCCAAGCAGCTGCGTTTGCGGGAGTTTCGGCCTCGCAAGTCTTCTAGCGGCGCGGGCGGCCGTTGTCATCCCAGGCAAGTTGGGGTGTCAGACCCTCCGGGTCTGACACCGGTGCCCAACTCATTTGAAGCACAGCTGATAGGCAGTTAGCGCGGTTGCCATGGTGTCAGACCCGGAGGGTCTGACACCCAATACCGTCAGCCCTTCTTGCGCGCGCCCTTCTTGCCGGGCGCCTCCTCGTCGTCCTCGACGAGCCCGTCCGGGCCCGCCTCGGCATCGGCTGCCTCCTCGCCCTCGGGCGCGGCCTGCAGCATCTTGTCGACGATCAGGCCGGCGTTCTGGCGGATGGCCTTCTCGATCTGGTCGGCCATCTTGGGATGCTCCTTGAGGAACGCCTTGGTGTTCTCGCGGCCCTGGCCGATGCGCTCGCCGCTGAAGGAGAACCAGGCGCCCGACTTCTCGACGATGCCGGCCTTGACGCCGAGGTCGACCAGCTCGCCCATCTTGGAGATGCCCTCGCCGTACATGATGTCGAACTCGACCTGCTTGAAGGGCGGCGCCACCTTGTTCTTGACCACCTTGACGCGGGTCTGGTTGCCGACCACCTCCTCGCGCTCCTTGATCTGGCCGATGCGGCGGATGTCGAGGCGCACGCTGGCGTAGAACTTCAGCGCGTTGCCGCCCGTGGTCGTCTCCGGATTGCCGAACATGACGCCGATCTTCATGCGGATCTGATTGATGAAGATCACCATGCACTTGGACTTGGAGATCGAGGCGGTAAGCTTGCGCAGCGCCTTGCTCATCAGGCGCGCCTGCATGCCGGGCTGCATGTCGCCCATCTCGCCTTCCAGCTCGGCCTTGGGGGTCAGCGCCGCCACCGAGTCCACCACCAGCACGTCGACGGCGCCCGAGCGCACCAGCGTATCGGCGATCTCGAGTGCCTGCTCGCCGTCATCGGGCTGGGAGATCAGCAGGTCGGCGACCTTGACGCCGAGCTTGCCGGCATAAACCGGGTCGAGCGCGTGCTCGGCGTCGATGAAGGCGCAGATGCCGCCCTTCTTCTGGGCTTCCGCCAGCACCTGCAGGGACAGCGTGGTCTTGCCGGAGGATTCCGGGCCGTAAATCTCGATCACCCGGCCGCGCGGCAGGCCGCCGATGCCGAGCGCGATATCCAGCCCCAGGGAGCCTGTCGAAATGGCCTCGACCTCGATGCGCTTGTCGTTCGCACCGAGCCGCATGATCGAGCCCTTGCCGAAGTTCTTGTCGATCTGGTCGAGCGCGGCCTGCAGCGCCTTCTGCTTGTCCATGCTTCCCCCTTCGACCACCCGCAGCGACGGCTTTTCCATGCGCGATTCCCTTATTTCATGAGTTGCACCGGCAGGCAAAACGCGACTCGGCCTTAACCACAACGTACACGTTTTGTTCTCGCCGCACAAGAACGACGCCTGACGACCCTTTGCGCCGGCCCGCGGATAGCGGCAAAGTCGCAACGGTCCATGGGGAGGGACGATGGGACTTTGTGTCGCGAACGGCTCGGCTGATCCTGGCCCTGTGGGTGGCGATGCCCTGGCTGTTCCTCGCCTGCTTCTCGATATTCCTGGTGGCCGTCGTCGTCAGCATTGGCCGTCTGCCGAGCTACTCCAACCCAGATCCCAAGCATGTCGCGGGCCTCGGCCCGGTGCACTACCTCACCATGCAGATGCTGATCGCCAGCGCCGTCTCGCCGCTGGTGGTCGGCGCCAGCGCCCTGATAGGCCACGTCAGAGGCAAGGCGCCGGCCAGCCGCGCCGCCCTGCTCGGCCACGCGCTCGGCGTGCTGCTGGTTGCCACCCTGGTCTTCGGCAACGTGCTGGGACTGAGCAGCTGGCTGTTCGACTGAGCGCGCCCTTGGGAGTTGCGCCTCAGTTATCGGGCGGGTGGGCGCGCTTGCCGTTGCTGGTCGTCGCTTCGGCCCGGCCGGCGGCCTTCTCTTCCAGCTGGTGCGCGATGTAGCGCTTGACGCCATCCAGGTCGCGCAGGTTGACGTCGACCTGGTTGAACGGGATCTCGATGTCGGCGGCGCGCAGCGCTTTCAGGATGGCGACGCGCAGGTCGGACTGGACACCGGCAGACTTGCTCAAATCGGCAACGGTGAATGCCGAGCGCGAAGACGAGCGCGTTGTCGCCGAAACTTCTCCAGGATGGCGCCGGGCTCCGGGTATGCGCAGCACCTCCGGATGCGCGTTGGCGCATGCGCGCAGGATGCCCAGCACCTGTTCGGGATCTGCTTCGTACGTCACGCCGACGCGTACGGTGGCGCCGCCGAGCGAGTCGCGATGCGTCCAGTTGAGGACACGGCCCGTGATCAACTCCGAATTCGGCACGATCAGGCTGGCGCGGTCGAAGGTCTCGACCTCGGTGGCGCGCACGCTGATGCGACGCACGATGCCCTGCTGATCGCCGATCACCACGCGATCCCCGACCTTCACGGGACGTTCCACCAGCAGGATCAGGCCGGACACGAAGTTGTTGACGATCGACTGCAGGCCGAACCCGACGCCGATCGACAGCGCGCCGGCGACGATTGCCAGGTTGGTGATGTCGAAGCCGGCATAGGAGATGGCGAGCAGGCTGGCGATGGCGATGCCGGCGTAGCCCACCACCGTGTCGATGGAGTTGACGATGCCCGGATCCATGCGCGTCTGCTGCAGGGCGCGCTCGCGCAGCCAGCGCTGAAACAGCCGCGTCGCAAACAGCAGGGCGATGAACAGCACGATGCCGATCAGGATGCGGGCGAGCGAGATGCGGAACGTGCCGATCTCCAGTCCGAACACCAGCGACTTGAACCAGTCGCGGATATCGGCGCTCTGGAAGCCCCATTGCACCATCAGCAGCGGTATGGCGCAGATGATGAGCGCCAGCGTCAGGGCGAGCTCGGTCAGGCGCGCCAGCTGATTGCGCCGCGGCGCATCGAGGCCGAAGCGGCTCTCGAGCATCTCGCCGACCGGATAGGACGTGTGCTGGGGCTCGCGGGTGACGGCGCGGATGGCGAGGTAGCCCAGGCACACCAGGACCACGACGATGCCGGTCATGACCAGCTGCTGGGCGATGAAGCGCGCCAGCGCCACGTAGCCGAGCAGCGCTGCGGCGATGATGCTGAACGCGATGATCCACAGCGGCGCCTTCAGCCAGCGCGGGTTTGGGCGCGGACGCGGCTCGAACGGCGTCAGCAGCAGGCCGATCAGCAGGGACGCGAAGATCATGCTGGCGAAGAACGACTGCACCACGCTGACCGGCAGCGGCACGAAGAACACGCGGCTGATCTCGGTCAAAGCCACGTCGATGGCATAGACGCCCGTGATGCGCGTACAGCAGCCAGACGATGCGGCGCGCGGCGCGGTCGGTCAGCTGCACGAAGCGCCATTGCGGCTCGGACGGCGCCAGCACCATGTAGATGAGGGTGCTGACCGCGGCCAGCACGAGCACGGCCTTCAGCACGGCTCCCGCGGCCCGGCCCCACGGCGGATAGAGCAGGTCCAGCGTATCGAGGCCCGCATAGATGCAGAAACGCCGCGGCCGCCACCGGCAGGGCGCGCAGCGGGGCCGTCCAGGACACGGCGAAGGCGCGCTCGAAGAAGGTCGGCGGCACCTCGCGTGCGACATGGCGAGCAGCGGTCAGCCGCGCAACCAGCAGGCGCAGCCCGAAGAACAGTACGAGCGCGACCGACAACGAGCCCGGCCAGCTCGGGCTTCTTGGAGCCCGCCCAATAGGACCAGTCGTCGAACAGATAGTGCAGGCGGCGGCCGACCGCCGGCGTCTCGGTGGAGAAGTCATGCCACACGCCCGGCAGCAGTGGGCTCGGCAGCCGCTCCAGCAGGTTGCGCGTGAAAATCGAGTGTCGGAGTACCGTGATGCGCTCGATCAGCTGACGCGCGCGCACCCAGGTCAACTCGGCAGCCTTGACGGCGCCGTCGAGTTCGGACGCCAGCGCGGTGAGGCGCGCGCGATCGGCGGCAATCGCAGGTGCCTCGGGCGATGCATCCTTGCCCGGCGCCGGACCCAGGCGCTCGATCTGCGAGCGTACGGCGGCGAGCTGCGGCCGCAGGTTCTCGGCCGTGTCGACCGACTCGCCCAGGATCTCCTCGACCTCGAGCCTGAGACGCCCCAGCTCCTCCTCGAGGTCGCTCAGCTGCTGCAGGGCCTTCTCGGCCGTCTCGATGGCCGTGGTCAGCTTGGCGATCGGCTTCTTGACGTCGTCGGGCAGCGTCGCCTGGCTCTGCGCCTCGGTCTGCGCGGTCTGGCCCTTGCTTGCTGTCGGCCGGCGCGCCGGGCTGGGTCTGCGCCGACACCGAGCCCGCGTGCGCCAGCGTCGCTGCGGCCAGCAGCGCGGCGACCAGAAGGTTACGCAATGTGCGCCGGATGTGCGGCACGTTCATTCGTTGACGGCTTGTCCGAAACTGCGCGGCTGTCGGGAGAACACCGGCGGGTTGCGCTCGGCCCGCTCTTCGACCGCCGCCTGGCGCTCTTCCGGAAATCTCGGGGCTGCGATGTTGGTCTCGATCACCATGTCGACCGGGCCGCCGGTCATGATCAGGTGCTCGACGTCGTCGCGGCGGATCAGCAGCAGCCTGCGCCGGCCGTCGACGTTGGCCTGCTCGGTGACGCTCAAGCGTGGCTCCGGCGGCACACCGAACCAATTGCCCCACGTCAGGCTGGTGTCGCCCGTCAGGAACGCGCGATACCCCCACAGCCCCACCACCACCGCGGCGCCGAGCAGCAACAGCACGAACAACCATACGATCAGCGTCGTCATGTCTCACGGTCCCATCGAATCATGGCGCGGAGACTGCGCCGTTTCCACCCGATCGCCAAGCGCACGCCCAGCCCCCTAGCACCGTTCGGCCTGCGGATTTCGTGCCTGGCCGCTCGAGCAGAGGCGAAGTTTCCCACAACAACAGGTCGGCAGGCCAAGCCGTAGCATCGCCGGGTCCCCACGTCCTCCCGCGGCCGGGCCTTCACCGCATCTTAACCTGAATGGATGCTTTCTTGAAGCCGCACCGCCCCTGCCCGCCTAGCGGGTCGGACATTCCCCAGCAAAAACGACACATCGGGGTACTGGTTCGTAATGCGTCCTGATGCCGAACTCATCCAGGTGCTGCGCAATCCTCTTGCACAGACCCTGCTGGCCCTGCGGGCTCAGCTCGCGCAGAATCAGCTAAGACTTGCCCTTATGGCAGCATGGGGGGCACGCGCCGAGGCGCCAGAGCGCGCGCAAGCGACGGGCGGGGTTTATCTCGCCGCCAGCGTCGTGGCCGGAGGCGCCTTGGCCGGTGCCATGCTGATGGCGAGCGGAATTGCCGAACCTGTGGTGCTGGCAGCCCTCGCGCTGCTGGCGGTGGGCGGCGTTTTCCTGATCTTCGGGCTGCTGTCGGGCTTTCTCAGGCTGAGCGAGCGTGTCGCCGAGGCCGAGCTGGTCAAGACGGTCGCCGACGGCCTCGACAGCGCCTTGCAGATCGTCGACGCCAAGGGCGAGGTGATCTATCGCAACCGCGCGCTGCAGCGCCTCACTGGCCGGCGGCCTGGCCGGCACACCACGCTCGAGGAACTGTTCGCCGGCGAGCCGGAATCGGCGCAGGCGTTCTTCCGCCTCAACCGGGCCGCCGAGCGGTCCGAGCCGCGCGACGAGGTGCTCTATACCCGATCGGACGCCCAAGGCGGACGCAGCGGGCGCTGGCTGCAAGTATCAGTGCGTCCGCACGCGGTACTGCGCAACGGCATCGAAGCCAAGCTCACCATCTGGCAGGTGGCCGACGTCACCCGCGAGCGGCTGCGCGAGATCGAGACCATCGGCGGTCTGGAGGCGACGCTCGCCTTCTACGACGGGCTGCCGCAGGGCCTGCTGGCGGTGATGGCCGACGGCCGCATCGCCCACATCAACACCACGCTCAGCCACTGGCTGGGACTGCGCTCGGAACTTGGCCGTCCGCTCAACCTGCTCGACATCCTGTCGCCGGATGCCGCTGCGTCCGTGAAGGCCACCATCCGCTCAGCCGGCATGCGCGTGCGCAAGCTCGACGTCGACCTGCTGCGCGAGGACGGCCGCGCCTTCCCCGCGCAATTGGTTTGCCGCGGCCAGGGCCGGGGCGGCGTCACCTCCATCCTAGTCCTCGACGCAGCCAGCACGGAAACCAGCCGCGACGCGGCGCGGACGGAAGCCGACGTGCGCACCTCGCGCCTGTTCCAGTCGGCCCCGTTCGGCATCGCCACCGTCGATGCCGACGGGCAGATCATGCACAACAACGCCGCCTTCGTGCGCATGTTCGCCGAGGAGGACGGCAAGGTGCCGAAGTCGGTCGCCGATCTGTTGCCGCCTGTAGACGAACGCGGCAACAGCGAGTTGGCCAAGGCGCTGCAGCGGGCGGTCTCCGGCCGCACCGGCGCCGCGCCCGTCGAGATCTCGCTTGGCGCCCGCCAGGAGCTCGCGCGGCGCATCTATGTCAGCCCGCTGGGCACGGGCACACGCGGACGCGAGGGCGCCATCCTCTACGTCATCGATGCCACCGAGCAGAAGGCGCTCGAGCAGAAGTTCGCGCAGAGCCACAAGATGGAGGCCGTGGGACAGCTCGCCGGCGGCGTGGCGCACGACTTCAACAACGTGCTCACCGCCATCATCGGCTTCTCCGACCTGCTGCTGCTCAAGCAGCGGCCGACCGACGCCGCCTATCGCGACATCATGAACATCAAGCAGAGCGCGCACCGCGCCGCCGGCCTCGTGCATCAGCTGCTGGCCTTCTCGCGCCGGCAGACGCTGCAGGCCGAGGTGCTGGAGCTGGGCGAGACGCTCACCGACCTGGCACCGCTGCTCAACCGTTCGCTCGGCGAGACCATCACGCTCAAGATCTCGCCGGGCCGCGACCTCTGGTACGTGAAGGCTGACCGCACGCAGTTCGTGCAGGTGATCATCAACCTGGCGGTGAACGCGCGTGACGCCATGGCGAACGGCGGCACCCTGTCGATCCGCACGCGCAATGTCAGCGAGCGGGAAAGCCTGAAGCTGTCGGGGTCGGGCGTGGCGGCCGGCGAATACGCGCTGATCGAGGTCGAGGATACCGGCTGCGGCATGACGCAGGAGGTGATGGGCAAGATCTTCGAGCCGTTCTTCACCACCAAGGACGTGGGCAAGGGCACCGGCCTCGGCCTCTCGACGGTGTACGGCATCGTCAAGCAGACGGGCGGCTACGTGTTCGCCGACAGCGAGGTCGGCAAGGGCACCACCTTCCGCGTCTACCTGCCGCGCCACATCGTCGAGAACGTGGATGAGATCGCTCCGGCCGAGAAGAAGAAGGAGGTGGTGCGCGACCTCACGGGTACGGGACGCGTGCTGCTGGTGGAGGACGAGGACATCGTGCGCCAGGTTGCGGCCCGCGCCCTGCTGCGGCAGGGCTACGAGGTGCTGGAAGCCGGCACCGGCGTCGAGGCGCTGGAGGTGATGGCGCGCGAGAAGGGCCGCGTCGACATCGTGGTGAGCGACGTGGTGATGCCGGAGATGGACGGCCCGACGCTGCTCAAGGAGCTGCGCAAGACCAACCCGGATCTCAAGTTCATCTTCGTCTCGGGCTATCCCGACGATGCCTTCAAGAAGACGCTGGACGAGAACGAGGCCTACGCCTTCCTGGCCAAGCCCTTCACGCTGCCGCAGCTGGCCGCCAAGGTGAAAGAGCAGCTGGTCGGGTAGCGCTCCCCTCCGAGAAGGTGATCGGCAGCCGCTACCCAGCGTGAGCTTGTCGAAGCACGGCGCAACTCATTCGCCCTTCGACAAGCTCAGGGTTGAGGGGAGCAGCCGTCGCAGAAACTGCTTGAGGCGGCGCTCTCGGCAGAACGGCTCAGTCTTCGCGGAAGACTTTCTCGCGGCGCTCGTGCCGCTCCTGCGCTTCCAGCGACAGGGTTGCGATCGGACGGGCATCGAGCCGCTTCAAGCCGATCGGCTCGCCCGTCTCCTCGCAATAGCCGTAGGTGCCTTCCTCGATGCGCGCCAACGCGGCATCGATCTTGGCGATCAGCTTGCGCTGACGGTCGCGGGCCCTGAGTTCGAGCGCGCGATCGGTCTCGGAGGTGGCGCGATCGGCGAGATCGGCGTGCTGGGCGTTGTCCTCGTGCAGCACCTGCAGCGTCTCGCGGTTCTGGCGGATGATCTCTTCCTTCCAGGCCACCAGCTTGTTGCGGAAGTACAGGCGGTGCCGCTCGTTCATGAACGGCTCGTTCTCGGCCGGCTGATAACCCTCGGGCAGCACGATGGCGCCCGGCCGTCGCGTCGTTTTAGGTCGTGGCTTGGCTGCGCCATTCTTGTGAACGTCGTTAGTGCGGGTCTCGGGCCGCCCGCTCGGATGCAGCTTTGACAACGGGCTTGGGAGCGGCTTTCTTCACGGTCTTACGCTGATCCGCTTTGGTCATGCGCGCTTCCCGACGGCTCCTGGAGCTATGCAATCCTCGCGCCGCGAGCCGGCCGGCGCGATTTGCGTGCCCGTATTTAAGCCTCTGTTATTGCAAGTCAAGCGGTTGCAGAGGCCGCCGATCGCGCGCCCCTGCAAATGCGCGGTGCAGCCTTAACTCCACGGCCGGATTAGCGAAAGCCCTGTAATACATCCTCTATTCGTCGTCCTCCATGGAAAGTAGCAAATATTGTTTGCTACACGTTTACCGTGCATTCATTTGTGTCGGGCATAGTCAGCATCACAACGACGGAATTGGGACCCTGCAGAGCGGCGAACTAGGCGATCGGAACCCGTAGGGAAAAGTTGCCCCTCCCCCGCAACTTTTCTCCACCACTCGATCGTCAATGCCGGGCCCCGACTAGCGACGCTTTTCCCTGCGTTCTCCCCCCCAAGCGTCGCCGCGCCACTTCCAAATGCCGCCTGGAAGTGGCGCCTATTTTTCCAGCCCCGCTTCTCCTGCGTCAGGTCGCTTGCTTGCTGGGCGCGCCGCGCCCCCCTAATGTCGCCCGTCCATTTCCGGGCTGGGAGCACGCGCGCGGCATCATGCGATTCAAAGGTACGAAGGACTATGTGGCCACCGATGACCTGAAGGTCGCCGTCAACGCCGCCATCACGCTGCAGCGCCCGCTGCTGGTCAAGGGGGAGCCCGGCACCGGCAAGACGGTGCTGGCCATGGAGGTGGCCAAGGCCGTCAAGGCGCCGCTCATCGAGTGGCACATCAAGTCGACCACCAAGGCGCAGCAGGGCCTCTACGAGTACGACGCGGTGAGCCGCCTGCGCGACAGCCAGCTCGGCGACGAGCGCGTCAAGGACATCCGCAACTACATCCGCAAGGGCAAGCTGTGGGAGGCGTTCACCTACGCCGAGCGCCCCGTGCTGCTGATCGACGAGATCGACAAGGCCGACATCGAGTTCCCCAACGACCTGTTGCAGGAGCTCGACCGCATGGAGTTCTACGTCTACGAGACGCGGCGAGACCATCAAGGCCACGCACCGCCCGATCGTGCTCATCACCTCCAACAACGAGAAGGAGCTGCCCGACGCCTTCCTGCGCCGCTGCTTCTTCCACTACATCAAGTTTCCCGATGCCGAGACCATGCGCTCGATCGTCGAGGTGCACTTCCCCAACCTGAAGGGCCGGCTGGTGTCGGAGGCGATGAAGGTGTTCTACGATGTGCGCGACGTGCCGGGCATCAAGAAGAAGCCCTCGACCTCGGAGCTGCTCGACTGGCTCAAGCTGCTCCTGAACGAGGACATCTCGCCCGAGACGCTGCGCGAGAACGATGCGCGCAAGCTGATCCCGCCGCTGCACGGCGCGCTCCTCAAGAACGAGCAGGACGTGCACCTGTTCGAGCGCCTGGCGTTCCTCAGCAAGCGCCAGGGCTAGGGATGAACGCGCGATCCACATGGTGAGCTTGTCGAACCACGTGGCCGCCGCTGCTGCCTTTCAGCCGCCCTTCGACAGGCTCAGGGCGGGGTCGGTGCAAGCGAGATGATCAACGAAGCACCCGCTGGCTCGCTTTGTTCCCGCTGGCCGGTGGGCTCGTCAAGCCGATCTATGCCGACTACTCGTTCGGCAACATCCCCGACACCATCGAGTTCCTGCTGACCGGCCAAGCCGGGCGCGGCCCGCTGCTGCCGCCCGACTGCTTCGGCGGCAGCTATCCGCAGCCCAGAAGATCGTGCTGGTGTTCGTCGACAGCTTCGGCTGGCACTTCTGGCGCGAGCACGCACACCGCTTCCGCGCCACCAGCCGGGTCGCCGAGCAGGGCACGCTGACGCCGATCTCGGCGCTGTTTCCCTCCACCACCGCAGCTTCGGTCTCGACGCTGAACCTCGGCGTGCTGCCCGCCGCGCATGCCCTCTACGAGTGGAACATCTACATCCCCGCCTACGGCGAGGTGATCCAGTCGCTGGCCTTCACGCCGCTCGGCCGCCATCCGCGCGATGCCTGCCTGAAGAAGGGCTACGATCCCGGCGCCCTGCTGCGAGGTGCACGAGACGCTGCACCAGCGGCTCGGCCGGCGCGGGCGTGCGCTCCGTCCAGTTCTCGCACGCCAACTATGCGGGCTCGGCCTACAACCGCGTCGCCAGCGCCGGCGCCGAGGTGGTGGTGCACGGCACGCCGGCGGAGGCGCTGGTGCAGCTCAAGCAGGCTCTGCTGCAGACGAGCGGCAAGGCGCTGCTCAGCGTGTACTGGGCGGCGATCGACACCATGGCCCACATCCACGGGCCGGGCACGCGCCTATCATGCCGCCGAGATCGCCAGCTACTGGCACACCTTCGATGCCGTCATGCGCGACGTCGACAGCCCCGACACGCTGTACCTGTTCATCGCCGACCACGGCCAGGTCCAGACCGACGCGCGCGAGACCATCTATCTCAACGAGCGCCTGCCGGAGCTGGCCGCGTGTCTGCCGGTCAGCCCGACCGGCAACACCATCTACCCGAACGGCGCGCCGCGCGACGTCTTCCTGCACCTGCGCCCCGAGCGCAAGGCGGAGGCGCTGGCCCTGCTGCATCGGAATTTCGACGCCGACGCGCTCATCCTGCCGATCGAGGACGCCATCGCGCAGGGCCTGTTCGGCCCAGGCCCCATCAGTCCGGAGCTACGGCGGCGGCTCGGCGATATGCTGATGCTGCCCTATCGCAACCGCTTCATCTGGTGGCGCGAGAAGGGCCTGCTAGCCAACACCTTCCACGGCCACCACGGCGGCCTGCTGCCCGAGGAGGTGATCGTCCCGCTGGGGGTGGTCGACAGCCTGTGACAGCGGTTGTCACCGACGGGGTCAGACCCCTTGCTGGCCGCCACGACATGCATGAATGTCGGAGCCGGAACCGGGGTCTGACCCCGTCACCGCCGAGCCAGCAATGTTCGCCACGTTCTTCTATGAGCTGAAATCCGCCAAGGTGCCGGTCACCTTGAAGGAATACCTGACGCTGATGGAGGCGCTGCAGGCCGACCTCGCCGACCGCAGCGTCGAGAACTTCTACTACCTGTCGCGCGCCGCGCTGGTGAAGGACGAGCGCCACCTCGACAAGTTCGACCAGGTGTTCGGCCACGTCTTCAAGGGCCTCGAGCTGATGAGCGAGGCCGTCGAGGCCGCCATCCCCGAGGAGTGGCTGCGCCTCGTGTCCCAGCTCTACCTGTCCGACGAGGACAAGGCCAAGATCGAGGCGCTGGGCGGCTGGGACAAGATCATGGAGGAGCTGAAGAAGCGCCTCGACGAGCAGAAGGGCCGCCACCAGGGCGGCAGCAAATGGATCGGCACCGGCGGCACCTCGCCCTACGGCGCCTACGGCTACAACCCGGCCGGCGTGCGCATCGGCCAGAAGGAGAACCGCAACAACCGCGCCATCAAGGTGTGGGACAAGCGCGAGTACAAGGACCTCGACGACAGCGTCGAGCTCGGCACGCGCAACATCAAGGTGGCGCTGCGCCGCCTGCGCAAGTTCGCGCGCGAGGGCGCCCCCGACGAGCTCGACCTCGACAACACCATGCGCGGCACCGCGCACAAGGGCTACCTCGACATCCACATGCGGCCCGAGCGGCGCAACACCGTGAAGGTGCTGATGTTCTTCGACGTCGGCGGCTCGATGGACTGGCACATCAAGACCGCCGAGGAGCTGTTCTCGGCGGCGCGCACCGAGTTCAAGCACCTCGAATATTTCTACTTCCACAACTGCCTGTACGAGTTCGTCTGGAAGGACAACGCGCGCCGCTGGACCGAGCGCACGCCGACCTGGAAGGTGCTGCACACCTACCCCGCCGACTACAAGGTGATCTTCATCGGCGACGCCTCCATGAGCCCCTACGAGATCTCGGTGCCGGGCGGCTCGGTCGAGCACATGAACGAGGAGCCGGGCGCGCTGTGGATGCAGCGCGTCACCGACATCTACGAGCACTGCGTGTGGCTCAATCCGGTGCCCGAGCACCACTGGGGCTGGACGCCGTCCATCAAGATGATGCGCACCGCCGTCGGCGACCGCATGTACCCCCTGACGCTCGGACGGCCTCGACCGCGCCATGCGCGAGCTGATGCGGTAGTCCGGCAGGCTGGCGCTTCCCGGCTATCGAACGCCGCCTCCGCCAGCTTGTGCGTGCCCAGGGTGTGAGGCCGCGTCGTCCGTCACCTGCGTTTATTTTTGCATGCCGGGCTGGATCGCATACGTCTGTCGTAGATCTGCAACGTGTGCTGACATATAATAGCTCGGGTAGGCGCCGAGCGTAGCGGCGCTGAACCAATCATTTGCACCGAAGACATCACCTAGCAACAGGCCAGCGGGGTGGACCTGTAAGCTCATTTTGCGGAGCTTACACTTGGATGGACCCTGTGTTTCCATACTCCTGCCGGTATTCAACGGCGCGCCATTCCTCGAAGCCCAGATCGAATCGATTCTGTCGCAGACATGGACCGACTTCGAGCTGTTGATCCTCGACGATGCTTCGACCGACGCGTCCTGGAACATCATAGCGGCCTTTGCGGATGCCGATGCGCGCATCAAACCGCACCGGGCACCGGCGAACCGTGGCCAGGAAGAATGCCTTAGAGTGCTCGTCGACCGGCCCGCGCAACCGTTGGTCATGTTTTGCGACCAGGACGACATCTGGTTGCCCAACAAGGTGGAATTGCTGCTCGGTGCCATCGGCGATGCGGCCTTGGCCTACGGGCCATCCCGCTTGATCGATACGGCCGGCAACAATCTCGGACGTGATTTGTTTGCGGCCGTTGGTGCCCCGATCCAAGGTTGCGACAATCTGGAAATCCTGTACTCCAACACCGTGTCGGCCCACGCGTTGCTGGCGAAGCGAGCCATACTGTGTCCGGCCGCCTTCGCGCCGCCGAAGGCCGGCGTCCTGTTCGACTGGCGCCTGGCGGCAGCGGCCTGTTACACGGATGGATTGCGGTTCGTTCCGGGCGCTACCACCCTGCACCGGCTGCACGCTGGCCAAAGGAACAACCGAGCCTTGGCAGGGGGTCCCAAGAAGCGGCGCTCAGCCGAGGTGCGGCGGCAATGCCTGAGCGAACTCGCTGGATTCCTAGCCATGCATCCTGCCCTGGCGGCTGACAAGCGGGCGTTGTTCGCGGCCCTGGTCGCATGCATCGAAAACACCCACGTGCGCAGCAGCTGGCACATGACCGACCGCAGGATGCGCAGCGCGGCGGCCGAAGTCGCCGTCAAGCTGTGCCCGGATCGCGCTGCCCTGGCAAAATTCAACAGGAGGGTCGCCCGCATGGCGCGCGGCCGGCTGCACCCGGCCACCCTCTGGAGTGATATTTCCCGCACTCGCCGGGCCGTCCTTTCCTAACTCGAGGGTTGTGGCCCCACGGCCCCGGTCAAGCCCGCGCCGCGCCTCTGTGGATCATGGGGAGCCGCTAGGCTATGTTGGTTGCGCCATATGGCCTATCTGCCATTGTCTGGTCGCGAAGGGGGGCTAGTTCCGGCCTCAATTAGGGGATGATCTACGCTGCGGGACCTATGGCGCGGCGTCCGAAGGGGGTGCGATGGACCGCACGACCAAGGGAATTGGTGCAGGACTGCTGCTGGTCCTGACGAGCCTGCATGCGGGTTGCGGCAGCGGAGCCAGCGGGCTCACGGCGGCCAGCATTGCCGCCGACACACCCGGCATCGCCAACGAGGACCCGCTGGCCCGGCCGATCCAGGTGGCCTGGACGTCGGCGCGGGCGCAGCGCTGCGGCTTCAATTTCGATACCGGCAAGATGCGCAGCAGCTATCTGGGCTACGAGTTCCGGCAGGGCGCGGCGGGCGAGCAGCTCGCCAAGATCCAGACCAGCTACGACACGACCTTCAAGACCATCTCAGGCCAGGTGTCGGCCGATCCCGACTACTGCACCGACAAGCGCAGCAACCTGATCAAGGCCGACCTGCAGCGGCATCTGGCCGGCGACTACGCACCCAACCTGCCGAAACCGGCGAAAGCCGAGGCCTCGTGCGGCGGCCTGTTCGGCGGCTCCTGCGACAGCGGCGCGACGGACAAGAAGTTCGAGTCCAAGGAATTCTACGACGAGCTGGAGCGGCGCAAGAACAAGTGATCAGCTGACGCCCAGCTTCTTCTGCAGCGACGACGACGACGTCGTGTACTGGAACAGCAGCTTCTTGCCCGGATAGACGATTTTGTGCGCGGCCTGCGCCGCCAGGGCCACCTCGTGGAAGCCCGACAGGATCAGCTTCAGCTTGCCCGGATACGAGTTGATGTCGCCGACGGCGAAGATGCCGGGCTCGCTGGTCTCGAACTTCTCGGTGTCGACGCGGATCAGGTTCTCGTGGAGATTGAGACCCCAGTCGGCCACGGGACCCAGCTTCATGGTCAGCCCGAAGAACGGCAGCAGCCGGTTGCAGGGATAGCGCACCTCCCCGTCCTTGCCCTTCAGGACCACGGCCGCCAGCTCGCCCGCTTCGCCTTCGAGGCCGGTCATCTGGCCGATCACCAGGGCGATCTTGTTGTCCGCCACGAGCGCGCGCATCTGCTCCACCGAGTGCGGCGCACCGCGGAAGTCGTCGCGCCGGTGCACCAGCGTCAGCGAGCGGGCGATCGGCTGCAGGTTGAGCGTCCAGTCGAGCGCGCTGTCGCCGCCGCCCACCACCATCACGTCCCTGTCGCGGAAATCCTCCATGCGGCGCACGGAATAGAACACGGACTTGCCTTCGTAGGCTTCGATGCCGGCGAGCGGCGGGCGCTTGGGCGTGAACGAGCCGCCGCCGGCCGCGATCACCACCACCTTGGCCACGAACTGCGTGCCGGCGTCGGTGACCAGGCGAAAGCGGCCGTCGTCCATGCGCTGCAGGGCATCGACCCGCTCGCCCAGATGCAAGGTGGCGTTGAACGGCTTGATCTGCGCCAGCAGGGCCTCGGTCAGGCCCTGGCCGGTCACGATCGGCAGGCCGGGGATGTCGTAGATCGGCTTCTCCGGATAGAGCTCGGCGCACTGGCCGCCGGGCTTGTCGAGGATGTCGATGACGTGCGCCTTGATGTCGACCAGGCCCAGCTCGAACACCGCGAACAACCCGACCGGACCCGCGCCGATGATGACGGCATCCGTCTCGACGACGGGCGAGCCTGTTCCACCTTCCGCTGCCATCGCTAGTGTCCTGACTTAATTCGCGCGATTCTTGCCGCAGAATTCCGCGATCAATCGCTCTGCTCAGCTTACTGCTTCTTGCCGCTGCCGGCCGACATATAGTGCCGCAGGGTGCAGCTGCTGAACCCCGCGTCCGTCAGGTTCTTGCGCACGCTCGTGGACGCATCCTCGCGCGAGTCGGCGGCGGCCGCCGCACAGCCGAGCTTCGGCCGCGAGCAGCACATCACCGCGAACACATCGTCCATGTCGTTGGTGGTGGCCGGGCCACTGGCGCACGTCTTCGACACCTTCTCGCAGGCTTCCGCCGCCCGCTCCTTGGCCTGCGCCTCGGTCGAGCCCCACACCACGCGCCGAGGATACCTCGCGGTTCGGGTCGATGGCGGCCCAGCGCTGCTGCTGGGCCCACGCCACGCCGGTCAGGCCGACGGCTACCGTCGCCAGGATGGCGAAAAGTCCCGCAAGCGAGGGGCGCATACCTTGCTTCTCCGTCGAGGTCGATGGGCGGTCAACGATAGCTCGCGCCGCCGAATGCCGTCCAGCGACGCAGCCAGACAACCAGACAACGCTAGAACTGCTTTTCCGGTACGTTCACGACGAGGCCATCCAGCTCCTCTTTGACCTTGATCTGGCAGGACAGCCGGCTCGAAGCGCGCACGTCGAAGGCGAAATCGAGCATGTCCTCTTCCATCTGCGAGGGCGGCCCCACCTTCTCGCGCCAGGCTCGTCCACGTAGACGTGACAGGTCGCGCACGAGCAGGCGCCGCCGCATTCGGCCTCGATGCCCGGCACCAGTTCCTTGCGGGCCGCCTCCATCACGGTCATGCCGGGCTCGGCCAGGACCTCCTGGCGCGTGCCGTCCGGCTGGATGAACGTGATCTTGGCCATGGGCAGGCTGGGCCTCGCGGGATGTTGTCCGGGATGTGGGTGCGCCCTGCCTTGCCGGCCAGGGCCCTGACCGGACAGGCTGATTGCGGCGGCGGAGTGTTAGCGGGGGCCGCGTGCGAGTTCAAGCGCCATGGCCGCCGGGCAGGCTCGGCAGGGCAGGCTCGGCGGTCGTCTCAAATGCTCACTTGCCTACTCACTGGGGCTCGAGCAACCGGTCGATGCAGCGGCGGACCTCGTCCAGCGCCCCGGCGACGGCCTCGATGGCCTGGGCGCGGAAGTCCTCGTCTCGGGCGGCGGCGCTCTCGATATCGAGGCGCTCGACCATCTCGACGATGCTGGCCAGGCGACGCGCGCCGATGGCGGCCCCGGACCCCTTGATGGTGTGCGCCGCTTCCGCCCAGGCCTTCGTCGACGTCGCGGTACGAAGCTGCTCCAAGTATAGGGGCGCCTGATCGGAAAATAGTCTTAGAACTTCTGCTTCGAGCGCCGCGTTTCCCAATGTAAAGCGGCGAAGATAGTCGAGATCTATCGCGTCCGACCAAGGCTGGCCGTCGTGCCTGTCGCTACCAGCCAACGGGTTTTCCGCGCCCAACGCTGCACCTTTGCTCCCCACCCCGGCCACTCCCTGCCTGATCCCGCGCAAATATTGTCGCGTAGAAGGGCGCCCCCGCGCCCGCTCCGCTACCGGCATTCCTCCCCGCCGGCCGCGTGCGGTGCATCATGGGGCGGAAGGAATGACCCAACCGTTAAGCCGTGCCCGCCGCACCACGCTCGTCCATAAATCGTTGTCAGCTGAGGGTGTTGGGCTTTTGCCAAATCTTGGTTTTGCCCCATTGCCTGCCTAGCTAGGAAGCATGCGACGCGCCTGGGGGAGCCGCAGTATGCGCGCCGATGTTCGGGGAGGCTGATCACCAGTTTTCCACGCTCGATGCCTGTGCCCTTCCGGGTAAATGGGATATGTGTCGGCACTGAACGGTTCGGGGCACCGCGTCGCGCCGCAATTGGACTGGGGCATGGCTCACGACGGTAAGACGCAACGGGAGGCGGCCAAACGCACGTTGGGCCTCGCCACGCTCGGCCGTCCGCCGGCTCCCCCCAAGCAGGCCAACGGCGCCGCCAAGGCGCCTGAGCCGCCGCCCCTGCCACCTGCCGAGTTTCAGCGCCAAGCCCGAGGCCGAGGCCGAATTCGCGGAGGATGAAGGCCAAAGGCGCGCCGCCAAGCGCCGGCCGGCTGGCCCCGCCCGCGGCCGGGTCGCCGCCAACGACGACGTGCCGTCGATCGGCGGCCTGATATTCGCGCTTCAGCAGAAGCCGTCGAACCAGCCTTTCATGATGGCCGCCGCGGCCTCCGGCGGATGGCTGGCGATCGGCGCCCTGCTCGCCTGGGCGTTCCTGTCGCCGGTGATCGCCACGGCGCCGAGCGCCGGCGCCGTCTTCACCAGCCCGATGATGATCGTCGTGCTGGCCACCATCGGCCTGCCGATCGCCCTGTTCTGGTTCCTGGCCATGCTGGCCGTGGCGCGCGCAGGAACTCAAACTCATGTCCTCGGCCATGACCGAGGTGGCCGTGCGGCTCGCCGAGCCCGACCGCGGGGCGGAGCAGGCCGCGGCCTCGCTGGGCCAGGCGGTGCGCCGGCAGGTGTCGTTCATGAACGAGGCCATCTCGCGCGCGCTGGGACGTGCCGGCGAGCTGGAAGCGCTGGTGCACAACGAGGTTGCCGCGCTCGAGAAGTCGTACGGCGAGAACGAGCACAAGATCAAAGGCCTGATCCAGGAGCTGGTGGGCGAGCGGCACGCCCTGGTGAGCACCACCGACAAGGTCTCGGAAACGCTCAAATCGATGGGCAGCGAGGTGCCCAACCTGATCGAGAAGCTGTCGCAGCAGCAGATCAAGCTCGCCAGGATCATCGAGGGCGCCGGGCAGAACCTGATTGCGCTGGAGAGCCAGCTGTCCACGGCCAGCGGCAGCCTCGAAACCTCGCTCGCCAACCGCACCCAGCAGCTGCAGGCGGTGCTCGACGACTACACGGTCGCCCTCGACGCCACCCTGGCCAGCCGCGCCGAGGCCCTCGACATCCAGCTGGTCGAGCGCACGCGCGCGCTCGATGCCGCCTTCGCCGAGCGCCTGTCGCTGTTCGACAATTCGCTGCGGCGCTCCACCATCGCCATCGACGGCGCCGTCAGCGAGAAGGCGCGCGCGCTGACCTTCGCCATGGAAAACCACGTCAAGTCGCTGTCGGACACGCTGGGCAAGCAGGCCCACAATCTCGATGAATCGATGATGACGGGCATCGATGCCGTGCGCCGCACCAGCGACAGCATCACCCGCCAGTCGCTGCAGGCGATCGAGGGCCTGTCGAGCCGCGCCGACCTGCTGAAGAACGTCTCCGAGAACCTCGTGCACCAGATCTCGGGCGTCACCAACCGCTTCGACAGCCAGGGCCATTCGATCGTGCAGGCGGCGAGCGCCCTGGAGCACGCCAACGCCCGCATCGATTCCACGCTGCAGAAGCGCCACAGCGAGCTGAACGACACGCTCAACCGGATGAGCGGCAAGGCCGAGCAGCTCGACCAGGTCATGCGCGGCTATACGCAGACGGTGGAAGGCTCGATCGCCAACGCCGAGGCGCGCGCGCGCCAGCTCGCTCGAGCAGCTGGCCCACGGCACCGCCGCCCATTCCCAGGCGGCCCTCGACGAGCTCGACCGCCTGCGCGTGCAGACGGACGCCAACTCCCGCGCCGTGTTGTCGGAGATCGAGCGGCTCAGGAACCAGGCCGAGGTGCAGGCCTCGCGCACGATCGAGGACATGCGCACCAAGTTCTCCGGCGTGTCGCAGGAGGTCATCGCAGCATCTGGGCAGCATCGCCAATCGCTTCAACGAGACCTCCGACGACCTGCGCGCGCGCGCCTCGCGTGCCGCCGCCGAGCTGCACATGGAGCAGGAGCGCATGCGCGCCGACGCCGATCGCCTGCCGGTCGCTGCGCGCGAGAGCGCGGATGCCATGCGCGCCGCGCTCAGCGACCAGCTGCGCGCGCTGGAGCAGCTGTCCTCGTTGTCGGCCCGCGAGCGCCGCGACGTGACGCCTGCCGGGCGGCGGCAACCCCGTACCGCACGGCAATACGCTGTCCCTCACGGCCGCCTACGCCGAGCAGCCGGGCGCGCAGCTGCCGGTGGCCATGCAGAACGGCGGCGGCGACAACGGCTGGTCGCTCGGCGACCTGCTGCACCGCGCCTCGCAGGATGACGACGGCACGCAGCGGGCCGCACCGACGATCAACACCGAGGTCATCGCCCGGGCGCTCGACGCCACCACCGCATCGGCCATCTGGTCGCGCTTCCGCGCCGGCCAGCGCGGCATCATGGTGCGCAGCATCTACACCGCCGAGGGCCGCGCCACCTTCGACGAGATCAGCGAGCGCTACAAGAGCGACGTCGCCTTCCAGCGCATGGTCGACCGCTTCCTGCACGACTTCGAGCAGATGCTGCGCGACCGTCGAGCAGAAGGACCCGTCCGGCCGCGGCGTGCACAACCACCTGATCTCCGACAGCGGCCGCGTCTACCTGTTCCTCGCCCACGCCAGCGGACGGCTGCGCTAGACGCATGGTCGCCGCAGCGCGAGGATGGGTGTCAGCGAAATTCCTCGATCACAGACGCCAGAACGATTCTGTAAGCTTCGCTCCGGACACTAGCGGCGAGGTTTGCGAACGTCGCAATCGGGACACTGAAGCCCATGGCGCTGAGCGTCGAGGCAACCGTCGAGACCTGGCCGATCGCCGGCACCTTCGCCATTTCGCGCGGCGCCAAGCGCGAGGCGGTGGTGGTGGTCGCCCGCGTCAGCGACGGCCGCACGACGGGCCGCGGCGAATGCGTGCCCTATGCGCGCTACGGCGAGACGGTCGATACGCGTGTGCGCCGCCATCGAAGGCGTCCGCGGGCTGACCAGCCGCGCCGCCCTGCAGCAGCAGCTGCCCGCCGGCGCCGCCCGCAACGCGCTCGACTGCGCGCTGTGGGACTACGAGGCCAAGCGCGACGGCACCACGGCCGCAGCGCTCGCCGGCCTGACGCGACTGCGCCCGCTCACCACCGCCTACACGCTCAGCCTCGACACTGCCGATGCGATGGCCGCCAAGGCAGCCGCCGCCGTCCAGCGCGGCCTGCCGCTGCTCAAACTCAAGCTCGGCGGGCCCGGCGATGACCGGCGCATGCGCCAGGTGCGCGCCGCCTGCCCGAACGCGCGCCTGATCGCCGACGCCAACGAGGCCTGGACGCCGGCCCTGCTGCCCGAGCTGATGCGCGTTGCCGCCGAGACCCGCATCGAGCTGATCGAGCAGCCGCTGCCTGCGGGCGCCGACGCTGCGCTCGCTGGAGGCCCGCATCCGGTGCCGGTGTGCGCCGATGAATCGCTGCACACCCGCGCGAGCCTTGCCGAGCTGGCCGGCCGCTACGACGCCGTCAACATCAAGCTCGACAAGGCGGGCGGGCTGACCGAGGCGCTCGCTGCTCGCCGCCGCCGCGCGCGAGGCCGGCCTCAAGATCATGGTCGGCTGCATGGTGGCGACCTCGCTCGCCATGGCGCCGGCGCTGCTGCTGGCGCAGGATGCGGACTGGGTCGACCTCGACGGCCCGCTGCTGCTGGCGCGCGACCGCGAGGATGGCCTGCACCTACGAGGGTGCGCTCGTCTCGCCGCCCGAGCCGGCGCTGTGGGGCTGAGCGCATGCGCCGCAGCGCCAGGCTGGCGGCCAGCGCCGACGGCGGCGATGATCGCCATCGCCCAGTAGGCGCGTCCGCCGTAGCTCGCATACAGCGGACCGGCGATCAGCATGGCCGCCGCCGAGCCCGATGCCGCCGGTCACCGACGCATAGAGCGCCTGCGCCGTGCCGGCCTGCTGGTCCGGCACCACGCGGCTCATGAAGTGGATCGCGCCGATGTGCGTGGCCGCCATAGGTCAGGCTGTGCGAGATCTGCAGCAGCACCAGCAGCGCCAGCGGCGGATCGAAGCCCATCAGCAGCCAGCGCAGCACCGCCGCCGCCGCAGCCCAGCACGATCAGCTGCACGGGGCCGATGCGCCGCAGCACGGCCGCCGAGTAGGCAAACAGCACGACCTCGCAGACGATGGCGACGCCCCACAGCATCCCCGACCAGGCCGTATCCAGCCCCTGCGCGCGCCAGTGCAGCACACCGAAGGTGTAGAACATGCCGTGCGCGCCCTGCACCAGGCCGGTCGCCAGCAGGAACAGCAGGAACACGCGCGACCGCAGCAGGCCGAGCGCGTCCGCCACGCTGCAGGCGCGGCGGGCTGGTCGCCGCCTTCAGGCGCCCGAGCCCGATCGGGCGCTGCAGTCCATGCGCGGCAGCGACGGTGAGCACGACGCCGCCGGCCACCAGCCAGATCGCCGCGCCCGCGCCCAGCGGCTCCAGCAGCCAGCCTCCGCAGATGCTGGCGACGATGAAGCTGAGCGAGCCCCACAGCCGCATGCGGCCGTAGTCGAGCCCCGCGGCCTTCACGCCGGTCATGGCCAGCGTCTCGGTGAGCGGCATGATGGTCGACATGGCGAGCGAGAACAGCACCGTGCCGAACAGCAGCGGCCAGAAGGTCGACGAGCTGCGCCAGCACCAGCAGCACCAGCAGCGCCAGCCCAGGCGAGGCCGATCAGGAAGCGGCGATGGTCGCCGAACCGGTCGGCGGCGAACGCCAGCGCCGGCGTCACCACCACGCGCACGACCAGCGGCGCGGCCGTGATGATGGCGATCTCGCGATGCGCCCAAGCCCGCGCCAGTCGAGCCAGACGGGATAGAACGGCAGCTGGGTGCCGACCACCGTGCAGACGGCCGCGAACAGCAGCGACACGCGCACGGCAAAGCCGCGCCAATCGCGCTCGCCCCGCGGCGCACGCTCATGGCCTCATGCCGCCTGGCGGCGGTCCTGGATGATGTCGGAGAACATGCGCCGGGTCGATGTTGCCGCCGGTCAGCAGGGCGGCGACCGTGCGGCCCTTGAAGTCGATCTTGCCGGCCAGGATGGCGGCGAGCGACACCGCGCCACCCGGCTCCAGCACCAGCTTCAGCTCGCGGAAGGCGAAGCGCACCGCCTCCCTGGCCTCCTCGTCCGTCACGGACAGCCCGCCGGCCAGGTTGCGCCGCGCCACCTCGAAGGTCAGCTCGCCCGGCGTCGGCGCCAGCAGCGCATCGCAGATCGAGCCGGACAGCTTGTCGTTGCGCTCGCGCTTGCCGTGCTCGAGCGAACGGGCGAGATCGTCGAAGCCCGCCGGCTCGACGCTGTAGATCAGTGTGGACGGGCTCTTCTCCTTGACGGCGATCGACACGCCGCTGATCAGGCCACCGCCGGACGCCCCGACCAGCACGATGTCGGGCACCGCGCCCACCTCGGCTGCCTGCTCCATCATCTCGAGGCCGGCCGTGCCCTGCCCGGCGATCACGTCGAGATCGTCGAACGGATGCACCAGCGCCGCGCCGCGTTGCTCGCACAGCTTGAGGGCGATGGCATCGCGATCCTCCCTGACGCGGTCGTAGGACACCACCTCGCCGCCGAACGCCTTGGTGCGCTCGATCTTCATGCGCGGCGCGTCGGCCGGCATGATGATCGCCGACTTGAGGCCCAGCAGCGTCGCGGCAGCCGCCACGCCCTGCGCGTGATTGCCGGACGAGCAGGCGACCACGCCACCTGGGATAGGCCGCCTGATCCACCTGGGCGACCTTGTTGTAGGCGCCGCGGAACTTGAAGGCACCGACCCGCTGCAGGTTTTCCGCCTTCAGCAGCACGCGTCCGCCCGTGACGGCGTTGAGCGCCGGATGCTCGATCAGCGGAGTGCGGCAGGCAAGGTCGCCGAGCCGGCGCCGGGCGGCGAGCACGTCCGCAAAAGTCGGCAGTCGGGCGGCCATGGGAACCTCCAGGGTGCGGGTGCGAAATGCTGCCATCCAGAAGCGCCGCCGACGCGCGGCTGTCAAGCAACGGCCTTGGCTATCGGCACATAAGAAAAACCGGCCCGACGAGCGCCGGACCGGTCCTCACGTCGACAGAGCCCGGTTTCCCTGGAATGACCCGAACCCTGCTCTCCCCCGAGAAGCCGCACGTCCGACGGCGACAGATGAGCGTTTCGCCATCGGAGACAGTGCAGCCCGTCCCCCTCACGGCAGCATCTTGTCTCAAATGTTCCAGATTAGGCAACCAACCGAACTGAAATGCACCGGCTGCGTGGCCTTGCTGCCACAGCAGGCCAGGCTGCGTGGATTACAGGCAGCGGCGCCTCAGCACTTGCCGAGGCCGATCGAGATGCGCGTCACGTCCAGCCCCTGCGGGGAAATGCTGATGCTCTGCTTGCAGTCCGACAGCGACACGTTCATGGCCGCCGAGAAGTTGGCGCCCTGGATCGACAGCACGAAGCTGTTCTCCGAAAACTTGCCCGACACCGCTCCGGTGGCCGAGTAGGTCTTCTCCTCCCAGCTTCCGGACACCTTCTCGCCCTTCACGCGCAGCTCGGCGAGGGCATCGATTTTGTAGTCGGCGCTGGCGCAGCGCATGGTCTGCCGGATCTGCGCCCCGCCTTCGGTAACCTTGTAGATCACGGAGCACTTCACGCGCTCGGTGTTGCCGTTGGAGAGCACGACGGAGCCGTTGCCGGACCAGTATCCGTCCAAGCCCTCGATGGGATTTGCCGCAGGCAGCGGCACCGAGCCGGCCGCCATCAGAAATCCCGCAACGAGCCAAGACGACAGCTTTGTCATGTACCTCACCCGGATAAGCCACGCCGAACGCTCCGGCGTCCTACCAACAACGGCACCCAACAATTCGATCCGTCTCCTGCCAGGAGGGCATCAACCAGAATCGGGCCAGCCCGGCAACCGCAATTGTACCGGTTGCAGCAAGGACACGCCAGCCGTCACGCCGGCGGGTTTGGCGGCGGATGGCGTACAGGACGTCGACGGGACCCGAGCCATGCCCGATCCGCAGGTTGCGGCCCTCCTGCAACCCCTGCCAGACGAAGGTCTTGGCCCGTTCCACGGCCTCGTTGCAGGGGCGCGCCCTGCGCCAGCAGGGCCGTGATGGCCGCCGACAGCGTGCAGCCGGTGCCATGCGTGTGGCGGGTATCGACCCGCGGCCGCGCGAAGCGCTGCAGCGTCGCGCCGTCGTAGAGATAGTCGACCGCCGTATCGCCCTCGCCGTGCCCGCCCTTGATCAGCACCGCCCGGCAGCCGAGCGCGTGCAGTGCCTTGGCCTGCGCGGCCACCTCGGCATCCGTGGCGGCCTGCTTGGCTTCCAGCAGGCGCGCGGCCTCGGGCAGGTTGGGCGTGATCAGGGCGGCGAGCGGCAGCAGCGCGCTGTCGCACCGCCTCGACGGCGTCGGGCGCGATCAGGGCATCGCCGCTGGTCGCCACCATCACCGGATCGACCACCAGGGGCAGCTGCGCGTCCGGCGGCCAGCCTGCCGGCTGATGGCCGTGACGATCTCGGCGGTGGCCAGCATGCCGGTCTTGATGGCGCCGACCTCGAGGTCCTCCAGCACCGCATCCATCTGCGCCGACCACGAAGGCCGGCGAGACGGTCTCGAAGCCGCGCACGCCCTGCGTGTTCTGCGCCGTCAGCGCGGTGATCACGGAGGCGCCGTAGACGCCGAAGGCCGTGAACGTCTTGAGGTCGGCCTGGATGCCGGCGCCGCCCGAGCTGTCGGAGCCGGCGATCGTCAGCGCAATCGGCACCGTGCCGGGAGTGGCCGTCATTTACGCCATCCCCTCTTTGAGGATCTCGCTTTGCAGCCGCTCCGGCGTGGCCAGTTCCTCGATGCGGCCGAGAATGGGCACGTTCTCCAGCAGCCAGACGCCCATCACATTGAGCGAGCCGGTCAGCATCAGCACGCCCGTCACCACCAGCACCGCACCCATCGCCATCTCGACGCGCCGCAGGTGGTGGCGGAAGCGCTGCACGAAGCCCAGGAACGGGCCGATCGCCACGGCCGCCAGCACGAACGGAATGCCGAGGCCCAGCGAATAGACGAGCAGCAGTCGCACGCCGGCGCCGAGGCTCGCCTCGCTCGCAGCCAGGGTCAGCACGGTCGCCAGCACCGGCCCGATGCACGGCGTCCAGCCGAAGGCGAAGGCCAGACCCATCACGTAGGCGCCGGCAAGGCTGGCACGCTCGACGTTGGCGCGCAGCCGCGCGTCGCGATAGAGCAGCGGGATGCGCAGCAGTCCCAGGAAATGCAGACCGAACAGGATGATGACGATGCCGGCGACGACGGCGAGCTGCGCCTTGTAGGTCTGCAGCCACTGCCCGAACAGCGACGCGCTGGCGCCGAGAATGACGAACACGGTGGTGAAGCCGAGCACGAAGCACACCGAGGCCAGCACCACCCGCCGCCACAGGCCGGTGTCGAGCTTGTCGCGGCCGGTCATCTCCTCGATGGTGGTGCCGCCGAGATAGCCGAGATAGGGCGGCACCAGGGGCAGCACGCATGGCGACAGGAAGCTCACCAGCCCCGCCAGCGCCACCCATAGGTGGATGTTGATCTGCGTCAGCATTGTCTCGCCGAGGTAGGATGAATGCGCTGCGCCCGCAAGGGCGGGGATCAGGGCGACGTACGAACGATGCTGACGGCTTGCCGGCTGCGCGCGGCGACGGCCGGGCGGTCCTTTAGGTAGGTGGCGAGCACATCCCAGACCGGCGGCCCCTCCACGGTCTCGTTCACCGAGCCCCAGCCCGACACCACGTACTCCCTGCCGGCCTCGATCGGCACGCCGGTCGCCGCCAGACGCATGTCGGCGATGCGCCGGCCCATCGCCGCGTCGACGTTGACGGTGAAGCTCAAGCCGCCGACGCGCACCATGTCGCCGCCCTGCTGGTAGTACGGGTCGGGGTGGCAGAGGTTGTCCGCCACGTCCTCGAGGATGGTCTTGATCGTCTCGCCCGACATGCGGGTGCGGTAGGCGGCAGGGTAGGTGATGGCGGTGGCGTTGTAGACGTCCTCCCAGGTGATGGCCTGGCCCGGCAGCAGCGTGCCGCCCCAGCGGAAGCCTGGCGACAGCGCGATCTCGGCCTCGCGCACGGTCAGCAGCGCATCGCAGAGCAGATCATCGAGCGTGCCGCCGAACGTGCCGCGCCGGAACAGCAGGGCCTCGTTGCGCGCCAGCTCGGTTGCCAGCATCGCCTCGTGCGGGGCGCGGATCTCGGCGATCAGCCGCGCCATGTCCGCATCGGGCTCGATGGCGTCCGCCAGGATCGGGATCAGCTTGTAGGCGAAATCCGTGACGCGGCCGCCGGCCACCTCCAGGTCGAGCCGGGACAGGAACTTGCCGTGCGAGCCCGAGGCGATCAGCAGCGTGCGGCCGACCTTGACCGGCGCGGGCAGCGCATCGTGCGTGTGCGCGGTGAGAATGACGTCGATGCCCTCCACGCGCCGCGCCATCTTGCGGTCGACGTCGAAGCCGTTGTGCGACAGCAGCACGACCACCTGGGCGCCCAGCGCGCGCGCATTGGCGACGGTGCGGCGCACGTCGTCCTCGCGCAGGCCGAAGGTCCAATTGGGCATCATCCAGCGCGGGTTGGCGATCGGCGTGTAGGGGAACGCCTGGCCGATCACGGCGATGCTGACGCCGCCCTTCTCGAACAGGCGTAGCCCATCGAAGATCGGGTCGCCGAAATCGGTGTCGCGCACGTTGCCGGCCAGGAACGGCACGCCGGCCGAGCCCGCCTGGCCGACGCCGCCGAACAGCTCGCTGACGCGGTCCGCGCCCAGCGTGAACTCCCAATGACCGGTGGTGGCCTCGACGCCGAGCTGGCGCATCACGGCGGCCATGTCGCCGCCTTTCGACTGCAGCGCCGTGTAGGAGCCCTGCAGCGTGTCGCCGCCGTCCAGCAGCAGCACCCGCTCCGGCGCCGCGCTCGGCCCGCACCGCCTTCACGACGGTCGCCATGCGGTCCATGCCGCCGACGCGGCCGTAGGTGCGGGCCAGCGCCTCGTAGTCGGCCGAGCTCAGCATGTAGGCCTGATGCGATCCGGCCGGGATGTCGAACTTGGCCAGCAGCTCGCGATCGGTCAGGTGCGGGAGCTGGCCGCGCGCCTCGCCGACGCCGATGTTGATCGGACGGCTCGCGGAAATACAGCGGCTTCAGCTGCGCGTGGCTGTCGGCCATGTGCAGGATGGTGAGCTGGCCCTTGGGCGCGAACGCCAGCAGGTCCTCCTGCCGGATGGCCTGCTGCGCCGCCACGCGTGACAGCTGCCCGCCGAGACCGGTCGCGGCGGCCACGGCTGAGGCGGTCTGCAGAAAGTCACGACGACTGATCATCGAGCATCCTTGACGGCAAGCAGGCGCGCCGACGCACCTTTGGGGGCGCCGGCCAACGCACCACCTATACCCTATCCTACTTGTTCACTGGGCTGTCGGGAGACATGACATACGCCACCAAGTCCCGAATCTGATCAATGGTAAGGAACTTGCTGGCACCCAATCGTGGCATGTTTGCGCACGCAAGGGCCGCATGCGGATTGTAGATGCGCTCGTAGACGGCCTTGATATCGGCCTCTGAATACTTGCGGATCTTGCCGTACTCCAGGAGGCTCGGCCCCAGCGTGCCGTAGCTGACCTGCGCCTTGGCCAGCTGATGGCAGGCATAGCAGTTGCCGCCGTTGGGCTGGCGCGGCGGGATAATCGGTGAACCGGCCGCCGTAGCCGCTCTCGGCCAGCTTCTCGCCGTTCTTCCAGTCGCCCATCAGCTTGCCGTCGGGCGGATAGACGATCGCCGCCTGCTCGCGCGCGACGATGGCCGCGGCGACGTCCTTGGGCGGGCTGTTGCGGTACTGGCTGCAGGCCTTCTGCGTCTCGTCCTGGTCGAGGCGCGCCTGCCAATCGGGCGCGACCGTCGTCCAGCTCTTCTCGATCGCCTTGTTGACCAGGATCGGATCGGCGCCGTCCTTCTTCTGCTGCGCCACGGCCGCGCCGGCGCACAGCACGCAAGACCGGCCAGGATGATCAGGTGCTTTTGCATGGTCTGCATCCCTCGGCTAGCGCTTGATGGTGGGGGCGGTGATCTCGCCGCCCTTGGCACGGTTGGCCAGATAGCTCGTCAGCGCGATGGTCACGTCCGAGCCGTAGTCGATCAGCGGCAGCCGCATCTGCCAGTAGCAGTCGGCGATGCGGTGCTGCATGGTCATCACCGTGCCCTGCGACAGGCGATAGGCCGGCCACTCGCCGACCACCTTGCGCGCCTCCTCGGGCTTGCTGAGGAACGGCAGGCCCTGCAGGCGAATGCGCTTGCCGGCGTCGGCATGGCAGGTCGAGCAGGAGAAATCCATCGGCCCCTGGCGCCGGAAGAACAGCGCCTCACCGAGCGCCAGTGTTTCCTTCTCCTTGGCGTGCTCGAGGCGCGCCGCATACTTCAGCCCGCGCGACTTGGACGCGACGTAGGTGGCGAGCGCCTCCATCTCGGTGCCCTGCTGGTTGGCCTTCGAATAGGGGCGCTTCAGGATCTCGGCGCGATCGATGCCCTGCAGGGTCTCCATGCACCACAGGATGCGCGTCTCCATATCCATGACGCGGCTGGCGTCGGCGAAGTAGCGCGGCAGCTCGGCGAAGGCGCCATCCACCTTGCCCTTGCCTTTGCCGAGGTCGCAGCCCTCCAGCGAGACGCCCTTGGGGCCCCGCTTCTCCTTCCAGAGCGCCTCGCCGCGATCGGCGTCGAGCATGGCCGGGTTGGACCAGGGATCGTCCTTGAGCATCTGGCGATAGCGCTCGAGCTCGCGCTCCGTGGCATCGTCCTGCGCAAATGCAGGCGCGCCGGCCGTGGCCAGCACAATGCCCATCGCGCCGATGATCCGCGCCCAGCCCATGGCAGTCTCCTCGGTCGTTTGTTGCCGGCAATGCTGCCGGATCGACATGCTGAAGGCGCTACAATGTCTTGGGCCAAATGTGAAGTCCTTCGGCCCAGGATTGCGCCCAGGACACAATAGGCTGCCCGTAGCAAAGGCGCCACACGAACGCCTGCCGGACGACCCGCCCCCCGGCATCCCAGGGCGAAGCCCGACATTTCTCCGGGGAGGTCGTGCGCCTGGCAGCGCCGCGATCAAACGTTGCGCGCGGTCCTGCGAGAGGTCATTGATTGCGGCAGGTGCAGACGGAAGGGTGGTAGCGATGGGCGGCAACTACGCCACCGATCCGGGGCGGATCCGCGAACTGGCCGCGGCGATCATCAAGAAGGACCTGTCCCCGGTCGCCCTGGTCCGGCGCTTCCTTGACCGCATCGCGGAAGCGGATGCTCAGGTGCAATGCTGGCGTGAAGTCGATGCCGAGCGTGCGCTTGCCGTTGCCGAGGAACGTGCCCGTGAGGCCGAGCAAGGCCACATACGGGGGCTGTTGCACGGTGTACCGATTGCGATCAAGGATATCATCGACGTCGAGGGCCTACCGACCCGGGCCAACAGCCGCTCGCGAGTTGCCGCACCAGCAGCCGGCAATGATGCCGAAGTGGTGCTGGCGCTCAAAGCGCAGGGCGCGATCATTCTCGGCAAGGTGCACACCACCGAGTACGCCTTCTTCGATCCCTCACCAGCGCGCAATCCCCACAACCTCGCGCATACACCCGGGGGATCGAGTTCGGGGTCGGCGGCTGCGGTAGCTGCCGGCATGGCACCCGCAGCGGTTGGGACGCAGACGGTTGCTTCAGTCAACCGGCCGGCTGCCTACTGCGGGATCAGCGCATTCAAGCCAAGCTCGCGCTGTCTACCCACATTCGGGATCACCCCGCTGGCGCCCTCTTACGACACACCGGGCTTCTACGGTTGGAGTGTCGACGATGCGACGTATGTTTACGAGGCCGTTGCACCAAGCTTCCTTTCACCCGAACTCGCGCCGCCCGCTCCAACAAAGCTGGCTGTGTGCATTCCCGACGATCCGCACATCTCCGACGCGATCCCCGAGATGAAGGCAGCGCTGGCGCGCATGGCCGACGCGTTCGCTCGGGCCGGTCATGCGGTGGAGCAACCAAGGTCGCCCATTTCGTTCGAACGCCTGTTCGAAATCCAGCGCCACACCATGGCCTACGAAGCTGGTCGGGCGCTCAAGTTCCTCCTCGATCAGCCAGAAGGAACCGTTGGCGAGAAGCTGATGGCGCTCATCCACCAAGGACTGGCAATTGCGCCTCAGCGATATCTCGACGAGCGTGGTGAGATAGACCGGATGCGCGGGGACCTGTTCAGCGCATTGACGGCCGATGTTTTCCTGTGGCCGGCCGCGCCCTCCACGGCACCCGAGGGCCTGGGCCGGACCGGCGATCCCAAGTACATCTCTCCGTGGACCGCGCTGGGTGGCCCCATCGTTTCGGTGCCGGCAGGCCTGGCCGGCAATGGTCTGCCCATCGGGTGCATCCTGTCCTCGCGACCCGGTACCGACCCGCACATGTGCACATGGGCGCGCAGCCTTGCCCGGTTGGTCGCATAGGCGCCAAGAAATACAAATGGAGTTCGATGATGGGTGATGTTCTGGGATGGCGGCGCAAGTTCGGCGTGTTGGCACCGTCCACCAACACGATCGTGCAACCCGACTTCGACGACATGCGACCGGTGGGCGTGACCAATCACTACAGTCGCATCTTCACGCCGAACACCAATGCGCTCAGCAATGACACGTTCCGCGCCGGTATCGACACGATCGGCAGCAACGTCATGGACGCCATCAAGAGCGTCATGACGTGCGAGCCCGACTATCTCGTCATGGGCATCTCGGCGCTGTCGTTCTTTGGCGGAGTGAAGGGCGCCGACGCCTTCGCCAAGCGCATCACGGACGAGACCGGGCTCGGCATCACGATCGGCAGCCACGCGACAGCCGCCGCGATCGAGGCGCTGGGGGGCATCAAGCGCATCGCCGTGCTGACACCGTACTGGCCTGTCATGAATGCCGAGGTGAAGCGCTACTTCGGCGATGTCGGCCTCACCGTGGTGCGGGACATCGCGCTGCAATGCACGTCCTGGACCGGGATCGCGGCGGTGACGCCAGTCGAGTGCCGCGACGCGATCCGCCGTCTCGACGGCGACGATGTCGACGCCATCGTGCAGGTTGGCACCAACCTATCCATGATGCGTTTCGCGGCGGCTGCCGAGCTGTGGCTCGGCAAGCCGGTCATCGCCATCAATACGGCGACCTACTGGCACGCACTGCGCGCGAACGGCATCCGCGACCAGTTTGCGGGCTTCGGCCGGCTGCTCGAAGCTCATTGATGCAGGGCAGCGGTTTTGTTACACGAAGCCGGCGACCGCTATTGAGGTGTGGGCACGCCGGCCGCGCCGTGCAGGACGCCCAGCCGCTCGAAGTGGTGGTGGATGCGGTTGACGTAGGCGCCGAATTCCGGCGCGTCGCCGAGCACCAGCGGACGCGGGCGCGGCAGGTCCACCTTGATCTCGTCAACCACCATGCCAGGGCTCGGGCTCATCACCAGGATGCGGTCCGACAGGCCGACGGCCTCCTCGACGCTGTGGGTGATGAACAGCACGGTCGGACGGCGGCGCAGCCACAGGGTCTCGAGATCCGAGCGGACCTGCAGCCGCGTCAGGGCATCGAGCGCGCCGAACGGCTCGTCCATCAGCAGGACGGAAGGGTCATGCACCAGGGTGCGGATCAGCGACACGCGCTGGCGCATGCCGCCCGACAGCTGGATCGGATACTGGTGCATGGCGTGCTCGAGCCGCAGTTGCGCGAACAGCTCCCTGGCCCGCCGCTCGATGGCCGGCCGCGGCAAGCCGGCGGATGTCCGCATGCAGCATGACGTTCTCGAACGCCGTGCGGAAATCGAGCAGCAGGTGGTCCTGGAAGGCGATGCCGACATCGGTGATCGGCCGCGTGACCGCAGCGTTGCCGACGCGCACCTCGCCGGTCGTCTGCTTGAGCAGGCCGGCCACCATCAGCATCAGCGTGCTCTTGCCGCAGCCTGATGCGCCGACCACCGAGATGAACTCCCCGGCGGCGATGTCGACGTTGACGGGCTTCAGCGCCAGGAACGGCTTGTCGGCATCCGCGCCGAACACCTTCGAGACGTTGCGGATCGAGATCGGAGCGCCCGAGTTTGCGGCAGCAGGGGATGTGATGCTCATGATGGGCGCAACTGTTCGTCCGAACTCGCTGGGTTTGCCTGCCGACTGCGACGGTGCAAGCCGCACGCATACCGCGCGGCTTGCACCATGCCGAAGGCCTACTTGCAGGCGCGCATCTGCGCCTCGGCCGGCAGGTAGTCGTTGGAGTAGTAGCTCTTGGGGTCCTGGCCCGCCGGCAGCAGCCCGACCTCCGACAGCAGCGCCTGGGTGCGCGTCCAGTGCGCGTCCTCAGCCTTGCCGATGAACTTGGCGCCGCCGCTGCAGAACAGGGGCGTGATGGCCGCCAGCTCGCTGGTCGCCAGCTTCTCGTTCATCTCGGGGAACACCGCCTTCAGGTGCTGGACCGTCTTGGCCGGGATTGTCGAGCGCGAAGCTCCAGCCCTTCAGGCTCGCGGCGATGAACTTGCGCAGCACATCCGGGTTCTCCTTGATGAAGCTGTTGGCCGCGAAGATGGAGGTGCTCACCGTGGGCACGCCGTAGTCGGCGAAGCGGTAGTTGTCGAGTTCCGCGCCCTGGGCCTCGAGCTGGATCTGATAGGCGTCCATCGATCCCAGAATGGCATCGACCTGACCCTGCAGCAGCGAGGGGACCATCGAGGTGGGCGGCATGTTGAGCAGCGTCATGTCCGCCTCCTTGAGGCCGTTGGCCTTCCAGAAGAGCGGCAGCATGGTCGTCTGCGACGAGCCGGACGGTACGCCGACCTTCTTGCCGACCAGGTCCTTCACCGACTTGATGCCGGTCTTCTTCAACGCCGACACCTGGTTCGGATTGGACTGATAGACGGTCGACACGACCGTCATCGGCGCGCCCTTGGCGACCAGCTGGCTGATCGCCACGGCATCGGCATAGGCCAGCACCGAGCGCCCGCTGGCCACCAGCTGGGCCGTGTTGCCCGAGCCGTTGCCCTGCACGATGGTGACGTCGAGCCCGGCATCCTTGTAGTAGCCCTCGCCGACCGCCGCCGCGAAGCCCGCGTTGGCGCCGCCCGCCACCCAGTTGAGCTGGAAGGTCAGTTTGGTCTGCGCCAGGGCACTGGTCGCCACAGCCAACGTGAAAGCGGCAGCGCCGATGGCTGCCCAGACACATGTTCCCTTTACGCATTGTGCGCTTCCTCTCCACCAGGGTTGATGATTGACGCGCAGCCGAAGCGCCCTGTCGCCTCTGCCTAGCTTTTGCTGATCCTCTGCCAGGGGGTCATGGCCCACTCGGCAAATTCGACGGCGTAGTTGATGATGATGCCGATCAGCGTCAGCACGACGAGGACGGCGAAGGTGAGCTCCATGTCCATCGTGCTGGTGCTGCGCAGCAGGACGTAGCCGAGCCCCTGGTTGGCACCGACGAACTCGGCGACGATGGCGGCCGTCGCGGCGATGGTTGCCGATGTCTTCAGTCCCGAGAAGATGACGGGCAACGCCGCCGGGAAGCGCAGGTAGCGGAACGTCTGCCAGGTGCTCGCGCCCATCGAGCGGGTGAGATAGAGCAGCCGCGCATCGAGGATCTGGAACCCGCTGATGCTGGCGATCAGCAGCGGAAAGAAGGTCATCAGCGTCGTCAGCAGCACCTTCGATTCCATGCCGAAGCCGAGCCACACGAGGAACAGCGGCGCCACCGCGATCTTCGGCACCAGCTGCAGCAGCATGATCGGCGGATACAGCAGCTGCCTGGCAAGCAGCGACAGGGCGATCACGAGACCGAGCGGAATGGCGGTGGCGACCGTCAGGGCGAAGCCGAGCACGATCTCGGTCATCGTCACCTGCGCGTGCGTCCACAGCATCGAATAGTCGGTCGCCAGGCGCCCGAAGACCTCGCCGGGGCCGGGCAGCAGATAGGATGGAATCTTGAACAGGCGGACCGCAGCCCACCACGCACCGACGCTGGCGACGAACGTCAGCGGCGGCAGCAGGCTCCAGCCGACCAGCCGCGCCTTGCGGGCAAGCCACGAGCGCGGCCGCACGCCTTCCGCGGTGACCCGCCGGAGCGTCCCGTCGGCGTTCCTATCCGGTGACACGCTGGATGCCATGTCGAGGGCAGTTCCCTTCCAATCGCCCAGGTTTCAAACAGCCCGGATCTCATTTGCCGAACCTGCGCCGACCTCGGCTTGACAGCCTGACGGACGCATGTAAACGGTTACAAGCGAATATCCCGTTGGTCAACCATCGCCTCGAAAAATTCGCGCGGCGACCCAAGCCCGGTACTCCCAGTCATGAAGATCATTGGCGCGGAACACGCCGCCGACCTGATAGCGGACGGCGACCACGTCCTGGTGAGCGGATCGGGTGGCGGCCACGCCATCCCCGAGAAGGTGCTGGAAGCGATCGAGGCACGCTACCTGGCGAAAGCCTCACCCAGGAAACTGACGCTCATTCATGTCGTGGGCCTCGGCGACCGCGCCACCAAGGGCGCCGCCCGCTTTTGCCATGACGGCATGCTCAAGCGGTCGATCACCAGCGCGCTGATCGACTCACCCGTCATGATCGATCTCGCCGTCTCCGACAGAGATCGAGTCCTACACCCTGCCGCAGGGGGTTCTGTCCCAGCTGATGCGCGACATGGCCGCGGGCAGGCCCGGCCTCATCACCCGCACCGGCCTGCACACCTTCGTCGACCCCCGCCATGGCGGCGCGCGGCAGAGCAAGAGCGCCAAGGAAGACCTCGTCGAGCTGATGGAGATCGACGGCCGCGAGTATCTGCGCTTCAAGCCGTTTCCCATCGACGTGGCGATCCTGCGCGGCACCACGGCCGACGAGGACGGCAACGTCAGCATGGAGCAGGAGGCCATCTTCGGCGAGATGCTGTCGTGCGCGCAGGCCACGCGCCGCAACGGCGGCATCGTCATCGTCCAGGTCAAGCGCATGGCACAGCGCGGCACCCTCGCCGCCAAGACGGTGAAGATCCCGGGCATCCTGGTCGACTACGTCGTGGTCGATCCCGATCAGCGCCAGACCTATGCGACCGACTACAGCCCGGCCTACGCCGGCGAGTTCCGCGTGCCGCTGCACGCGCTGAAGCGCCTGCCGTTCGACGTCCGCAAGATCGTGGCGCGCCGCGCGGCCATGGAGATCACGCCTGGCGCGATCTGCAATCTGGGCGCCGGTATTTCGACGGGCATATCGGTGGTCGCCACCGAGGAGAACATTCTCGATCGCATGGTGCTGACCAACGAGCAGGGCTTCATCGGCGGAGCGCCGCTCACCGGCGTCGATTCCGGCGCGTCGCAGAACTACGACGCCATCGTCGACCAGCCCTACCAGTTCGACTTCTACGACGGCGGCGGGCTCGACATCGCCTTCCTGTCGTTTGCCGAGGTCGATCCGTCCGGCAACGTCAACATCAGCCGGTTCGGCTCGAAGATCGTCGGCGTCGGCGGCTTCATCAACATCAGCCAGAACGCCAAGCGCGTGGTGTTCAGCGGCACGTTCACCTCCGGCGGCCTAGAGCTGGCGACGGGCGACGGCAAGCTTGCGATCAAGCAGGAAGGCCGGCATCGCAAGTTCGTCGATCGCATCGAGCAGGTCTGCTACAATGCCGCGTTCGCCGAGCGCGAGGGGCGCACGGCCATTTTCGTCACCGAGCGCTGCGTGTTCCGCGCGGTCGGCGGGACCTGGAGCTGATCGAGATTGCGCCCGGCATCGACATGGAACGCGACATCTTCCCGCTCATGGCGTTCCGCCCGCGCGTCGCGGCCAACCTCAAGCGCATGGACGCGCGCATCTTCAGGCCCGAGCCGATGGGGCTGCTGTCCGACATCGCCGCCATGCAGCAGGCAGCGAGCCCCGAGGGTCGGCGGCGACGGGCAACGGCCTGAACGGGCGGGAGGAAGGCAATGACCGCTGATCGCGGCACGGCCCTGGTCACCGGCGCAGGTCGCGGCATAGGCGCCGCCATCGCGCACGGGCTGCTGGGTGCGGGCTTCAAGGTCGCGATGGCCAGCATCGAGGAGACCTCGGCGGCCGCCGAAAAGCTCGGCGACGGCAAGCGCTGCGCCTACTACCCCTTCGACGTCGCTGACATTGCGAGCCACGCCGCGCTCGTTGATCGCGTCGAGCGCGAGTTGGGCCCGATCACCTGTCTCGTCAACAACGCCGGCGTCACCTCGCTGGTGCGCGGCGACATGCTGGAGCTGTCGCCGGAAAGCTTCGACCGCTGCGTGGCCGTCAACCTGCGCGGCACGTTCTTCCTGACACAAGCCGTGGCCAAGCGCTGGATCGCGGCCGGCGCCAGCCAGGCCTATCGCTCCGTCGTCACCATCAGCTCGGTCAATGCCGAGATGATCGGCGACAGCCGGGCCGACTACTGCATCACCAAGTCGGCGCTGCCCATGCTGAGCAAGCTGTTCGCGGCGCGCTTGAGCGAGGCGCAAGTCGGCGTGTTCGAGGTGCGTCCGGGCATCATCAAGACGGACATGACGGCGCCGGCAACCGAACGCTACGACGCCTTCATCGCCGCCGGCGGCGTTCCCATGGGCCGCTGGGGAACGCCCGACGACATTGCGCAGGCCGTCGTCACGCTCGCCACCGGCGGCCTGCCGTTTGCCACCGGCATGCACGTCGACATCGGCGGCGGGCTGCACATGCACAGACTGAAGGGGTAGAGAATGCCGCTGCTCGGCAAAGGCGTACTCGCGATCTGGAACGGCGTGGCGCCGGGCTATGAGGCCGAGTTCCTCGAATGGCACGTCAAGGAGCACATTCCGGAGCGGGTGGGCGTGCCGGGTTTCCTGCGCGGACGCCGCTACGTCGCCATCGATGGCGCGCCGGCCTATTTCAACTTCTATGAAACAGAAAACTACCAGGTGCTCGGTGCCGCGCCCTATCTGGCGCGCCTCAACGACCCGACGCCGTGGACGCGCAAGGTGGTGAGCAACTTCAAGGATACCTCGCGCACCATCTGCGAGGTCGCGCATTCAGCGGGGCGGGGCATCGGCGCGTGGGTCGAGACCATCCAGCTGCAGACTGCGAGCGATCCCGCCGAATTCTCGGGCCGGATGGCGAGCGGGTTGCTGGCCGAGATCGCCAAGCAGCGCGGCGTATCCGCGGTGCACCTGCTGCGCGGCGTGCCGGAGGCGAACAAGGCCGACACCGCCGAGAAGGCCATGCGCGGCGTGCGCGACAAGGAGGCCGACTGGATCCTCCTGGTCGAAACGGTGACGACGCAAGCGGCGCTCGATCTGCGCGGCAGCCTGACCGGGGACGCCTCGCTGGCGCAAGCGGGCGCCACCGGCAAGCCGGTGCGCGGCCTCTACCAGCTCGACTATGCGCTATCCCGGACCGACCTTTGAGCCCTTGGCAGCCGCGCCGCCCGGCGAAGCCGAAGGCAGCTCCACCCCCGGAAAGATCTTGATGACGGCCGCATCGTCTTCCTTGCCATGCCCCGCCGCGCACGCCATCAGGTACATCTGATGCGCGGCGGCCGAGAGCGGCAGCGGCATGTGGGCCTCCTTGCCGGCCTCCAGCACGATGCCGAGATCCTTGACGAAGATGGTCACGGCCGAACGCGGTGCATAGTCGCCGGCCAGGATGTGCGGCACGCGATTCTGGAACATCCACGACGAGCCGGCGCTGTTGCTGATCACTTCGTAGAGAACCTTGGGATCGGCGCCGACCTTGATGCCAAGCGCCATCGCCTCGGCCGCCGCGGCGATGTGCACGCCGGCCAGCAGCTGGTTGATCATCTTGACCGTGGAGCCGGCGCCCGGCGCATCGCCCAGCCGATAGACCTTCTGGGCCACCGCTTTCAGCACCGGCTCGCAGCGCTCGAAGGCTGCGGGCGCACCGGCCGCCATCACGGTCAGTTCGCCGGAGGCGGCCTTGGCCGCGCCACCCGAGATGGGGGCGTCGAGCAGCAGGATGTTGCGGGCGGCCAATCGTTCTCCGAGCGCCGTGGCGTAGTCGGGAGGCACGGTGCTGCACAGCACGACGACGCTGCCGGCCTTCATCGCCTGCACGGCGCCGTCATCTCCGAACAGCACCTGCTCCGCCTGCTTGGCGTTGACGACCACCACGAAGACGATGCCGCAGGCTGCGCCAAGCTCGCGCGGATTGGCAAAGCCGGTGGCGCCCTCGTTGCTCAGCTCCTGCACGGCGGCGGGACGCACGTCGCACACGCCAATGCCATGCCCGGCGCGCGCCAGCGATCTGGCCATGCCGCCGCCCATTGCTCCAAGGCCGATGATGCCGACGAGGTTCTGCATGGTGCGCTCCGGGCATGTTGCTGCGTGGGCTGCCTGACGAATACCAGCAATCCGGAAAATGACCAACGGTCGCCGGAGACCACAAGCGAAGACCGGCATGGAGGTGGTGATGACCACGATTGATGGCGCGACACGGATCTACGCGATTGTCGGCGATCCGATCGCCCATGCCCGCTCGCCGCTGGTCTATAACCCGCGCATCGACAAGTCCGGCAGGAATGCGGTGCTGATACCCTGGCACGTGCCGGCCGCCGCCTTCGACGTCGCCATGCGAGGCCTGCAGCAAACGGCCAACGTCGATGGCATCATCGTCACCTTTCCCTTCAAGCAGCAGGCCTTGGCGCTCGCGGACGAGGTTGCCGTCCGTGCCAGGCAGGTCGGAGCCACCAATGTGCTGCGCCGGGAAGCCGACGGGCGCTGGACGGCCGACATGTTCGACGGCGTCGGGCTGGTGCGGGCCGTTGCCGCGGCCGGCAAGAGCGTGCGCCAGCAGCGCGTCTGGCTGATTGGCGCAGGCGGTGCGGGCAGTGCCATCGCCTTCGCGCTGGCCGATGCCGGTGCAGCCGCACTCCACGTCACCGATTTGAACTCCGCTCGGGCGAAAAGCGTTGCCGAGGCGATTGCAGCAACCTATCCAGCGTGCTCGGCGACGACAACGGCGCCGGGCCTGGACGACATATCGATCCTCATCAATGCGACGACCGTCGGCCTCACCGGCGAAGACGAGTTGCCGCTCGCCGCGACCTCGCTGCCCGGCCATCTCACCGTCGTCGACATCGTGCCGCGACGCGATCCCACCAGGCTGCTCCAGCTGGCCCAGGCGTCGGGGTGCACGGCGATTGCCGGCGGCGCCATGGTCGAAGGACAGGCCGACGCCGTGCTCGACTTCCTCTGGCACCAGCTCCGAGAAGGCGTGATCGCGCAGGCGCACGCTCTCAGACCGCGCAATGGGATCAAGCATGCGTGAGGAAGACCGGAGAAAGGCGCATCCTCCTATGTAACCGTTTACAATCAGTCGCGACACTGTTTTGATGCGCTGAAAGCCAGCCATATGGAGACCTTGAAGTGGGCAAGTCGGGCCTTGATAGCGTGCAAGTCGGTCAGCGCTACAAATTCGCCAAGACGGTGGGAGAGACGGACGTCGTCCTGTTCGCCGGCATTACCGGCGATTTCAGCGACACGCACATCAACGACCAGTACATGAAGGAGCGGTCGAACCTCGGCGGCCGCATCGCGCACGGCGCACTGCTGGTCGGATACATGTCGACCGCATCGACCATCAGCATCGCGCACGTGATCCATCAGGAAGGCCTCACCGACTTTCCGGTGTCGGCGGGCTACGACAAGCTGCGCTTCCTGAAGCCCGTGATGCTCGGCGACACCGTCACCGTGACTTACACGGTTGCCAACGTGGACCGCGAGCGGGGTCGCAGCACGGCCAAGGTCGAGGCGTTCAACCAGAAGAACGAGCTGGTCGCGGTCGCGGAGCACGTCATGCGATGGGCAAACAAGCTGTCATCCCAATCTGCCTGAGCGCGGCGCGCAAGGTTGTCGATCCGCGGCAGCGCCTCTCAGTCTGTGCTATGGGGTCGTAGCCTCGAGCAGGAGCGGACCTTGAGACGGAAGCCGAAGGCACAGCCCGATCGCGACGCTGCATCCGCACCCGCATCGCGTCCGGCCGAGCGCAGCCGGCGCATGGCAGCCGACGCACCGGCCTCGCGCGTCGGGCTGCGTGACGTGGCGCAGGTGGCGGGCGTTTCGACGGCAACGGTCTCGCGCTTCATCAACAATCCCGAGCTGGTATCTCCTGAGCTGCGTACCCGCATTGCATCCGTCGTGCGCCATCTCAGGTGGATACCTGATGGCCGCGCCCGCGCGCTGGCGACGCGGCGAACCGGGACGATCGGCGCCGTTTTCCCGACCCTTTCGCACGGCGATTTCGCGCGCGCCATCGAAGCGCTGCAGCAGGAGCTGAACGGCCTCGGCTACACGCTGCTGCTGGCCTGCTCCGAATATCGGCCGGAGCAGGAGTACCAGCAGGTGCGCAAGCTGGTGGAGCGTGGCGTCGATGCCCTGATCCTGGTCGGGGAGGCGCACGATCCCGCGCTGACGGAATTCCTCGGTCACTGCGGAGTGCCCTACGTCAATACGTTCGTCTACAATCCGCAGAGCCACGGCACCTGCGTTGGTCCCGACAACCACAACGCCCTCTATCGCCTGACCACCTACCTGGCCGACCTCGGCCACCGGCGGTTCGGCGTGATCGGCCAGTCGGCGGAACACAACGACCGCGCCCAGGCCCGCCTGCAAGGCATACGCGATGCGCTGGCCGAACGATCGATCGCGGTACAGCCGGCGCATTTCGTGGTTGGCCTGTGGAGCATCGCGGAAGCTCGCCAGCATTTCCGCCGCATCTTTGCCCGCAAGCCCTGGCCGACGGCTCTGATTTGCGGCAACGCCTACCTTGCCGTCGGCGCCATGCTCGAAGCCGCGGCGCAAGGCATCGACGTGCCGGGGCAGCTGTCGATCGTCGGCTACGACGATATCGAGATCATGCGCGAGATGCCGATACCGGTTACCACCGTACGGGTGTCGAGTGACGAAGTCGGTCGGCGGGCGGCGCGACTACTGGCAGCCCGGGTCGAGAACCGCCCCGAGGACATCGAGTTTGAATGTGCGGCGGAGATCGTCATTCGCGCCTCGTCGGGGCCTCCCCGGAAGTGAAAGGCAGATCGCGCGCAGCGGCACGACCCGTATCGCGCCGATTCGCGACGCGATCCCGACCAGTCCACTTGCGCATGCGGGTCCCGGATATGCGCTGGCGCGCATTCCGGGATGACGGGTAGTGGGTGCTAAGCCGCCTCGATCTTCTTCAGGCCGCCCATGTAGGGCTGCAGCGCGTCGGGGATGGCGACGGAGCCGTCGGCCTGCTGGTAGTTCTCCAGGATGGCGACCAGCGTGCGGCCGACCGCGAGGCCCGAGCCGTTCAGCGTGTGCACGAACTCGGTGCCCTTGCCGCCCTTCGGGCGATAGCGCGCGTTCATGCGCCGCGCCTGGAAGTCGCCGCACACCGAGCAGGAGGAAATCTCGCGGTAGGTGTCCTGCCCCGGCAGCCACACCTCGATGTCGTAGGTCTTCTGCGAGGCAAAGCCCATGTCGCCGGTGCAGAGCAGCATGGTGCGATAGGCGAGGCCGAGGCGTTTCAGCACTTCCTCGGCGCAGGCCGTCATGCGCTCGTGCTCGGCGCTGGATTGCTCCGGCGTGGTGATGGACACCAGCTCGACCTTGGAGAACTGGTGCTGCCGGATCATGCCGCGCGTGTCCTTGCCCGCGGCGCCGGCCTCGGCGCGGAAGCACGGCGTGAAGGCGGTGACGCGGATCGGCAGCTCCGCCTCGTCGGTGATCTTCTCGCGCACGAGGTTGGTGAGGGGGACTTCGGCGGTGGGGATGAGCCAAAGTCTTCGACTGCTCTGCCAATCCGCATTCGATAGCGCGCACGCTAGTCATATGTCGACGGAAGCTCTCTCAAATCTGCTGCATCGATGTCACGCTGCATCGAGCTGCTCCGCATCCATCGATCTTCTGTTCGATCTGCAGCTGACATTGAACCGTTCCAACATTCGAAATCTTCGTCGCCGTCTCGCATTGCTTCGCGTTGCAAACTGATCCTCCTGCAAACTTCGGCAACTGCGCCGTGCCGTACATCGCGTCGTCGCGCACCAAAATCGGCGGCGCGATCTCGGTGTAGCCACCAATTCCGTTCTTCTCCGGCGCGTGTGCATGTCGAGCATGAACGCGCCGAGCGCGCGCTCCATGCGCGCCAGCGCGCCCTTCAGCACCACGAAGCGCGCGCCGGACAGCTTGGCCGCCGTCTCGAAGTCCATCAGGCCGAGCCGCTCGCCGATCTCGAAGTGCTGCAGCGGCTTGTTGACGCCGACGAGCTTCGGCGGCGTGCCGACCTTGCGCTGCTCCACGTTGCCGTGCTCGTCCTTGCCCTCCGGCACGTCCTCGCGCGGCGTGTTGGGGATGACAGACAGCGCATCGTTGCAGCGCCTTGTCGGCGGCGCGCTGCTCGTCCTCGCCCTTGGCCAGCGCATCCTTGAGCGCCGCCACCTCGGCCATCAGCGCCGCGGCCTTGGCCTCGTCCTTGGCGCCCTTGGCCTTGCCGATTTCCTTCGACGCCGCATTGCGCCGCGCCTGCGCCTCCTGCAGGCGCGTCACCACCTCGCGCCGCTTCTCGTCGAGCGCGATCAGCTCGGCCGAGAACTTCACGTCGCCGCCCGGCGCGATGCCGCGCCGCTTCAATCCCGCGTCGAACGCGTCCGGGTTGTCGCGTATCCACTTGATGTCGAACACGGCGCTGGCCTCTCGCTCTTGCGCTCTGCCTCCCCCTTGAGGGGGGAGGGCGATGCGTCCGCGGCTTAGATCGGCCAACGCTGACCGACCCGCGCACGCAACGGCCGATCTAAGGCGCTGGACGCATCGGGTGGGGGTGACCGGCCGCGTACTGGGCAACGCCACCCCCACCAGGAACGCCATCGGACTTAGCTCGCCTGTCGGTGGTCGATGACCGTTGCGATGGGCGAGCTAAATCCGTGGCGTTCCGTCCTCCCCCCTCAAGGGGGAGGCAACGCGGTGCTATACGGCGAAGACGAATTTGGTCCAGCCGCGGCCGTCAACTCGGCGGCGGCCTGCGCTGCCGCCTCGCGGGCCGCGCGCGATCGCTCGACGCGGGCCACGGCCCAGATCGAGGCCTCGTAGAGCAGGATGGTGGGTAGCGCCATGGCGATCATGCTGAAGGGGTCGGGCGGCGACAGGATGCCGGCGGCCGCCGTGATGGCGACGATGGCGTAGCGGCGGAAATCCCTCAGGTTCTGCGCGCCGATGATGCCGGCCTGCGCCAGCAGGGTCAGCACCACGGGCAGCTGGAACATGATGCCGAAGCCCAGGATCAGCGTCATGATCAGCGACAGGTATTCGCTGACCTTGGCCTGCAGGTGGATCTCGACCTGGCCGCCGGTCTGCTCCATCGACAGGAAGAACTTCATGGCCAGCGGCATGACGACGAAATAGACGACCGCCGCCCCGGCTATGAACAGCACGAAGGTCGCGAACAGGTACGGCCGGAAGGCCTGCCGCTCGTTCTTGTAGAGGCCCGGCGCCACGAACTTGTAGACCTGCGTGGCGATGATCGGGAAGGCCAGGAACACCGCGCCGAACATGGCGAGCTTCAGCTTGGTGAAGAAGAACTCGTGCGGGGCGGTGTAGATCATCTCGATCTTCTGCCCTTCGCCGCGCGCCACCTGGTAGGGCCAGACCAGCAGGTTGTAGAGGTCGGAGGCGAAGTAAAAGCAGATGGCGAAGCCGATGCCGACGCCGATCAGCGCGTAGATCAGCCGCGTGCGCAGCTCGATCAGATGATCCATCAGAGGCGCCTTGGACGCCTCCACCTCGTCGTGCCCTTCGCGGTTGACGCTCTCTTGCACGGATCAGGCCCCCGTCTTGTCGGGAACGTGGGCAGGCTGGCCCGCGGTCTCGACCGCGGGCTCCGGCTCGTGCGGGTGGCCTGCACCGTTGAGCGGCGCCGTCGCGCCCGCTGCACCGCCGCCGCTCGCCACCGGCAACAAGGGCTCCGCAGGCGTGCCGGAATCCGTGGGCGCGTTGGCGTCGGCCGCGAACTTCTGGGCCGGATCGTCCATGGCCGTGTCGACGCTGGCGCGGGCCGCATCCACCTCGCTCTGCACGGTCTGCTCGGCCGAGCGGATGGTGGCCTCGGTGTCCTTGCCGATCGTCTCGACCTCTTTCTTGAGGGCCTCCAGCTCGCTGTCGCGCATCGCCTCGTCGAACTGGGCGCGGAACTCGTTGGCGTGCTTGCGGATGATGCCCATGTACTTGCCAAGCGTGCGCAGCAATCCCGGCAGCTCCTTCGGACCGATGACGAGCAGCGCCACGATGCCGAGGATCAGCAGCTTGCTGGACGTGAAATCAAACATCCGCTCAACCTAGGGTCGCCGCCACCAGAACGTGTCATCCCGGGCCTTGTACCCGGGATCTATGGTGCCGCTTGCTCTGAAGCCCGTCGATCGCTGGATACCGGGGACAAGCCCCGGTATGACAATCCGAGGCTAGCCGGCCTTCTTGGTTTCCGCCGTGGCCGTCTGCACGGGCTTGGCAGCCGTCGCCTCGATCGACTTCGGGTCGTCCTTCTTGAACGGGTCGTCCTTCTTGACCGTTTCCTCGTCCTCGGACATGCCCTTCTTGAAGCTCTTGATGCCCTTGGCCACGTCACCCATGATCGAGGAGATCTTGCCGCTGCCGCCAAACAGCAGAAGGGCAACGGCCAGGAAGATCAGCCAGTGCCAGACGCTCAAGCCACCCATGTCTTCTCACTCCCTTGCGGACTTCGCCGCGCTATCGCGATTTGGCGGCACTATCGCAGAAAGGCCATCCCCCGGCAAGTTTGCCACACCACTCGTGATGCGGCCTAAGCACCTGAATTCAAGCCGATTTCCGGCTTCTCGCCGATTAACTCCGCTTCATAATTCTGCGTCTGGCTCGGCCGGAAACACCAGGACGCTGGCCGGATCGACCGCGATCGACACCTCCGTCCCGCGCGCCGGCTCCTCGCCTTCCCTGACCAGCGTCAGCAGCGGCCGGTCGAAGCCCTCGGCCGCGATCTCCAGCACGGCCAGGTCGCCTAGGAATTTGGCATGCAGGACACGTCCTGCAAGCCCCTGCCCTGCCGGCAATACGCGAATGGCCCTGCGGCGGATGCAAAGCGTGGCAATTTGGCCCTCGCCAAACTCCGGCACCACGAACACCCCGATGGGCGTGCGCAGCGCCCCGCCCTCGCACCCGCACCGGGATCTCGTTGATCTCGGAGAACAGCCGGGCAACGAACAGGTCGGCCGGGTTGCGGTAGAGTTCCTCGGCCTTGCCGGCCTGCACCAGCTTGCCCGCCCGCATCACCGCGATGCGGTCGCCGAGGCGGATGGCCTCGGCCGGCGCATGCGTGACGATCAGGCAGGTGGCGCGCGTCTCGCGCAGCAGGCGCAGCGTCTCCTCCTGCATCTTCTCGCGCAGCTGCACGTCGAGGCCGGAGAACGGCTCGTCCATCAGCATCACGGACGGACGCGGCAGGATGGCTCGCGCCAGCGCGACGCGCTGCTGCTCGCCGCCCGACAGGATGTGCGGATAGTCGTTGGCGGTGCGCTCCAGGCCGACGCGCGCCAACGCCGCCAGCGCCTCGCGGCGGGCCTCCTCCCTGGGCAGCGACTTCAGGCCGAAGGCGACGTTGTCGACGATCGTCAGGTGCGGGAACAGCGCGAAGTCCTGGAACATCAGGCCGACGTTGCGCTTCTCGGGCGGCACGAAGCGCGCCGGCCCCGCCACCTCCTGGTCGTTGATCAGCACGCGGCCGGCGGTCGGCTTGTCGATGCCCGAGGCGATGCGCAGCAGGGTGGTCTTGCCGCTGCCGGAGGGCCCCAGCAGGCAGACCACCTCGGCCGGGGCGATGTCGAGGGAAAAGCCGCTGAGCGCCTCGCCCGAGTCATAGGCGCGCTCCACGCCTTCGAAGGTCAGCCGGGCGGCGATGGTCGCCGCGGCGCGTCCGGTCGCCGGCTGCGCCGCCATGTCCGCCCCGCGCCGCCGTGCGCGAAAATTGTCTGTGAAGTTCACCGGCTGCTGACCTCGCTCTCGGGCCTTCTAGCTCAAGGAGATGCGCGGGGCCAATGCCGGCTGCAAGAGCCGATTGGCATGGGCAGATCAGATATGACCCGCGCCAGCCTAGAATGGAGGCTGGGTTGCTGGTACTTTTCGCAGCACCAGACCAGAAAATATCGGAGGAAATGCCCATGCTTTCGCGACGTTTGCTGACGGCCGCGTTCAGCGCGGCGGCCTTGGCCATCGCGCTCGGAGGCCCGGCCGCGGCCCAGAAATACCCGGAGCGGCCCATCACCCTGATCGTGCCGTGGGCGGCCGGCGGCGGCGCCGACCTCGTCTCGCGCATCCTGGCGGCCGGCCTCGAGAAGGAATTCGGGCAGCCCGTCAACGTCGTCAACCGCACCGGCGGCAGCGGCGTCACCGGCCACACGGCCATCATGACCGCGGCGCCCGACGGCTACACCTTCGGCGTCGCGACGTCCGAGATCGCCACGTTCAAGACCATCGGGCTGGCCGACATCACGCCCGACAGCTTCGACATCGTCTCGCGCATCGTCACGATTCCCGTCGGGCATCACCATCCAGACCGACGGCCCCTATAAGTCGGCGGCGGACGTGGTTGCCGCCATCAAGGGCGCGCAGAAGAACGCGCTGTCGGCATCCGGCACCGGCCCGGGCGGCGCCTGGCACCTGGCCGCGGCCGGCCTCAGCAAGGCCACCGGCGCTCCGACCGATCAGATCAAGTACATCCCGAGCCAGGGCGGCGCGCCTGCCCTGCAGGAGTTGGCCGCCGGTCAGTTGAGCTTCCTCGCCGTCTCTCCGATCGAGGCGAAGGCGCTGGCCGACGCCGGCAAGGTCAAGATCGTCGCGGTCATGGATGCGCAGCGCATGTCGAGCATGCCGAACGTGCCGACGCTCAAGGAAGCGACCGGCCTCGACTGGCAGTTCGTCAACTGGTTCGCGCTGACGCTGCCGAAGGGCGTGCCCGCCGACGTGCGGGCAACCATCGCCGAGCGGGCGAAGAAGGCGCATGCCCGCGACGACGTGCAGGCGCCGATGAAGGAGCGCGGCATCACGCCGGTGTGGGAAACCTCCGATGAGGCGCGCGCCTTCGCCGCCAAGTTCAGCACCACGGCGGCGCAGCTGCTGAAGGAGCTGGGGTTGGCGAAGGAGTAAGTTGCACCTGGGTCCCGGATATTTCGCTGACGCGCGAAATTCCGGGATGACAGGTGGGCGTTAGGCGGCGCGCGGATGACGGTCTCGCAGGAGCGCGGGTCACTCGCATCGCCCGCGCCCACACGTTTCTCAAAACCCCAATTTCCGGAGAGAACGTGTCACAGAGGCGCCGCACCACCGTGTGATCGGTCATTCCGTTGGGCGCCCCACGAAGACGCATTGATTTTCCGCTCCGTTCGACGTGCGGACGCCGTTGGCGTCGTGACGCAGCCAGATCCACGTGCGGTCAGGAGATATCCATGAAGAGCAAGTGGTTGATCTTCCTGCTGGTGACGTTCGGCACCCTCTGTGAAGCATCCGCGCAAACGGCCGACCTCGCCAGCGTCCTGCCTGGCGATCGGTGGGTCTACGAGGTCAAGGACGAAATCACCGGAGACCTGAAATCGACGACGACGGTCGTCGTGCTCGATGTTTCCGAGAGTGAGATCAACACGCGCGTATCGGTCCGAGGCGCCGCGCGTCCGCAGCAGATCGTGTTTGACCGAAGCTGGAACCGCATCGACGACAGCATTTGGAAGTACAGGCCTTCCGACGGTACAGGCATCCAAGCCCCGCTCCAGGTCGGGAAGGACTGGCGCTTCGAGAACAAGGCCAGCCACTTTCAGAATGGAACAGCTTTGAGCACTACCGGTCAGTCCAAGGTGGTGAGCGAGGAAAAGGTAACCACGGGCGCGGGCACGTTCGATGCGTTCAAGATCGAAACCACGATGCGCCTGGTCAATTCCAATGACCAGACCAAGGCCGCAATGGTCACCGCTGCCTGGTGGTACGCGCCAAGTATCAATCGCTGGGTGCGCAAGACGTATAGCGTGAAGATCGAAGGCCGCCTGCGCGACTTACACACCGAGGAGCTCGTCGAATACTCGCGAAAACCTTAGCGCCGGATGACACGGAGCCAATGACCCTTCCGGGATTGCAGGATGGGCATCGATCTTCCGGCGAAGACACCATGCTCCCAGGTTCCTTTGCCTACTCCGCGCTAGTGTCGGGCGGCGCGCCGTGGCTGACCGCACTCGGTGGCGTTTGAGGGATGCACCGCATGAAGATCGTGCAACGCATTGCGATCCGTGTGTTCACGCTGCTCGGCTGGACCGCAGCGGCTCAGGCGGCCGAGCCTGATCCCGTGCGCGTTGGCGATCGCTGGTCGTACGACATCAAGGACGACCTGACCGGCGACCTGAGGCATTCCGTGACCGTCGTGGTGGTCGAGGTCACCGACAAGGAAATCACCACACGCGCTACCATGCGAGGCAAGGACCGGCCGCTAACGATGATATTCGACCTCGACTGGGGTCGAATTGACGACGGCGCCTGGAAGGTCAACCCGAGCGGCCTCGGCATCAAGATGCCGCTGCAGGTTGGCAAGCAGTGGCGATCGGATGCAAACGCCCAGCATCGGCAATCAGGCATCGCATACCGCGCGTCCGGAGTTGCGAAAGTCGTCAAGCAGGAGCAGGTCACAACGCCTGCCGGCACGTTCGATACCTATCAGGTCGAAACGACCACGCGACTGGTGAACACGCGGGACCAAACCAAGTCTTCGACGTGGACGTTCGTGTATTGGTACGCGCCGGCAGTCAACCGCTGGGTCAAGAGGAAGACCGAAGCGCGCTACGACGGGCGGCTCAGAGACTCCAACGTCGAGGAGCTGACCGAGTATTCGCGGAAGCCGTAGGGTCTTTCCGACACGGGTCGACCGAAATCCGTGCGCCACACACGATGCATCGCCATCTCGACGCCAGCTTGCATGCGAGCCCGTCGGGACCAGCCGGGACCGGCCACATCAAGGCGCCGGTACGCGCTCATTCAATCGCCCCCGTTGTGACGACAATGCGTCAGGCGACACCCTGCTAACAGGTCTTTGGTCTTGCTAGTCTCGCATCACCCTGGAAGGCACTCGTGGCGCCGGGTGACGTCAGAGTGGGGTCCGGCGATCTCGGAAGGCACTATCTGGCGGCAATCTTGCTCTACGCAGCCCCCTTCGGGCCGCGGTCGTCGTCGCCGTCGCCGAGGGGCAGCTCGCCGGTTTCTTCCTCGCCCGCGTCGAGCGGCAGCTCGTCGGGCATCAGGGCCATGGCGTCGTTGGGCTCGGGCACCGTGAAGTCGGGCGGCAGGTTGCTGCTGAGCAGGCCGGAGCCCTTCAGCTCGGTGAGGCCCGGCAGGTCCTTGATGCCGTCGAAGCCGAAGTGCTCCAGGAACTGATCGGTGGTGCCGTAGGTGATGGGCCGGCCCGGCGCGCGGCGGCGGCCGCGCGGGCGCACCCAGTTCACCTCCATCAGCACGTCGATGGTGCCGGCCGAGACCGCCACGCCGCGGATCTCCTCGATCTCGGCGCGCGTCACCGGCTGGTGGTAGGCGATGATGGCCAGCGTCTCCATGGCCGCCTTGGAGAGCTTGCGCTGCTCGGTGGCGTGCCGCTCCAGCAGGTAGGCCAGGTCCTCGGCGGTGCGGAACGCCCACTTGCCGGCCACCCGCATCAGGTTGATGCCGCGGCTGGCGTAGAAGCCCTGCAGCTCCTCGAGCAGCGCCGGCACGTCGTCGTCCGACTTGAGATGGCTCGCGAGGTAGGCCTCGGCAAGCGGCTCGGAGGCGGCAAACAGCAGCGCCTCGAGAATCCTGAGCTGCTCGCGGCGGTCGGCCGACGGCAGCTGCGCAATGTTGGACGGCAGACCGCGCGTGCTCTCCGGCGCCGGCGTGTGCGTCAGCTCGCGCATCACGTCGTCGTCGTTGCTGTCGTCCGGATCCTGCCGATGCGGCACTACGTTGAGCTTCGGCGGAACCATGTCTGTCCCCTTCTTATTCGGCAGGTTCTGAAACTCCGACATGACTCGGACTCAGACTGGGGGACTCAACTGACGCGCTGCCACTCGGCGCCTTCCTCGCGCCTGCGCATGTAGATGGGTGCGAACGGCTCTGCCTGCGAGAGCTCGACCAAGCCATCGCGCGCCATCTCCAGCGTGGCGCCGAACGAACTGGCCAGCGCCGTGCGGGCAAGCTCTGGGCCCGGCAGATACTGCTCGAGGTACAAGTCGAGCTGCACCCACTGCGCGGCGCCGCGGCCGACCAGCCTCTGCAATCGGTCGCGGGCATCCTTGATGGACCAGACGGTGCGGCGCGGCACCACGTGCACCCGTTTGACCGTGCGCGAGCGTTGCTCGGCATAGGCCTTGAGCAGGTCGTACACCACGGCGGTGTACTGGCGCACGCGGATGGTGCGCACGCCTTCCGGCATGCCGCGGGCGAACACGTCGCGGCCGAGCCGGCGCCGCGTCATCAGGGTGGCGGCGGCGTTGCGCATGGCCTCCAGCCGCTTGAGGCGAAACGCCAGCCGCGCCGCCAGTTCCTCGCCCGACGGCTGATCCGCCGTCGACGGCTCGCGCGGCAGCAGCAGCTTGGACTTGAGGTAGGCGAGCCAGGCGGCCATCACCAGGTAGTCGGCGGCCAGCTCCAGCCTGAACTTGCGGGCATGGGCGATGAAGCCGAGGTACTGCTCGGCCAGCGCCAGCACGGAAATCTTGGCCAGGTCCACCTTCTGCGTGCGGGCCAGCGCCAGCAGCACGTCGAGCGGACCAGCGAATCCATCCAGGCTGACGACGAGCGCCTCATCCAGGCGCGGCGCTTCCTCGCCCGCCTCCCAGACCTCGTTGCCGATCTCCGGCTCGGCCGCGCTCATGCTGGCCTCTGTCATTCCGGCTTACTGCCAGTGTCAATCACACCGGCACCTCTATGTTCCAGGGTTATGTTTCCAGAGTCCCTCTTGATCGCGAAGTTCGCATGAGATGCGAGCGGCAAGATTTGGGGAACTTCGCAATCGGGACGCTGGTGGATAACCTGTGAATCGTCACAAGCGTGCAGCCTACACTGATTCAGGCGAGGCCGCGCAAAACCTCGCCGAGACAAGCCTCTGCCTCGGCCACGTCAAAGGTGCTCTGTTGCCTGAAAACGGCACAGGCGTTGACGAATCGGGCCTGTCCGTCCCCCTGCAAGAGCGGGACGACGCCGGCCACGCTCTCGGTCTCGGCCAGGTCGCCGCCGCACAGCAGCGCCACGTCCGACCCCGCCGCGAGCACGGCCTGCGCCCGTTCCGCGATCGTTCCCGTCAGCGCGCGCATGCCGAGATCGTCGCTCATCAGCAGCCCGTCGAAGCCGATCGCGCCGCGGATGATGTCGGCCGTCACGCGGGCCGACGTGCTGGCCGGCGCATCGGCATCGATGGCCGTGAACACGACGTGCGCGGTCATGGCCGCGGGCATGCCGGCCAGAGCCCGAAACGGCGCGAAATCGTTCGCCTCCAGGTCGCTGCGCGATGCCGAGACCACCGGCAGATCGAGATGGCTGTCCTTGGTGGCGCGGCCATGCCCGGGGATGTGCTTGATGACGGGCAGCACGCCACCGGCCATGAATCCTTCGGCAACGGCGCGGCCAAGGGCAGCGACCTGATCCGGAGTGGAGCCATACGCGCGGTCGCCGATCACGTCGTGGCTGCCGGGGACCGGCACGTCGAGCACCGGTGTGCAGTCGGTGTTGATGCCGAGAGCAGACAAGTCCGCTGCCGTCAGCCGGGCGGCCAGCCGCGCCGACCGCAGCGCTTCATCGGGGTTGCGCTGATAGACCTTGCCGTAGGCGGCAGCCGGCGGCAACGCACGCCAATGCGGAGGCCGCAGCCGCTGCACTCGGCCACCCTCCTGATCGATCAGCACCAGCAGGTCGTCGGCGCCGATCGCCGCTCGCACATCGCCGGTCAGGCGGCGTACCTGCTCGGGGCTCTCGATGTTGCGGGCAAACAGGATGACGCCGCATGGGCGCGCCTCGCGCAGCAGCGCAGCTTCGCGCGCGTCAAGCTGCGTACCGGCCAGCCCAGCAATGAACGCCGACAGCATCTGGAAAGCCTTCGCGCCTCTGCGACAAGAGCCCTGCGGCGGCGCACTTCAAGAGCGCGCCGCACCTGGCAGGCAGTGTAGGCCGTCAGTACTTGGCCGGCCAGCAGTCCGGGTGGCCGGCGGACTTCAGATCCTCGCAGATCTTCTTGGCGCCGTCATACGAGCGCGGCGGCCCGATCACCGCACGATACCATACGCCCTTGTCGCCGAGGTCGGCCTCCTGGACGTCGAACGTGCTGGACGCCAGCATGTCGCGATACTTCTGGTCGAGGCTGGCATAGGCCTTCATGGCGTCCATGCGCGACTTCTTCGAAGACAGCACGGCGACATAGCCGCTCGAGACCGGCCCGCCAACGGCCGATGCTTCCCTCCGCTGCACCGGCGGCGCCTTCGGCGCGGTTTGCACCGGCCCGCCTGCACCCGTGGCCGCCGACGCCCCCGACGTACCAGACCCGCCCGATGTCGTTGGCGTGGTCGGTATGGTTACCGGCCGCCTGGGGGAAGAACCGGCTCAGTCGCGGCCTGTTGCGTCGCCTGCTGCTGCGGCAGCGCCGCGATACGCACGGGCGAACCCTGCTGCGGACCTTGCTGCTGCGCTGTTTGCTGCTGTGGACCTTGCTGTTGCGGCAGCTGCTGCTGGCCGCCCTGACCCTGCTGCGGCGCGCGCCCGCGTGGGCCGCCAGGATCGATCATCAGCCCAGGTACGGCCACCATCCCCGCCCGGCCGCCCGACTCCGTGCTGCCGGTCGTCGTGACCTGGCCCGGACCCTGGCCCTGGCCACCGCCCGGCTGGATCGGAACAATCCGCACCGGCCGCGGCCCGCTGGCCTCACTTGCTCAGGTTGTCGGTCTGCGCTTCAGGCTCGCTGCCGGACACGGCCGCCGCCGTCCTCGCCGAGGCGCGTGAACAGCTTCTTGTCGACCTGCGCGTTCTCGCTTGCGGCGCTGACCGGCTTGACCTTGTTCGGCGGCTCGACGTTCTTGACGATCGCAGCACGACCCGAGCCGTTGGTGAAGAACATCTTGTAGGTGTAGGCCAGCCCGCCGCCGAGACCGATGGCACCGACCAGGGCAACCGCGATCACCATCCAGCGGCGGCCGCTGCGCGGCTCGTCGTCGCCGTCCTCCAGACCGTCGTCGTACTCGGCCTCGGGCTCCGCGTAGCTCTGCTGCTGAGGCGGCGCGTACTGCACGGGCTCCTGCTGCTGCGGAAAGCCCTGCGCGCCGTTCGGCATGTAGCTGCCCAGATCGTAGCCGCGCGGATCCTGCTGCTGGCCGCCCCACTGCTGCTGCCCGCCGTTCTGCTGCGGAGCAAAGCGGTCGAGGCCCGGCATCTGGCCTTGACCGAAAGGCTCTGCCTCGGCCGGATAGTGGTAGGCGCCTTGCTGGCCACCGCTGATGTAGTTCGGGTCAGGATAGGCGGTTGGCTGCTGCGGCCACTGCGGGGCATACGGATCTTGCGCGGCGTAAGGATCCTGTTGGGCGTAAGGATCTTGCTGGGCGAACGGATCCTGCTCCGCCGGATTGCGCCTCCGCCCCTGGCCAATCTGCCCGTTCCGAGACATGCCCCGTTCCTCTACTCGTTGCCCCGCGTGCGTCGAATCACGACTCTATCGCATCTCCTGAGGGGCTTGTACGCCCAGGAGCGCCAATCCTGTGGCCAACGCCTGTTGGGTGGCCAAGATCAACGCGAGGCGTGCTGCGGTTAAAGTCCCGTCGGTGGCTTGGATAAATCGCAAATGTGGCGATTCATTGCCCTTCGTCCATTGCGCGTGAAAAGCTGAAGCTAAATCATATAGATAGAAGGCGAGCCGGTGTGGCTCGTGGGCACGCGCGGCACCTTCGACGAGGACTGGAAAAGCCGACAGCTTACGGATCAGATCGAGTTCGCCGACATCCGTCAGGGGCGACAGATCGGCCGAGCGCACCGCTGCCGAGTCCGCGCTCATCTGTGGAAAAACTTCCGCCACGTTGCGAAACACCGAATGCGCCCGTGCGTGCGCGTACTGCACGTAGAAGACGGGGTTGTCCTTCGACTGCTCCACCACCTTGGCGAGATCGAAATCGAGCGGCGCGTCGTTCTTGCGGTAGAGCATCATGAAGCGCACGGGATCGGGCCCCACCTCGTCGACCACGTCGCGCAACGTGACGAACGTACCGGCCCGCTTCGACATCTTCACCGGCTCGCCGCCCCGGAACAGCTTCACCAGCTGGCACACCTTGATGTCGAGATCGACCTTGCCGTCCGACAGCGCCGCCACCGCCGCCTTCATGCGCGTGATGTAGCCGACGTGGTCGGCGCCGAACACGTTGATCAGATGCTGGAAGCCGCGCGCGATCTTGTTGTGGTGATAGGCCATGTCGGAGGCGAAGTAGGTGTAGCCGCCGTCCGATTTCTGCAGCGCCCGATCGACGTCGTCGCCGAACTGGGTCGACTTGAACAGCGTTTGCTCGCGATCCTCCCACTCGCCGTCGTCGTGGCCCTTGGGCGCGCGGCAGCCGGCCCTGGTAGACGAGCCCCTTGGCGACCAGCTCCTCGATGGTGGCGCGCACCTCGTCCTTGCCGCCGGCCGTCAGTGAGCGCTCCGAGAAGAACACCTCGTGGTGGATATTGAGCGCGCCGAGGTCCTCCTTGATCAGCTCCAGCATGCGGTCGATGGCGAACTCGCGCACCAGCGGCAGCCAGCGCTCCTCGGGGAAGTTGAGCAGCGAGTGGCCGTGCTCCTCGGCCAGCGCGGCTCGCCGACCGGCTTCAGGTAGTCGCCCGGATAGAGCCCGGCCGGGATCTCGCCGATCTCCTCGCCCAGCGCCTCGCGGTAGCGCAGGTAGGCGGAGCGGGCGAGCGCATCGACCTGCGCGCCGGCATCGTTGATGTAGTACTCGCGCGTCACCGCGAAGCCGGCGAACTGCAGCAGGTTTGGCCAGCGCATCGCCGAACACCGCGCCGCGCCCATGCCCGACGTGCATCGGCCCGGTCGGGTTGGCGGAGACGTACTCCACGTCGACCTTCTCGCCCTTGCCGATGGCGGCGCGCCCGTAGGCCGCCCCCTGCTTCAGGATGGCCGTCACCACGCGGTGCCAGAAGGCCGGCACGAAGCTCATGTTGAGGAAGCCGGGACCCGCCACCTCGATCCTTTCGATGTCGGGATCGGCTTTCAGCTTGGCCGCCAGCTGGTCGGCGATGTCGCGCGGCTTCATCTTGGCGGCCTTCGCCAGCACCATGGCGGCGTTGCAGGCGAGATCGCCATGCGCGGCATCGCGCGGCGGCGACACCTCGACGTTGGAGAGATCGAGCCCGGCCGGCAGCGCGCCCTCGCGCGTCAGCGCGTTGAGCGCCTCGACCACGCGGCCTTGCACCAGCGCATACACGTTCAACGGCAGTTCCGGCATGGCGGTCCCGGCCCCGAGGGCTGTTGGAAGATGCGCCGGGCTAACGCAATTCAGGGGTAGCGTCAAACAAGCGCCGGTGCTCGTTGATGGCGTAGCGGTCGGTCATGCCGGCCACGAAGTCGGCCACCACGCGCCGCGCGCTCGCCTTCCCCAGCGCCGGCGCTGCGCCAGGGACCGGCATCTCGCTCGGGTTCGGCCAGGTAGCGCGCGAACAGGTCGGCAACGATCTGCTCGGCCCCGCGCATGACGTGCATGACGCGCGGGTGGCGATAGACCTTGGCGATACAGGAAGTCCTTCAGGCCCATCATCTCGGCGCGGCGCTCCTCCGACAGCACGATCACCGGCCGGCCGGCCGCGCGCACGCCGCGCAGGCTCGGCTCATCGAGCGCCTCCAGGCGCGCCTTCGAACAGCGCACCACGTCGTCGATCATGGCCGTGATCATGCGCCGGTTGACCTCGTAGATGACGCGGCCGGTCTCGATCGCCCATCCCGGCCGCCTCGGCGACGAACCGCCCCGCCAGCGGCACGTCGACCAGATCGTCGAGGCCGATCAGCCCGGCACGCAGGCCGTCGTCGAGGTCGTGGCAGTTGTAGGCGATATCGTCGGCGATGGCCGCCACCTGCGCCTCGGCCGGCGCGAACAGGGACAGGTGCAGTCGCCCCTCGAGGCCGGCTGCGGCGATGGCCGCGATCAGCACGCGCTCATCGTCCCGCTCGCCCGGTCAGCGGGCCGTTGTGCTTGGCGAGCCCTTCCAGCGTCTCGAGCGACAGGTTGAGGCCGTCGAAGGCCGCATACTTGCGCTCGAGCCGCGTCACCACCTTGAGGCTCTGCGCGTTGTGGTCGAAGCCGCCGTAGGGCGCGGTCGCCGCCGCCAGCGCGCGCTCGCCGGCATGGCCGAACGGCGGATGGCCCAGATCGTGCGCCAGCGCCAGCGCCTCGGCCAGGTCCTCGTCCAGCCACAGCAGGCGGGCGATGGCGCGGGCGATCTGCGCCACCTCCAGGCTGTGCGTCAGCCGCGTGCGGTAGTGGTCGCCCTCGTGGAACACGAACACCTGGGTCTTGTAGGTGAGGCGGCGGAAGGCTCGTGGCATGCACGATGCGGTCGCGATCGCGCTGGAAGGCCGTGCGCATCGGGCATGGCGGCTCGGGGTGCAGGCGACCGGCGCTGTCCTCAGCCTTGGTCGCCCAGGCCGCCAGAGGCCGCGCCGGCCACGCCATAGGGCAGGCCGCTCACGTTCCTTTGCTCAGGTCCTTGGGCGTTGCGGGTCATGTCCGAGCCGCTCTTGGGGGTTTGACAAGGCTGCCGCCAAACCTATGTACTACGCAGGAATCGACCGCTTGTACCGCGAGTCGCCAGGCAAAGAGCCACAGGCCGACAGATCATGAGCGAAACCGCCACCCCGACCGCCGTCACCGTCACCGAGCGCGCCGCGCGCCGCATCTGCGAGATCGTGGCCGGCGAGCCCGAGCAATACCATGCTGCGCATCAGCGTGGAGGGTGGCGGCTGCTCCGGCTTCTCCTACAAGTTCGACCTGGTCGGCGACCGCGCCGCCGACGACGTCGTCATCGAGCGGGAGGGCGCCCGCGTCCTGATCGACCCGGTCTCGCTCGACTATCTGGCCGGCTCCGAGATCGACTTCGTCGACGACCTGATCGGCGCCGCCTTCAAGATCAAGAACCCCCAGGCCACCGCCTCCTGCGGCTGCGGCACCAGCTTCTCGATCTGAACTCCCACCTGTCATCCCGGAATTTGCCACAGGCAAATATCCGGGACCCAGAGCCAGCTGCACATAGCCGCTCAATGTCCTGGGTCTCCGGATATGCGCTGGCGCGAATTCCGGGATGACAACACACGCTTGCCTGCACCGCTGAGTCGCGGCCCACAAAGGCGGCCATGAAAATCGCCACCTGGAACATCAACGGCGTCAAGGCGCGCCTCGAGGGCGCGCTGACCTGGCTCAAGGAGACGAGCCCGGACGTCGCCTGCTTCCAGGAGATCAAGTCGCGTCACCGAAGCCTTCCCCGGCGCCGCCTTCGAGGAGGCCGGCTACAACGTCGCGGTGCACGGGCAGAAGGGCTTCAATGGCGTCGCCATCCTGTCCAAGCGGCCGTTCGACGAGGTGGTCGTCAAGGGCCTGCCCGGCGACGACGAGGACGCGCACGCCCGCTACATCGAGGTGCTGGTGTCCAACGCGCGGCGGCGTGGTGCGCATCGGCAATCTCTACCTGCCGAACGGCAATCCGATCGGCACCGACAAGTTCGCCTACAAGCTCGCCTGGATGAAGCGCCTGCAGGCGCGCGCGCGCGAGTCTGCTCGAGCTGGAGGAGCCGCTCGTGCTGATCGGCGACTACAACGTCATCCCCGAGCCGGTCGACGCCAAGAACCCCGACGCCTGGCGCGAGGACGCCCTGTTCCAGCCGGAGACGCGCGCGGCCCTGCGCGCGCTCCTCAACCTCGGCCTGACCGACGCTGTGCGCGCCTGCCATCCGGGCCCCGGCATCTACACGTTCTGGGACTATCAGGCGGGCGCCTGGCAGAAGGACCACGGCATCCGCATCGACCACATCCTGCTGTCGCCGCAGGCGGCCGACCGGCTGCAATCCGCCGGCATCGACAAGTTCACGCGCGGCTGGGAGAAGCCGTCCGACCACGTGCCGGTCTGGGTGGAATTGAGGGAGTAGGCAGTAGGTCTTGGGCAGTAGCGCAGTGAGAGGCAACCAAGCGCCCTACTGCCTATTGCCCACTGCCAACTGCCTCACTTCGTCGTGCCGACGTCGCGCAGGCCGAAGCCCGCCGCGTTGCCTTGCAGCCTCGGCGCGCTCCGGCCATTGGCCGTGCGGCCACCGCGCCCGTCGTATCGACCGGCGATCTTGGCCGCTGATTGAGATCGACGATCTCGCCGTTGCTGCAGGTCAGCGGCTGCGCGCGCTTGGCATCCGCCGCACCCTTGGTCGCGGCTGGACGGCCCAGCACCTGCCGCCAGATCGCGGCCAGGCTGTCGGCCTGCGCGCGCAGGGTGGGCGAGGTGCCGCAATAGATGGCCTGATGCACGGCCTCGATGCCGGCGCGGTCGTGCTGCGGCGCGTTCTCCGACGCCATCGTGATCAGCGCCAGCGCGCGCTGATCGTCCTTCTTCACGTAGCTCCCGCGCCAGTACATGTCGGCCAGGAAGGCCTGCGCGTTGGCGAAACCGTCGCGCGCCAGCACCGACAGGAAATGCTTGCCGAGCTTGACGTCGTCGTCGCCGCCGCGGCTGAGATAGGTCTTGGCGAGCGCGAACTGCGCCTCCTGGTCGCCGAACGAGGTAGCCGCATTCTGCAGGTACTCGACCGCACGGTCGATGTCGGGCTTGACGCCGAGCTCGGGCACGCCGGTGCGCAGATAGCCGGCCAGCGCCGTCAGCGCCTTGGCCACGAACGGAGCACGGTGTCCCTCGTCGGGATCGGCGTCGGCGTTCTCGTCGGCGAGCTTGCGGAACAGCTCGTAGGCCTTGGCGCGGTCGGCCTTGCCGCCAGACGCGTCCGAATAGATGCGCGCCAGGTAGAAGTCGGCGAAGAACTGGTTGGACTCGCTGCCCTTCCTGGCCGCTTCCTCGAGCGCCGGCACGGCGATCTCGTACTGGCCCGCCTTGTAGGCGTTGAGCCCCTGCTCGAAGGCTGCCTGCGGCGAGTCGTACTTGCCGGGCCCGGCCGCCACGGCACCCGTGGCCAGCCAGGCAACGCAGGTCGCCGCGATCAGCGCGCTGGATATCCGTGTAGCAAGCAACTTCAGTTCCTCCACCCGCATGGACGACTGCGCTCCTACTGCAAGCGCTCGAGCATCGATCGCGACGGCAATTTGCAAAGGCGCAGCCACGCGCCTGCAGTGCCTGCCGAGTGAACGTCGAAACCCGCTTAGCAATTCGAGCCGGCGCAATCGTGTGCGCCCGTCCCAGTCAATGCGATCCGATGATCTATGTGGCGACCGTTTGTGGCTCAACAGTGGCACATCCGAGGTGTTTTGTTGCCCTGCCAGCCACATATGGTTTACCAAATGCATACAGCGCTTGGGTTTTCTTAACCAATGTGCATGGGTGCCCGGCGGCCACGGCATGGCGATTTCGGCGGCGTGGGACCAACCGACGCCCCCCGCGGGTGGTCGCGCCATCGCCCCATTGTCACGCTATTGTTACCTTCCATGCAGCCGGATATTTCCAGATGCGCAGACTTGGGCTGATGCGGGTTTCCGCATTTTTCCTCCTGCTGGCGGCCGCCTACATTGCCTGGCCGCTCTACACCGTCCTCCAGATCCGGGAAGCCATGCGCTTTGGCGACACCGCGACGCTGGCCGCCAAGATCGAATGGGACAGCGTACGGGCCACCCTGAAGGCCTCGATGAGCGCCGAGGCACTGGCCTCGCTGGAGACCGAGCCGGGCGCGCCCAAACCCTCCATCTGGCAGCGCGTCAAGGCGAGCGTCGCCCCGCGCATGGCAAGTTCCGCCATCGACCGATACGCGACGCCCGAATATTTCCCCGTCCTGCTCGGCTACCGCCGCATCTGGCGCGGCACCATGCAGCCCGTGATCGGCCCGCCCGAGCCGCCGACCGCGCTCGCCGGCACCTGGCTCGGCGGCACGTATCGTCGATCGCTTCGTCGCTTTCTATTCCCGCATCCGCCGCGCCGTGTTCCACTCGCCGACGCGCTTCGAGATCGAGGTCGTCGACCGGCATCGCGCCGACCGCAGCTACACCGGCCTGCTCGAGCTGAAAGGCCTGGAGTGGAAGCTCACCGCGCTCTCCATATCCGGGGCGATCAGCGCACCCAAGGCCACCAACCAGCCCTGACCCGCTGCCGTCCCCGAGACCGCCATGCGCAAGCTCCTGATCGTTCCCCTCGTGCTGATGCTCGCCTATCTGGCGTGGCCCCTGACGGCTGCCTGGCAGCTGCGCGTCGCCGTGAAGGCAAACGACATCGCCGCCATCGAAAGCAAGGTCGACTGGGCGACGCTGCGCGCCAACCTCAAGCAAACCATTGGCAGCAACCTGAAGGAGAAGAGCACCGACCCGCAGCGCGGCCTCGTCACCCGCGTCCTGATCGGCACGCTCGGTCCGGCAGCCGCCGGCGCCGTCATCGATTTCACCGTCACACCGCTGACGCTCGGCAAGGTGCTGGCCGGCCGCAGCCTGCTCGATGATCTCGGCATGACGCGGCAGCGCGACGCCGGCGCAGCGTCGCCCGCGGAGAACCCTGGGGACGATCCCACCGCCGATCCGCTGGCGCCGCGCCGTCTGCGCTGGGCGTTCTTCGAAAGCCCCACCCGCTTCAAGCTGGAATCGATCGACCCGAAGATGCCCGGCAAGCGCGTGGTCAGCATCCTCGCCTTGCAGGGCGCGCGCTGGAAGCTGGTCGACGTCTACTACGTGACGCCGACCTGACGAGCGCAACGCGAGAGCAAGGTTGGGTCGAGCGTCAGCTCGAAGCGACCCAGGGAACGAACTGCAGAAGGCCGCGCAGAAGCGTCCTTTCCGTGTTCGGCGAAGCCGGCAAGCTCCCGAATCACGGAAGAATCAACGCCGTGCCCTCCGTCCAGAAAAACTCAACCGGACAGCCGTGGGCCAAGCCCGACCATGACAAACGTCAGGTTCCCGCAATCGCCCCTCATGCGGCGCCCGGCTACTTGAATTCGATCTTGAGGATCTCGTAGCTGCGCGCGCCGCGCGGCGTGGTGACCTCGGTGCTTTCACCCTTGGATTTGCCGATCAGGGCGCGGGCAATCGGCGAATTGACCGAAATCTTGCCGATCTTCACGTCGGCCTCGTGCTCGCCGACGATCTTGTATTTGACCTTGTCGCCGGAATCTTCGTCCGTCAGCGTCACAGTCGCGCCGAACTTGATCGTGGTGCCGGATAGCTTGGCCGTGTCGATGATCTCGGCGCGGCCGACCTTGTCCTCCAGCTCGGCCACGCGAGCCTCGTTCATCCCCTGCGCCTCCTTGGCGGCATGGTATTCGGCGTTCTCGGACAGATCGCCGTGCTCGCGGGCATCCGAGATTTGCTGGATGATGCGCGGACGCTCCTCGGCCTTGAGGCGGTGCAGCTCCGCCTCGATCATCTGGAACCCCTCGACGGTCATCGGAACCTTTTCCATCGCCTTGCTCACAATCTCCGGGTTGGGCCGGACCATAACGCCGACGCCCAACAAATAGTCTCACTCAGACTTTGAGGTTTGGCCAGCCCCATCCGGCCGTACCGCCCGATCATCCTCAGGACGATTGGCTTACATAGGATTGCAGCGGCGCGACGGTAAGGGTGCCGGAGGCCAGCGCCTTGATGGCTCGGGTCGCGGCACGAGCGCCGGCTAAAGTTGTATAGTAGGGAATGTGGTTCATCAAGGCGGTGCGCCGTATGTCCTTGGAATCGGCCAAGGCTTTGGCACCTTCCGTGGTGTTGAAAACCAGCTGCACCTCGCCGTTCTTCATCAGATCGACGATGTGCGGCCGCCCCTCCAGCACCTTGTTGACCTGATCGCAGGGGATGCCCTGCTCGGACAAGGCGCGCCGCGTGCCGCGCGTCGCAAAAATGCGGAATCCGAGGTCGACCAGGTCACGCATGGCATCGACGATGGCGCTTTTGTCAGCCTCGCGTACCGAAACGAACACCGTGCCCTTGCGCGGCAGCACGGTGCCCGAGCCGAGCTGGCTCTTGGCGAACGCCATCGCAAAGTCCCGGTCGATGCCCATCACCTCGCCGGTCGAGCGCATCTCGGGACCGAGCACGGTATCGACGCCGGGGAAGCGGGCGAACGGGAACACCGCCTCCTTCACCGCCACGTGCGACAGCTTCTCCGACTTCAGATTGAAGGAGGCGAGCGGCTCGCCGTTCATGATGCGCGCGGCGATGCCGGCGATCGGCTTGCCGATCACCTTGGCCACGAACGGCACCGTGCGCGAGGCACGCGGATTGACCTCCAGGATGTAGATGTCGTTGCCCTTGACGGCGTACTGCACGTTCATCAGGCCGATCACGTTGAGGGCCAGCGCCAGGTCGCGCGTCTGCGCCTCCAGCCGCTTCAGGATGGCCGGCTCCAGCGAATGCGGCGGCAGCGAGCAGGCGCTGTCGCCGGAATGAATGCCCGCCTCCTCGATATGCTCCATGATGCCGGCGATGAACGTGTCCTTGCCGTCGCACAGGCAATCGACGTCCACCTCGGTGGCATCGGCGAGGTAGCGATCGATCAAGCAGCGGCCGCTTGGCGGACACCACCAGTTCGGAGGGTGCATCGAGCGTCGCCGACAGGCGCGCCACGTAGCGGTCGATCTCGGCGCTGTCGGCGACGATCTCCATGGCGCGGCCGCCCAGCACGAACGACGGACGGATCACCACCGGGTAGCCCAGCTCATCGGCCACCGAACGCGCCTGAGACGGCGTGCGCGCGATCCCGCTCTCGGGCTGCATGAGGCCGAGCTTCTCGATCAGCGCCCTGAACCGGTCGCGATCCTCGGCGAGGTCGATGGCATCGGGCGAGGTGCCGAGGATCGGCACGCCGGCCTGCTCCAGCGAGTGCGCCAGCTTGAGCGGCGTCTGCCCGCCGAACTGCACGATCACGCCGCGCAGCCGCCCCTTCGACTGCTCGACGCGGATGATCTCCAGCACGTCCTCGGCCGTCAGCGGCTCGAAGTAGAGGCGGTCGGAGGTGTCGTAGTCGGTGGAGACCGTCTCCGGATTGCAGTTGACCATGATGGTCTCGAAGCCGGCCTTCGACAGCGCGAAGCAGGCATGGCAGCAGCAGTAGTCGAACTCGATGCCCTGGCCGATGCGGTTCGGCCCGCCGCCCAGGATGATCACCTTGTCGCGGTCCGACGGATCGGCCTCGTCGACCGGCGCCCCGTCTTGTTTGCCCGTCTCCGACAGGACGTTTGCTTGCTTGCCCGCCTCCGGCAGGACCAGGCCGCGCTCGTAGGTCGAATACATGTAGGCGGTGGGCGAAGCGAACTCGGCCGCGCACGTATCGATGCGCTTGAACACCGGCGTGACCCCCAGCGCCAGGCGCTGCTTGCGCACCTCGGCCTCGCTCAGCTTGGCCAATTTCGCGAGCCGCGCGTCGGAGAAGCCCATGGCCTTCAGCTGGCGCAGCAATTCCGGCGTCTTCGGCAGGCCGTGCGCGATCACACGCGCCTCCACGTCGACGATTTCCTGGATGCGCGCCAGGAACCAGGGGTCGATGTGGCAGGAGGCGTAGATCTGATCGTGTTCGAAGCCGAGCCGCATGGCCTGCGCCACCTTGAGCAGGCGCTCCGGCGTCGGCACGCCCAGCTCCGCGCGAATGACGTTCTTGTCGTCGCCGGCGCCGAGCCCCTCGAAGGTGATGTCGTCGAGGCCGGTGAGGCCCAACTCCAGGCCGCGCAGCGCCTTCTGCAGGCTTTCCGCGAACGTGCGCCCGATCGCCATCACCTCGCCGACCGATTTCATGGCTGTCGTCAGCGTGCGCGATGCGCCGGGAAACTTCTCGAACGCAAAGCGCGGGATCTTGGTGACCACGTAGTCGATGGTCGGCTCGAACGAGGCGGGCGTCGCGCCCCCCGTGATGTCGTTCTCCAGCTCGTCGAGCGTGTAGCCGACGGCGAGCTTGGCAGCGACCTTGGCGATCGGAAAGCCGGTCGCCTTGGAGGCCAGCGCCGAGGACCGCGACACGCGCGGGTTCATCTCGATCACCACCAGGCGCCCGTCGGCCGGGTTGACGGCGAACTGCACGTTGGAGCCGCCGGTCTCCACCCCGATCTCGCGCAGCACCGCGATCGAGGCGTTGCGCATCATCTGGTATTCCTTGTCGGTGAGCGTCAGCGCCGGCGCCACCGTGATCGAGTTCGCCCGTGTGCACGCCCATCGGATCGAGGTTCTCGATGGAGCAGACGATGATGCAGTTGTCCGCCTTGTCGCGGACCACCTCCATCTCGAATTCCTTCCAGCCGAGCAGGCTTTCATCGATCAGGATCTGGCCCGCCGGCGATGCATCGAGGCCGGTGCGGACGATCTGCTCGAACTCATCGCGATTGTAAGCCACGCCGCCGCCTGTGCCGCCCAGCGTAAAGGCCGGCCGGATAATCGCGGGCAATCCGACTTTGTCGATGGCGCGCATGGCCTCGATGAAGCCCGCCGCACGGTCGTAGCCGACGATCCGCCCCTGCGCGTCGCGAATCGCCGGCGAGGAGGCGATTGTCGCGCGTGGACTCTCGAGCCCGATCCGGTCCATCGCCTCGCGAAACAGCTTGCGGTCTTCCGCCTTGTCGATCGCCTCGGCCTTGGCGCCGATCATTTCCACGCCGAATTTCTCGAGCACGCCGTCTCGCGCCAGGGCCAGCGCCGTGTTCAGCGCCGTCTGCCCGCCCATGGTCGGCAGCAGGGCGTCGGGCCGCTCCGTCTCGATGATCTTGGCCACCACCTCGGGCGTGATCGGCTCGACGTAGGTCGCATCCGCCAGCTCCGGATCGGTCATGATGGTGGCCGGATTGGAATTGACCAGGATGATGCGGTAGCCCTCGGCCTTCAGGGCCTTGCAGGCCTGGGTGCCGGAATAGTCGAATTCGCAGGCCTGTCCGATGACAATGGGGCCCGCACCGATGATGAGGATGGATTTGATGTCGTCGCGCTTCGGCATGAGGCCGCTTCATATTGCAGCGCAGTACCTTTGGCTAGCGCCCACAAGTCGCTATGTCCAGGTTTGCGCTTCTCAAGGTCAACGGCGCGGCGGGCCTATTTCGCGCGTCAGGGCCGCCCGGAGGCCGTCTGCGGCAAAACCCTGAGCGCTGACGCGAACGGGAATGTGCAGGAAGGAATAGGGGGACAGATAAATCAATGTGGTCTTGGCGTTGCCCCGCCAGAAGATGAAATCTTTCCATAGGAGCGTGCTGTCGCCGCGCGCGGACTGAAACCGCATTCCATCGGGACGCAGCGTAATGCGCGAGGGGACTTGGGCAAGCGGCTGTCTGGCGTAAATTCGCCGACCGAGCCAAGGCGCAAAAACCGCCCAGGCGAAAAGCCCGGCGATAGAGCCGCCCAGTACTACGGCGAGAGGCAACAACACGAGGAACCAGAAGGGCGCGTTGTCATGCCAGAGAAAGGCAAACATGCCGGCACCACTGGCTGATAAGAACAGAATGCAAAACAACCAGCGCCCTCGCGTCAGGGCGAAATGAAGCTGATAGGCGACGGCGAAATCGTCCTTGGTGGCCTGGAATTCGACTGACGGTTGACCATCGTTGCCCACTGTCACCATCATGCTCTTCCTCGCATCATGATCGCACTGTGCATCGACGTGTGGTGCCACTTTCTTTCGGGCGAAGTCGTCGTCCGATCGGACGATTCGTTGCTTTCACCGCCTCCGATCGACAAGCGGTCAGCCCCGCACGGCGCGGAAGGTCATCCGGCCCTGGTTGTGGCCGAAGTTGGGGCGGACGCGGTCGGCGATGAAACCCTGGTCCGCCAGCACCATTGTGAAATCCGGTGCCGAATACGTGGTCAACCCGAGCTGCGCCCGCACCTTGCGGTAGTCCGACAATGCCGTGCGCACCAGCCCGCCGACCGCCGCCAGCAGGAAGCCCCCTTTCAGGCCGAACCACAGCAGCGACGCCGCGTCCCGCAGCGGGCTGATGTCGGGCGGGATCACGTCCGCCACCACCAGGATTCCGGTCGGTTTGAGCTTGCGTCGCCATAGGCCCAGCAAATCCGTCAGCTCGCCGCGCGTCAGGTACTGGACGAGCGAGTTGGCCACCACCAGGTCGAGCGAGCGATCGGGCAACGCCTCCACCCCCGCCGGGTCGAGAACCCCGATGTTGGGGATGCGCCATGTCCGATACGCCACCCCTGCCCGCACGCCCTCGGCCGCCTCGCACAGGTAGAGCCAGCGGCAGTGCTGCGCGACGTCGGCCGCGTAGTTGGCCTCCCCGCAGCCGTGATCGAGCACGAGCGCATCGGCGCGAGGGAATATGCCGGATCAGATCCCGCCCGACCGCCTGCGCGTGCAGCTGCTTGTGCCGATCGTTGACGTAGATCGCGTGCTCGCTGTCCCAGAACTCGATCCAGCTGCGCATGCCCGCCGTCACTACTTCTTCTTGGAGAACTGTTCGCGCATCTTCTGGCACGGATCGGGACGCTCCGTGCGCGGCGTGAACAGCACGTAGTCTGTCGCAACCTTGCCGTCGGGATCGCGCGGCAGGTAGCTCGCCGCGTCGTCCTGGCCCTGCGTCACCTCCAGCAGCATGACCGATGTCACCTTGCGGCCCGGTGCCATGCGCCGCACGTACCAGGGCACCGCCCGGTCCGTGCGCAGGTGGCCGTTGCCCGCCAGCAGGAAGGCCGAACCGTTCGCCTCGGCTGCATCCACCAGCGCGCGGGCCTGATGCCCATCGCGGAAGCGCTGCGCGATGTTCATGTTGCCGAACGCTGACGCCGGCATCAAGCCGCAGTGGGACTCCACCAGTTCCTCATTGAGGGCATCGACCGAGGGTTGCGGCAGGTCCTCCCCGACCTTGATCAATGCTACCTCGGCGTCGCTCAACCCGCTGCGGTCGCCGCGCGACAGCGCCCTGATGCGCTCGCGCACCGGGTCGCCGGGCAGCACCGGCATCTTCGCCCACAGGGCTCCGTTGTAGAGCGGCTCGAACTTCTCGGCCGCCGGCCAGCCGCTCTCCTTCCAGCCAAGTTCCTTCAGCAGATCGCTGGCGGTCCACAGGCGCCGGCTGCTCGCGGCCTGCTCGTAGAAGCGATCGAGGAGCGGCTTCTGGTCGGCGCGGATGTGCTCGAACACCGCGCCGGGCCGCAGCCCGTCCGTCGGCGCGCCGCTGTCCCAGCGCGGCCACAGGATGTCCTCGCGCACCAGATGCTGCTGCGGGTTGTCGTGCACCTCGCCCAGCAGCACCACCCCGCCCTCGCGGATGACCTGCCACACCTCGGCGATCAGCTGCTGCAGCGGCGAGCGCTCGCAATCGCCCGGCGCAATGGCGATCGGCGCCTCGCCCTTCAGCACCTGCCCCATCAGCGGATGCGCCGGCTCGCTTGATGCGCCAGAACTCGTCGCGGAACGACGGCCCACCCGGCCGCTCGCACGGCGCCGCCTGGGCACCCGCCACGGAGAGCAGAAGACATAAAGCCAACAGCCAGGAGACGCACGAACGCATCCCCGACATCACCGCTCCGGCTTGGCGGGCTGGCCCTTCTGGGCGCGCATCAGGTTGACGAAGCGCGTGAAAAGATAATGGCTGTCCTCGGGACCCGGCGAAGCCTCGGGATGGTACTGCACCGAGAACACCGGCTTGCCCTTCAGCCGCAGCCCGCAGTTGGAGCCGTCGAACAGCGACACGTGCGTCTCCTCGGCTTCCGCCGGCAGCGTCTCGCGATCCACCGCGAAGCCGTGGTTCATCGAGGTGATCTCCACCTTGCCGGTGGTGAAGTCCTTGACCGGATGATTGGCGCCGTGATGGCCCTGATGCATCTTCATGGTCTTGGCGCCGAGCGCGAGGCCCAGCATCTGGTGGCCGAGGCAGATGCCGAACACCGGCAGGCCCGAGTCGACCAGCTTCTTGATCTCCGGCACCGCATATTCGCCGGTCGCCGCCGGATCGCCCGGACCGTTGGCCAGGAACACGCCGTCTGGCTTGCGCTCCAGGATATGCTCCGCGCTCTCCCGGGCCGGCACCACCGTCACCTTGCAGCCGGCCGTCGCCAGGCAGCGCAGGATGTTGCGCTTGAGGCCGTAGTCGATCGCCACGACGTGGAACTCCGGCGCCTCCTGCTGCGCGTAGCCCTTGCCCCAGGCCCAGCGCATCTCGTCCCAGGTGTAGCTCTGGCCCGCCGTGACCTCGGGCACCAGGTCGAGCCCCAGCAGGCCCGGCCAGGCCTTCGCCTCGGCCTTCAGCTTGTCGAGGTCGAACTTGGCCGACGGCTCGTGCGCGATGACGCCGTTCGGCATGCCCTTCTCGCGGATGCGCGCCGTCAGCGCCCGCGTGTCGACGCCGGTGATGGCGATGATGCCGCGTGCCTTCAGCCAGCCGTCGAGATGCTCGGCGGCGCGATAGTTGGACGGCTCGGTGACATCGGCGCGCAGCACGCAGCCGCGCACGCCCGAGCGCATCGCCAGGTTGGAGGTCTCGGTATCCTCGCGGTTGGTGCCGACGTTGCCGATGTGCGGGAAGGTGAAGGTGATGATCTGCCCCGCGTAGGAGGGGTCGGTCAGGATCTCCTGATAGCCGGTGATGGCCGTATTGAAGCACACCTCGCCGACCGCCGAGCCGGTGGCGCCGAGCCCCTGCCCCGCGATCACCGTGCCGTCCGCCAGCACCAGCCGTGCGGTGAGCGGGGCCTCCGCCCAGGGTTTGGGGGACGATTGTCGCAGCCATCGCCAATCTCCGCAAGAATGGGCTCCGTTCGGATACGGGCACCTACTAGGGGAAGCGGCCCAGCCGGGTCAACGCGCCCGCCCCCGTCCCGCCCTTGTGAAGCCTCGCCGCAGGGCATAAATGGTGCACATTGCGAAGAAAGGAAGCTGCCATGCGCGACCGGCTCAGCCAGGCGACCAAGGATGCGATGAGGGCCGGCGACAAGCCGCGCCTGTCGACGCTGCGCCTGATGAGCGCCGCGCTGAAAGACCGCGACATCGCCGCCCGCGTCGACGAGAAGGGCCAATCGACCGGCCGCGACAAGATCACCGACCAGGAGTTCGCCTCCCTGCTGCAGAAGATGATCAAGCAGCGCCGCGATTCGATCGACGCCTTCAAGCAGGCCGGCCGCACCGAGCTGGCCGACCAGGAGGCGGCCGAGATCACCGTGATCGAGGAGTTCCTGCCCAAGCAGATGGGCGACGCCGCAGGTCGAGGAAGCGATCACGCCGTCATCAAGGAAGTCGGCGCCGCCAGCCAGAAGGACATGGGCAAGGTGATGGCCGCGCTGAAGGCGCGCTACGCCGGCCAGATGGACTTCGGCAAGGCCAGCGGCCAAGTGAAGGCGCTGCTGAAATAGACGTGCCCGACCGCATGGGTCCCGGCGCAGCGGGCATTCGCGCGCATCCGGCCGGGATGACAGATGCGTTGCGTGTCATCCCGGACCTCGCGCAAGCGAATATCCGGGACCCAGGCTTCCGGCGCTCGACCCTGTGGATATCGGCAGGGGATTGGCGCGGCGCAGACGAGCCACGAGGCCGTAGGCGAGTCACAAATCACATATGTGGGTGGGTCGGACACCCCACTGATTTGGAGCCGCATGCGCTTTCCACCTTCCTTGCTCGATGAGATCAAAGCGCGCCTGCCCGTCAGCCAGGTGGTGGCGCGCAAGGTCGCGCTCAAACGCGCGGGGCGCGAGCTGAAAGGCCTGTCGCCCTTCAAGCAGGAGAAGACGCCCTCCTTCTTCGTCAACGACCACAAGGGCTCGTGGTTCGACTTCTCTTCGGGCCAGAACGGCGACATCTTCAAGTTCGTCATGATGACCGACGGCCTGAGCTTCCCCGAGGCCGTGGAGCGGCTGGCCGAGGAAGCCGGCGTCGTCATGCCGAAGCCCGTCAGCCCGCGAGGAAGAATACGAGGACGAGCGCACGCGCCTCAACGCCGTGCTGGAAGCGTCGGCGAAGTTCTTCGAGGCCCAGCTTGCGGGCGGCCCTGGGCTGGAGGCGCGCCGCTATATCGAGCGACGGGGCCTGGCGGCCGGCGCCATCTCGCGCTTCCGCCTGGGCTACGCGCCGGGCAGCCGCTCGGCCCTGAAGGATCACCTCGCCAAAGCCGGCTTCAAGGCCGCCGACATGGCGCTCGCCGGCATGCTGATCTCCGGCGACGACATCCCGGTCAGCTACGACCGCTTCCGCCACCGCGTGATGTTCCCCATCACCGACCTGAAAGGCCGCGTGATCGCCTTCGGCGGCCGCGCGCTCGATGCCGATGCGCCCGCCAAGTACCTGAACTCGCCGGAGACGCCGCTCTTCCATAAGGGCCACGTGCTGTTCAACGCCGCCAACGCGCGCACGGCGGCCTTCGACAAGCACCAGATCATCGTCGTCGAAGGCTACATGGACGTCATCGCTCTGTCGGAGGCCGGCTTCCCGCAGACGGTGGCCCCGCTCGGCACGGCACTGACCGAGGATCAGATCAAGCTGCTATGGCGTCTCGCCCCGGAGCCGGTGCTATGCTTCGACGGTGACGCCGCCGGCCGGCGCGCTGCCTTCCGAGCCGTTGAGACGGTGCTGCCGCACCTCAAGCCCGGCTTCAGCGTGCAGTTCGCCTTCCTGCCCGAAGGCCTCGATCCCGACGACCTCGTCCGCCAGCAGGGTGCCGGCGCCTTCCAGGCAACCCTCGCCCGCACCTCGCCGCTGTTCGACGTGCTCATGAAGCGCGAGGACGAGCGCGAGCAGCCGGCCATCACGCCCGAGCAGCGCGCCTCCGTCGAAGCCCGTCTCAACGCACTTGTCGCCCAGATCGGCGATGCCGGCGTGCGCCGCCAATACGAGAGCGAGCTGCGCCAGACGCTTTATGAGAAGAACCGCAAGCTGGTCCGCGAAATCACGCGCGCCGGTGGCGGTCGAGCCTCGCCTCAGGCGGGCCAGCGACGCGACAACACCCAGCTCGACTGGCGCGTTGCGGCCCGCGCCAAGCAGGGCCGCCCGCGCCCAGCCGCACCCCGGGGAGCCAATCCGGCAACGCTCTCCGTGCGCAGCAACGAGTTGGCGGAACGGTCGCACATGCTGCCGCCGCGCGAGGTCCTGCTGATCCGCACGCTGCTGAACCATCCCTGGCTGCTGGAGGCGCGCTGCGAGGAAATCGCCGAGCTGACGCTGACCTCGCCGCCGCTGGCTCGTCTGCGCGCCGGCCTGCTCGACCTGCTGGCCCAGGGCGCCAGCCTTGAAAGGCAGGGAATGCCCGCCCAATTGAGCAGTCTGGGCCTGGACAAGATCGTGGCCATGGTCGAGCGCGCCAGCACGCACAAGAGCGACCGTTTTGCGGAACCCGAAGCCGAATCGGCCGAGGTCGAGGCGGGCTGGTCGCGATGTCGTCGCCATCCACGAGACGCAGGTTGGCCTGAGGCACGAGTTGCAGGCCGCCGAGCAAGCCTGGGCGACCGACCCCAGCGAGGAGGCCTGGCAGCGTATCGCCGAGATCCAGGGGCGGCTGTCGCGCGCCGCCGAGGCCGACGCCCTGCCGGCGCCTGAGCTTAGGGTAGGAGCATGGAGCGGCGTCTGTACTGCGTTCAGTTAGTGTTGCGTCTTCACCATGGGCGCGTAGCAAAAAAACGCCGCTAGCCATGCGTCACGGAGTTGTGTATGCGGGTGACGGCCCCCAGATGGAGGACAACAGAGCCCTGCGCTCGTCCTCAGGCGATTGCGCCCGTGGTGGGCCCTCAACGTGCAGCTACCCGGCGGAACAGATCCGCCTACCGGGGCATTTCGCTTTTGCGCACGCGCGCGAAAACGGCATGCCGACGATCATCCTATCGCGTGCTGTCCGTCAGCCCGCGCGCACTGGAGCACCGTAATGGCGCAACCCGCAAGGACCGAAGACCAGGCCACCCCGCAAGCCGAAGCGCCCGAGAAGGACAGTCCCCTTCTCGACCTGTCGGATGCGGCGGTGAAGCGGTTCATCAAGACCGCCAAGACCCGCGGCTACGTCACCTACGACGAGCTGAACGCGGTGCTGCCCTCCGAGGAGGTCTCGTCCGAGCAGATCGAGGACACCATGTCGATGCTGTCCGACATGGGCATCACGGTGGTCGAGAGCGAGGACCAGGAGGAGGCCGCCGCGCCGGCTGACGCTGCCGAGGACAACTCCGAGGAGGAGGAGCAGTCGCGCGCCGTCACCGCGCCGCAGCTGCCCGCCGTTACCACCACCCGCGCCGAGCCGACCGACCGCACCGACGATCCCGTGCGCATGTACCTGCGCGACATGGGCTCTGTCGAGCTGCTGTCGCGCGAGGGCGAGATCGCCATCGCCAAGCGCATCGAGGCCGGCCGCGAGGCCATGATCGCCGGCCTGTGCGAGAGCCCGCTGACCTTCCAGGCCGTCATCATCTGGCGCGACGAGCTCAACAACGCCAAGATCCTGCTGCGCGACATCATCGATCTGGAGGCCACCTACGAGGGCCCCGAGGCCAAGGCCGCGCCGCCGATGCTGCCGAACCAGGATGGCGCGCCGGCAACTCCGGTCGCCGCCGTGGCCACGCCCGGCAACGGCGCGGACGATGCCCCCGATGGCGAGCCCCGCCCGGAGGGTGAAGGCGACGACGAGGACGACTACGAGAACGCCCTGTCGCTCGCCGCCATGGAGGCCGAGCTGAAGCCGAAGGTGCTCGAGACCTTCGACAACATCGCCGCGACCTACAAGAAGCTGCGCAAGCTGCAGGACAAGAAGGTCGAGATGCAGGTGGCGAGCGAGCAGTTCAACCGCTCGCAGCAGAAGGGCTACGACAAGCTCCGCGACGAGATCATCGGCTACGTCAAGAGCCTGTCGCTCAACAACAACCGCATCGAGAGCCTGGTCGAGCAGCTCTACTCGATCAACAAGCGCCTGGTGGCGCTGGAAGGCCGCCTGATGCGGCTGGCCGACAGCTACGGCGTGCCGCGCCAGCAGTTCATCGACGAGTATTTCGGCAACGAGCTGGATCAGGCCTGGCTCGACCGCATGGCGACCAACGGCAGCAAGAAGTGGGTGCAGTTCATCAAGCACGAGCGCGACCAGATCGGGGGGATCCGCACCGAGATCCACACGCTGGCGTCCGAGACGGGCCTCGAGATCACCGAGTACCGGCGCATCGTCAAGCACGTGCAGAAGGGCGAGCGCGAAGCGCGCCAGGCCAAGAAGGAGATGGTGGAAGCCAACCTCCGCCTCGTCATCTCGATCGCCAAGAAGTACACCAACCGCGGCCTGCAGTTCCTGGATCTGATCCAGGAAGGCAACATCGGCCTGATGAAGGCGGTCGACAAGTTCGAGTACCGCCGCGGCTACAAGTTCTCGACCTACGCCACCTGGTGGATCCGGCAGGCCATCACGCGCTCGATCGCCGATCAGGCGCGCACCATCCGCATCCCCGTGCACATGATCGAGACCATCAACAAGATCGTGCGCACCAGCCGCCAGATGCTGCACGAGATCGGCCGCGAGCCGACGCCGGAGGAGCTCTCCGAGAAGCTCGCCATGCCGCTCGAGAAGGTGCGCAAGGTGCTGAAGATCGCCAAGGAGCCGATCAGCCTGGAGACGCCGATCGGCGACGAGGAGGACTCACACCTCGGCGACTTCATCGAGGACAAGAACGCGCTGCTGCCGATCGACGCCGCCATCCAGTCCAACCTGCGCGAGACCACCACGCGCGTGCTGGCTTCCCTCACCCCGCGCGAGGAGCGCGTGCTCAGGATGCGCTTCGGCATCGGCATGAACACCGACCACACGCTGGAGGAAGTCGGCCAGCAGTTCTCGGTCACCCGCGAGCGCATCCGCCAGATCGAAGCCAAGGCGCTCGGAAGCTCAAGCACCCGAGCCGCAGCCGCAAGCTGCGCAGCTTCTTGGACAACTAGATGCCGTGCTAGGGTGAAGCATGAACGAGCATCTTCGCCCGCCTCCCCGGAACCACGCAGGCCGCCGAGGGCCTTCCTCGGCGGCGCTGGAGCGTGGCCGAGATCGAGGCGATGGTGGCCAGAGGCATCATCCTCGAGGACGAGCGCTTCGAGCTGATCGGCGGGGAGGTGGTGCCGATGTCGCCCAAGGGTGCGCGCCACGAGGCGTGAAAGCCGCGCTGCAGGAGAACTGGTTCCCCCGCATCGTCGGCACCCCGATCAGCCTCATCACGGAAACCACCCTCTACGTCTCCGACGACGAGTTCTTCGAGCCTGATTTCCTGTTCTGGCCGCGCACCATCGCCCTGAAGGACGTAACCGCCGCGTCCGCCTTGCTCATCGTCGAGGTGGCCGACACCAGCCTCGACTACGATCTGGGGACCAAGGCCCTCGCCTACGCGCGTCACGGCCTACGCGAATTCTGGGTGATCAACGCGCGCACACTGGAAACGCGTGTTCACCTCCGGCCGACGTCTTCAGGCTACGAAGATGTCAGCGATCAGCCTGCCGACGCACGGCTGGCGCCGCAGCGCGATGCCCGACCTGCCGATCACGTTGGGTGAATTGACCCTCGATTGACCGTGCCGCGTGCTTCAGCACGCGCTGCCGCAGCCGCATCACCGCCGCACCCGCACGCGCCGCGCATTGACCGTTGGTAAAGCAAACCCCGCCCGCTTCCTGGCGCCCGCAGGAAATCGACCTAGGTTCCGCTTGGGGGACGATCCTTTCCACGGAGCGAGACGCATGCGGCTGCCCCTGCTTCCCACCAAGACCTACACCCCCGCGCAGAAGCACCTCTACAAGGACATGCGCGAGGGCATCGAGCAGAACTTCAAGGGCTTCACGGCCATCAACCCATCGGGCCAGCTGATCGGCCCGTGGAATCCCTGGCTGCGCTTCCCGAAGTTCGGCGGCCCGGTGTGGGAGCTGGTCAAGGCCATGTCCGTCTCGCCCGGCCTGCCGCGGCCCGTGCGCGAGGTCGCCATCCTGGTCACCGGCGCCAAGTTCCATTCCGCCTACGAGCTGTACGCCCACGTGCTGGCGGCCGAGCTGCGCGGCCTGCCCGACGAAAAAATCTCGACCATCGTCGCCGGCCAGCGCCCGAGCGACCTGACCGAGGACGAGGCCATCGCCTATGACGTCGCCTCCAACCTGGTTGCGGGCGGCGTGCTGCCCACGCTGACCTACCAGCGCGCGGTCGGCGCCTTCGGCGAGGAGGGCGCGGCCGAGCTGATCTATCTGGTCGGGCTGTACTGCGCGGTTTCCGTTACACTGAACGGCTTCGACGTGCCCGTGCCCGAGGACGGCACCGACGGCACCGCCAAGCGATCCTCGCACTGACGCACCCGATCCAGCCGTGTCATCCCGGAATTTCGCGTGAGCGAAATATCCGGGGACCAAGCGTATGATCGCGTGCTCCTGGGTCCCGGCTCGCGGGCTGAGCTCTCGGCCGGGATGACACGATTGAACCCAATGCAGCCGCGCCTCACCGTCTGGTACAACACCCGCTGCCCGGTGTGCGACGCCGGCATCGTCCGCCAGCGCAACAAGCTGCGCGCCCTCGTCAGGGCCCGCGCCATCGAGTTCCGCGACATCAACGAGGAGCCCGACGCGCTCGCGGCCCACGGCGCCATCGCTCGACGACATCCGCCGCCGCCTGCACGCCACCGACGACACCGGCCGCCTGCTGGTCGGCGCCGACGTGGCCATCGCCATCTGGCGCATGACGCCCGGCGAGGGCTGGCTGGCGACCCTGCTCGGCAATCCCGTCACGCGCCCGCTCACCCGCTTCGCCTACGACCGCTTCGCCGATGTGCTGTGGGCCTGGAACCGGCGCAAGGGGCGGTGGTAGGTGCCCTCGACAATCGCGCCCCCTGAGCTATTGTTGCCGACATGAGCGCCAAGACGACCACGCTGGAACTCGATGAAGCCACTGCGACCGCCCTTCAAGAGAGGGCGAGTGCGCGCGGCATCAGTGTGCCTGAGCTCGTCGCCGAGTACGTCGATGAGGACCGCGCCGCAGTAGAAGCGGACCAGGATCAGATCGATGAGCTCGATCGCCGCTGGTCTGCGGCGCAATCGGACAAGCCAACGGTGCCGAACGATCGCGTTGTGCGATGGCTGGAGACCTGGGGCACGCCCGGGTTCAAGCCATGGCGCGATCAATAACGGTCGAGTGGTCCCAAGACGCACTCGATGACCTCGAGCGCTTTGCTGCTTTCCTGCAGCTGCAGCATCCCGAACTCGCCGGCATCGTTGCGCAGGCAATAATCGCGCGGGCGAACGTGCTGTCCGAGTTTCCCCGCCTTGGCCGCCCGCTCGCAAAGCGCAAGGAGTACCGTCAGCTCGTATTGCAGGTGCTGAACGCACCCTACGTGTTTCAATACCGGTTTGCTGACGAGCGCCTGGTAATCCTCGCGTATCCCACGGCCGCGAAGCGCGATAATGCAACACCGATGCTATGAGGTGAGCTCCATACAAGGGACGGTGGAGATGACTACGAACATTGAATTCCCTTTCGAGCGTGGTCGAATTTACGAGTTCCGACAGTTAGGGCATTCGAAACGGACCTGCTCACGGCGCGCCAGAACGACCCCGAACTAAGCAAGGCACTGCGCACTCCGCGTGGGCCATCTGCTGGTTGGATGAATCTGCGAAACAAGCAACTCGTGCCTCTCAAACTTTTTGGCGACCATAAGGGCATCGCTGATAGTGCCCAGTTCTTCCTCCGGCCGAAGGTGATCGCGTAGACGCCGACATCATCGAGCCTGCGCGGACAACTACCTCCAGTTGACGCTCGCTGCTCCGGTTTGGGGCTCCGGAATGGCCCGACGAAAATTCAGGATATCAGCAAATCAAATCATGGCCGCACTCAACGCAAACGACATTGTTATAGGCTACCCGCCATTCGATTGCGTCGATGGAGTTGCCACTGGCGAGATTTGCTCAATATCTAGCGAAGAAAGTGATGAGGCCTGCCGAAGAGGACTTTCCGCGGCGGCTACAAAGAAAGCGCTCCATGACGGACGCGTTGACTCTTAATGTCTTGCACAAGGCTTCTACTGTCACTCTTGATCGCACGTCCTTTGCGGCACTCGTGGGGCAGTCTTGGCGAAGCATACTTAGCTTCAATCTATGTGCTGGATAGCCACGAAGGCTTTTGTGTTGAGTTGCCGGCCGAATTTAAGTGCGGATGCGCGCTCGAACCCGTTGAGCTGTCGTTCGTCACAGCGTGCCCCCTAATGCAACCGCATCTCCGCCGTCGGCCGCATCGACGGCGGCAGCAACTGCCCCGGCTCGCCATCCGCCCCCACCACCGGCGTGGCCCCCGCGCGCACGCTCTCCAGCGCCGCGCGCAAATTGGCCGGCGCGTAGCGCTTGCCCGCGCCGGCCTTCCTGGTCTCCATGAAGCGCGCCAGCGCGCTCCAGTGCAGCATCTCGCCGATCGGCTTGGAGTGCGGCGGCACGTTGGCGAGGCGCACGCCGCGGCAGTTCTTCAGCGCGCAGCGGTTGATCAGGCGCATCAGCGGCCGCCAGATGCTGCGCCAGTAGAGCCAGGTGCGCGGCTCGTACAGGACGCCGTGGTGGTTGGGCTGCAGGCCCTCCGTGGACACCACCACCTCGGGGCAGTGCCTGCGCAGGCGCTTGATCATCCAGTCGAGCGTCAGGTCGGACAGCCCGCGGCACTCGTAGCCGCCGCCGATGTTGGCGTGCACGCCGGGAAACCACACCTGCTCGACGCTCTGGTAGCCGCGATGCTGGGGCTGGCGCCAGACGGCCGCCTCGAACTCCATGCGGTGCTCGTCGATGGCCAGCGCATGGCAGGCGTGGTCGACGATGCCGCAGATGTCGGTGTCGTGGAACTGGAAGCAGCGCCGGCCGATCCAGTTCAGCCACGTGCGCGGGATGCCGAGCGAGCCCACCGTGTCGAACACGCCGAGGAAGCGCACGCGCACGTCGGGATGCGTGAGGCGGCGCAGCTGCTCCTTGTCGGCCGGGAAGCGCTTCTTGGGCCTGGTGCGGTAGTAGGTCCAGGCGAACTCCTGGTTGCGCGATCGCACATGTCGGCGCGCAGCAGGCCGCTGGCCGCCAGGAACCCGCACAGGCTGCGCGCGGTGTAGGCGCCGCGCGAGTAGCCGAAGATGTAGATGTCGTCGCCCGGCCGATAGTTGAGCGACAGGAAGCGGTAGGCCTCCAGGATGTTGGTGGTGAGCCCCGTGCCGAGAATGCCCGCCGGCCAGCCGATGCGTGCGGCTGCCGCTGGTGCCGACGCCGGCGTCGTAATAGATGTGCGCCGGCGCCCCGAGCCGGGGCTTCGGATCGATCATCGAGGCGAGCAGGCCGATGTTGGTCTGATGCTCGGCGCTGTCCGCGTTGTTCCAGGTTCCGTCCAGGCATATGACCAGGCTGGTCATACTCTCACCCCGAAATGTGCCGTTGATATCGCCTGGATCGATGCACCGATTCGGCCTCGACCCTGCGTACCCGCCCGGACACGCCGCATGAGGCTGTTGATGGCCGTGGGACGGCACACGCGTGCGCAGGGCATCGTCCACAGAAACTTATCTGCCGGCACCCCGCGTGCTAAACGTCGGCCATGACCGCGACCACCATCTACGTCGATGCCGACGCCTGCCCCGTGAAGGACGAGGCGGTGCGCGTGGCCGAGCGGCACGGGCTTGCCATCCACTTCGTCTCCAATTCCTGGATGCGCCTGCCGCAGGGCCCGCTCGTGCACCGCGTGGTGGTCACCGACGGCCCCGACGCCGCCGACGACTGGATCGCCGCCCGCATCGGCCCGCGCGACATCGCCGTGACGGCCGACATCCCGCTCGCCTCACGCTGCCTGAAGGCCGGCGCGCGCGTGATCGGCCCGACCGGCAAGCCCTTCAGCGAGGCCAGCATCGGCATGGCGCTCGCCATGCGCGACCTCTCCCGCCATCTGCGCGAGACCGGCGAGAGCAAGGGCTACAACGCCAGCTTCGCCCGCCAGGACCGCTCGCGCTTCCTGCAGGCGCTGGAGGAAGCCGTGCAGGCCATCCGCCGGCAGGCGTAGGCCGCGCGCCCGCGAACCACCGCATCGCTGGCCATCAACGACCCTGATCATCTGGATACGTTGTATCTGGCCATCGCGGCATGCTAGTCTTGCGGCGCGGGTGTGATGCAAAGACGCTTACGCAAAGGCGTTGTGAGGGAGGCTCTCATCATGACACGCCACCGCCTCGCAGTTTTGCTCGTCGCCACGGTTCTTCTGACAATCAATCCGGCCTTTGCGCAGCAGCGCGCAAGCGATACCGAGATCGCCCAGGCGTTGCGCGCGGGCGGCCATGTCATCGTCTTCAGGCACGGCGCGACGCACGCGGATCAGGCCGATACCGATCCACTCAACACTGACAACATTGCCAAGCAGCGCCAGCTCAATGCCAAAGGCGAGGAGGCCGCCAAGGCGCTCGGCGATGCCTTCAGGCAAATCGGCGTGCCTGTGAGCAAGGCGATCACCAGCCAGTTCAATCGCGCGTACCAGACGGCAAAGCTCGCCGGCTTCGATACCGTGGAAAAGACCGTCGATGTGACCGAGGGCGGGCTGGTTGTGTCACCCAACGAAAACAACCGCCGCGCCGCTGCATTCCGAAAGCTGGCGAGCACGGTCCCGCCGGTCGGAACCAACGTCGTGATCGTCTCGCACAAGCCCAACACCATCGATGCGTTCGGCAAGGACTGGTTCGAGATCAAGGAAGGCGAGGCCACCATCTTCAAGCCCGACGGCACGGCCTACAAAGTCGTGGCGCGGGTGCAGATGGACGAATGGCCGCGCATCGCTGCCGCCGCAAAGAAGTAGCGCCGCCGGCCTCAGGTACCTGTCCGTGATCCAGCGCGCGGCCGACCACCTGCGCTCCCTGGCAGAGGCCCTGCTTTTCAGGTAAGCAAGGCCTCCCGGAGAGCGGAGGGCGACGGACATGGCGGCGGACGGCACCTGGAACCTGGTGATGAGCACACCGATCGGCGAGCGCAAGGCGACGCTGACCCTGCAGGGCAGCGGCGCGCTGACCGGCTCGCTGGCCGCCGAGGGCAATACGACGCCGATCCTGGATGGGCAGGAGACCGGCAACGCCGTCAGCTTCAAGGCCGCCATCACGAACCCCATGCCGCTGACGCTGGAATTCACCGCCACCATCGACGGCGGCAAGATCGCCGGCACGGTTGGCGCCGGCGCCATCGGCAGCTGGCCCTTCTCCGGCACCAAGGCCTGACGGCGGCCTCGCGCCGCACGGGCCGATGCGGCATTGCCACGTCCGCATTGCCAGGCTGGCCGAGTGCGGCAATGATGTGGGCGTCGCACCAACCCGCCTATCATGACCGTCCTCAGCGTCCGCCATATCACGACCTACCGCTACCGGCAGCCGGTGTCCTTCGGCGAGCACCGCATGATGCTGCGGCCGCGCGACAGCTTCGACCAGAAGCTGCTGGAGTTCGCGCCTTTCCATTACGCCCGAGCCGACCGAGCTGCGCTGGATGCTCGATGTGTTCGGCAATTGCGTCGCCATCGCCCAGTTCGGTGAGCGCGCCGATGAGCTCCGGTTCGAAAGCAGCATCTGGCTCGACCACACGCCGTCCAACACCCCCGACTTCCAGATCGAGGACTACGCCAAGACCTATCCCTTCGCCTACGCGGCCGAGGAGATGCCCGATCTCGCGCCCGTCATCACGCCGCAGTATCCGGACCCGGACCAGGAGGTGCACCGCTGGGTGCGCCGCTTCCTGCACAAGGGCCGCCCCACCGATACCGGCACGCTGCTGATGACGCTCACGCATGCGGTGAAGGAAAGCTTCACCTACGAGCGCCGCCCCCAGCAGGGCACGCGCGAGCCGGCGCTCACCCTGAAGCTCGGACGCGGCAGCTGCCGCGACCTCACCCTGCTCATGATCGAGGCGGTGCGCTCGCTCGGCCTCGCCGCCCGCTTCGTGTCGGGCTACCTGTACGTGCCATCGCGCGATGGCCCGACGCATGTCGGCGGCGGGTCCACGCACGCCTGGGCGCAGGTCTATCTGCCCGGCGCCGGCTGGGTGGAGTTCGATCCCACCAACGCCATCGTCGGCAACCGCGACCTGATCCGCGTGGCCGTGGCGCGCGACCCGAGCCAGGCCATCCCGCTGTCCGGCACCTACTGGGGCGCGGCCGACGACTGCACCGGCATGACGGTGGAGGTGCGCGTGCGCACGGCGGCCGAGCCCGACGCAGCGTCGGCAGCCCGCGCCAAGGCCTGAGCCACGGCGGACATAGCAGGCCGGAACACCCCGCGGACAAACGCGTTGTAGCAACGGTGCCGCCTGCGCATGGCATCGAACTTGCTTAACATTCGCTTGCGCTGTCGCTTGCCAAATCCGCAAGATGAGGCACGGCCGGCGATGCCGTGCGAACTGCGGACTGGTTACACGAGCGGGCACACATCATGCAAATCCGCGCTGGGTTCAGAATCGCCTACGACTGTCCGCGGCCCACGCCGATGCTGCTGATGCTCAGCGTGCATCCTTCGCGGACGGCCGATCTCGTCACGCCGCACACGCTGCTGTACGAGCCCTACGTCGAGGCGCGCGACTATCGCGACGTGTTCGGCAACATCGTCACCCGTATCGTCGCGCCGACCGGGCGCATCACCATCTCCGCCGACTTCATCGTCGGCGACCCCGGCACGCCCGACATCGTCGAGCCGGATGCCGAGCAGCTGCCCGTCGAGGCCCTGCCCGACGACGTGATGGTGTACCTGATGGGCAGCCGCTACTGCGACACCGACAAGATGATGCACACGGCCTGGTCGCTGTTCGCCAACGCGCCGCAGGGCTGGGGCCGCGTGCAGGCCATCTGCGACTACGTCAACGAGCACCTCACCTTCGGCTACCAGCATGCCTCGGCGACGCGCACGGCCCTCGACGGCTACAACGAGAGGCGCGGCGTGTGCCGCGACTTTGCGCACCTCGCCATCACCTTGTGCCGCTGCATGAACATCCCGGCCCGCTACTGCACCGGCTACCTGGGCGACATCGGCATACCGGCAGCGCCGGAGCCGATGGACTTCAGCGCCTGGTTCGAGGCCTACCTCGGCGGGCGCTGGTACACGTTCGACGCACGCCACAACAAGCCGCGCATCGGCCGCGTCGTGATGGCCCGCGGCCGCGACGCCACCGACGTGGCCCTCTCCACCATCTTCGGGCCCGCCGCATTGACGCGAGTTCACCGTCATCACTGACGAGGTGGTGGCCACCCAGGCGGCATAGGTTTTCCTTTGTGCGCCGCGCGGGAGCAGAGACCTTCCAGATTCGCACGGCTGGCAGGCATTTACTGCCCCGGGCCTTGACCGGCACGGGCGGACCGACGATTGTCCGCGGCCCATGCCTAATAATTCATCAGCCTCTGCCGCTGCCACAGGCGAGCCGGAATCGGCTTACGCCTGGATGCGCCTGCTCGCCTACGTGCTGATCGGCACGGTCGGCAGCGTCGGCATGTGGTCGGTGGTGGTGGCCTTGCCGGCCTTCCAGGCCGATTTCGCCGTCGCCCGCGCCGACGCGTCCCTGCCCTACACGCTGGCCATGATCGGCTTTGCCGCGGGTGCCGTGCTGATGGGCAATGTCGCCGACCGGTGGGGCATCGCCGTGCCCGTCATTCTCGGCGCCCTGATGCTGGCCGTCGGCTTTGTCGCCTCCGCCGTGACGAGCAACATCTGGCAGTTCGCCCTGGTGCATCTGCTGATCGGCTTCGGCAGCTCGGCGACGTTCGCGCCGCTGATCGCCGACATCTCGCACTGGTTCGACCGCCGCCGCGGCATAGCCGTCGCCATCTGCGCCTCCGGCAACTATCTGGGCGGCGCCATCTGGCCGCCGATCGTCAACTGGATGATCGCAGGCTACGGCTGGCGCTCCATGCAAATGGTCGTCGCCTGCGTCTGCCTGGCGACCATGATCCCGCTCACGCTGGCGATGCGCCGGCGCGTCAGCGCCGCTGGCCTGGCCGCGGCCAACGGCAACGGCGGCAAGGGGATCGGCACGCTGGGCCTGAGCCCGAACGCCCTGATGGCGCTGCTGGCGCTGGCCGGCGTTGGCTGCTGCGTTGCCATGTCGATGCCGCAGGTGCACATCGTCGCCTACTGCGCCGACCTCGGCTACGGCCCGGCTCGCGGTGCCGAGATGCTGTCGGCCATGCTGGGCTTCGGCATCATCAGTCGCATCGCCTCGGGCTTCATCGCCGACCGCATCGGCGGCCTGTGGACCATGCTGCTGGGCTCGATGCTGCAGGGCGTGGCATTGCTGCTCTACCTGCTGTTCGACGGGCTGACGTCGCTGTACGTCGTGTCGGCGCTGTTCGGCCTGTTCCAGGGCGGCATCGTCCCCATGTACGCCATCATCGTGCGCGAATATTTCCCGGCGCAGGGATCGGGCACGCGCGTCGGCATCCTCATCATGGCGACGATCGTCGGCATGGCTTTGGGCGGATGGATGTCGGGCGCCATCTTCGACATGACGGGCTCCTACTGGCAGGCGTTCGCCAACGGCCTCTTGTGGAACCTGCTCAACGTCACCATTGTTGTATTCCTGCTGATGCGGCGAGGGCGCGTTCCGGCTTACGCCTGACCCCGCAGCGCAGGGAAGGGTGGAGGCAATGGCACGCGGCGACGTTGAGATTCTGGCTCCCGGCGAAATGCCCTCGGAGTCGACGCGAGGAGACATTCGAGCGCCTGGATAAGCTCTCCAAGCTGCTCGACACGGCGATCCTCATACCAGGCACCAACATCCGCTTCGGCGTCGATGCCCTGATCGGCCTGGTTCCGGTGGTCGGCGACATGATCAGCACGGCCATCTCGTCGTGGCTGATCTACGAGGCGCATCGGCTCGGCATCTCCCGCTTCGCGCTGTGGCGCATGGTGGGCAACGTCGCCATCGACGGCACGGTCGGCGCCATTCCGTTCCTGGGCGACGCCTTCGACATCGCCTTCCGCGCCAACCGCCGCAACATGCGCATCCTGCAGGACCAGCTCGCCCGCCGCCGACGCTAGGCCTAGCGACCTAGTCTAGTGCTTGGGCATAGCTCAGCGACGGACATCGACGACCAACGCGACCCGTCGGTTGCTGCGCTTGTTCTTGGTCGACACGTTGGGTGCGTGAGGGCGGAATTGCCCAAATCCGATCGCCGACAACTGGCTTGGCGGCACGCCGGCATGGACAAGATGCTCTAACACCGCATTGGCCCGCCGAACCGATAGCGACTGGTTCCAAGCTGCACGCCCGTCGGAATCAGTGTGGCCTTCGATAATCACCTTGGTCGACGGACAAGACCGCAGGCTCCCTGCAAATGCATCGAGCGCAGGGAGGATCGCTTGTTTCAGAACCGAGCTGGCATGGTCGAATGAAATATGGATCGATCGACTGGCAGCGCCCAACTCGCGGCAATCGTGCCGGTCGGCAGGCACGTTTTGCGGTACCAGCAACGAGGTCTTTCGTGTCGTCGCAGCGGGCAATGGCTCCCGTTCTGCCGCAGCGTCCACCGCTCCTGTGCGTTCATTCCCGTTATCGACGCGATTTTCCACTTTCGCTGAGTCATCCTCGTGTTCGGTCGTGGTGGTCGCGATTTCGGGTGAGCTGAGCTGGAACTGCTCGATCGCGCGAATGGATTCGGACGAAGCGTGCGTTGCAAAAGTCGCAGAGGGTTCTGGTTCCCGCGATTGCGGCTGCTCGGCTTTGCCAATGGCACCAGTCACGATCGTCTGCGTGCAGGGGGACGACTGCTCAGAGAACGTACACGCAAGGTCGGCCGTCATCGGAGCGGTTGAAGAGCCACTCAGCGTGAACCAAGCCGCAGCGCCACTCAACAACACCAAGACCGATGACGCGATCAGCAGGAATGCACTGGCCCTGGGTGCCGCCCTGTCGGTGCTTGGGCGAACAGCCGCCACAGTTGACTTTGATTGCCTACTGCAATCGTCGGCGTCAGTGTCTTCTTCCAGATCATCTTCGTCCGATACGCAATCAACCTGCTCCGCGTTGGACAGCCATCCTGGTTGCTCGATTGTCGGATCGAATTCGACAAGGCTCTGCCGAGTCAAAGTGCTATCCGGCTCAGGCTCTGACCCTGCAACACTCGGGAGGGTATGGTCGCTGTCGACAACAGAATGTCCGGCCACCCGCTGCTCCGCAGATATGCCGCTTGTGATGTCCGGTGGGGCCTTTCGCGGTTCGACGAGACCGAGCTTCAACGCTTGTGTGTAGGTCAGTTCGATCTCGACCCAGCGCGGCTTGGCGAACCATCGGTTCGTCGCAACCATGCGCTTCTTTGGGACGACCAGCTTCCACTTCTTCCGTGCTTTTTTTATGCGGATGATTATCTCGGTGCTCGTCACATAGTACGAGCTCCTGGGATAAGCCTTGGATGGGAACTTGAAGACGCGTGTGACCGAGCCATCGTCGAAGGTCGGCCGTGGCCGTCTCGTCCTGGCTTTTGGTTGAGCCTTTCCGCCGGCTCCGATTTCCGGCGTGGCGTCTGCCGGGCGGTCGACCTCATGCGAAGGCAAGGCATAACCTGAATCGATCTGGCTAGCTGACATGCCGCGATATTTACCGGACCGGTCTCGCCAGGAAGGGCCAATCGCGGTTTGCGCCGGCTTATCCCCAACGCGCTTCGCCGCAGACACCCATGCATGAACAACCGGCCTACGAGCGCGACGCCATGAACGCCGCGATGTCCGGCGCCGGCGATTTGCACTCGAGGATTACCGAGTCCTCAAGCGCCTCCACCCCATGCAGCACGCCCTTGGGGTGCCGGCAGATGTCGCCGGGCTGTAGGATCGACACCTTGCCATCCATGGTGCCTTTCAGCTTGCCGCTGACCACGTAGACGATCAACTCATGCGTATGGGAATGCAGCGGCGTGCCCACCCCCGCTGCGTAGTGAATCTCCATCAGCGTCATTTCCTCGCCCTGCATCAGCGGCTTAACCAGCAGCTCTCCGCCATAGACCTGCTTGCCCTCCAGGGTGCTGACCCTGAACGACGTGGCGTCGGAACGTGGCGGAGCGGGCATGCGTGCCTCCATCAATTCTCAATGCTAAGCTTTCTGGATACGACCGTACCGGCGTGAGGCCGTACCTTGCAACGCTCCACGAGACATTCCCGAGTCCGCATCTACCTCGCCGGCCCCGAGGTGTTCCTGCCCAATGCCCGCGAAGTCGGCGCCGAGAAGCGCCGCGTGGCGGCCGAGGCGGGCTTCGAAGGCGTGTTCCCGCTGGACAATGCACTCGACCTGGCCGGCCTCGACAAGGTTGAGCAGGCCCGCCGCATCTCGCTCGCCAATGAGGACCTGATGCGCTCCTGCGCCGCGCTGGTTGCCAACCTCACCCCGTTCCGCGGCGTGTCGATGGACGCCGGCACCGCCTTCGAGGTCGGCTTCATGCGCGCGCTGGGCCGCCCCGTCGCCGGCTACACCAACGCGCGCGACGACTATCGCGACCGATCGCATGCCTTCCGGGCCGGCACGGCCCACCACTTCGATGCCGACCGCCCACACGTCGAGATCGAGGACTTCGGCCTGGCCGAGAACCTGATGATCGAGATCGCCATCGCCGAATCCGGCTGCACGGTGGTGCGCAGCCACGTCACGGCCGGCGCGGAGATGACCAATTTGTCCGGCTTCCGGCAGTCATTGGCCGAATTGGCCAAGGTGCTCACGGCACCTTGACCAGTGGCAAGCTGTGGGTCGGGAGGCTGGACCTGGGCCGTTCACATCGCAAATCACGCTAGGCAGATATACGTTGGTGGAGCAGGGAGACAGGCTATGGCGAAGAACAAGACGGTCGGCGACGACCAGCGCAAAGGCGCGGTCAAGACGCGCTCGCAGATCAAGAACCCGGTCACCGGCACCTGGACCAAGCGCGACGACAAGAGCGGCAAGTTCATGGACGTGAAGGCCGATGCCAAGCCCTTCAAGGGCGTGCGCAAAGAGAAGAAGAAGTAACCAAGGCACCCTGACAGGGCGGCTGCATTGCAGCGCCGGCCATGGCCGCCGGCCGAGGGGTTTGCTATTGCCTAGGGACGCTCTTACCTAGAGGTCCCTGCATGGCCGCCGCCGACACCATCGCCCTCGTTACCCGCTACTACGACGCCTTCAACCGCGGCGATGGCGAGGGCATGATCGCCTGCGTCGCCGACGACGTCGTGCACGACGTCAACCAGGGCGCGCGCCGGTCCGGCAAGGCGGCCTTCCGCCAGTTCTGCGCGCACATGTCCCGCTGCTACAAGGAGCAGCTGGAAGGCATCGTCGTCATGGCCAGCGCCCGACGGCGGCGCGCGCGGCAGCCGAGTTCAACGTGGTCGGCACCTATCTCGTCGGCGAGGAGGGCCTGCCGCCCGCCAACGGCCAGACCTACCGGCTGCCGGCCGGCACCTTCTTCGCCGTGCGCGATGGCCTGATCACCCGCATCACCACCTACTACAATCTGACCGACTGGCTGCTGCAGGTGGCCGGCGAGGACGCCGCATGACGGTGCGCGTCGAGCCGCTGTCCGGGGAAGCGCTGGCGCGCGGCCTGCCGGCCCTGGCGCGGCTGCGCATCGCCGTGTTTCGCAGCTGGCCCTATCTCTACGATGGCACGCTCGATCACGAGCAGACCTATCTGCGCAAGCTCGCCGCCGCGCCGGGCGCGGTGATCGTCGCGGCCTTCGACGGCGATGAGATCGTCGGCTGCGCCACCGCGGCGCCGCTGGCCGAGGTGGAGGGCGAGTTCTCCGCGCCGCTGGCCGCCAAGGGCCACGACATCGCCAGGCTGCTCTATTGCGGAGAGTCCGTGCTGCTGCCGGCCTATCGCGGCCAGGGCCTGGGGCACGCGTTCTTCGATCAGCGCGAAGCGCACGCCCGCAAGCTCGGCGGCCTGACGCATTCGACGTTCTGCGCCGTGGTGCGCCCGGCCGACCACCCACTGCGGCCCGCCGACTACGTGCCGCTCGATGCATTCTGGAGCGAGGCGCGGCTACGCCAAGGCTCGACGGCGTGGTTGGCACGCTTCGCCTGGAAGGACATCGACCAGGCGGACAAGACGGCCAAGCCCATGCAGTACTGGATGAGGGAGCTCGTGATGGCTGCCGCCACCCTCAGGATCGCCGCCGCGCAGTATCCGATCGAGCGCTTCGCTACGCTCGACGCCTACCGCGACAAGCTCGCCCGCTGGGTGGCCGAGGCGGCCGGCAGCGGCGCGCAGCTGCTGGTGTTCCCCGAGTACGGGGCCATGGAGTATGCGGGCGCCAGCGGCGACGCGGTTGCCGGCGATCTCGCCGCCTCGCTGGCCGCCGTGTCGGATGCGCTCGCCAGATGGACGCCGCCCACGCTGAACTGGCGCGCCGCCACAAGGTGCACATCCTGGCCGCCAGCGGGCCGTCGGCGCGCCCCGGCGGCCGCTATGTCAATGCGGCGCGCCTGTTCACGCCCGCCGGCCGGATGGGCGTGCAGGAGAAAATCATCATGACGCCGTTCGAACGCAACTGGGGCATCTCGCCGGGCGAGACGCTGCGCGTGTTCGAGACGGCGCTGGGGCGGATCGGCGTCGCCATCTGCTACGACAGCGAGTTTCCCCTGCTGGTGCGGGCGCAGGCGGAGGCCGGAGCGCAGATCATCCTGGTGCCGTCCTGCACCGAGTTTCGCTCCGGCTATGCCCGCGTGCGCACGGCGGCGATGGCGCGCGCGCTGGAGAACACCTGCGTCACCGTCCTGTCGCCCACCGTCGGCGACGCGCCCTGGTCGCCCGCCGTCGACCACAACGCCGGCGCGGCGGGCGTCTACGTCCCGGCCGATCACGGCTTCTCGGAGACCGGCGTGCTCGCCGAGGGCACGCTGAATGAGCCGCAATGGGTCTACGCCGATGTCGATTTGGCGCGCCTGCAGCGCGTCGAGCAGACCGGCGAGATGCGCAACAGCACGGATTGGGCCGCGCAACCCGGCGCCGCACCGCTCGCTGCCAATGTGGAAATCAGTGCCGCTCACCTGAGATATTGTCATCTCGGATCTTCGCGACAGCGATGTACCCGGAACCCAGTTCGCAAGCCGTGCAATTCAGTCCTGGGTTACGGGCCTCGGCGAGCCCTCACCCGGGATGACGGTGTCAAACGGTCTTCGCGCCGCGCCGCTCGCTGATGAAGGCGAACAGCGACGTCGCCAGCAGCAGGCCCACCGCGATCGCCGAACACCCACACCGGCGCGCCGTGGTCCATGATCCAGCCGAACACCAGCGGGCCGACGATGCCGCCGATGTTGAAGCCCGTCGCGACGATGCCGAACACGCGTCCGGCCGCTCCCGGCGGCGCCGCCTTGCGCACCAGCATGTCGCGCGAGGGCAGCATCATGCCGCTCAGGAAGCCGGCGAGCCCCATGCCGACTACCAGCGCCGGCGCCGGCAGGCTCAGCACCGCCATCAGCAGCGTGACGACGCGCCGCCACGCCGAACCCGGCGGCCGCCACCTCGCCGTGGCGCTGCGTGCGGTCGGCCAGCGAGCCGCCCGCCAGCACGCCGACGGCGCCGAACGCCAGGTAGGCCGTCAGCGCCCAGTTGGCGGCCGTCAGGGTGAGGCCCTGCGTCGCCATCAGCGACACCACCGAGAAATTCTGCAGCGCCACGTTGGACAGCGCCATCAGCACGAAGAACCCCGTCAGCGACAGGATGGCGGGCGTCAGCAGGCCCGCGATTCCGCCCCCGCCTGCGGCTGCCTTGTGCAGGTGCGCGCCCGCGACCGAGCGCGGCGGCGGCATCAGCAGCAGGACGACCGCGACGGCCGGGCCCAGCAGCGCGGTGAAGGCGAGCGCGGCGCCAAAACTGGCGTAGGCCATCAGGCCGAACAGCACGACGGGCGTCAGCGCGCCGCCGAGCAGGCCCGCAAAGGTGTGGATCGAGAACGCGCGCCCCATGCGGTGCTCGGACATGGCATCGGCCAGGATGGCGTAGTCGGCCGGGTGGTAGACGCAGTTGCCGAGCCCGGCCAGGAATGCCGCCACCAGCAGCATCGGATAGGTGGGCATGAAGCCGAACACCGCGAAGCCGACGCCACCGACCAGCAGCCCCGCGATCAGCACCCGGCGCGCGCCGAGCCGGTCGACCACGAACCCCATCGGCGCCTGCGTGATGCCGCTCACCACGTTGAAGGTGGTCAGCGCCAGGCCGAGCTCGAAGAAGCTCACGCCCAGCCGCTCCTTCAGCACGGGCAGCAGCACGGGCAGCGTGACGATGTAGAAGTGGCTGACGAGATGCGCCGCCGAGACGGCCAGCAGCGTCTGCAGCTCGCTTGCGGCAGCAGGCGAGCCCGTGCCCTCGGACCTGGCGGATTCGGCGACCATTGACCCGCTCTTATTGGCGCGTTTCCTCGATGTGCTGTCTATCACAGGCCGCGCAGGCGGCGTTATGCGAATGGCGCCTCTCAGCCCCGCGACCACGTAACCGTGGGCTTGGGCGGCCACCGGGCGCCGCGAAAGGGTTTGACGCCGGCCCGGCCCGTGCTAGGCGACAGGCTCAACACTCGGCGAGGACGCCATGATTCCCCGCTATACCCGCGCGCCGATGGCCGCCATCTGGGCCCCCGAGACGCGCTTTCGCATCTGGTTCGAGATCGAGGCGCATGCGGCCTCCGCCATGGCCGAGCTAGGCCTGATCCCCAAGGAAGCGGCCAAGACCATCTGGGAGCGCGGCTCGGCGGCCAAGTTCGACGTGGCGCGCATCGACGAGATCGAGCGCGAGGTCAAGCACGACGTCATCGCCTTCCTGACGCACCTGGCCGAGCACATCGGCCCCGACGCACGCTTCGTGCACGCCGGGCTCACGTCCTCCGACGTGCTCGACACCTGCTTTAACGTTCAGCTGGTGCGCGCCGCCGACCTGCTGCTTGCCGATCTCGATGGCCTGCTGGCTGCGCTCGCGAAGCGTGCCCTCGAGCACAAGAATACGCCCACCATCGGCCGCAGCCACGGCATCCATGCCGAGCCCACCACATTCGGCGTCAAGCTCGCCTACGCCTATGCCGAGTTCGACCGCGCCAAGGCCCGTCTGCGGGCCGCGCGCAAGGAGGTCGCCACCTGCGCCATCTCCGGTGCGGTCGGCACGTTCGCCAACATCGACCCGCGCATCGAGGCCTACGTCGCCGACAAGATGGGCCTGACGCCGGAGCCGGTCTCCACGCAGGTCATCCCGCGCGACCGCCACGCCATGTACTTCGCCACGCTGGCGGTGATCGCCTCCTCGCTGGAGCGGCTGGCCATCGAGATCCGCCACCTGCAGCGCACCGAGGTGCTGGAGGCCGAGGAGTTCTTCTCGGAGGGCCAGAAGGGCTCCTCCGCCATGCCGCACAAGCGCAATCCCGTGCTGACCGAGAACATCACCGGGCTGGCCCGCATGGTGCGCAGCTACGCCCTGCCGGCCATGGAGAACGTGGCGCTCTGGCACGAGCGCGACATCTCGCATTCCTCGGTCGAGCGCATGATCGGCCCGGATGCCACCGTGACGCTCGACTTCGCGCTGGCCCGCATGGCCGGCGTGATCGACAAGCTGGTCGTCTATCCGGAGAACATGCGCGCCAACCTCGACCGGCTCGGCGGGCTGGTGCATTCGCAGCGCGTGCTGCTGGCCCTCACGCAGAAGGGCGTGGCGCGCGAGGACGCCTACCGCCTCGTGCAGCGCAACGCCATGCGCGTGTGGCAGGAGCGCGCCGACTTCCTCGCGCTCCTGAAGGCCGATCCCGACATCGCCAAGGCGCTAAGCGCAAGCGAGCTCGACGCCCTGTTCGACCTCGCCTATCACACCAAGCACGTCGATACGATCTTCGCCCGCGTGTTCGGCAAGGCGTGAGCCGACCAGTCATCCCGGCATCCGGGACGCAGCTCAGCGCGTATCCGGGATCCCGCGCTACCCATCGCGCTAAGATCCCGGATAGCGCGGCTGCGCATCGCGTTCCGGGATGACGGGTGGTCGTCGCGTCAGGCGAAGATGATCAGCTTGGCCAGGATCACGACGATGATCGCGCCGATCGCCGAGATGATGATCGAGTCCGCCAGGTCGTTGCCGACATTCGGCTTCCAGCCGACCGCGCCCAGCACGATAGTTGCCGACGAAGGCGCCGATCAGACCGGTGATGAGATAGCCGAGCAGGCTGCTGGGTCCCCCGACGAAGATGCTGGCCAGCCAACCCGCAACGATACCGACGATGGCGGTGACGATGATCTGCTGCGTGTTCATGTTCATGGGACTCTCCTTGCCCGGCGCCGGCTAACCCGCAGACGCAAACCTGCCTGCGGCCTCCCGACCCGGCGACGCCGAAGTTCGACCGACTCGTCCGCCTACGTCGAGAGCTCACGGTTGCATGTGCGAAGCAGCGTAGGTCGGGTTAGCGCGCTCAGCGCGTAACCCGTCATGTTGCAATCACCAGCACGTCGGGTTGCGCGCTTACGCCCTAACCCGACCTACACGTGGATCGCCCGGCCGAAGGCGTCGAGCACGCTCTCGTGCATCATCTCCGACAGCGTCGGATGCGGGAAGACCGTGTGCATCAGGTCCTCCTCGGTGGTCTCGAGTTGCATGGCGATGACGAAGCCCTGGATCAGCTCGGTCACCTCGGCGCCGACCATGTGCGCGCCCAGCAGCTGGCCGGTCTTGGCATCGAAGATGGTCTTCACCAGCCCCTGGTCCTCGCCCAGCGCGATGGCCTTGCCGTTGCCGACGAACGGGAAGCGGCCGACCTTGATCTCGCGGCCCTGCTCCTTGGCCTTCTGCTCGGTCAGGCCGACGCTGGCGATCTGCGGCTGGCAGTAGGTGCAGCCCGGGATCTTCAGCTTGTCGAGCGGATGCGGGTGCAGGCCCTTGATGGCCTCGATGCACACCACGCCCTCGTGCTCGGCCTTGTGCGCCAGCATCGGCGGGCCGGCCACGTCGCCGATCGCGTAGATGCCGGGCACGTTGGTCCGGCCGAAGCCGTCGGCGACGATGGTGCCGCTGCTCGATCTTCACGCCGAGCTTCTCGAGCCCGAGGTTCTCGACGTTGCCGACCACGCCGACCGCCGAGATCACCCGCTCGACGGTGAGCGTCTGCGTGCCGCCCTTGCCGTCGTCGATGGTGGCCGTGACGCTGTCGGCCTTTTTGTCGAGCTTGGTCACCTTGGCGCCGGTCATGATCTTCATGCCCTGCTTCTCGAACTGCTTGCGGGCGAAGGCGGCGATCTCGGCGTCCTCGACGGGCAGGATCTGCGGCAGCACCTCCACCACCGTCACCTCGGCGCCGAGCGTGCGGTAGAAGGAGGCGAACTCGATGCCGATGGCGCCCGAGCCGATCACCAGCAGCGACTTGGGGATCGCCGCCGGCACCATCGCCTCGAAGTAGGTCCACACCAGCTTCTTGTCGGGCTCGATGCCGGGCAGCGCGCGCGGCCGGGCGCCGGTGGCGACGATGATGTGCTTGGCCTGGTAGGTGCCGGGCGCCGAGCGCGCCCTTCGGCGCCTCGCTCTTGGAGGCTGCAACCTTCACCTTGCCGCCGGCCTCCAGCGCCGCCTCGCCCCAGATGACGGCGATCTTGTTCTTCTTCATCAGGAAGGTGACGCCGGCGTTGAGGCGGCTCGGCCACCTTGCGCGAGCGCTCCACGACCGCCTTGGGGTCGAAGCTGACCTTCTCCGCCGACAGGCCGTAGTCCTTGGCGTGCTGCAGCATGTGGAACACCTCCGCCGAGCGCAGCAGCGCCTTGGTCGGGATGCAGCCCCAGTTGAGGCAGATGCCGCCCAGGTAGTCGCGCTCGACGATCGCCGTCTTGAAGCCGAGCTGCGCGGCGCGGATCGCCGTGACGTAGCCGCCCGGCCCCGAGCCGATGATGATGACGTCGAAGGATTGCTCGGCCATGGCGGGAAGCTCTCGGATCAAGGGCGAGGGCGCTGACAACGCACAAGGCCCCGACGTAAGCGCCGAGGGCCCTGCTATTCAAGCCATTTTGCGTGCAGCGCCGAAAGCGCCGTCCGCCGCATCAGGCACGGCGGCACGTGGCAGCGCGCACCGAGGTACTGGTTCAGCAGCTCGTTGTAGCGGTTGACGTCGGCCATCTGCGCGGGGGGCAGCTTCTTGCCCTGGGTCGCCGCCTCGACCTTGCCCTGCGTGCCGCGCGCATCGAGCCGGTCGAGCTCCTGGCGGATCGTGCCGCAGGTCTGTCCGGCAGCCAGCGGCTTGGCGCCGGGGTCGCCGCCCCAGTCGTCGCCGGCGCACAGGCCGACAGCGAGGCCGCCATCGCCGCGACCGCCAGAAACTTCCAAGACTTGGAGATCGTGCTCGCCACGAAGCCCTCCTGCATTCCACCACCACCCATGCTCGCTCGTTACGAACCATAGCGCCTGCAACGATTTCAACCGTCTACGGCGGCAGTGTGACAACTTTGCAGCAGGGAAACTGTACTGCCAAGCTGCGGCGGCGCGAGGCGCATTTGTCGCGGTGGGTTTCGTGGCAGTCCGCCGAGCGGTCACGCGTCAGCAGCGAACAGCCGGCTCCCCCGCACACACCGCCCGCCATCCTGCGACGGCAGCGCTAGTAGTTCGACGCGCCCGAACCCGACTTGGCTGGGGCTCGACTTGACCTGCGCCGTGGTCGGCTTCGGCGACACCAGCGAGCAGCGCGCCTGGAACTCGGCGTTGGCCTTGGTGAGCTGATCGGCCTTGGTGAGATCGGCCTGGGTCATCTTGTACTTCTTGGCCGACGCCTTCTCGATCTTCTCGGCGATGCCTTCCTTGCGCAGGCCCTCGATCCGCGAGGTCAGCGCGACGCAGGCCGGATCGACCTTCGCCTCCGCGCTCGCGGAGCTGTCACCGAGGGCGCCCGTCGTGAACAAGCCGCCATCGCTGCCGTCGCCAGCACATCCGGCGAGCAGAGCGCCGGAGAGCAGCAGTGCCGCCGAAGCGGCACGGAACGCGATTGCCATGAGCAGTACCCCCGAATGTGTGTTTGGCAGATGTCTGAGTTTATTTGGTCCGAGATGCGCTTACATCTTGGTATTCTTCACTGATTCTTATGCTCGATTGTTGAGACCCGCAAGCGGCAGGTAAAGGGCGACGCAACCAGCTACTAGTGCAGAAATAAGGGATTTCTGTGGATAGGGGCCGGGGAAGCCTCCGGGCCACAGGCCTCGAGCCCCCGCTTACACGAGCATCCGCACGGGGTCTTCCATCAGCATTTTGAAGGCATTGAGCAGCTCGGCCCCGATCGCGCCGTCCACCACCCGGTGGTCGCAGGACAGCGTGCAGGAGACGATGGTCGCCACCTCGACCTTGTCGCCCACCACCACCGGGCGCTTCTCGCCCGCCCCGACCGCCAGAATGGTGGCATGCGGAGGATTGATCACCGCATCGAAGCTCTTGATGCCGTACATGCCGAGGTTGGAGATCGAGGTGGTGCCGCCCTGGTACTCGTGCGGCGCCAGCCGCCGCTTGCGGGCCCGCTCGGCCAGATCCTTCATCTCGTTGGAGATCTCCGACAGCGACTTCAGCTCCGCGTGCCGGATGACCGGCGTGAACAGCCCGCCCTCGACGGCCACGGCGACGCCGACGTCGGAATACTTGTGGCGCAGCGTGCCGGCCTCGGTCCACGTGACGTTGGCGTTCGGCACCTGCGCCAGCGCGAGCGCCATGGCCTTGATGACGAAGTCGTTGACCGACAGCTTGAAGGCGCGCGGGCCGTCCTTCGGCGAGGTCTGCGTTCATGCGCTCGCGTGCCCGCAGCAGCTCGTCGAGGCGGCAGTCGACGGTCAGGTAGAAATGCGGGATGGTCTGCTTCGACAGCGTCAGGCGCTGCGCGATCACCTTGCGCATGCCGTCGTGCGGCACGACCTCGTAGGAGCTCTTGTCGTACAGCGCCAGGATCTTGTCGTCCGGCATGCCCTGCAATGCGGATTGCGCGGTGGGTGCCGTGCTGCCTCTTTGCGCCACCTGCGTGCCGGCCTTGGCAGTCGCAGCATGTCCGTTGGCGAGTGCGCTCTCGACGTCGCGCTTGACGACGCGGCCATGCGGACCCGATCCCGCCAGCGCGCCGATCTCGATGCCGGCGGCCTTGGCGAGCCGGCGGGCCAGCGGCGAGGCGAAAATGCGATCGTGCAGGCTTTGGGCTGCGCTGGCGGCCGAAGCTGCGCCGGCCGTCGCCGAGCTTTGCGCGGTCGCCGTTGCTGGCTTCGACGATGACGATGCCGCGGACGCGCTGGCCGCAGCCGCTGCCTTCGGCGGCTCCGCACGTGGCGTGGCACGCTTGCGGGGTCGGCGCCTTCGGCTTGGGGGCGGCGCCCTCGCTCTCGCCTTCGGCCAGCAGCGTCGGCGATCGGCGTGTTGACCTTGACGCCCTCGGTGCCCGGCTTCCACCAGCAGCCGGCCGACCTTGCCCTCGTCGACCGCCTCCACCTCCATGGTGGCCTTGTCGGTCTCGATCTCGGCGATGATGTCGCCGGCCTTGACCTGCTGGCCCTCCTTGATGAGCCACTTGGCGAGCTTGCCCTCCTCCATGGTGGGCGACAGCGCGGGCATCAGGATCTCGGTCGGCATGGCATTCTCTTAATCGTAGGTTGGGTTAAGCGCGGTAGCGCGTAACCCAACATGGTTGAAGCCTGCGGGTGTTGGGTTACGGGCTTCGCCCTAACCCAACCTACACGTCATCTCCACATCATCTCGGTCGGCGTCCACTTGGCCTTGCGGCGGGCGATGCGCGCCTCCGGCGTCTCGCCCTCGTAGACCACCGGCTCGGCTACGCGATCCTTGAACTCCGGGATCGCGAGCCCGCGCACGTTCAGGATCGACCACACCTTGCCCCCGTCCTCCAGGATCGCGCCGGCGTACATGCCGCAGCGCGCGCACAGCAGGCTGGTGCCCGAGCGCGTGCCGAATTGATAGTGCGTCAGCGCCGCCCGCTCGATCTCGAACGTGGCGCGTCCCGCCGGATCGGACACCGTCATCGCCCCATGCCGCGTGCAGAAGCCGCACTGGCACGCCCGCACCTGCAGCTCGGCGGCCGGCTTGGTCGCGGCCAGCGTCGCGCGGATGGCGCCGCAGTGGCAGGCGCCGGTGAACTGGACCTGCTCGACGGAGCCCGGCATTACTTGTCCTGCGAGGGCGAGGGTTCGAATGGCCACAGCAGACCGAGGGAGAAGGCAGCCTCGGCGAATGGCGCCGCAGCGACCTCTGCGTCGTCGCTGAACGTGCCGAGCAATAGCCACTTCCCATCACGTAGCTCGAACACCTCGAGCATGCGCAGGACTGGATCTATGTGCCAGACATGGCGGACGCCGGCCTCTGCGTAGATCGTGCGCTTTTCGCCCCGGTCGTAGCGCTCGGTCGAGGGTGACAGCACTTCGCACACCCAATCGGGCGCCACCTCGATCCACGCGGTATCCGGCGCGGTCGGAAGCCGCTCGCGGCGCCATGCAGCCAAGTCCGGCACGACCACATGGCTGCCCAAATGCAGTTCAGGCTCGATCTATGAATAGCCAACCGCCAGGACCACCGTCTCCAAACTGGAAGGGAGGCCCCAACGCGCTGCCGAGCGCCGTCGTGGCAGCGGAATGCCGCGGTGCAGGTCGGGGATGCGTGACCAGCGCGCCGAACAGAATCTCGGCGACGAGATGGTCGGGGACCTTGAGCAGGTCCTCGTAGGTCGCGGAGCGCTGTGCGAGCTTGGACATCGTCATCTCGTCAGGGCATTGCCCTCAAGCATACAACACGCCCTTCACCGCCTCGATCACCTGCTCGACCGTCGGCAGGGCGAGCCGCTCGAGGTTGGCCGCATACGGCATCGGCACGTCGGCGCCGGACACCTTGGCGGGCGGCGCGTCGAGGTAGTCGAAGGCCTGGATCGCCACCTGCGCGCAGATCTCGGAGCCCACCGAGCACACCGGCCAGGCTTCCTCCACCGTCACCAGGCGGTTGGTCTTCTTGACGGACTCGATGACCGTCGGCAGGTCGAGCGGGCGCAGCGAGCGCAGGTCGATCACCTCCGCCTCGATGCCGTCCTTGGCCAGCTGCTCGGCCGCCGCCAGCGCATACACCATGCCGCGCGCGAAGGAGACGATCGTCACGTGGCTGCCCGGCCGGGCGATGCGCGCCTTGCCGATCGGCACGATCCACTCGCCCTTCGGCACCTGCGCGGACGTGCCGTAGAGAATCTCGTTCTCCAGCACCAGCACGGGGTTGGGATCGCGGATGGCCGCCTTCAGCAGGCCCTTGGCGTCGGCGGCGTTGGAGGGCGCCACCACCTTCAGGCCGGGCACGTGCGCATACCAGGACGAGAAGCACTGGCTGTGCTGGGCGGCAACGCGGGCGGCCGCGCCGTTCGGGTCCGCGGAACACGATCGGGCAGCCGAGCTGGCCGCCCGACATATAGAGCGTCTTGGCGGCCGAGTTGATGATCTGGTCGATCGCCTGCATGGCGAAGTTCCAGGTCATGAACTCGACGATCGGTTTCAGGCCGGCCATGGCGGCGCCGACGCCGACGCCGGCAAAACCCTGCTCGGTGATCGGCGTGTCGATCACCCGTTTGGGCCCGAACTCCTCGAGCAGCCCCTGGCTGATCTTGTAGGCGCCCTGGTACTGCGCCACCTCCTCGCCCATCAGGAACACGTCGGGGTCGCGCCGCATCTCCTCGGCCATGGCATCGCGCAGCGCCTCGCGCATGGTCTGCGATACGGTCTCGGTGCCGGGCGCGATCTCGGGCTCGGCTGCCCGTACGACCGTCGCCGACGAAGGGGCTGGCTTGACCGCGGCATAGGACGCGTGGCCGTCGGCCTGGCGCGTGCCTTCCGCCGCAGGGCGCGAAGCAGGGATGGGCTTGGCGCTGGCGTCGCCATCCAGCACCGCGATGGGCGTGTTGACCTTGACGCCTTCGGTGCCCGCGGGAATCAGCAGCTTCGACACCTTGCCCTCGTCGACCGCCTCCACCTCCATGGTGGCCTTGTCGGTCTCGATCTCGGCGATGATGTCGCCCGGCTTGATGGCCTGGCCCTCGGTGACGAGCCATTTGGCGAGCTTGCCTTCCTCCATGGTCGGAGAGAGGGCGGGCATCAGGATCTCGGTCGGCATTTCCTCGGGTCTCTTTTTCGTAGGTTGGGTCAAGCGGAGCGCAGACCCAACATCCGTTTCAATCCTTCCTGTGTTGGGTCATCCCCCGGCCTCCACCGGGGTCGACCCAACCTACGATGGCTGTCAGCGCATGTGCGCCGTTTGCGACTCTATTGATTTGGTCAAGTCGGTGACCGTGTCACCGGTATGCCTGGTGGCAGCGGGCTCCACGAGCACGATCCAGGCTTCCTCGGGTGCAACGGGGCTGTGCTCGACACCCTTGGGAACGACATGAAAGTCGCCCTCGCGCAGGACCACATCGGGTCGATCGCGGTAGCGGATCGTGAAGGTCCCCTTGCGCACGAGAAAGAACTCGTCCTCATCGGCGTGCGCATGCCAGACGAACTCGCCCTTTGTCTTCGCCAGCTTCACATACTGGCCGTTGGCGACCGCCACCACGCGCGGCGACCAGAATTCGGTGATCAACCCGAACTCCTCGTCGAGGTTGGAGTGGAACGCCGCCTGCACCATTCTGTTGCCCTCACGCCGGTAGCAGCACGTCGGTCCACAGCTCGCTCGGATCGGGCTCGGGATCGGACTGCGCGAACTCGGCGGCGCCGTTGACGATGCCGCGGATCTCGGCGTCGATCGTCTTCATCTCGTCCTCGCTGGCGTGCTTGCCCTCCAGCAGGCGGCGGCGCACCTGCTCGATCGGGTCGTGCTCCTCGCGCATCTTCTGCACTTCCTCGCGGGTGCGATACTTGGCGGGGTCCGACATGGAGTGGCCGCGATAGCGGTAGGTCAGCATCTCCAGGATGTAGGGGCCGTTGCCGCCGCGCACCCACTTGACGACGCGGTCGCCGGCGTCCTTGACCGCGCGCACGTCCATGCCGTCGACCTGCTCGCCCGGGATGTCGAACGAGCGGCCGCGCTGGGAGAAGTCGGTGGTCGCCGCCGAGCGCTCGATGGAGGTGCCCATGGCGTACTTGTTGTTCTCGATGATGAACACCACCGGCAGCTTCCAGAGCTTGGCCATGTTGAAGCTCTCGTACACCTGGCCCTGGTTGGCGGCGCCGTCGCCGAAGTAGGTGAGGCACAGGTTGCCGTTGCCACGATACTGGTTGGCGAAGGCGAGGCCCGCGCCGAGCGGCACGTTGGCGCCGACGATGCCGTGCCCGCCGTAGAAGTGCTTCTCCTTGGAGAACATGTGCATCGAGCCGCCCTTGCCGTGCGAATAGCCGTCACGGCGGCCGGTCAGCTCGGCCATCACGCCCTTGGGGTCCATGCCGCAGGCCAGCATGTGGCCGTGGTCGCGATAGGTTGTAATGACCTGATCGCCCTCGCGGATGGCCATCTGCATGCCGACCACCACGGCCTCCTGGCCGATGTAGAGGTGGCAGAAGCCGCCGATCAGGCCCATGCCGTAGAGCTGGCCCGCCTTCTCCTCGAAGCGGCGGATGAGCAGCATCTCGCGGTAGGCGTGCAGCTCCTGCTCGCGGGTGAAGGGAGGGACTGTCTGCTTGCCGTTCGGGAAGGACATGCCGGGCGTTCGACCTCGATGGGGGGAAGTTCCCAAACGTACAAGAAAGCCGGCGGCAAGGCCAGCCGCACCGCTGCAGGTCTGCCATGAAGCCTAACGCCCGAGCGCGAAAAAGAGATCGCGTCCGGCGGGGCTGGCAGACCACCCGGCCAGGATGGCCGCTCCCGGCATTGGAAAGAGACGCGCGGCCTCGAAGCGCCCGATACGCACTCCAACAAAATGGAGCGTTCAACCAGTCTCGGGCGAGCCTCGAAGCCGCGGCTATCATGTAAGCAAGGATGGGCGGAACAGACTGACGCGTGGCGACAGAAACGCGACACCGGGATCTGTCAACAATACACGCTTGAGGCCGGCCGTTGCGCCGATCATGCAAGGATGTGACGCGAGACCTGAGAGGTGTCCGATCGGGACACCTGTGCGTTTTACAGGCAGGCCGGTTAAGGTCGCGTAAAGCGATGCGGCGTGCACGGCGATATCTGCCCGGCATGGTCACGCCTCCTCCGCCAGATGCACGTCATCCGAGGGCCCGGTTGCGTCGCTGCCGAGGCGCAGGCGATGCCCGTCCAGATCCTGCACGTTCATCTCGCGCACGCCCCACGGAAAGTTGGCCGGGGCCTGGCGGATGCTCCGCCCCGCGTCGCTGGTAATCCTCGTAGAGCGCATCGACGTCCTGCACGAAGATCGAGATCCACGTGCCGGGCGCGCCCTGCGCACCCTGGCACAGGAAGATGCGCACCTCGTCGCGCCAGACGCAGGCGAAGGTCGGCGGGTCGCCCCAGTCCCACTCCTTCTCGAAGCCGAGCTTGTGCACGTAGTAGTCGATCGGAGGCCGGCACGTTCTTGACATTCAAGATCGGCACCGACGACAGGAAGCGGTTGGCACCGCGCTCCTTGGGATTGGCACCCGCCTTGATCAGCAGCTCCGCAATAGCCGCGTTTGACCTCGCTGGTGAGCAAAGTTGAGCGGCGTGTGGCCGTGATCGTCCCGCGCCGACGGGTCTGCGCCCAGCTCGAGCAGCAGCGCCACCATCTGCGGCCGGTTCTTGAGCACGGCGAGATGCAGCGGCGTGCGGTGCTGCTCGAAGCGGCTCATCTTCGCCGCCACCAGCGATCGGTCGGCCTCGACGAGTTGCCGCACCAGGTCGGCGCGGTCGAGCGCGACGGCCGAGAAGATGGTCGGCTTGGCGCCTCGCGCCAGAAGAAAATCGGCTGCATCGGTCCGCACATGCTGGAAGCAGGTGGCCCAGCCGATCACGCCGACCTCGTGCGCGTCGCCTTCCCCGTCGATGTCCGCGCCCGCGGCGAGCAGCCGCTCCATGACGGGCAAATGCCCGCCCTGCGCAGCCCAATGCAGGGCCGTGGCGTTGTCCAAGCGGTCGCGCAGGTCGACGCTGAGCCCGCGCTGCAGCAGCAGCTCGACGCAGGCGAGATGCCCGCCCTCGGCGGCCAGATGCAGCAGCGGCCGGTTCCACGCCCCGCCGGTGATGCGCAGCTTGGCCGGATGCTTGTCGAGCAACGCCGCCAGCTCGTCCGCCTTGCCGGCGGCCGCCGCGGCGATGATCTCCCCGTCGAGGCTCGCCGCATCGACGTGCGCCTTCAGCGCACGCCAGCTCTTGAAGCCGTACTCCTCGGCGACTGCATGCTGGGCATGATGCAGCTTGGCGCCGGCATCATCGCGCGCGCAGCTCCGCCAGCCGCTGCTTGGCGGTCTTCTTCAGCCACTCGAGATCGGGACGTGGAGGGAGAGACTTGGCCATGGCACACCTTCTTTCTCGTGAGGCCCGGCGTCCGCTGCTCTCGGGCAAGAAAGAAGATGGATGGAGGCAATCGAGCTTCGAGGTGGGTTCAACCCTTCACGCGGACCGTCGGTCGCCTGCATCGACCAAGCCGCAGATTGCCTCCGTGCCGGCCGGTCGTCAACCGATCGTCAACGCGGTGGGGTGGGCCTCGGCGCGCCGTTCGGCTTCTCCGCCAGGTCGCGCAGCCGCGCCTGCGTCTCGGGGTTGATCATGCCGGCCGAGATGATGATCTTGGCGGCGTCCTCCACCGTCATGCGCACCGGCACCACGGTCTTGCGCGGCACGAAGCACACGAAGCCGGTCGGGGGCAGCATGCCGGTCGGCATGAACACGCTGATGAAGTCTTCGCCGCCGATCCCGGCGGAAATCTCGGCGGTGGCCTCGCCCGTCACGAACACGATCGACCAGATGCCCTTGGAGGGGAACTCGATCAGCCCGACCTTCTGGAATTCCTGCCCCGGCGCCGAGGCGGTCACCACCGACTCGAAGATCTGCTTCAGGCCGCGGTAGACGTTGCGCACGATCGGCGTACGCCCCAGCATCATCTCGCCGGCGCTGATCAGCGAGCGCCCCAGCAGGTTGGCGGCCAGCGCGCCGATCAACGTCAGGCCGATGATCGCGAAGATCAGCCCGACGCCCGGGATGGGAAAGGGCACGTACGTGTCGGGGTTGTAGAAGCGCGGGATGTAAGGCTTCACCCACGCGTCGATGATGTTGATGAAGTACCAGGCGATGTAGAGGGTGATGGTGACCGGGCCCACCACCACCAGGCCGGTCAGGAAATAGTTGCGCAGGCGCCAGCCGAGGTGGCGCGGCTCGGGCGGCGCCTCGAGCGCCAGTTTCGCCAGCTCCGCCTTGAGGTCGTGCGCCTCGCCCTCTGCCGGCCCCCCCCGGTCTGGCCGGTCGGGCCTTGCTGCTCATGCATGAAACGGCTCACCCGCTTACGTGTTCGATGTCCCGCGCAGCGGCGCGATGTGTCGGACGCCATTGTCTCATGAGTTTGAGGCGAGGCAAGGCCGATGGGCAACGCCCAGCTGCGTGGCGAAGTGTCATGATTGTACGGTATTTTTGCCTAAGAAACCGGCGGCAATGCCGACTATTGGGTAACAACCATGCAATCGAGGCCGCTGCCCTTCAGCCTTGCACAGGCCAGCCTGACCCTCGTTCTGGGTCGCGAACGGCCCGACGCCACGCGGTAGAATGAGCCCATGTTGCCGACCACCGCCTGGTCGATCTCGGGCTCGCGCGAGGCCAGCGCTCCGGCGTAGTCGCGCTTGACCTTGGCGCCAGCGCCCTCGCCTCGTCCTGCGAGCGCACCATGGCCACCTGCACGCTGAATCGGCCCTCCGGCCGTGCCGGCGCGATGGCGGCGGTCTCTATCGCTCCGCGTGTCTGCGCGACGGGCGCGCTGCGCACCTCGGTGCCGCTCGCCCAGCTCGAGGGAGGAGCCTGGGCTCGAGGACGCCTTGGGCTCGGGCGCCGCCTTCACGGTGGTGGCGAACGGTGCCACCTCCTGCTTGGGCTGCGACCTGCGCGGGTCTGCTGCTGACGACGACGATCCGCCGCCGAACAGACCGCCACCGATATGCCCCAGCCGCTGCCCGATTGGCTCGACTGCGACGCCGACGGTGCCGTGTCCTTCTCGGGTTGGCCTGCTTGGTCTGGACGCCCATGATCCGCCGCCGAACAAGCTACCCCAGCTGCTGCCCGATTGGCTCGACTGCGACGCCGCGGGGCGTTCCTTGGCCTGCGTCGCGCCGCTGCCGCCGGGCCGCTCCGGGCCAGCGGCTCGCCGCTCTCCGTCAGCCCGGCTTCCTGGTAGGCGGCCGCCCGCTGCTGCAAGGCGCTGGTGCGGTCGGTCGGCGACAGGCCGCCCTTCAACCACAGTGCGCCGCTGATGTCGGAGATCGCCTGCGCCGGCTTCTGCTGCTGGCGATAGGCCATGCCGCGATACAGCAGCGCCTTGGCCATGATGGCCGGCGGCAGATTGCCGCCCGAGATGGTAGTGGTCAGCGCCTGCACGGCCTGATCGGCCTTGCCGCTCTCGAGCAGCTTGACCGCGCCTTCGATGGCGCGCTGCGCCTCGACGGGGTCCTGCTTCTTGCGCTTGGGCTTGGCTTCGGGCTTCAGCTCTTCCGGCTCGTCGTCGTCGGGGCTGGCGGCCTTCTGCTGCCTCCTTGGGCGCCGCCTTGGTGCGGCCTTTGCCGCCTTGGCGGACGTCTGCGCCTGCACGCTCAGGACGCCCGTCAGCGCCAAAGCCGCTGCCGTCAGCGCCGCCAGAGCCAGACTGCGCCAGTCCCGAGCCATACCCGTACTTTCCCCGTTCAATCTACCCGCCCGATGCCCAGCCCCGAGGCATCTGGTAGGCCGAAATTACGCCAATTCGCGGGCTCACTGCAAATTCCTATGGGATTCTATGAGATTCTAGCCGCTTATTCCACCGTGACCGACTTGGCCAGATTGCGCGGCTGGTCCACGTCCGTGCCCATGAACACGGCCGTGTGATAGGCCAACAGTTGCACCGGCACGGCGTACAGCAGCGGGCTGGCGAAGCCATGCACCTTGGGCACCGGAATGTGCGCCTCGAGCGCGCAGCCGGCCTTGTGGGCGGGGGCATCCGACACCAGGATGATCTTGCCGCCGCGCGCCGCCACCTCCTGCATGTTGGAGACGGTCTTCTCGAACAGCTCGTCCTCCGGCGCCACCACGATGACCGGCACGTTCTCGTCGATCAGCGCGATCGGCCCGTGCTTCAGCTCGCCCGCCGCATAGCCCTCGGCGTGGATGTAGGAGATCTCCTTGAGCTTGAGCGCACCCTCGAGCGCGAGCGGATAGCTGATGCCGCGGCCGAGGTAGAGCACGTCCTTGGCCTTGGACAGCTCGTGCGCCAGGCGCTCGTAGGTCGGCTCGCTGCGCAGCAGGGTCGCGACGTGCCGCGGCACCTCGGCCAGCGCGTGCACCAGCTCGCTCTCCTGCTCCGCGCTGATGGTGCCGCGCGCGCGGCCGAGCGCGATCGTCAGGCACGCCAGCACCGACAGCTGGCAGGTGAAGGCCTTGGTGGAGGCGACGCCGATCTCGGGGCCGGCCAGCGTCGGCAGCACCACGTCGGACTCGCGCGCGATGGTCGACGTGCGCACGTTGACGATCGAGGCGATGCGCTGGCCCTGCGACTTGCAGTAGCGCAGCGTCGCCAGCGTATCGGCCGTCTCGCCCGACTGCGACACGAACAGCGACAGCCCGCCCTTGGGCAGCGGCGGCTCGCGGTAGCGGAACTCGGAGGCGACGTCGATCTCGACGGGAATGCGCGCATAGCGCTCGAGCCAGTATTTGCCGACCAGGCCCGCGTAGTAGGCCGTGCCGCACGCCGAGATCGACACCTGCGAGACCGTTGCAGGATCGAGGCCCAGGTCCGGGATCAGCACGCGCCCTTCGGCGAAGTCGATGAAGCTTCGCCAGCGTGTGGCTGATCACCTCGGGCTGCTCGTGGATCTCCTTGGCCATGAAATGGCGGTAGTTGCCCTTGTCGACCAACAGCGAGCTGGCGACCGACTTGATGGCGGGCGCGGCTGACCTTGCGGCCGTCGAGGCTGAAGATCTCGGCCTTGTCGCGCGTCAGCACCGCCCAGTCGCCATCCTCCAGGTAGGTGATGGTGTCGGTGAAGGGTGCGAGCGCGATCGCGTCCGAGCCCAGGTACATCTCGCCCTGGCCGTGGCCGATGGCGAGCGGCGGCCCGTTGCGGGCGCCGATCATCAGGTTGTCCTCGCCGGCGAAGATGATGGCGAGCGCGAACGCGCCGCGCAGGCGCTGCAGGGCGGCCTTGGCGGCCTCGGTCGGCGACTTGCCCTGATCCAGGTAGTCGCTGACCAGATGCAGCACCGCCTCGGTGTCGGTCTCGGTCTGGAACTCGTGACCCTTGGCGGTCAGCTCGTCTCGCAGCTCGCTGGAAGTTCTCGATGATGCCGTTGTGGACCACCGCGACCCGCTCGTTCATGTGCGGGTGGGCGTTGCGCTCGACCGGCTTGCCGTGCGTGGCCCAGCGCGTGTGGCCGATGCCGGCATGGCCCTGCAGCGGGTGATTGGACAGGCGCAGCTCGAGGTTCTTCAGCTTGCCCTCGGCGCGCCGGCGGTCCAGGTGGCCGTTCTCGACGGTGGCCACGCCGGCCGAATCATAGCCGCGATACTCCAGCCGCCGCAGCGCCTCGACGAGGTCGCCCGCAACGGCCTTCTGTCCAAGGATGCCAACGATCCCGCACATGCTCTGAATCCCTGTTGTCCGTCAGCTGCAAATCGCCTGCAGACTTTACTAGTCCCAGTATCCTTAATGCTTCAACTCAATCTCTGTTGCTTGGTTTTTCCTATGGTTAAGGTTGTTTCTTGCGACGGCCCATCATTGTGCGGAATTTGGCGGCCCAACCCGGCCGCTGCTCCTGCTCCGCCCGCTCGAGGGCCAGCGCGTCCGGCTCGACGTTCTTGCTGATGACGCTGCCCGAGCCGATGTAGGCGCCATCGCCGATCTTGACGGGCGCCACCAGCGACGACGTTGGACCCGACGAACACGCCCTGGCCGACGTCGGTGAAGTGCTTGTTGAAGCCGTCGTAGTTGCAGAAGATCGCGCCGGCACCGATGTTGGAGCCGCCGCCGACCCGCGCGTCGCCGATGTAGGCCAGATGATTGGCCTTGGCGCCCTCTTCCAGCCTGGCGTTCTTGATCTCCGACGAAGTTGCCGACGTGAGCGCCGGCGCCGATGTCGGCTCCCGGACGGAAGCGCGCGAACGGTCCGATGCGCGCGCCCTTGCGGATGCGCACGCCGACCATGTGGCAGTTGGCCAGGATCTCGACGTTGTCCTCGATCACCACGCCCTGGCCGAAGAACACGTTGGGCTCGATGGTCACGTCGCGGCCGATGCTGCGTATCGAAGCTGAACCAGACCGTATCCGGCGCGGTCAGGGTGGCGCCCGCCTGCATGGCCCGCGAGCGCGCGCGGCGCTGGAACACCGCCTCGGCGGCGGCCAGCTGCTCGCGCGAGTTGACGCCCATCGCCTCGTCCTCGGAGCACACGACGGGCCGCGTGGCGAGCCCGTCCGCGGCCGCCAGGGCGATCGCGTCGGTGAGATAATATTCGCCCTTGGCGTTGGCATTGCCGATGCGCGCCAGCAGGCCGGCGAGATCCGCGACGCGGAAGGCCATCGCGCCCGCGTTGCATAGCCGGATGCGCCGCTCGGCCTCGCTCGCATCGTTGTGCTCGCGGATCGCGGTGACGCGCCCCTCGCCGTCGACGATCAGGCGACCGTAGCCGGTTGCATCGGCCGGCTCGAAGCCGAGCGCGGCGATGCCGGCGCCGGCCTCCAGCGCGGCCGTCAGCTTGCGCAGGGTCGCCACCTCGATCAGAGGCGTGTCGGCGAACAGGACGGTCACGTCGCCCCTGTGCGCCTCAATCGCCGGACGCGCCGCCAGCACGGCGTCGGCGGTGCCCGCCTGCTTGGTCTGCTCGAAGACGTCGATGCCCGGCGCCGACGGCCTCAGCCTCGGCGCGCACCGCCTCCATGCCCGGCGCCACCACCAGCGCCAGCCGCGGCGGCGCCGGCCTCCTGGGCGGTCGCCAGCACATGCGCCAGCATCGAGCGGCCGCCGATGCGGTGCAGCACCTTGGGCAGGTCCGAGCGCATGCGCACGCCCTTGCCTGCGGCCAGAACGATGATCAGGTGCGGTTGAGTGCTCATCGCGGCCGCCGTTTCCTGTGTTGCAGCTGCTCAACCCTGCGGATCTCATTGGCGGATCGCGGATCGGTCGAAACCGGACAATGCCTTGTCATGCAAACGATAAACCCTGCAACGCGGCCCGCCCGGCCGCTCCCGGCAAACCTATGGCACTTCGAACACACGTCCACAACCCGTGTGGCCGGCGCCAGAGCACCCGCGTTGACCGACCCCCCCAGGATTTGACACGGTTCGTGGACGATTCGGATCGCGCCCGTCCTGCGTCTCGCGCAACCCAGCCGAAAATCAGTCAGCACGAGGACGCGTTGGTCATGGCGGTAGTGGAACTGAACGAGGCCCCGTCGCGGCGGTTGTTTCGTGCCTATATGGCGATGTGGGGCGTGGCGGCCATTGTGGCCGTAGGCTACCTGGGCACGCTCGCCTGGCAGCCGGAGCAGCTGGCTCCCGCCCAACCCGAAAATCGCGGAGCCGGAGCCAGGCATTCGAGCCGCCGCCATGGCGCTGGCCGAGGTCGACACGGTGCGTCAGGCCGTCGACTCCCTGCAAAAGGACGTCGGCGACCTCAAGGGCAGCGTCGAGCAGCGCAGCGATCACGACAAGACGCTGCAGTCGCGGGTTGCAGCGCTCGAGGAACGCGTGGCATCGCTGCCGAGCAGCGTGACCACCACGACGCCCGCCAACGTCTCGTCCGCCAAGCCGAAGGGGCCTGAAGCGCCAAGAGGGCAACGAACCGAAGGCGGCGGAGAAGGTCGAGCCTAAAGCGGTCGAGAAGGCCGAGACGAAGGCCGTCGAGAAGCCGCAAGCCAAGGCGCCGGCCAAGGGCGCCGCGCAGAAGGCCGGCTCGACGCCTGCCAGCGGCAGCAAGACCTCGATCGAAACCGGCAGCATCACCCAGCCGCAAATCGTGTTCGGCGAGGCGGTCGTCACCAGGGCCGAGCAGCTGTACGCCGTGCAGCTGGATACGGCGACCTCGCTCGACGCACTGCGCACGCGCTGGGGCCTGCTGGTCGAGCGGAACGGCTCGACGCTCGCCACCTTGCAGCCGCGCTACGTGGCGCCGTCCACAGGGTGGGCCTTACCGCCTGCTGGCCGGTCCCCTGACCAGCCCCGCCGCTGCCCGCGACATCTGCGGCGAGCTGCGCGCCCAGCTGCCGTTCTGCAACACCACCGACTTCGCCGGCGAACCGCTGTAGCCGATTGTATCTCCCCCCTCGTGCGCATCGAAGGCAAAACGTGCCTTCGATGCAGGGGGAGGGAACGAGACTTGCCGCCGGGGCCTCCGCGCTTTAGCTACGCGGGTGGGCGATGGAAGGCGGTCATCTTTGCAGCTCTCGGACCTGAGCGAAAAGGCGGCGGACGTTCTCAGGAGCGCCGGCGCCTATGTCAGCGACCTGATGACGCCGACCCTGCGCCTCGGCGTCACCGGCCTGGCGCGTTCCGGCAAGACCGTGTTCATCACCGCCCTGGTGCGCAGCCTGGTGTCGGGCGGACGCCTGCCCTATTTCGCGGCCATGGCGGAAGGGCGCATCATCCGCGCCTATCTCGAGCCGCAGCCCGACGACACCCTGCCGCGCTTTGCCTACGAGGAGCATCTGGCAGCGCTGGCCGCCGACCCGCCGCAATGGCCCGAGAGCACGCGGCGCATCAGCCAGCTGCGCGTCACCGTCGAGTACAGGCCGGACACGCTCGTCAAGCGGACGCTGGGCACCGGGCGGTTGCATATCGACATCGTCGACTATCCAGGCGAGTGGCTGCTCGACCTGCCGCTGCTGGAAATCGACTACGCCGAGTGGTCGGCGCAGGCGCTTGCCGAGGCCAGGTCGCCCGCGCGCGCAGATGCGGCGCGCGCCTGGCTCTCGTTTCTCGCCACCCTCGATCTGACGGCGCCGGTCGATGAGCAGAAGGCGCTGACCGGAGCCCAGCTCTTCACAGGCTATCTGCAGTCGGCGCGCGCACCCGATGCCGTGATGACGGCGCCCGGTCCGGGCCGCTTCCTGCTGCCGGGCGATCTGGCCGGCTCGCCGCTGCTGACGTTCTTTCCGTTGCCGCTGCCGACTGGCGCCAGCCCTCCACGCGGTACGCTCGCCGCCATGCTGGCGCGCCGCTTCGACAGCTACAAGACGCACGTCGTGCAGCCGTTCTTCCGCGATCACTTCGCCCGCCTCGACCGGCAGATCGTGCTGATGGACGCGCTTGCGGCCGTCAACTCGGGGCCGGCGGCCCTGCTCGAACTGCAACGGACCATGGAAGGCGTGCTGCGCTGCTTCCGTCCTGGCGCCAATACGCTGCTGTCGAGCCTGGTCGCGCCGCGCATCGACCGCCTGCTGTTCGCCGCCACCAAGGCCGACCATCTGCACCACACCAGCCACGACCGCCTCGAGGCGATCCTGGGTCTGCTGGCCGATCAGGCCATCGCGCGTGCCTCGTTCGCCGGCGCCGAGGTGAAGGTCATGCCACTCGCTGCGCTGCGTGCTACGCGCGAGGCGGAAGCGCGCTCGGGCCGCCAGCGGCTGCCGTGCATCGTCGGCGTGCCGCTGCCGGGCGAGCGGCTGGGCAGCAAGTCGTTCGACGGCCGCACGGAGGCGGCCGTGTTCCCGGGCGACCTGCCCGAGGATCCGCAAAGCCTGCTGAGCCCGGCGCTGCCCGCCGCAACGCCCGACAGTGTACGCTTTCTGCGCTTCCGGCCGCCGCGCATCAGCCTGGAGGCCCCGTCCGGCGATGCGCCGGCGTTGCCGCACATCCGCCTCGACCGCGCCATCGACTATCTCATTGGAGACCGACTAGCGTGATGCAGATCGAGAAATTCGCTCCGAACCGAGCCGCGAACGCAAGCGAATTTCTCGATCTGCATCACGCTGGCAACACCTATAAGCCCAGTGTCCCTTATGATCGCGAAGTTCGCTCCGGAAGCCGGCAGCGACGATTGGCGAACTTCGCAATCGGGACACTGGCGTGATGATCGAGAAATTCGCCTACGGGTGCGGCTCGGTTCGAAGCGAATTTCTCGATCTGAATCACGCTAGCAACGCCAAACAGCCCAGTGTCCCTTGTGATTGCGAAGTTCGCTCGGAGCGCATGCGGCAACGTTTGGCGAACTTCGCAATCGGGACACTGGCATGACAGACACCCCCGAGCCGCGCCGCCCGCAGGCGTTCGCCGCCGATGACCCCTCGCTGGTCAGCGAGACGCTGCCCGAGATCGATGCGCCGCCAGATGCCGCGGCCGGCGTCGCGGCGCCCGACGCGTCGCTGGCCCGCCCGACGCTCGCCGATCTCGGCGAGCGCGGTCTGCGCTGGGGGACGCTGCTGGTCGCGGCGCTGGCCGGCGCCGCCCTGCTCGGGGCCGGCGCCTGGTTCGCTCGCCTCGTCTCTGCCGCGCTGCTGCGCGACGACTGGCTCGGCTGGACCACGCTGGGGCTGCTCGGCATCGCCGCGCTCGCCGCGGTCATGCTGCTGTTGCGCGAGATCGTCGGCTTCTCGCGCCTCGCCCGCCTGCATCGCCTCAAGACCGATGCCACCGCAGCCCTGCGCGACCGGGACCAGCAGCGCGAGCGCAAGGCCGCGCGCCGCCTGGCCGACCTCTATGCCGGCCGGCCGTCGCTGGGGCTCGCCGTACGCCGCTTCCGCCAGTACACCCGCGACGTGCACGATCCGGGCGAGCTGCTGGTGCTGGCCGATCGCGACATCGTCGCCGTGCTCGATACCGAGGCGCGCGGCCTCATCACCCGCTCGGCCAAGCGCGTCGCCACGGTCACGGCCATGTCGCCGATGGTGTTCATCTCGGTCGGCTACGTGGCTGTAGAGAACGTGCGCCTGCTGCGCGGCCTCGCGGCTCTGTACGGCGGCCGGCCGGGCCTGCTCGGCTCGCTGCGCCTTGCCCGCATGGTGCTCGGCCACATCATCGCGACCGGCGGCATCGCGCTGACCGACGACCTGCTCGGCCAGTTCCTCGGCCAGGACCTGCTGCGGCGGCTGTCGCGCCGGCTGGGCGAGGGCGCGTTCAACGGCGCGCTCACCGCCCGCATGGGCGTCGCGGCCATCGAGGTGATCCGCCCGCTGCCGTTCCTCGCCGTCGCACCGCCACGCGTGCGCGACATCCTCGGCGCGGTCCTGAAACCGATGATCTCGCAGAGCAAGAGGTAAGCCGCCGCCTATGCGGCGCGCTTGCCGTCCACCGGCTCCGCACGCAGTTGCAGGCCGAGGGCCGCCAGCACGCACAGGATGGTCTCGAACTGCGGATTGCCATCGCCGCCCAGCGCCTTGTACAGGCTCTCGCGCGAGAGGCCAGCCTCGTGCGCGATCTGGCTCATGCCCTTCGCCTTGGCGGCGACGCCGATCGCCCGGGTGATGGTGTCGATATCGTCCGTCGTCAGCGCCTCGCTGATGTACTCGGCGACCGCCTCGTCGGTGTCGAGATACTTGGCGGCATCGAATGCCTTGGATTTCTTTAATGTCATGACGCCCGCTTACGGCATACCGTCAGTAATCAGCAACCGGATCGCGGCGAGAGGGACTGCCGCCTAGAGCTGCCCCGCACCGAAGGTGTCGCAGGACTGCATCTGGCCGCTCTGGAAGCCGGCGGTGAACCAGCGCACGCGCTGCGCCGAGCTGCCGTGCGTGAAGCTCTCGGGCACCACGCGACCCTGCGTCTGCCGCTGCAGGGTATCATCGCCGATGGCCGCTGCGGCGCGCAGTCCCTCCTCGATGTCGCCCGGCTGCAGCCGCTGCTTCATCTGGTTGGTACGGTTGGCCCACACGCCGGCCAGGCAATCGGCCTGCAGCTCCATGCGCACCTGCATCTCGTTGGCGCGGCGCGGATCGCGTTGCTGCGCCTCGCGTACCTTCGCGGCGACGCCGAGCAGCGTCTGCACGTGGTGGCCGACCTCGTGGGCGACCACATAGGCCTGCGCGAAATCGCCCGGCGCCTTGAAGCGGCGGCCCAGCTCCTCGAAGAAGACGAGATCGATGTAGACCTTCTGGTCCTGCGGGCAATAGAACGGCCCCATCCTGGCGTCGCCGGTGCCGCACGCCGTCGGCGTCATGCCGCGGAACAGCACCATCTTCGGCTCCTGGTACTTGCGCCCTGCCTCCTGGAAGGTCTTGTTCCAGACGTCCTCGGTGTCGGCCAGCACGCGCTTGACGAAGCGCGCGTTCGTCTCGTCCTGCGGCGACAGCGGCTGCTGCTGGCCGGGCGAGCTGTCGCCGCCGACCGGAATGCCGCCGCCGCTCAACAGATCGAGCGGATTGATGCCGAGCATCAGGCAGATGGCGCCGACCACCAGCAGCGAGGTGAGGCTCATGCCGCCGGGACCGCCGATCTGAATCGGGATGCGCATGCCGCGACCGCCGCCGAAGCCGCCCGATGAGCGACGATCCTCGACATTCTGGCTTTCCCGATCGTCGTCGCCGTATCGCATGTGCAAACCCTTGTTATGCCGCGCCTCTCGCCCGGCGCGTCCGCCATCTAGTACACCCGGGCCACCCGCCGACAAGAGGCCGGATAGTCTAGTCATCGGCCTGCTGCTTGTCGGACGGCACCGTCTTTTCCGCCGTGATGGTGCGCAGCACCGGCAGTTGCAGCAGCTTGCTTGGCTCCGTGCGAGTACGCTCCGGCTTTAACAATGCGGTAACCTGTTTCGACGTCGCCACGGTGGCGTCGTTCTCGTAGGCCTCGTGGTTCTTCTCGATGTCGCGGATCTCGTAGCGGTAGTTGACCATCAGCCCGTGCGCCTCGCGCAGACCCTTGGCCGAAGTATCGCCCAGCCAGTTGATGCGCTCGAGCCGCGCGCCATTGCCGAGATGGAAACGCGCAACCGGATCGATCGGTTGCCCGTCCGCCGTCTTCACGTTCAGGAAATAGTGCGCCGCCAGCCGCATCAAGGTCGGCTTCACCGCGTCGGCCTGCGACGGGTCGTCGACCCAGGCCGGGTCGTCCAGCACGCCCAGCCTGCCGCGATCGACGGCCGTGATCACGGTGCTGTCCTCGTCCGCCAGCTCATCCTCCAGCCACTTGGCAAAGCGCGGCACCGGCGACAGGGTGACGAACGTCTTCAGGCTGCTGCGCTCCTTCACCAGGTCTTCGACCACCTGCTTGATCAGGAAGTTGCCGAACGAAATGCCGCGCAGGCCCTCCTGGCAGTTGGAGATCGAGTAGAATACCGCCGTGGTGGGCTTGTCGGCGACGCCGTCCGTCTTCGGCGCTTCCTCCAGCACCGACTGGATGTTGTCGGGAATCGATGCGGTCAGCGCCACCTCGACGAAGATCAGCGGCTCGTCGATCAGCGAGGGGTGGAAGAAGGCGAAGCAGCGCCGGTCGGTCGGGTCGAGGCGGCGGCGCAGGTCGTCCCAGCCCTGGATCTCGTGCACGGCCTCGTAGGCGATGATCTTCTCGAGGATGGCGGCCGGCGTCTGCCAGTCGATGCGGCGCAGCACCAGGAAGCCGCGGTTGAACCACGACGACAAGAGATGCTTGAGGTCCGTCTCGACGCGCGCCAGCGCCGGCTCCCCGGGCATCGACTCCAGCAGGTCGAGGCGCATGGCGACGATCTCGGCCGTGGCGCCGGGTGCCAGGTTGAGGCGGCGGAAAAACTCCTGGCGCGGGCTTTCGACGGCGGCCTGCAGCGCCGACATGGCCGATTCGCTCGGGATGCTCGAGGTAGGCCTTGGCCGCGCGGGTCGCGCCGTTCGGGTCCGGCTGCAGCGTCTCGGCCAGGAATTCCAGGAAGGCGTGGCGCTCCTCCGGCGTGAGCGCGCGATAGCGGTTGAGGATCTCGCGCGCGATGGCCACGCCCGACGCCTCGCCGCGCACCGATACCAGCGCGTCGGCAAGCTCGGTGATGTCGTCTTGCGGGTCCGCCCCGCCGAGCGAGCGCGGCAGCAGCGACCGCCCCTGCTCGGCGATGGTGTTGAGCAGCTCCTGCAGAAAAGAAACGTTCACCCGCAACCCCTTGTAGGCCTTCGCGATTGCCAGCATGGCCAAGCTGACGCTCAAATACAACAATTTGGCGGCGCTGCTGGTTCCCTTCACGCCTCGATCGCAACAGGAAGATGACAACCGGCCGCCCGTCCCGCCATGGTGTCATCAGCTATTTAGGGAGAGAACCGCCGATGACCACCGATACCTACGAGATCCTGGCCGTCAAGTATGCCGAGCGGATGGACCGTTTCCGCGCCGAAAGCTTCCTGACGCCGGAGGCCGACGATCACGCCACGCCGCACCCGATGGACTACTTCGTCTGGGTGATCCGCAACAAGGACCGGACCATCCTGGTCGACTGCGGGTTCGACGAGGTCGAGGGCCGCAAGCGCAAGCGCAACGTTCTGCGCGCGCCGGCATGCTGCCCTCGAATTGATCGGCATATCCGCCGGCAGCATCGACCAGCTGGTCGTCACGCACCTGCACTACGACCATGCCGGCACGCTCGGCGCGTTCCCGAAGGCGCAGTTCCATCTGCAGGCCGCCGAGATGCAGTACGCCACCGGGCCCTGCATGTGCCATGGCCAGCTGCGCATTCCGTTCACGGTGGACCACGTGTGCGAGATGGTGCGCCACGTCTATTCCGGACGCGTCACCTTCCACGAGGGCGATGCCGAGATCGCGCCGGGCATCACCGTGCACAAGACCGGCGGCCACAGCCGCGGCCTGCAATGCGTGCGCGTGGCGACCGCCAGCGGACCGGTGGTGCTCGCCTCCGATGCCTCGCACTACTACGAGAATTTCGAGAAGGGCAAAGTCTTCCCCATCGTCGTCGACGCCGAGGACACGCTGCGCGGCTACAAGCGACTGCACGAGCTGGCCGCCTCGCCCCGCCATATCGTGCCGGGGCACGACCCGCTCGTGTTGCAGCGCTATCCCGCGCTCAACAGCCAGACGGCCGGCTTCGTGCACCGCCTGGATGTGCCGCGGCTGGACTGAGAGTGCGTAGTCCGGCCTGTTCGGTCGGGTTAAAAGGAGGCCCCATGAGCACCAGCGAGTTCACCTTGGGGCCGCTACCGGCAGACGAGCGGCGTCGCGAGCTTTGGATTCAGCACGCGGCCGGATTTATTCTCTTTCAGGACGTGCGAGGCTGGGCCATCCAAAACTCGACCCCGATCTCGATGCAGCGGCCAAGACAGCAGCGCTGAAGGCGATCGACGACACCGTCTACGGACTGATGATGGTGTTGGACGGTGTCACGGGTGGCCTTGGCAATTTCGAATACCAAGTCCACTTGCGGACCAAAGTTTGCCTCGCGCGCAAGGCGTCGGGCGAGGTCATTCAGGCGCTCGACCTGATGCAAGGCGATGGCATGTGCATGGGCTATCACGCTTGGCTTCAGGGCGACTTCGGCAAAGATCCCGTCGCGGAGGCGGGTAGTCCGTCGTGACGCCCCGCAATGATCGCCTCACCAACTCGTGATGCCCCGCCGCAAACTCCGGCAGGCCCGCACGCGTAGCTCTCCCAGCCGGTGCAAAGCCGGCCTTTGCAACGGGAGAACGCCATGCTGCCTGCCGGGATTGCCCGCTTCGCCATCGTCGCTGTCGTGAGTGCGCTCGCCGTCCTGCCGGCGGCGGCGCAGGAGAACTACGAGAGCTGGGAGCCGCTCAAGGACCCGTTTCCGAGCACGGGCGGCGGCGGCATCATGATCGGCGGCTACAGGCCGGTCGTGATGGGCGACAAGTGCCGCACCGACTTCACCGCGACCGAGCCTGGCGGCACCGTCTACTACAACATGCGTCGAGTTCGACGCCGTGCCGGCCCAGGGCGGCATCCTGTGCACCAACGGCAAGTGGCGCTCGCGCGACGGCAGCGCCTCGGGCACCACGCCCTATCGCGTGTTCATCAAGGACGGCGTGTCGCGCGGCTCGCCGTGAGGCGATCAGGCGGCCGGGCCGTAGATGGCGTGCGCGCGCGCCTCGAAGGCCTCGGCGTACTTGCGGAAGGCGCGGTCGAACAGGCCGCCGACCAGCATCTGCAGCGTGAAGGATTTGAGCTCGTAGTCGATGGTGAAATCGACGTTGCAGCCGCCTGCGACCTCCGGAACGCCCAGCGGTTCTCCAGGCGGCTGAACGGCCCGCTGGCCGCGCCCGGCAGCGCCGCGGCGTCCACCAGCAGGCTTGGCGGGTCGAGCACCACGCGGCTGGTGAAGCTCTCGCGGATCGCCATGTAGCCGACCGTCATCTGCGCAACGACGATCTCGCTGTCGCCCTCGCGCTCCCGGCTCTTGACGGCGAGCGCCTCGCACAGCGGCAGGAACTGCGGATATCTCTCGACGTCGGCGACGAGGTCGAACATCTGGCGCGGGCTGAACGGCACCCGGCGGACGGTGCGGAAGGACGGCATGGCTGCCGGCTATAGGTCAGCCGCCTCGTGCCGGCAAGGGAAGGCTCTGCCCAAGCTTCCACCTGCAAATAGGCCGTGTCACGCCCGCTACTTGATCGGAAAGGCAAATCAGGGAACTGCCCGACCCATCGTGCGTTGTTGCGTCGAGACGAACACGGGGGTGGCGAATGCCGGCGGAAGCGTGCGAGCCTGCTCTACGCTGGCAAGCACTGGCTCACGAGGCACGGAAGATTGCGGATCAGATGACCGATTCGCAAGCGAGGCTTATCCTGCTCACCATCGCTCGAAGCTACGACCGGCTCGCCGAGCGCGCCGCAGCGCGCAGCCCGCAAACAGATCCCAAGACGGACGAATGATCCCGCCGCGCACGCCGCGATCCGAAGCGGAACTGAGCCATTATTTCATGTGTTCAAGTCTCATGGACGTGACCACCGAGATCACCGACCCGGCGTATTGGCGGCAACGTGCAGAGGAAGCGCGGGGGATGGCTAAGCAGTTGAGCGACCCGGTCGCGCGGCAGACGCTCGAGGACATTGCCGCCGCCTGCGACCAGCTGGCCGATCTCACGCAAGCGCGTCGGGCAGCCGAGAAGACCAATTAAGTGGTTGGATCAGCCGCGCGCGGCGAGCCGCGCGGCCTTGAGGCGCTGGAAGTCGTCGCCGGCGTGGTAGGACGAGCGCGTCAGCGGGCTCGACGACACCACCAGGAAGCCCTTGGCCAGCGCGATCGTCTCGTAGGCCTTGAACTCCTCCGGCGTGACGAAGCGCTTGACCTCGGCGTGCTTGCGGGTCGGCTGCAGGTATTGGCCGATGGTGAGGAAGTCGACGTCGGCCGAGCGCAGGTCGTCCATCAATTGCAGCACCTCGTCGCGCTCCTCGCCGAGGCCCACCATGATGCCGGACTTGGTGAACATGGTGGGCGCGATCTCCTTGACCCGCTGCAGCAGGCGCAGCGAATGGAAATAGCGCGCGCCGGGGCGGATCTTCAGGTAGTGCGACGGCACCGTCTCGAGGTTGTGGTTGAACACGTCGGGCGCCGCATCCACGACGACCTCCAGCGCGCCGTCCTTGCGCAGGAAGTCGGGGGTCAGCACCTCGATGGTGGTCTTGGGCGTCTTGGCGCGCACCGAGCGGATCGTGTCGGCGAAGTGGCGCGCGCCGCCGTCGTCGAGGTCGTCGCGGTCGACCGAGGTGATGACGATGTGGTCCAGGCCGAGCTTGGCGACCGCCTCGGCCACGTTGTGCGGCTCGCCCGGATCGAGCGGTCCCGGCAGGCCGGTGCGCACGTTGCAGAAGGCGCAGGCGCGCGTGCAGGTATCGCCCATGATCATCATGGTGGCGTGGCGCTTGGTCCAGCACTCGCCGAGGTTGGGGCAGCCCGCCTCCTCGCACACGGTGTGCAGGCCGTGCTCGCGCACGATGCGGCGCGTCTCGGCCAGCTCCGGGTTCGACGAGGGCACGCGCACGCGGATCCAGTCCGGCTTGCGCAGCACGGGCGTGTCCGGCCGGTTGGCCTTCTCGGGGTGGCGCGGGGCACGGTTGTCGAGGATGGTGACCATATTCCTATTCTAACTGGTCGCCGCGACGGCGAAAACAAGCCTGGCTGTCATACCGGAACTGCGCGAAGCGCAGTATCCGGTACCCACCGATGGGGTCCTGGGTACCGGCTCTCGCGCTCACGCACTCGGCCGGCATGACAGTTCTCACCTCACAGCTCCAGCACCACGCGGCCGCGCACCTTGCCGGCCAGGATGTCCGGGGCCAGGGCCACAACGTCGGTTGCCGGCCGCGTGACCGTCATGGCGGCGAGCTTGGCCTTGTCGACATCGCGGGCGAGGCGGGTCCAGGCTTCGATGCGTGCGGCTTTCGGCGCCATCACGGAATCGATGCCGGCGAGCGTCACGCCGCGCAGGATGAATGGCGCCACCGAGGTCGGCAGGTCCATGCCCCCTGCCAGCCCGCAGGCCGCAACCGTTCCGCCGTACTTGGTCATGCTCAGCACGTTGGCGAGCGTGCTGCTGCCGACCGAATCGACCGCGCCCGCCCAGCGCTCCTTGTTGAGCGGGCGTGGCGTGCCGGACAGCTCGCTGCGATCGATCACCTCGACGGCGCCGAGGCCCTTCAGATAGGCAGATTCGCTCAGGCGCCCGGTGGAAGCCGTGACCTGGTAGCCGAGCCCGGCCAGCAGCGCGATGGCGACGCTGCCGACGCCGCCGGCCGCTCCCGTCACCAGCACCGGCCCGCTGTCGGGCCGCACGCCGTGCCGCTCCAGCGCCAGCACGCACAGCATCGCCGTATAGCCGGCGGTGCCGATGGCCATTGTTTCGGCAGGCGTGAAAGCTGCCGGCTTCTTGACCAGCCAGTCGCCGTTGACGCGGGCCATCTGGGCGTAGCCGCCCAAATGCGTCTCGCCAACGCCCCAGCCGTTCAGGATCACCTCGTCGCCGGGCTTGAAGTCCGCGTGCGTGGAGGAGGTCACCGTGCCGGCGAAATCGATGCCGGGGATCATCGGCCAGCGGCGCACCACCGGCGCCTTGCCGGTGATGGCGAGCCCGTCCTTGTAGTTGATGGTGGAATGGCTGACCCGCACCAGCACGTTGCCCGGCATCAGGTCGCTCTCGGCCAGCTCCTGCCAGGCCAGCGTCTGGCCGGCATCGCCCTTGGACACGACCAGGGCCTTGAACCGCTGCATGGGTCACCTCCGCCGCAAATCACTCGCCCGATCCACCACCTCGAGCGGTGCCTGATTATGGCAACCCTCGGGCAAGGTGGGCAAAGAGTGTATCGAGTTGTCGGCACGACACGACTTGGCCCCGCTCGAGCTTTCCGTGCCTATTCCGCCACAGACCGCCTCGGGGCGATCGTGACGCACCTGCGGCATACTTGCAGGTCTTCTTTCAGGATTACATCCGCCATATTGTGGCTCAATTGCAGCGTGGACAAGAACAACTAGATTAATAATTCATGAATACGAAATAGCGCTCAAGTGTTGCTACTTCTACAAGACCTGGAAGTTTGTGCTTTGCAAGCATCAAGCCCTGCGGCGCCGAGGAAACTCCCCGCTAGTCCTAAAATTCCCGAATGAAGGCAGGAATTCCGCTTGGCAGCCAGGCGGGCGGACGCATAGACTCCGGGCTTCTTGGTAGGCGGGAAACCCATCGCCAAGAGCGCCGGGTCATCCGGCCAAGGAGGTGTCATGATGGAATTGAGGACGAGGCTGAACGTGCTTGCAGCCGTCATCTCCTTCGCCTTTCTTACTGCTGTCGTGTTCGGAATGTTCTGATCGTGCATGCGAGCACGCGCTGATCGTTGGGAAGTAGGATCAGCTCAGTCAAAACGGCAAAGGCGCGGGATCGCTCCCGCGCCTTTGTATTTGGCAGACTGCAAGACCCGCTTAACGCTTGATCGTGTAGCCGAGGATGGCCCCCGCCAGCACGGCGTAGTCGGCCGGCACCTGGCGCAATTGCGGCACGAATTGCGGCCCCCAGGTCCAGATCGCAGCGGCGATCAGCGCCACTCCCACGGCCCATGACAGCGTGTGGCTGGAGGGCTGGCTCACCTCGCGCAGCACCTGCGCGGCGATGATGCCCACCAGGAACACCACGATGGCGGCCACGACGGCGAAGATGAACAGGCGGAAGATGCCGCCCATCTGGATGTATTTCATGATCGCCTGGCTGCCGAACCAGCCGACGGCGATTTGCAGAAGCAGCAGAACAAGACGTCCGAGCATGGCGTAACCCCCCGTGAATGCGCCGGCGGCAACCCCGGCGCCGGCATCGGGCACGCTTAACATGCGGGGACGCGGGCTGAAACCGATCGCAGGCTGCAACTCACATTCGGTCGCGCGGCCGGCACTTGCAGCTTGCCTGTGGCGAACTCAACCCGCGATGTCAGCGCACCAGCCAGTAGCCGGCCAGCGCACCCGCAACGAGGTACAGCGGCTCGGAGAGCAGGCGGATGGCGGAGCCGGTTGCTGGAACGAAGGTCGGCAGCAGCACGATGGACACCCCGATCAGCGCGCCGATGATCGACGCGACCAGCGTCGCCGTGCGCGGCGCGGGGCCTTTCAGCAGCTGGGCCACCAGCAATCCGGCAAGCCACACGAGGCCGCCCAGCACCAGCGCGTAGACGACGTGGTAGACGCGGCCGAGCGGCAGCAGCGAGACGATCGCCGGCGCCAGCAGCAGTCCGGCCGCCAGCTGCAGCAGCACGGTGAGGAATGCCATGGAGCGGTCCCCCCTGCGCGGGTCGTGCGGGCTGTCACGGCCGCGCGTGGACCAGAACGTAGCAGAAGGCGACGCGGTTCACATCAGCGCTTGCTGCTCTCCACGAACGCGCGCAGCAGCGAGTTCGAGCAGCTCGCTCGCCCTCGGACTGACGGCGCGGTAGTTCTTCCAGGCCGTGTCCCTGGCGATCATCAGCCATGCCACATAGGCCTCGTAGGTCAGCGGCTGCACCTTTACGCCGGCCTTGGTGAAGGTCTCGATGGCAGCCTCCTGCGCCTCGCGCTGGCTGGCCTCGAGGTAGATGTCGGAAGCCGCCGCAGCCTCCTCCAGCGCCCGCCTCTCCGTCTCCTTGAGGCTATCCCAGGTGGCCTTGGAGACGAGGACCGGGGTGAACACCGTCAGCGTGCTGTAGCCGCCAACCGTCACATGCTTGGCGGTCTCCTGGAAGCGATAGCTGACGAACGTCTCGAACGAGCTTTGCGCCACGTCGAGCTTGCCGGTCTGGATGGCCGCGCGCACCTCGCTCAGCGGCATGGTGACGATGCGCGCGCCGGCGCCTTTGAGCATGGCATTGAAGTCGTTGCCGCCGCCGCTGCGCGCGCCCAGATTCTTGATGGTCTCCGGCCCCGTGACGGCCCGCGTGCGGCTCGCCATGCCGCCGTCGAGCCACCACCAGGTCAGGATGCGGAAGCCCTTCTCCTCGCAAATGATCTGCAGCTGCTCCTCGAACTCCGTGCCCTTGAGGAGGCCCGCCACCTCGGCGTTGGCCGGAACGCCCGGCAGCGTGACGATCGACAGTTCCGGGAACTTCGCCGAGGCGTAGCCCATCGGGTAGATCGCCATGTCGATCTTGCCCTCCTGCATGGCCTCGTATTGCAGGGGAGGGTCGCGCACCAGCGACCCATTCGGATGGATGCGCAGCACCAGATCGGGCACCCGCTTCCTGATCTCGGCGGCGAGCACCTTGGCGGCGCGATGGCGCGCGTCACTCTCGGGAAGCTGGTGCGACAGGGTCAGGTCGCGCGCGCTGCCCTGTCCGGCCACGAGCGCGGCCGCGCACAGCACGGCCGCGAACAGAACAGCGTTGCGACATTGCATTGGCCCAGCTCCGAGATCGACGCGCTACGCCCTCATCCCGAGACAGGGTGTCATCAACGCTTGCCGCTGTCGATGAAGCTCTGCAGCATGGCCGCGAACAGCTCGGCCGCCTGCGGGCTGATGGCCTGATACTTCTTCCACGAGCTGTCGCGCGCAATATGCAACCAGGCCGCGTATTCGTCGAACGTCATCTCGCGCACCTTGGCGCCCGCCTTGGTGAAAGCCTCCTGGGCCGACTCCAAGGCTTCGCGCTGGGTCGCCTCGAAGTAGACGTTGGAGGCCCTGGCAGCCTCCTCGAGCGCCTGGCGCTCGTCGTCGCTGAGGCTGTCGTAGACCGCCTTGGAGATGATGACCGGCGTGAACGTCACCCAGATGCCATTACCGCCCAGCGTGGAGAACTTGGCCTGTTCGGTGACGCGGAAGCTCATGAGAGATTCGAACGAGGTCAGGGCGACATCGAGCTTGTCGGTCTCCATGGCCGTGCGGATTTCGCTCGACGGCATACTCAATGTGCTGGCGCCGGCGGCGGCCAACATCTCGTCGAACGCCCGATCGCCGCCGCGCGCTCTCAGCCCCTTGACGCTGGCGGGACCGCCAAACTCCTGGGAGCGGCTGGCAACTCCTCCGCCCACCCACCACCAGGTGAGGATGCGGAACCCTTTCTCTTCGCAGATGCGTTGCAGCTTATCCTCGAACTGCGAGCCCTTGAGCAGGCTGGCCGTCTCCGAACTCGACGGCACGCCAGGCAGCAGGCCGATGGAGAATTCCGGGATCTTCGCCGACTGATAGGCGATGGGGTACACGGTCATCTCGAGCTTGCCCTCGAGCATCGCGTCGTACTGCTCCACCGGCTTGATCTTAAGGGAAGAATTCGGATGGAGGCTGATCGTCAGCCCGGTGCCGCGCTTCCTGAGCTCGGCCATCAGCACGCGCGAGGCTTTATGGCGGGCGTCGGACTCCGGCCACTGGTGGGAGAGACGCAATTCACGCGCCGACACCTGCGACAAGCCGGCGAACAGCGCCAAAGCAGCCACGAACGCGCGCACAAGCAATCCGGTCATGATGGGAAGCCCTCGGTGGTCCGCAATATTTTTCCAACGGGTATTCCCGCGGAAGAATATCCCCTGTGTTATAGACAATGCATGAAATGAGGCCAAGGCGAGGCATTCGTCCAGCCCCGCAGGCAAGGCGGCATCGCAGTGTGCTCAGGCGGCCTCAGTGCGAGGCGGTCAACGCTTGCCGCTGTCGATGAAGCTCTGCAGCATGGCTGAGAACAGCTCGGCGGCGCGCGGGCTGACGGACCGATAGTTCTTCCACGAGCTGTCGCGGGCGATGTGCAGCCAGGCCGCGTACTCATCGAAAGTCAGCTCGCGCACCTTGGCGCCCGCCTTGGTGAAGGCCTCCTGGGCCGACTCCAAGGCTTCGCGCTGGGTCGCCTCGAAGTAGATGTTGGAGGCCCTGGCAGCCTCATCGAGCGCCTGCCGCTCGTCGTCGCTGAGGCTGTCCCAGACGGCCTTCGAGATGATGACCGGCGAGAAGGTCACCCAGATGCCGTTGCCGCCGAGCGTGGCGAACTTGGCCTGCTCGGTGACGCGGAAGCTCATGAGGGATTCGAGCGACGTCAAGGCGACGTCGAGCTTGTCGGCCTCCATGGCCGTGCGGATTTCGCTCGATGGCATCGTCGATGTGCTGGCTCCGGCGGCGGACAGCATGTCGTCGAATGCCCGATCACCGCCGCGCGCTCGCAGTCCCTTGACGCTGGCGGGACCGGTGAACTCCTGCGCCCGGCTCGCCACCGCGCCGCCCACCCACCACCAGGTCAGGACGCGGAACCCTTTCTCTTCGCAAATCCGCTGCAGCATTGCTTCAAACGGCGTGCCCTTGAGCAGGCTGGCGCTCTCCGCGCTCGACGGCACGCCGGGCAGCAGACCAATGGATAGCTCCGGAATCCTTGGCGACGCGTACACGACGGGGTACACGGCCAGCTCGATCTTGCCTTCGAGCAGCGCGTCGTACTGCTCGACCGGCTTGATCTTGAGGGAAGAATTGGGGTGGAGGCTGATCGTCAGGGCCGTGCCGCGCTTCCTGAGCTCAGCCGCCAGCACGCGTGAGGCTTTATGACGGGCGTCGGACTCCGGCCACTGGTGGGACAGCCTCAGCTCCCGCGCCGAAGCCTGTGAAAGCAAAATCCCGACAAGCGCAAAGGCAGTCGCAAATACGCGCACAAACAGGCCGCACATGATCGAGATTCCCCGCAAACCGCAGATTTCGGCGATGAAAGACCCAGCCACAGGATCTCCGCTATCCTGTTTCGGACCAGATGCATGGAATGAGGCCAAGGCGAGGCATTCGTCCAGCCCCGTGGGCAACGCCCCATCGCAGTGTGCTCAGGCGGCCTCAGTACGAGCCGGTTTGGGATCGTAGTTGAGCACGGGGCCGAGCCAGCGTTCCGCCTCATCGAGGGTCCAGCCCTTGCGCCGGGCATAGTCCTCGACCTGGTCGCGCTCGACCTTGCCGACGCCGAAGTAGTGGCTCTCCGGGTGCGCAAGATAGAGGCCCGACACGGCGGCTCCCGGCCACATGGCAAAGCTCTCGGTGAGCTGGATGCCGGCTTTCGCCTCGGCATCGAGCAGGCGGAAGATGGTGCCCTTCTCGGTATGGTCGGGCTGGGCCGGATAGCCGGGGGCCGGGCGGATGCCGCGGTACTGCTCGGCGATCAGGTCCTCGTTGGACAGCTTCTCGCCCTTGGCATAGGCCCACAGCTCGCGGCGCACGCGCTCGTGCATGCGCTCGGCCAAGGCCTCGGCCAGACGGTCGGCCAGCGCCTTCAGCATGATGCGGCTGTAGTCGTCGGTCTTGTCGATGTACTTGGCCATCGCCTCGGGCTCGCCGATACCCGACGTGACGGCGAAGGCACCGACGTAGTCGGCCAGGCCGGTATCGACGGGGGCGATGAAATCGGACAAGGCGGTGTTGGCCCGGTCGCGGCGGTTCTCGCGCGCCATCTGCTGGCGCAGAGTGTGCAGGGTGGCCAGCTCCGCCTTGCGCGTGTCGTCGGTGAACAGGCGGATGTCGTCGCCGACGGCGTTGGCCGGCCAGAAGCCGACCACGGCATTGGCAGTCAGCCACCTCTCGTTGACGATGCGCTTGAGCATCGCCTGCGCGTCGGCGAACAGCTTCTTGGCCTCGGCGCCGACCACGTTGTCTTCCAGGATGCGCGGATACTTGCCCTGCAGCTCCCAGGTCTGGAAGAACGGCGTCCAGTCGATGTAGGGCACCAGCTCCGCCAGCTTGTAGGCCTTGAAGGTGCGCGTGCCGAGGAAGGTCGGCTTGACCGGCTTGGTCGTGGACCAGTCGATGGCGAAGCGGTTGTCGCGCGCCGCCTGCAGGCTCATGCGCGTCTTCTTGCTCTCGCCCCTGACGTAGGCTTCGCGGATCTTGATGTACTCGGCGCGCACGGTGTCGGTGTAGCCCTTGCGCTCGGTGTCCGACATCAGCGTCGACACCACGCCGACGGCGCGGCTGGCGTCGGTGACGTAGATGGTCTGGCCGCGGTGGTAGTTGGGATTGATCTTGACCGCGGTGTGCACGCGGCTGGTGGTGGCGCCGCCGATCAGCAGCGGCACGACGAAGCCTTCGCGCTCCATCTCGGCCGCCACGTGGCACATCTCGTCGAGCGAGGGCGTGATGAGGCCGGACAGGCCGATGATGTCGGCGTTCTCCCGCTTGGCCGCCTCGAGGATCTTCTGCGCCGGCACCATCACGCCGAGATCGATCACCTGGTAGTTGTTGCACTGGAGCACGACGCCGACGATGTTCTTGCCGATGTCGTGCACGTCGCCCTTGACGGTGGCCATCACCACCTTGCCGGCGGCCGGCTTCTGGTCGAGGCCCGAGGCCTTCTTCTCGGCCTCCAGGTAGGGTTGCAGATAGGCGACCGCCTGCTTCATGACGCGCGCGGATTTCACCACCTGCGGCAGGAACATCTTGCCCGCCCCGAACAGGTCGCCGACCACGTTCATGCCGGCCATCAGCGCCCCTTCGATCACCTCGATCGGCTTGTTTACTTTCTGCCGGGCCTCCTCGGTGTCGGCCTCGATGTAGTCGGTGATGCCGTGCACCAGCGCGTGCTTCAGGCGTTCCTCGACCGGGACGTTGCGCCAGGCGAGGTCCTTCTCCTTGCCCCTGGAGACCTCGCCCTTGTAGCGGCCGGCCAGCTCCAGCAGCCGGTCGGTGGCGTCGGGCCGGCGGTTGAGGATGACGTCCTCGCACAGCTCGCGCAGCTCGGGCTCGATGTCGTCGTAGATGGTGATGGCGCCGGCGTTGACGATCGCCATGTCGAGGCCGGCGGCAATCGCGTGATACAGGAACACCGAGTGCATGGCCTGGCGCACCGCCTCGTTGCCGCGGAACGAGAACGACAGGTTGGAGACGCCGCCCGACACGTGGCAGTAGCGGCAGCTTCTGCTTGATCTGGCGGGTCGCCTCGATGAAGGCGATGCCGTAGGCGTTGTGCTCCTCGATGCCGGTGGCGACGGCGAAGATGTTGGGATCGAAGACGATGTCCTCGGGCGGGAAGCCGATCTTCTCGGTCAGCAGCTTGTAGGCCCGCTCGCAGATGGCGACCTTGCGCTCGATGGTGTCGGCCTGGCCCTGCTCGTCGAAGGCCATCACCACCACGGCGGCGCCGTAGCGCAGCACTTTTCGCGCGTGCTCGAGGAAGGCTTCCTCGCCTTCCTTCATGCTGATCGAGTTGACGATCGGCTTGCCCTGCACGCACTTCAGGCCGGCCTCGATCACCGACCACTTCGAGCTGTCGATCATGATCGGCACGCGGGCGATGTCGGGCTCGGTGGCGATCAGGTTGAGGAAGGTGGTCATGGCCTTCTCGCTATCGAGCAGGCCTTCGTCCATGTTGACGTCGAGGATCTGGGCGCCGTTCTCGACCTGGCTGCGCGCGACGGCGAGCGCGGCCATGTAGTCGTTCGCCTCGATCAGCTTGCGAAACTTGGCCGAGCCCGTGACGTTGGTCCGCTCGCCGATATTGATGAAGGCGGATGCCGCGTTTGTTGTTGTGGTGGTCATGGGTTGTCATCCCGGCCGGAGCGCAATAGCGTCGGAGAGCCGGGACCCAGGGCCCGCACACTCCGTACTTGTTGACCTGGATCACGCGGATATTTCGCTTCGCGAAATTCCGGGATGACAGTCGTGCCTGTTTTCACGCATCGCGTCACCCGTGCACGAAGGGTTCGAGGCCGGAGAGGCGCATCTTGGGCTCGATCCTGGGCAGCTTGCGCGGAGGGACCTTGGCGGCGTGGGCGGCGATCTCGGCGATGTGCTCGGGCGTCGAGCCGCAGCAGCCGCCGACGATGTTGACCAGGCCTTCGCGCATCCACGGCTCGATGAGGCCGGCCATCTCGCAGGGGCCCTCGTCGTACTCGCCCATGGCGTTGGGCAGGCCGGCGTTGGGATAGGCGATGACGCGCGTCTCGGCGACGGCGGCGATCTCGGCGATGTAGGGGCGCATCAGCTCGGCGCCCAGCGCGCAGTTGAGGCCGAGCGCGAAGGGCCTGCAGGTGGCGCATGGAGAAGTAGAACGCCTCCGGCGTCTGGCCGGACAGCGTGCGGCCCGAGCGGTCGGTGATGGTGCCGGAGATGATCAGCGGCAGCTCGACGCCCATCTCGTCGAACACGGTGAGCGCGGCGAAGCCCGCCGCCTTGGCGTTCAGCGTGTCGAAGATGGTCTCGATCAGCAGCATGTCGGCGCCGCCCTCGATCAGGCCGCGCGCCTGCTCGGAGTAGGCCTCGACCAGCTCGTCGTAGCTGACGTTGCGGAAGCCCGGGTTGTTGACGTCGGGCGAGATGGAGGCGGTGCGGTTGGTCGGCCCCATGGCGCCGGCGACGATGCGCGGCCGATCCGGCGTCTTGGCCGTCACGGCATCGGCCGAGGCGCGCGCCAGCTTGGCGGCGGCCACGTTCATCTCGAAGGAGAGGTCCTCCATGCCGTAGTCGGCCAGCGAGATGCGCTGCGCATTGAAGGTGTTGGTGCAGACGATGTCGGCGCCGGCCTCCAGGTAGGACGGTGTGGATGGCGCCGATCGCCTTGCGGCTGCGTCAGCACCAGCAGGTCGTTGTTGCCCTTGACGAGCTTGCCGTGGTCGGCGAAGCGCTGGCCGCGGTAATCCTCCTCCTCCAGCTTCAGGCGCTGGATCATGGTGCCCATGGCGCCGTCGATGATGAGGATGCGCTGGTCGGCGGCCTTCTTGATGGCCGCGATGCGTTCGCTGCGGGTCATGCTTTCACCGCCTCCGGCTGGGCGTTCACCGCCTTCGACTGGACGACAGGTTCGGGCCGCAGGCCTAACAAGTGGCAAATGGCATAGACCAGGTCGGCCCGGTTCAGGGTGTAGAAGTGGAACTGGCGGATGCCCTGATCAACCAGGTCCATCACCTGCTCGGCGGCCATGGCGGCGGCCACCAGGTGCGTGGTCTGCACGTCGGTCGTCGAGGCCGTCGAAGCGGCGCGCCAGCCACGACGGGATGGTCGCCCCGCAGCGCCCGGCGAAGCCCGCCACCTGCTTGAAGTTGTGGATCGGCACGATGCCCGGGATGATCGGCGCCCAGATGCCCTGCGCGCGCGCCGCCTCCAGGAAGCGCAGGTAGTGCGCGTTGTCGAAGAAGAACTGGGTGATGACGCGGCTGGCGCCGGCATCGACCTTGGCTTTCAGGTTGTCGAGGTCCTCGGCGACCGAGCGGCTGTCGGGATGCTTCTCGGGATAGCCGGCAACCGAGATGTCGAAGTTGCCGATCTTCTTCAGGCCGCCGACCAGATCGGCCGGCATTGGCATAGCCGCCGGGATGCGGGCGTAGCTGGTGCCGGCGCCGGTGGTGGGATCGCCGCGCAGGGCCACGATGTGGCGCACGCCGGCGGCGAGATAGCCGCGCGCCACCTCGTCGACCTCGGCCTTGGTCGCCTGCACGCAGGTCAGGTGCGCGGCCGGCACCAGCGCCGTCTCGCGCACGAGGCGCGTGACGGTGGTGTGCGTGCGCTCGCGCGTCGAGCCGCCGGCGCCGTAGGTGACCGACACGAAGCGGGGCCTGAGCGGCTCGAGCCGGCGGATGGAGGACCACAAGGCCTCCTCCATCTTCTCCGTCTTGGGCGGGAAGAACTCGAAGGAGACGTTGATGTCGCCGTCGCCGACCAGCCGGCTGCGGCGTTCCTTGAGATTTTCCATCTAGGTTGCCCGCTCCAGACTTGCGCTCATCGGTGACTGCGGCTCGCGGCATCAGAAGCACCGGGCCGGCCTGCGAGCCACATCGACACCGTCAGCTTGCCCTCGGCAGCGCCGCCCGGAGGCGTAAGCTCGCGCGTCTCCAGGACCTCCAGACCGCAATCGGCCAGCCACTGCTGCACGTGGGCACCGGCGAAGCCGAGCCGCTCGTGCGCGAACTGCTCGCGCAGGAATTCCAGCTCGTGCGGCGCGAAGTCGACGATCAGCAGCCGGCCGCCAGGGGCTAGCACACGCGCCGCCTCGCGCAGCACGGGCTGCGGGTCGGCGAGGAAGTGCAGCACCTGGTGCATGATCACGGCGTCCGCACTCTGGTCGGCGAGCGGCAGATCGAAAATGTCGCCCTGGCGCACCTGGGCGTGCTGCATGCCGGCGCGCTCGAGCTTGGCGCGGGCGTACGCCAGCATGGCGGGGCTGAGATCCAGGCCGAGGCCGCGCCGGAAGCGGTCAGCGAACAGCTCCAGCATGCGCCCGGTGCCGGTGCCGAGATCGACGAACAGATCGAACGGCCCCGCTCCCAGCGCCTCGGCCACGGCAGCCTCCACCTCGGCCTCGGCCACGTGCAGCGCGCGGATGCTGTCCCAATCGCCGGCATTGGACTGGAAGTAGGCCTGCGCCGCGGCTTGCCGCTCCTGCTGCAGGCCCTCGGCCCGGCGCAGGTCGCGCACCAGCTGCGGATCGCTGCGGTCGATGCGCTCCAGAACGAGCCGGGCGAGCTCGCCGCCCTGGCCGGTCTCGGCGAGGCGGAAGTACACCCAGCTGCCTTCCGGGGCGCGCTCGACCAGCCCGGCCTCGGCCAGCAGCTTGAGGTGGCGGCTGATGCGCGGCTGGCTCTGGCCCAGGATGCGCGTCAGGTCCTTGACGTTCAGCTCGCCGGCCGAAAGCAGCACGAGCACACGCAGGCGGGTGGGCTCGGCCACCGCCTTCAAGGCTCCAACTGCTGTTTGCACGGTCAGGCGCACGGGGATACCGGGTCCAAATTGATCTGGCGGAATGATATAAAGATATCTTTATGCGTCAAGAGGGATTCGGACCCATGCGAATCCGGATGTTGCAATCGGCGCGCGCGGTTCATTATCAAGGAAATTTAGAACAACACCGGGCTTGAGCTTGACGATCGCGCCGCTCATTTCGGCTTACACGCCCATCTGTCTTGTACAAATACCGAGTTATCTCCGAAGCACGTGCGCGAATACGGCGACATTGTGATCGTTCCATTCGATGTTTGCTCGGGGTGACGGCCTCACGATTGATTAATGCTTGGATCGAACCACTCGGGCTCTCAGGTGTTTCTTATCCGACGGGCGGTCACTGCACCCATGAAGCCCAAGCAGGCCGGCTCGACAAGAACGAAGGCCACGAAAGAAGCAACAAGAGGAGTTCGAACCAATGATCATCAGCAAACGTACCCGTACGCTTGGTGCCGCCGCGCTGTTTGCGTGCAGCAGCCCGCTGGCCGTCATGGCCCAGACCACGACGCCGGCGACCCCTGAGCGTCCGCAGGCCACCGAGCCGGCCCGCCCGAGCGACCCGGCCATGAAGCCGGCCGAGCCGACCACCCCGGCCCTGCCGCGTACCACGGAGCAGACGGCCCCCAAGGTCAACCCGTTGGTCGGTCTTGCGGTTTTCTCCTCTGACGGCAGCAAGCTCGGCAACGTGCACAGCGTCAACGCCGAGCCGGACGGCAAGGTGAAGGCCATCCATCTCAAGACCGGTGGCTTCCTTGGCATCGGCGGCAAGCTGGTCGCCATCCCCGAGGGCAAGTTCACCCGCGCGGGCGAGAACATCCAGCTCGGCCTGTCGTCCGACGAAGTGAGCAAGCTGCCGGAGGTCAAGGAGCAGAGCTAACGCTCCGCATCCAGTCACTCCGCATAAGCGACGGGCCGCCTTCTGGCGGCCCGTTTGCTGTTCGGTTTGTCCCGTGCTCGACACAATTGTCTTTCAAGTGTGGCGGCAGCGGCGCACGCGGGCACGCGCGTCATCAAGGGCTTTGACGCAAATCACGGATCGTGTTCATACAAATACGCAGCGCGTGGACTATCGCGGACCACCCCAAGCGCTCGGCAAATGAAGGGGCACAGCAGCGCATGACCAACGTCCTCAGCAGGTCGACCGGTGGGACCCACCCCTGGCGCCGTCGGACCGGCTTTGCGGCGAGCTGCCTGGCAGTCTTCTTGACGGCCCTGTGGTCCCTGCTCCCGATCAAGCCCGCGGCCGCTGCCGATCCGGCGGTGGTGTTCATGGCCCAGGTCGGTCGCGAGCTGATGGCCGCCGCGCGCACCCGCTCGCCGGGCGTGATGGCCAACGTCATTACCAAGTACGGCGACGTGCGCTATATCGGCGACTACTCGCTCGGCAGCTACCGCGGCCGGCTCGCCGAGGCCGACCGCGAGGCCTATCACAACGGCATGGTGCGCTTCATTTCACGCTATGCGGCCTCCGCAGCGCCGAAGGTCAATGTGACCGCGCGTGGAGTGGTCGAACATCAGCACGCGCGGCTCGGCCGGCATCAACGTCGACTGCACCATCACGCTCGGCAACGGCACGTCCTGGGACGTGCGCTGGGTCCTGCGCAAGGTCGGCAGCACCTATAAGGTGCGCGACGCCGAGGTGCTGGGCATCAACGTGGCGTCCTACCTGCGCTCCGCCTTCGAGGACTACCTGACCCAGAACGGCGGCCACACGCGCGCGCTGGTCACGGTGCTGAACCGGTAGCTCGACCGGCGCGTAGGTTGGGGTCGAGCGACCGCGAAGACCCAACACAATCTGACATTCCCCGCCCTGAACAGGACCGTGTTGGGTCTGCGCTTCGCTTGACCCAACCTACATGCCACTGCTGGGTCCCGGATATTCGCTGGCGCGAATTCCGGGATGACAGGTCGGCTCAGGCTTTGCGCGACGCCGACAGCGATGTGGTCGCGCCTACCAGCGCGCGGGCATCGCGCGGCCGCCAGGTGCCACGCTCCACCTCGACGATGAACTGCTCGGTCAGCTGATTGAACAGCGCCGGCTCCTCCAGGTTGATGGCGTGGCCGGCGCCCGGCAGCAGGGCGAGGCGCGCCGATCGGCATCAGCCGCTTCATCCATAGATTGACGTCCAGGCACGGCTCGTCCTCGTCGCCGACCAGCAGCAGCACCGGCGCCTGGATGGCTTTCAGCTCGGCTTCCAGATCGTAGAGGGAGGGCCGGCCCGACTGCACGGTGCGCAGCGTCTTGGCGGCGGCGTCGGCCGGGTGCTCGGCCAGATGCGCGACGGAGCGGCGCCAGCCGATCGGGTCCTTGTTCTGCAGCTGCACGCGGGTCGGTCCCAGGCTCATGGTCTCGGCGTCGATCCTGCCGGCGCGCTCGAAGTCGGCGGCCCGGCTGCGGCATTCCTCGATGAACTGCGCCCGCGTGCTCTTGAGCGCGCCCGAGCCGGCGCCGGCGGCCGTGCAGGAGATCACGCGCTCGGGATGCCTGCGCCGCCAGCATCAGGGCCGTGTAGCCGCCCATGCTCAGGCCGACGATGTGCGCCTTCTCGACCTTGGCCGCGTCGAGCACGGCGATGGCGTCGCGCTCGAAGAACGCCTGCCCGTACAGCTTCTCGTCGGCGGGACAGTCCGAGGGCGGATAGCCGCGCGCGCCCCAGGTGATGCCGCGCCAGCCGCGCCCGAAATGGCGCATCTGGTCTTCCCAGCTGCGGTGGTCGCCGGCGAACTCATGGACGAACAGGATCGGCGTGCCGCGACCCGTCTCCTCGTAGTAGATGCGCGCGCCGTCCGATTGGGCATAGGGCATGAGGCGTTCTCCCGTGGTTGTGCCGACATCATGTCGTCGGCGCGGCGGCAAGGCCAGCGCCGCCGAGAGTGGCGACACTGGTCCGTTGCCAATCACGCCGCAGCCCGGCAGGCCCGGCCGATCTGCTCGATGTGGCGATGATCAGTGCCGCAGCAGCCGCCCAACACGTTGATCTGCGGATGGCTGTCGCGCAGGTGCCGGTACTGCCTGCCCAGTTCCACCGGATCGCCGGCATCGAGGTCGGGCGCCTCGTTCAGCTCCTGGTGGCTGCGGCGCGAGGCGTTGGCGCGGATGCCGCGGATGCGCTGCGTCCACGCGCTGCCGGGCTCGAGGATGGCATCGAAATGGGTCGGATGGGCGCAGTTGATCATGAAGTAGGCCGGATAGCTCCGCCGTTGCTTCGTCGACCTCGACGATCGCCTCCTTGAGCGCCTGACCGGTCGGAAGCCGCCCGTCCGTCTCCAAGGTGAAGGAGATGGCGACCGGCATGCCCGCTGCCTGCGCGGCCCGCACCACGCCGATGGCCTCGCTGGCGTTGGTCATGGTGATGGCCGTGACCATGTCGGCATCCGCGTCGCGGAACGCGCCGATCTGCACCGCATGATAGGCTTGCGCCTCCTCGGGACTCATCACCTGGCCCGGATCGTAGCCGTCGCCGCGCGGGCCGACGCAACCGCTGATCACCATCGGCGAGCGCGATGTCTCGAACTCGGCGCGCAGCTCGGCCATCAACGCAATCGACTGCCGGTTGGCCTCGGCAAGCTTATCGTCCGGGTAGCCGAGCTTACGGCCCCAATCCGGGCTCGCGCGCCAGGTCGGGCTTTCCAGGATGAAGCCCTGCCCGGCATCGCGAGCCAGGGTGGCGTAGGGCACGTAGTAGTTGCGCAGGGCGGCGCTGCCCTTGGCGTCCTTCAGGAGGTCGAAGGCGGCGAAATGTGGCAGCTCCAGCCCGTCAAGAAAGATGAGGCTGGTCTCGATGCCGCCGTCGGTGAGGAACAGGCCGCCGCCGAGCTGGGGCAGCCGGGATCTGTACTTGGCCATGTCGCAATCTCCATTGATGCACCCGCGTGTGCGCGGCGGTCGCGCCTACCGGACGCGCGCGCGCCCTGCTGTTACCGGAGGAACAGCGCGAGCAGCATCAAGCTGCAAGCAGAATGGAACCTGAACGGCCGGAGCTCAATGGCCGATGCGCCGAATCTGTTGATCGATCGTCCGGTCGGCGTGGTCCAAAGCCCGGCTGCAGCCGACCGATGCGCGGACATTCCACTTGCCTGGCGGCAAAAACTCATCACCGCTCGAAGTGCTTGAGCTTGATGCGGTGCAGCTACCGCGACATAGCTACCAGATGCACGCGGCGCCAAGGGTCGCGAGGCTGGAGTCGGCCGTAACGAGCACCAGTCCGTCAATTGTCGCCTGAACCCGATCAAAGGGGTCGCGATGCGCCGCGCCCATAAGGCCAGCCGTGCGCACGTGCGCCACAGTGACCGGTAAAATCTCGAATCCCGCCTCGTCCATGTGTCGCTCGAAATCGAGGAGCAGATCGCGAGCTTCAGGCCATTTGCCCAGACCGACCTTGATGGCGATCTCCCATGCACTGGCGACGCTGACTACAACGTCATTCTGCTCCGACTCCAGCGCTGTGCGCGCAGCCGGCGAAAGACGTGTGCGATCCATAGTGGCCCAGAATACGACATGCGTCGGCAAGTCGCCGTACCAGTCCGCAAACTCTTCGTCGGTGATCGGCTCCAGAAGGCGTGCGGGAACCTTCATCTTGCCTTCCAGCAATCCGAGCTGACGAGGCTTGCGGGCGCGCGTGACCGTAGTGCCGGTCAACGTCAGCTTTACCTTTCCAACTTTCGGGTCAACGATGCTGATCTCCTCCCCGCGTGCCGCGCGCGCGACGAGCTCCTCGAGGTGCTCCTTGGCGTGGGCGACGCTGACGTCTTCCATGGGCTTAGTCTCCAACGTAGACGTATCATATCACGCCACCCAGGAATGGCGACACCTAGCGCCGCTCGAAGCGCTTGAACTTGATGCGGTGGGGTTCGACGGCGGCGTCGCCGAGGCGGCGTTTCTTGTCTTCCTCGTAGTCCTGGAAGTTGCCCTCGAACCACTCGACGTGGCTGTCGCCCTCGAAGGCCAGGATGTGGGTGGCCATGCGGTCGAGGAAGAAGCGGTCGTGTGAGATGACCACGGCGCAGCCGGCGAAATCCTCCAGCGCCGCCTCCAGCGCCGACAGCGTCTCGGTGTCGAGGTCGTTGGTGGGCTCGTCGAGCAGCAGCAGGTTGCCGCCCTCTTTGAGCATCTTGGCGAGGTGCACGCGGTTGCGCTCGCCGCCCGACAGCAGGCCGACCTTCTTCTGCTGGTCGGCGCCCTTGAAGTTGAACCAGCCGACGTAGGCGCGGGACGGCATCTCCATCTTGTCGCCGAGCTTCATGATGTCGAGGCCGCCGGACATCTCCTCCCACACGGTCTTCTTGTCGTTGAGGTGATCGCGGCTCTGGTCGACGTAGCCGAGCTTGACGCTTTCGCCGAGCTTGATGGTGCCGGCGTCCGGCTTCTCCTGGCCGGTGATCATCTTGAACAGGGTGGTCTTGCCGGCGCCGTTGGGGCCGATCACGCCGACGATGCCGCCGGGCGGCAGCTTGAAGGTGAGGTCGTCGACCAGCAGCCGGTCGCCGAAGGCTTTGCTCAGTCCCTCGACCTCGACCACCTTGCCGCCGAGGCGCGGTCCCGGCGGGATCTTGATCTGCGCCTTGCCGACGTCGTCGCGGGCGGCCTCCTCGGCCAGCTTGTCGTAGGCGGCGATGCGCGCCTTGGACTTGGCCTGCCGCGCCTTGGGCGACGACCGGATCCATTCCAGTTCGCGCCTGAGGGTGCGCTGCTTGGCCTCCTCCTGGCCCTTCTCGACCTCGAGGCGCTTGGCCTTCTGCTCCAGCCAGCCCGAGTAGTTGCCCTTGTAGGGCACGCCCTGGCCGCGATCGAGCTCCAGCGTCCACTCGGTGAGGTTGTCCAGGAAGTAGCGATCGTGCGTGACCAGGATCACGCAGCCCGCGTATTCCTTGAGATAGCGCTCCAGCCAGGCGACGCTACTCGGCGTCGAGATGGTTGGTCGGCTCGTCCAGCAGCAGGATGTCGGGCTTGGCCAGCAGCAGCCTGGTCAGCGCCACGCGCCGCTTCTCGCCGCCCGACAGCTTGGTGACGTCGGCGTCGCCGGGCGGGCAGCGCAGCGCATCGAGCGCCTGCTCGACCTGCGTGTCGAGGTCCCACAGGTTGCCCGCCTCGATCTCGTCCTGCAGCCTGGCCATCTCGTCGGCGGTCTCGTCCGAGTAGTTGGCGGCGATCTCGTTGTAGCGGTCGAGCAGCGCCTTTTTCTCCGCCACGCCCAGCATGGCGTTGCCCAGCACGTCGGTCGAGGCATCGAGCTCGGGCTCCTGCGGCAGGTAGCCGACCTTGATGCCGTCGGCCGGCTTGGCCTCGCCGACGAAGTCCTCGACCTGGCCGGCCATGATCTTGAGCAGCGTCGATTTGCCCGCGCCGTTCAGGCCGACCACGCCGATCTTGGCGCCGGGGAAGAATGACAGCGAGATGTCCTTCAGGACCTGCTTGCCCCCCGGATAGGTCTTGGAGAGCTTGTGCATGTGATAGACGTACTGGGGGTTCGCCACAGGCGACTCCTAAGGTGGAAGCTGAATGGGGTTGGCGCCTTGTAGCGCATGCCGGTAGGGCACCTCAAGCCTGCTTCGAAACCTGGGGCTGACTGCACATATGGCGGGGGCTGAACTGGGTGCCCGGAGAAGCGCGAGGAGCACGCCAAGCGGAATCCCTCGCAATCCACAGCGTCGAAATCGACCGCGGTTCCTTGTCGTGTGACCACGCTGCTGCATCCTCGACCGAAGGCATGGCACGAGGGCGCGCCCACGTTGCGCGCGCCTGCGCCGTGTGAGAAGCATGGCGTGCGGGCTGACATGATTGGAGGCCTCATGCATCGGGCCATTGTCATAGCTTTGCTGGTGTTGGTCGGTGGCTGTGCTGACAGCCTTGGCCTGCCCTCACCCGAAGTCTCGAAGACGATCGCGGACGCCCGGAGCGTCGGCGTCATCTCCGCCGTTGGGCACAAATTCGCGGTGCAGAAGATCGGCATCACCGTGTTCGGCAACGAGCTGAACGAAGTACCGATCGATGTCTGGGGCATCGACGACGCCGTCGCGAACAAAGTCGGCGCCGTTCTGAGCCCGCGTTTCGCCGTCAAGAAGATCAATTATCCAAAGGGTACATTTGACGCTTATGAAAAGCCGACGGCATTCACCGACTCCGACGCGGTGCTGAAGGGGATCGTTCGCAACGTTGCCGGATCTCAGAAATACGATCTGTACCTCGTCGTGACGCGCACGGGCGCGCCGTTCGGCAGCTCAAACCAGATCTTGAGCGGCCTCGGCATCGTGGAGGCCGGCGGACTGATCAACGCCGACAATGTCCATCTCTACGCACTCACCACCGTGCACGTCTACGACGGGCGGACCTTCGAGCGGCTGCAGTGGCGAAGACCCGACTTTCAGATCGGTGCGTCGCTGGTGGGGAAAGTCATCAACGGTCCGCATCGCACGCTGGACCGCAGCTGGTGGCCGCCCAATCCTCAGGTCGCGCAAAACGAAAAGCTCAAGAGCGCCACGCGCGCACTCGTCGAGCAAAGTCTGGCCACGACTATCCCGGAGATCATGGGAGCCAAGACCGCCACCCGCTAGAAAAAAGAACCATGAGCACAGTCCAAGCAACAATGGCATCTCGAACAACCACAGGAATGCATCAGCCGAGTTGGATGGCCGTGTGCCGCGCTGCGGTCACGGTCGGCATCCTCCTCATGGGCACGTCCCAGGCTGCGGCCCAGAACCCGCCGAGCCAGGCCGAGATCGCGGCCTACGAGGGCCTGCATGCGGCGGCGGCCGCGGCAGCGTGGTCGAGATCGACCGGCTGGTGAAGCAAGGCGCCGACCTCAACGCGCGCGACGGCAACGGCCGCACGCCGGTGATGGTGGCGGCCTTCCGGCAGGACGACGCGGCCGTGCGGGCGCTGATCGAGGCGGGCGCCAACCTCAACGCACTCGACCACCAGAGCTATGACGTCGTCACCATTGCCGCCGTGCTGAACGACCTCGACACGCTGAAGACGGTGCTGGCGGCCGGCGCCAACGCGCGGGCCATCACCAGCCCCTACAGCGGCACGGCGCTGATCGCGGCGGCGCATCTTGGCCATGCCGAGGTGTGCGAGGTGCTGGTCAAGGCGCGCGCGCCGCTCGACCACGTCAACAACCTGGGCTGGACGGCGCTGATCGAGGCGATCGTGCTGGGCGACGGCGGCGCGCGGCACCAGGCGACGGTGGATGTGCTGATCAAGGCCGGCGCCGATCTCAACCTGCCGGACCGGCAGGGCGTCACGCCGCTCGGCCTGGCCCGCCAGAAGGGTTATGCGCAGATTGCGGAGAAGCTGGAGCAGGCTGGCGCCAAGCCGTAAGCACTCGCCGCCGAACACGCGTGTTGCGGTTGCTCGACAACAGTCCGCGGTGCACTCAGACGAGAGTCCGTTGTCGGGTGATCGATGGCGGAAACGCGGACCTTCGGGTGAATAACTCCCCGACAATTATTGATGGCCACTGACCGATGCGATAGCGGTGCCGGATCGGCTCGTCGCTCTGTTCTCGGTCGCGAATCTTCACATCGCCTGCTGCCGCTCTCGATATGAGCGAGCGCATTCAGCGCAGGAGTGGACCTTCAATGGCACAGCAGGCGGAGAAGGTTTTCCTGATCAACCTCGACCGCTCCGTCGATCGGCTGGCGCATATGCAGCAGCAGTTCGATCGCCTGGGCATGAGCGTCGAGCGATTGCCGGCAGCCGAAGGCCTGAACATCCCGGCGTGGATGCGCTCCGAGTTCAAGGGCGCGCACCAGCTTTCAGCGGGCGAAGTGGGCTGCTACGCCAGTCACCTGATGGTGGCCCACAAGATCGTGGCCGAGCAATTGCCGTATGCCGTCGCACTGGAGGATGATGCGGTTCTCGACGACGACTTCCTGGCAGCCTGCGCCGATGCGGTCCAACACGCCCCGGATGACTGGGACCTCATTCACTTGTCCGCGGCGTCATCCACGAAGCGCCCGGTAGTCGGAGTCGCCGATCTGCAAAGGGGGCGAGCGCTTGTTCGATACCTCAAGTATCCCTGGACGGCGGCGGCCTACATCATCTCCAACCGAGGGGCCCGCAAGTGCCTGGCACCAATGGAGCGCGTCCGCCCTATTGATTGGGCCAACCGCTATCCCTGGATGCAAGGGCTGAATGAGTTCGGGGTGCATCCGGCACCAGCTCGGCAAAAGCCGGACGTTGCATCCGAGATTGGCTTCTGCAGGGCCCACGAGCGTCGGAATTTCTCGCCCGGATTGGCTTCCATCCTTTACGGGGCCTGGTGGACGACGCGCCAGATCGGTCCCGGCACCTACCTGCGGGCGCGCACGACGACCTTGTTCAATTCGCTGAGGCGACGCCTCGGCGGCCGGCCGCGCGTTGTGATGGTTGGCGGGCTCGCCAAAGCGCACGCCCAAGAGCACGCGCCGACCTGACTGCTCTCCAGGCTAGCGCCGACGCGTCATCTCCCAGGGGCCGCCGTTGTAGAACATGGCCGAGGCCGTGCGCGCGGGCTCGAGCACGCGCAGCATGACGATGCCGGCGAGGAAGCCGCCGATGTGCGCCCACCAGGCGATGCCGCTGCCGCCGTAGGGATTGAACAGCTCGCTGGCGCCCTGCACGACCTGCATGAAGAACCACACGCCCGCGAACACCAGCGCCGGAATATTGAAGAACAGCGGGATGATGACGATGATGAAAAGTACGCGCACCCAGGCATAGGGAAAGCGCACCGCGTAGGCGGCGATCACGCCGGCAATCGCGCCCGACGCACCGAGCAGCGGATAGGGCGAGCCGGCGTTGAACAGAGCGTGCGCGAGGCTGGCGATGACGCCGCACGCCAGATAGAGCGCCAGGAAGCGCATCGGCCCGAGCCGGTCTTCCAGCGCCGGCCCGAAGATGTAGAGCGTCCACAGGTTCAGGATGATGTGCAGGAAGCCGCCGTGCATGAAGGTGTTGGTCACGAACGGCGTGAGGTCGGTCGGGCTGAGGCCCGTCTCCAACGCCCACGTGGGGTGGAAGTAGCGCGCCGGCACCAGCGCATGCTCGTAAATAAAGAGTTGCTCCGCCTGGGGCCCGAGCGAGAGCTGATACAGGAACGCCGCCACGTTGACGGCGATGATCGCCATGACGATCACCGGCGGATGCGTGCGGATGACGTTGTCGCGGAGGGGAAACAGGGGGCGCTCTCGCCGGTTGCGCGGTGAATCGGTACGTCCTAAACGTGGGAACGGGCAGACCGTGGCGCAAGTTCCGGCCTGCTCTGGGCCTGCCATCTAGAGGCCTTGCCGTGTGTGCGCAAATTGGAGGCACAAGGATGCCGGAGCGGAACCTCGTCTATTTCGCCGACCCGATGTGCTCATGGTGCTACGGGTTCGCGCCGGTGATCACCGCGCTGGCCGAGCGTTTCGAGGACCGCATGCCGCTGCAGATGGTGATGGGCGGCCTGCGCGCCGGCAACACCGAGCCGATGACCGACAAGGATCGCGAATACATCCGCGGCGCCTGGACGCGGGTCGGCGCCGCCACCGGCCAGCCGTTCGACATGGCGTTCTTCGACCGGCCGGGCTTCACCTACGACACCGAGCCCGCCTGCCGCGCCGTGGTGACGGTGCGGCGCCTGCGGCCGGACATGGCACTGCCGGTCATGGCGCGCGTCAGCCGCGCCTTCTACGCCGAGAACCGCGACATGACCTCGGCCGAGGCGATCGCCGAGCGTGGCCGAGGAGGCGGGTTTCGACAAGGCGGAGTTTGCGGCAGCCTTCGCCGCGCCCGAGACGCAGAACGAGACGTTCCGCGATTTCCTGACCGCCCAGGAGATCGGCGTGCGCGGCTTCCCGACCCTGATCGCCGGCAACAACGAGGAAGGCTACGCGCTGCTCACCAACGGCTACCAGCCGCTGGAGAACCTGCTCGATCCGCTCGAGCGCTGGTGGGCCGCCGGCGCCCCGGTGAAGCCCGAGCAGCAGGGGTAGTGTTGGTTCAGCCACGATCACCGAACACCCGTCATCCCGGCCTGAGCTCCGCTCAGAGCCGGGACCTGGGCACCATGCGAAAGAAAATGTGTGGTTGGATCCCGGATACGCGCTGAAGCGCGTTCCGGGATGACGGGTGACTACTTGGGTTGCACGCGCGCCAGCAGGCGTTCGGCGCGGATCACGTGCGGGCGGTCGACCATCTCGCCGTCGAGGGACAAGGCGCCGGCGTCGGGGTTGTCGGCGAACAGGCGCATGATCGCCTCCGCGCGGGCGATCTCCGCGGGGCTAGGCGTGAACATCTCGTTGATCACCGCAACCTGGTCGGGGTGGATGGCCATCTTGGCCGTGAAGCCGTCGCGCGCGGCGACGCGCGCTTCCTCGCGCAAGCCGCCGAGATCGCTGAAATCGACGAACACGGTGTCGATCGGCTGCACGCCGGCGGCCACCGCCGTGAAGAGGGCAAGGTCGCGCGCCAGCCGATAGGGCGAGGTCCAGCGGCCGTCGGCATCGCGGGTCGCCGACGAGCCGAGCGCCGCCGACAGGTCCTCCGGTCCCCAGGTCAGGCCGGCCAGCCGCGCGCTCGAGGCGATGTAGGAGGGCATGGACAGCAGCGAGATCGGCATCTCGGTGGCGATGGCGATGATGCGCGTCGCGCCGACCGTGGCGCCGGCCTGCTCCTCGGCGTGGTTGAGCGCGATCGAGAGCGTGTGCACGTCCTCGCCGGAGCGCGGTTTCGGCAGCATGATGCCGTCGGGCCCCGCGGCGATCACGCCGGCGAGGTCGTCCTGCCAATATGGGGTGTCGAGCGCGTTGATGCGCACATAGAGGCGCGGGCGGACCTCATGCGCGCGTGCGGCGCGGATGTAGTCGGCCGCCATCGCGCGCGCTGCCGGCTTGCGCGAGCCGCTCACCGCGTCCTCCAGATCGAGGAGCAGCGTGTCGGCGCCGCAGGCACCGCCCTTGGCAAGCTTGCGCTCGCTGTCGGCGGGAACGAAGAGAAGCGAGCGCATGCGTCAGGCCTTCGGTTTCTTGCGCATCATGGCCTGCCGCCGGCACTCGGCGACCATCTCGCCGCGCTGGTTGTAGGCGCGATGCAGGAACTCGACGATGCCGGCGTCCATGCGCGATTGGCTGTCGCGCTTGGCCAGCACCTCGGTGGTCACGTGCAGCGTGTCGCCGTGGAAGACCGGCTTGGTGAACTTCACGTCGGTCATGCCGAGATTGCCGATGGTGGTGCCGAGCGTGGTGTCGCTGACCGAGACGCCGATCATCAGGCCGAGCGTGAACAGGCTGTTGACCAGCGGCCTGCCCCACTCCGTCTGGGCCGCGAAGTGGTGGTCGATGTGCAGCGGCTGCGGATTGTGCGTGAGGCAGGAGAACAGCGTGTTGTCCATCTCGGTCACCGTGCGGCGGATGGCATGCTCCACGACGCGACCGACGACGAAATCCTCCAGATACAGCCCCCCCATGACGCGTCCACCCCTAGTACCGATGCTTATGCGAAAGATTTAGGCGTGATCTCGCGTCGGCCGTACAGGACGCGGACCAGTTCGATCAGCTCACCCCGCAGCCGATAGTAGATCAGGTAGCTCCGCCACTGCAGCGGAGCATGTCCTCGAGCCTTGATTTTTTCCAAGACCTCGCCCTTGCGCCAGGGCATCCCTTCACCCGCGATCGAGTGCCTGCAAGGCCTCATCGATCAGCGGCTTGGCCCAGCTATCCTCGATCGCGTCCTGCGCCTTCAGACCGGCGACGGCGCTTGCGACCGCCTCCTCGAGCGAGGCAAAGCGGCCGGCAGCGACCTGATCTCTCAGCCACTCTTCGTGAGCGGGGAGAAGCGGAATGTTCATGCGAAACCGATCCTCTTTGCACGTGGCATCAGGCTAGCTGAGATCGGACGCAACTTCCAGCCTGTTGCGGCGTGGATCAGTAGCGGAACTGCTCGGACAGGATGCGCTCGTCGAGGCTGTGGCCGGGATCGAACATGATGGACGGGGCGATATCGGTCGCCTGTGCCACCTCGACGCGAGTGACCCAGCGCGTCTCGGTGTGGTCGGCGACCGCGCTCACCGGGCGCTTGTCGGGCTCCAGCACGTCGAACTGGAGCCTCGCCGTGTTGGGCAGCAGCGCACCGCGCCAGCGCCGGGGGCGGAACACGCTGATGGCGGTCAACGCCAGCAACTCGGCATTGATGGGCAGGATCGGCCCGGACGCCGACAGGTTGTAGGCGGTCGAGCCGGCCGGCGTGGCCACCAGCACGCCGTCGCAGACCAGCTCCTCCAGCCGGACCGTGCCGTCGACCGAGATGCGGAGCTTGGCGGCCTGATGGGTCTGGCGGAACAGCGACACCTCGTTGAAGGCGAGGCCCTTGTGGACGATGCCGGCGCCGTCGACGGCGCGCATGGCCAGCGGATGGATGACGCTGATCTCGGCGCGGGCCAGCCGGCCGGGCAGGTCCTCCTCGATGTAGTCGTTCATCAGGAAGCCGAGCGAGCCGCAGTTCATGCCGTAGATCGGCACCCCGCCCGGCAGATGCTTGTGCAGCGTCTGCAGCATCAGCCCGTCGCCGCCGAGGGCGACGATGGCGTCCGCCGTCTCCGGATCGGCGTTGCCGTAGAGGTTGACGAGGCGCTGCTTGGCCGAGCGCGCCTGGGCGACGTTGCTGGCCACGAACGCGATATTCTCGTAATTGCGTCTTGGGTTTGTCATAGTGCGGCTGTGCCGGCCGGTTTCCTGATGGTTGGCCCCACGCCCGTCTTTGACGAAGGCTCGCTCAGTTGCTGGAAAACGACAAGCCCGTTGTGGTCTACGCGACGTTTCCATCGGCCGCCGAGGCGGAGCGCATCGGCGGCGTGCTAGTGGAACGGGGACTGGCGGCCTGTGTCAACATCTTCCCGCAGATGACGGCCATCTACATCTGGGAGGGCACGCGCCAGCGCGAGAGCGAAGCGGCGATGCTGATCAAGACCAGGGCCGGGCTCGCCGACAGCGTGGTGGCGGAGACCCGCAAGCTGCACCCCTACACCAACCCGGCGCTGGTGGTGCTGCCGATCGAGGGCGGCTCGCCGGATTTCCTGCGCTGGATCGGCGAGCAGACGGCTAACCCGCGTTAGAGCCGTCGTCATGTCCGGCTTTAGATGGAAGCGAAAATCCTCAGCCCTGAGCTGTCGAAGGGTGCTATGCAGTCCTGCGATACCGGCTTCGGCGCAAGCTCAGCACTGGGGAGTGACCAATTAGCGTCGCAATCAGATAGCACTAGGGCTTCTTCTCTTCTCTTCCTTGTCGTCGGCGATCTTCTCGAACAGGTCGGCGCGGCGCTTGAGGAGAGAGGTGGCCTTGTTGGCGCTGAGCTGGTACTCCCAGCCGGCGGTGCGGGCCGTGATCTCGTCGGCCGCCTTCTTGGCATCGCCCTCGCCGGCAGCCGTCACCGACAGCCATTGCGCGTCGCCATCCTTGCGCAGGCGCAGGGTGGCGGTCAGCCCGTTGTCGGTCTCGAGCTTGATGGTGCTGACGTCCTTGGCTGCCGCACTCGAGGACTGCTTGCGCACGTCGTCGAAGTCGATGTTGGCGGCGGCGCGCGCGATGGAGTCGGCGGCGCCCTCCTCCTTCAGTTTCTGGCCCTGCGGGATGCCGGCGACGGTGAGCTTCTTGTCGGCGTTGCGCTCGATCTTGAGCGGCTGCTCGCCCGGCAGCTCGACGGTGACGCGGGCCACCTTGGAGCTGTCGATCTGGAACACGTCCGTCTTGACCCAGTCCTTCAGGTCGGCCGACACGTCGAGATCGGCGTTGGCGAGCCAGCTCTGGGCATCGCCCGGCTTGCGCACGTAGGTGCCGGACTTGCCGAAGCCGAACGCGTCGCCGCGCTTCTTGCCGACCACCGCCTCGGCCAGCACGCTGCCCTTGGCGTCGAGCAGGCGCACCGAGCGCGACTTGGCGCCGGCGCCGGTCGGCTCCTCCAGGTCGATCAGGCCGTAGCGGTCGGCCACGCGCGTCTTGGCCTCGACCAGATCGGCCTCGGCGAGCGCGACCATCAGGGTGCGCACCTTGTCGGCCGGAACGGGATAGCCGCCGCGCTCCTTGAGCCGCCAGGGTCCGCCCTCCGCCTTCTCGAGGGTGAGCACCTTGGGGCCCTGCCGCAGCTCGATGGCGGCGACCGTCGCCGGCATTGGCGGCGAGCGCCGGGAACATGCGCGCGCCCGACACCTGGCCCGGGCTCCAGGTGTTGTTGGCGGCGTAGGAGGTGATGGCGATGGCCGTCGAGACGGCTGCCAGGATCGCGAGTATGACGAAGTGCTTCGGCTTCATGGTGGCCAGCCCTCTACTTGTCGGCCGTCGGCGCGGCGTCGGGCTTGCGCCGGCGCCGGTAGGCCGCCCAGCCGACGCCGCCGACGCCGATCAGCAGCGGCACGGCGGCGATGTTGACGAACTTGAGCCATGCCGTCGAGCTGATCGATGTCCTTGCGCAGCTCGCGCTTGACCTCGCGCAGCTCGCGCCGCGTCACCAGCATCTCGGCGCGGAACTTCTCGATGGCCGCGCGATCCGCATCGGACAGCACCAGGCCTCGCCCTGGCTGGCCTTCTCGAGCTTGCCGAGCTGCTCCTGTCACCTCCTTCAGCTTGGCGGTGAGGGCGCCTCCTTGTCGCGGAAGCGCCGCTCGGAGTCGCGGCGCAGGCGCTCGACCAGCTCGAAGGGCCGGTCGATGATGCCGCGGCCCCGCAGCGAGATCAGCGCGTCGGAGCCGGACAGGTTCTCCAGCGCCGCCAGCACGAAGGCCGAGTTGTGGGCGTTGGGGATCGCCACCTGCTGGCCGAGGAAGTCGCGCACCTCGACCCAGAACTGGTCGTTGAGCAGATCGGTGTCGGCGATGACGATCGACGTTGATGGTTGCCGGACGCGACGATGCGGCTTGGCCGGCTGCCGGCTCGGCGGCCTTCTCGCCGCCCTTCGCCTCGCCGCGCTCTTGGGCCGTTCCCTTGATGCACCTTCCTTGACGCCCGGCTTGGCGCGCCGGCTCGTCCTTCTTGGCCTCGGCTCGGCCTTGGGCGCGCCGTCGGGAAGGCGCTGTTGGCCTTGCCCGACACGCGCGCGGCCAGCACCAGCTTGCCCTCCGGCTTGTAGCTGCGCAGCAGGCCGACCGCATCCGGCATGCGGGCCGATGCGGTCGGCGCCGATCTGCATGGCCTTGGCGCTGGTGGTGAGGATCGGCGCGACCTCGGTGGTGGCGCCTTCCGCCTTGGCGAGGCTGCCGGCCGAGGCCAGGTTCAGCCGCTCGATGCCGCGCCGACAGCACGTCGCGCTGGTCGAGCGCGTTGCGTGTCGAGCGACAGCCAGACCACGTAGTCGGTGACGCTGGCGCGCGTGCCGCCGCCGAACTGCACGCGGCGGGCGTAGGCTGATGTCGGCCGCGATCTTCTTGGGATCGTAGGCGACGCCCCAGGCTCTTCAGCAGCTTCTCCATCTCGCCGGTGTCGGGCGGCATGCCGGGCATACCCATCGGGTTGCCGCGCTGCGCCGTCTCGGCCAGCGGATCGATGAACACCAGCACCTTGCCGCCGCCGAGCGCGAACTGGTCGATGGCGTAGGCGGCGTCGGGCGTGAGGCCCTCCGGCTGCACCAGCATCAGCACGTCGATGTCGGCCGGGATCTCCTTCAGGTCCTTCTCGAGCGTCTTGACGTCGAAGAACTCGCGGATCTGCTCCATCACCATCTGCGGCGGCGTCGGCTGCGCGCCCATGCGCATCATGGCCGGCATGGCGCCTTCGAGCGGGATGCTGCTGATCATGCCGATCACGCGCTTCTTGGGATTGGCCAGCGTGTAGACCAGCTTGGTCACGTCGTACTCGAGGAAGCGCTCGCGGTCGGTCGAGAAGAAGCCGATGCTGGCCTCGTTGTCGGTGGCGTTGGTGCCGACCAGGCCGAAGTAGCCCTGGTCGCCTTCCTGGTTGAGGCGGATGCCGCGCAGGCCGGCGGCGACGGCGCGGTCCTCGGCGTCGGAGAACGGCTCGGGATCGAGGAAGCTCACCTGCAGCTTGCCGCCGGAGATGTCGCGATAGCGCTCCAGCAGCGAGCGCACGCGGTCGAAGTTCTTGGCGTAGGTCGGGGCGGCATCGCCCAGGCGCTTGGAGAAGTAGACGCGGATGTCGATCGGCTCGTCGATGGCTTTGAGGGCTTTGCGCGTGCCGTCCGAGATGGTGTAGAGGCCGTCGCGGGTCAGATCCATCTTGACGCCGCGGAAGGCGGTCGAGGCGAACAGGTTGACGGCCAGGAAGGTGATGGCGGCCAGCACCAGGCTGCCCCAGGCGAGCTTGTGCGGATCGAGGCGCGCGGCCGACTTGGCGGCGGTGTCGAGGTGGACCTTGGCGGCGGTGACGATCTTGTCGACGGTCGGATGCATGATGAGCGAGCCCTCTTAGGCGGCTTTGCGCTGGTCGAGGATGATCTTGTTCGCGAACAGCGCGAAGCCGATCACCGACGCGTAGAAGATCGAGATGCGGGCAGCGAGAAGATGCCCTTGGTGAAGTCCTCGAAGGGCGTGAGGAAGCTGAGCGAGGAGATGGCCGCGATCAGGAAGGGCGGCGCCCAGGGCCGGAACACGTTGAGCACCATCTCGAGCGCCGCTCATCACCAGCAGGAAGCAGACGGCGGCGGCGACGATGAAGGCGATCACCTGGTTCTTGGTCAGCGCCGAGATGCACGAGCCGATGGCCAGGAAGGCGCCGGCGGTCAGGAAGCTGCCGAGGTAGCTCGCCAGGATCACGCCGTTGTCGGGACGGCCCAGCATGTTGACGGTGATCCACATCGGGAAGGTCAGCACCAGCGCCAGGCCGACGAAGGCCCAGGCCGCCAGGAACTTGCCGAGGATCGCCTCCCACGGCGAGATCGGGCAGCGTCATCAGCAGCTCGATGGTGCCGGTCTTGCGCTCCTCCGCCCACAGCCGCATGGCGATGGCCGGCACCAGCAGCAGGTACAGCCACGGGTGGTACATGAAGAACGCGCCGAGGTCGGCCTGGCCGCGCTCGAAGAAGCCGCCGACGAAGAAGGCGAAGGCTCCGGTCAGCGCCACGAAGATGACGAGGAAGATGGTGGCGAGCGGCGAGGCGAAGTAGGCCGCGAACTCGCGCTCGGCGATGATGCGGGTGTTGCGCACGATCTCATGCATGGCCGGCATCCTGCTCGGGCGTGGTGATCTGGCGGAAGACGTCGTCGAGCTTGCCGCGCTCGACGTAGATCTCGTCGACGACGATGGCCTTCTCGCGGATCAGGGAGGCGACGTCGGTGGCGATCACGGCACCGTTCTTGGGCAGCGCGCGCAGCTGCGACTGTGCCGTTGACGGCGCTGATAGTCTCGACCTTGGAGATGCCCTTGGCAGGCTTCGAGCGCGCGCTTGACCGCATCGGCAATGCCGGTTGCGACGCGGATCGCCACGGCGCCGTGATAGGGCACGCGGCGCATCAGGTCCTCGGCGGTGCCGTCGGCGACGATGCGGCCCTGGTTGATGACGATGGCGCGCGTGCAGACCGCCTCCACCTCCTCGAGGATGTGGGTGGAGATGATGATCGCCTTCTCCTTGGACATCTCCTCGATCAGCTTGCGGATCTGGTGCTTCTGGTTGGGATCGAGGCCGTCGGTCGGCTCGTCCATGATCAGCACCTCGGGGTCGTGCACGATGGCCTGCGCCAGGCCGACGCGGCGCTTGAAGCCCTTGGACAGGGTCTCGATGGTGCGGTCGAGCACCGGCTCGAGCCCGGCGCGCTCCACGGCGATGCCGGCGCGGCGCGCCGCCTCGTGTTTCTCGAAGCCCCTGAGGCCGGCCACGAACTGCAGCAGCTTGCGCGGCGTCATCTCGGCGTAGAGCGGCGCACCTTCGGGCAGGTAGCCGAGCTTCGCCTTGGCGAGCTTGGGTTGCTCCAGCACATCGATAGCCGGCGATGCGCGCGCTGCCCGAGTTCGGGCTCCAGGAAGCCCGTCAGCATCTTCATGGTGGTGGACTTGCCGGCGCCGTTGGGCCCGAGAAAGCCCAGCACCTCGCCGCGCGGCACGTAGAGCGAGATGCCGTCCACGGCCTTGAGCTCGCCGAAGCTCTTGCGCAGCTCCTTGGCCTCGATGAGAGCCGTCATCGCTTCCCTCCCAGGTTTCCCTGCTCCGAGTTTGGAGCTGGCCGTGAACGGCGGCCGATGTTGGGCGGATCAGAGCGGCGGACTGTCCCGCCAGCCTGTCGCGCTTCGAGACTCCATGCTGCCGCCACCCGGCGCTGGTTCCGCGCCGCAATCTAGGTGCCAAGCGGGCACAGTCAAGGGCTTAGACCTTGCCTGTCGGACACAGAACGGCCTATTTCGTCGCATCGGCGCAAGAGCTTTCATCGCGACGGTTAAGTTGTGTGCGATCCGGATCGCGTTTCGGCCGTCACCTGTCCGATCCGTAATGTTCGACGCACCGTGCAGCCGGATGGCCGGCGATGGCATCGCATCGTTGACATGGCCGAGCGGCGTCGGGCTTGATGTCGACACCGCCAGCAAGATCAGGAGACGGGGATGGAGATCGTCACGCCGGGAGCCGCCAATCTCGCGCTGTTCATCAGCGCCGCGTTCGTGCTGCTGGTGGTGCCGGGACCGGCGGTGCTCTACATCTTCGCGCGCTCGGTCGAGCAGGGACGGCTGGCGGGCTTCATTTCCATCGTGGGCATCCACACCGCGACGCTGGTGCACGTCGCCGCCGCCGCGCTGGGGCTGTCGGCGATCCTGGCCTCGTCGGCGCTGGCGTTCAGCCTGATCAAGTACGCGGGCGCGGCCTACCTGATCTGGATCGGTCTCAAGAAGATCTTCGGCCGCAGCGAGGCGCCCGACCCCAATGTCGTGTTGCCGGCGCATGGCTACGCGCGGCTGTTCCGCGACGGCTTCATCGTCAATCTGCTCAACCCCAAGACGGCGCTGTTCTTTCTCGCCTTCCTGCCGCAGTTCGTCGAGGTGGACCGCGGCCATGTGGCGATGCAGATCGCCGTGCTGGGGCTGATCTTCACCTCGCTCGGCATCGTCACCGACGGCTGCTATGCGCTGGTGGCCGGCACGATGGGCGCCTGGCTGAAGCGCAGCCGCACCTATCTGGAGGTCGAGCGCTATGTCAGCGGCGTGCTGTTCATCGGCTTGGGGTAACGGCGGCGCTGGCGGGCAATCAGAAGAAATAGGCATGCCAGTTGGTCATCGTGCGTTGACGCCATAAATTCGGCGCCACGGCGGCGTTGCATAGGATAGAAGATCAGCGCTCGGGGGGGCCAGCACATGTACCATCGAATTCTTGCACCGCTTGTCGCGTGTGCGTTATCGCTCCTGGCCGGCGGCACGGTCGCACAGACCACCGATCCGATCATGGCGCTCGGCGGCCGTTGGGCGGGGATGGCAACCGTGACGCCTAACTCGGGTCCCAACCAGGCCTACAGCTGCGTGGGGACGTATTTCCCCGCCGACAATGGTGCGAAGCTCACGCAGAACCTGCGCTGCAAGAGCGACAGCTACCAGTTGGACGCAAGCACGCAGCTGCAGATCGCGGCGGGCAAGATCACTGGCCGCTGGCAGGACAAGGTCAACAACCTCGACGGCATCATCAACGGCACGGTCAAGCCCGACGGATTCGATATCCTGCTGACCGGAGATTTCTTCGACGCCAAGATGACGATCGCCCGCACAGCCTGCCAGCAGTCCATCACGATCGAGTTCGAGGGTGGCCTGCCGGTGAAACGCGTCTCCGCGGTCTTGAAGAAGTGCTGAGCGTCGTCCGAGGCTGCGGCTGTCGGAGGAGCAACCAATGCCCGCTTTCATCTGTACCGCCTGCGGCATGCAATATCCGCCCAGCGCAATCCCGCCGGAGCAGTGCCGGGTGTGCGAGGAGGAGCGGCAGTTCACGCCGCCGGGCGGCCAGTCCTGGACCACGCTGGAGCGGCTGGCGGTCGATCACCTCAACGGCTTCCATCAGCATGAGCCGGGCCTGATCGGCATCCGCACGCTGCCCGTGTTCGCCATCGGCCAGCGCGCGCTGCTGCTGTGCACGCCGCATGGCAACGTGCTGTGGGACTGCATCTCGCTGATCGACGACGCCACCGTCACGCTTATCAAGGGGCTCGGCGGACTGAGCGCCATCGCCATCTCGCACCCGCACTTCTATACGACGCAGGTGGAGTGGAGCCGCGCGTTCGGCAATGCGCCGGTGCACGTGCACGCCGACGACAGCGCCTGGGTGATGCGGCCCGATGCCTGCATCCGGCCGTGGCAGGGCGAGACGTTTGAGCTGCTGCCCGGCGTGACGCTGGTCCGCGGCGGCGGCCATTTCCCGGGCGGGTCGATGCTGCACTGGGCGGCGGGCGCGGAAGGGCGCGGCGTGGTGTGCTCGGCCGACATCGCCACGGTGAACCTGGACCGCAAGTCCTTCACCTTCATGCGCAGCTATCCCAACCACATTCCTCTGTCGGCGGCTGGCGTGCGGGCGATCGGGGCGGCGCTGGAGCCGTTCCAGTTCGACCGGGTCTACAGCCATTTCTTCGAGCGGGTAATCCTGTCGGGGGCCAAGCCCATCCTGCGGGCTTCGATTGAGCGCTACGTGGCGGCGATCGGCGGCGCCTACGACCGGGCGTGATGAGGGCTGGCGCGGATCATTTGCAGTTGCGACACCATCGTTGTCATGGTCGGGCTTGGCCCGACCATCCATCCAGCGTTCGCGGTGGGCTGGATCCTCGGGCCAAGCCCGAGGATGACCGTGGTGGTGTTCACTCGGTCTGCTGCTCACCCGCGCAGGTGATGCGCAGGCGGTTGGTGGCGTCGATGCGGTCGTAGTCGATGTGGGTGGCGCGGTCGCGGATCAGGGCGAGGCCGAAGCCGCCTTCGCGCGCGTCCATCAAACTCGTTGGCTTTTCCGCAGTAGGCCAGGTGCGCAGGTCGAAGTATTGGCCATTGTCGGCGATGACGGCGGTCGCCTGCCCGCGCTGCAGCTCGATGTCGACGGCGATCTCGGGGTTGGGCGTGTCCTTGAAGGCGTAGCTGACCAGGTTGGCGAACACCTCGTTGATGCAGAGCTTCAGGTCGGCGGCGATGGAAGGGTCGAGCTCGGCATCGCACGAATGCTGCATCGAGCCACTGGTTCAGACGCACGACGTCGGAGGCGACAGGCTCCAGGGCTATGCGGTCGCAAAATGTCATTTACCGGCTTCGGCGATGGCGGCGGCCTCGTCGGCGGCGATCGGAATGATCGCATCGATGCCGGTCGCGCGCAGGACCTTGATCGACTGTTCGCTGAGATTATAGACGATCAGCCGGCCGCCCTTGTTGGTGAGCGCGCGCGCCGTCTTGACCAGAACCCGGATGCCGATCGAGGCCAGGAAGGTGACTTTGCCGAGATCGACGATCACTTTCTTGCTGCTGCCCGCGATGATGTTGAACGGCATGTCGATCTTGCCGGCGCCGGCGATGTCCAGCGATCCGTCGAGCACCACTTTCAGGACATTGTTGGGAAGCTCGACTTGATCGATACGCATGTTCGTCACTCCGCAGTGCTGATCGATGATGCATTGAAATCAATTCGTTGGGCGGCGGCCACTCTATACATGCGCGGTCCGGCATGTAAGCAGGCCGGCCCAGCGCTGCGCCCGGACGCCAATTTGACGCAAGGCGCGCGGAGTCGCGTGAAGGATTTGTGACAGCGCTCCCGCTTGTGGCCCAGCTCAGACGCCACGCACGGTCTTGCAGGCGCTGATTATGGCGGCGCACGCTTCAGCGCAGGTCTTGCACGCGACGTGGTGTGGCTTGTGCAGGACCTCTGGCGCCGAGGGGAACGACCTCGTATTCGATCTCGACCTCGCCCGCCCTCTGGAAGCGCAGCAAGCCCTTGATCGTCTGGCCGGCGACCAGCGGCTGCTTGAGGTCCATGAACACCAAGTGATGGTGGGTGAACAGCCTGAGCGTGACGCTCGATCCCGCCTCGATGGGAATGCCCAGATTACTGGGGCGCCACATCAGGACGCCATTGAGGATGCCCCGTTCGTGGATCTCGACCGAGTCGGAGATGTCGGCAGCGGCGCCGATCAGCCGATCATCTTCGTTGCCGTTATTGGTCAGGACCATGAACCCGTCCCACACCTTGGCGCCCTCGGGCGTGGCGTACGTCCAGGGCGAGGTGATCAGTAGGTTACCGGCCTTGAACTCGGACGCCAGTGCCGCGTGCGACCACAGGATACCAACCAGGATCAGGGCACGAACGAGCATGGCAGGCCTCCTGGCCGACCGAACAGCGGCGATCAACAGCCGGGGGCCGTTGATCGCACTTCTTCTCCGCGCAATCGTAATTACCGCTCGGAGGAGGGACCGCCTTCCCTCATGCCTCGGCCAGCGCGGGCGCGGAGTCGATTCCGGTCAAGCCAGCCGTCACCTGCCACAACCGCGCGGCGTTGTGGTCGTCCTCGGCTTCCGGGTTGGGACGCGACAGCGTCTCCTTGTAGAAGTAGCGCCCCGTCGTCCCGGCATGCTCGCGCGCCGACGCCAGCCGTACGAGCCGGCGCGCGCCCGTCTCCGGCGAACTCCCGAACAGGTGGATGAAGGCGAATGCGAGAGGGATCAGTCCGCCGGACTTGTAGCCGAAGCTGGTCGCCACTTCTCCAGGATGCACGGAATTGACGGTGACCTGCCGGCCGGCCCAGCGGCGGGCGAGCTCGCGCGTGAACAGCACGCAGCACAGCTTGGCGTGGGCGTAGGCATAGAAGGCGTCGTAGCGATGCTCGAGCCTGAGGTCGTCCAGATGCAGCGTGGCGAGATGGTTCAGGCAGCCCGCCACGTTGACGACGCGCGCGGGCGCCGCTGCAAACAGGCTCTCGCTGAGACCGTGGGTCAGCACGAACGGGGCGACATGATTGAGCGCGAAGGTGCGCTCGAAGCCGTCGGGCGTGATCTCGCGCCGCGCGAACATGGCGCCGGCATTGTTGAGCAGGACGTCGATGCGCGTCTCCGCCGCGGCGATGTCGGCCGCGACCCGCTTGACGTCGGCGAGCCGGAGCAGGTCGGCATAGTGGACGCTATGCTCCGCGCGCGGATAACGCGCGCGCAGCTGGGCCAGCATGGCCTCTCCGCGCCGCTCGTCACGGGCGATCATGACGATGCGCGCGCCCATCGCGGCCAACGCTTCGGCGGCTGCCCGGCCGATGCCGGAGGTGGCGCCGGTGATGACGCAGGTCTTGCCCGCCATGTTTGGCGTGCGCTCCGGCGGCTCGGCTTCGAGCGCCTGGCGGATGAACTGCGGGAGATAGATCTGCGGAGTTGCCAGAGACAGACGCGCGAACACACCACTCATGAATCATCCCCCGATGATTGCTGAAGTTTCCCTCGTCCAACAGGGATGATGTTGCGCCTCGAACTTGGCGGGTTTGAGCGGGTTTTTGGGCGGTGCGAAGGCCTCTCTGCGGCGGTTCGCCGGTCGATGTCTACGCTCGATAGATATTCTCGATTGGCGCACAACCTGATTTCCCGATCGATGAGGCGCGTACGGCATTAACCGCTCTTGAACGGGCGCGGGTCGAGACTGCGCCACGGCCGATGGACCGCCTGCTGCCGATGGAGAGCTGAGCGATGACCGATCTCGCCCTGAAATCGGGAATGCCCGCCACCGAGGCCGAGCCGAGCCTCAATCGGGTCATGGGGCCCTGGCTGCTCCTGCTGTTCATCGTGGGTGACATCCTCGGCACGGGCATCTATGCGCTGACGGGGCAGGTGGCCAATCAGGTCGGCGGCGTGGTGTGGCTGCCGTTCCTGGTCGCCTTCGTCGTCGCGCTGATCACGGCCTTCAGCTACCTGGAGCTGGTCACCAAGTATCCGAAGGCGGCCGGCGCGGCGCTCTACACGCACAAGGCGTTCGGCATCCACTTCGTCACGTTCATCGTGGCCTTTGCCGTGATGTGCTCCGGCATCACCTCGGCCTCGACGGCCTCGCGGGCGTTCTCGGCGAATATGTCGACCGCACTCGGGCTGAACTTCTCGACCTTCGGTATCACCATGACCGGCCTGGTGTTCATGGCGCTGATCGCCGGTGTGAACTTCCGCGGCGTGGCTGAGAGCGTGAAGGCCAACGTGGTGCTCACCTGCGTGGAACTGACCGGCCTGCTGATCATCATCTGCATCGGCCTGTGGGCGATCGGCGCGGGGCAGGGCGATGTCTCGCGCGTCACCCAGTTCAAGGCGGGCGATGCCGGCATGGTCTGGCCGGTGATCGCGGCCACCACGCTCGCGTTCTTCGCCATGGTCGGCTTCGAGGATTCGGTCAACATGGCCGAGGAGTGCAAGGACCCGACCCGGCATTTCCCCAAGGTGCTGCTGGCCGGCCTTTTCATCACCGGCGCGATCTACGTGCTGGTCTCGATCTCGGCCATCACGCTGGTGCCGCCGGAGCAGCTCGGCGAGGGCGAGACGCCGCTGCTGCAGGTGGTGCAGGCCGGTGCGCCGAACTTTCCGGTGTGGATTTTCGGCTTCATCACCATGTTCGCGGTCGCCAACAGCGCACTCATCAACATGCTGATGGCAAGCCGGCTGGTGTACGGCATGAGCCGCGAGCATGTGCTGCCGCCGGCGCTCGGCAGCGTGCACGCGACGCGGCGCACGCCGTTTGTGGCGATCGCATTCACGACGCTGCTGGCCTTCGCGCTGATCACCTTCGTGGGCAACGTGCCGGCGCTGGGCGGAACGACGGCGCTGCTGCTGCTGTGCGTGTTCACGGTGGTGAATATCGCCGTGCTGGTGCTGCGCAAGGATCGCGTGGGCCACGGTCATTTCCGCACGCCAACCTTCCTGCCGATCCTGGGCGCGATCTCGTGCGCGTTCCTCGCGGGGCCGTGGACCGGGCGGGCTGTCGTGCAGTACCAGGTGGCCGGCGTGCTGATCGCCATCGGCATCGCGCTGTGGGTCGTGACGATGCTGGTGAACCGCAAACTGGGTGTCAAACCCGCGCAGCCGGAGATGGACGCACTGGGAGGCATGGGCCCCGTCAACTGACCGGGCTGCCAGCGTCGATCCCAGTGGTGCAACTCAGTTGATACGCGGTTGTCATGGTCGGGCTTGGCCCGACCATCCAGCCTTCCACAAACTGCTAGTCTGCGGAGGGATGGATCCTCGGGACAAGCCCGAGGATGACACCGGCAGCACACTAGGGCGAGGCGCGCAGGCCGAGCGCCCCGCGGACGTTTGCGTCCCGCAGTACCAGGCTCAGCCAGGCAAGGGCCGCCAAAGCCATCGCGATGAACTGGGGCGGCGACCCGATCTCCCCGACCCGGAGATGCGTGCAGATGGCGCCGCCCGCGAAGGCCGTGATGAGAATGGCGCCGATGGTGGCCGTCCTCGGGATCGCAAAGAGCAGCGCGCACAGCAGCATGATGCCGCCGAGCATCGGCGAGAGATAGGACGGAAAGCCCACCTGGGCCTGCGCGTCGGCGAGCAGGTGGGGGGCAAAAATGCTGATCGCAGCGTCGGCCAGAAGAAACAGGACGACGAGTGCCGTCAGGCCGAAGCTCGTCCAGAGGGTCGTGCGCGAGGGGGTGAAGTCCACCATTCCAAAGTCTCCATTAAGTTGGTTTCTGTCGATGGCGGCTGGGCCAGCGCTTTTGACAGCTGGGTCCATGCCGACCGCCGGACCTAGCTACGGCCGGGCGGCTCGGCTGTTACGCGCGTTACTGGCTTGGCCATCGAGCGGCCCATTGCACGGCTGACCAAGTGTCTGAAGATGCTGCAGCAATCGACGCGTCGGCCGGCTCGAGCCGCGGCGTGCACCGTCACTTCAGGAGCAGCTCCGATTGCGTCGAAAAAATTCATGCGGCCATGGCGCGGCCGTGGGACCGCGATATCATCGCGCAGCAGATAACCGCCAGCAAAGTCAAGGACTGGCACCTGCAGAGCAATGACTGACAAGACTGGAGGAACGCCTATGACGCAGTTTGGAAATCGATCGCTGCTGGCTCTGCTGCCGGCCGCCATGCTTGCAACGGGGCTCGTCTCTGCACCGGCGCAAGCCCAGGACGGCGTGATCCGCATCGGCATCACGCTGCGCATGGTCGTGGAGAACGGCATCAAGTACGGCCAGATGTCCAAGGATGAGCTGGAGGCGGTAAACGCCTCGGGCGGCATCAACGGCAAGAAGATCGAGGTCATCCTGCTCGATGACGAATGCAAGCCGGACAAGGGCATCGCCAACGCCAATCGCTTTATACATCAGCACAAGGTGCATCTGGTGATGGGCTCGACCTGCAGCTCGGTGACCCTGCCGATGGTCGACGTCACGGCCAAGGAAGAGGTGCCGCAGATCGTGCCGCACTCGACCAACGCCAACGTCACCAAGAAGAACAGCGCCTGGCTGTTCCGCACGTCGGTGTCGGAGCGGTTCTCCGCCAGCATCCACGGCAAGTACATGTCCGAGAACGTCGGCAAGAAGGTTGCCTATCTCTACACGACCGACGGCGCCGGCATGGGCTTCGCCAAGGACTACATGGCCTTCATGAAGCGGACCTACGGCGCCGAGCCGCTGTATGAGACGCAGATGCAGGAGACCGATCTCGATTTCCGCGCGCATCTGCTGAAGATCAAATCCCTCAACCCGGAGGTGATCGCGATCGGCGGCCAGCACGATGCGATCGCCCGCATCGTCCAGCAGTCCTACGAGGTCGGCATCCCCAAGATCGGTGCGTCGCGTGGCGTCCTCGGCGGCATCGAACGCGCCGGTGCCGGAGCTGGCCGGCGACACGGCGACCGGTCTCATCTTCGCGGCGGCCTTCTCCTGCACGGACGACCGTCCGATCGCCAAGGAGTTCGTGAAGATGGTGCAGACCAAGTACGGCGTGCGCTGCCCCGACCATGACTTCAGCCAGGCCTACGAGACCGCGCAGCTCATCAAGCTCGCCTTGAAGAACGCCAAGCTGGAGTTGACGGATGCCTCGCTGAAGGCCGATCGCGCCGCCATCCGCGATGCGTTGGCCAACATCAAGAACTACAGCGGCCTGGCGTCGGGCCCGGTCAGCTTCTGCGCGGACCCCACGCCGCAGTGCCGCGACGGCAACCGGACCGGCATCCTCGTGGAGTACACCAAGGGCGGCAAGGACTTCGACATGCGCGTGCTCGCCCGCGTGGGCTTCGAGGCCGACTTCGGGCTTTGAGATGACGGGCTGATTGCAGTTGGCCGGCAGGCGCCCACGCGGTGTCTGCCGGCGCTACTTGGGCGCCATCCCCAACGCTCGGTAGATCTCCTCGACATAGGGCGAGCTGCCGGAATGCAGGATGGCCAGCATGTCCTCGGCCCGCGTCATGGCGACATAGAGCAGGGCGCGCTCGATGCCGTCGTCACGGTCCTTGAAGGTCGAGGGCAGCAGGTGGGTCCACAGCAGGACGACGATGCGGAACTGCAGGCCGCGAGCGCCCTGCATGGGCAGGATTTTCACCGCCTCGTCGCGCAGAGTGCCCTTCGCCTTGTCACCGGCCAATAGCACCGCCCGGGTGAAGCCGTTCAGCCGATTGCAGAGCTCCTTCACATCCGCACCCGGATGCTGCCTTGGATAAAGCACGGCGATGTCGCCGGGCTCGACACGCTGGCGTCGTCCCCTGATCTCCAGACCGCCGCGCAGCCAAGTCTCGATCAGCGCCGCCGCGTACTGCATCTCGCTCGCCGCATCGTCGAGCCGGATCAGCAAGGGGTCGGGCCCGGAGCGGATGGCGGTGTCCGGGTCGATCGGCGGGGCAAGCACGCTGCGCCTGCCGCTGCCGGGTTGCACGGCGAACGGGAGCGCGGCGCGCAGGATCTCTCCGGTGTTGCGGTAGTTGCGATCGAGATCGAACTTGGAGTTGATCACGCGGCCACGGGCATTGATGCCGGCCTCGGCCCAGGTGAAATCCCGCCTGCGATACAGCGCCTGGTTGCCGTCGCCGACGATCAGGAGATCGCCGGTGTCGGGCTCCTCGAGCGCCAGCCGGGCGCATTGGAACCAGGAGCAAGGCCAGTCCTGGGCTTCATCGATCAGCACGGCGTCGTAGCGACCGCGCAGCCCTGCGTCGCCTTGCAGTCGAGCAAGCAGGCGCTCGCCGAAAGCGTCGCCCCCCTCGCCTTGGCTGAACTTGACGCCACACCGGCTTGCCCAGCTATGCAAGGTCATCGCCGTCACGGTGGGCTGGCCGGCCAGCGACGCGGCCAGATGCTGCGCGAGCAGCCGGTTGAAGCACAACACCAGGATGCGCTTTTCCGGGTCTTCCGCGAGCAGCTTGGCCCGCGCGATCAGCAGCACCGTCTTGCCGGAACCGGCGACGCCATAGACGATGCGATGACCATCCCCGATGTCGCGCGCATTGCGCTCCTGGCGCAAATCGAGCACCGCGAGATCGGTCTCGCTGGCGCGGATGACGATCTCTGGATGGATGATGCTGCGCAGGATGTCGATTTGATCCGGCGTCAGCTTCGGGAAGGGCCACCACGGCTCGAAGCAGGCCTTGAGCCTTGCCAGCAGGGCATGCGGGTCGAGCGCTTCCCAGATGGCCAGCTCGTCGCGGGTGATGGTGTGCCTGGCGGGAAAAGGCGGGCCAGGTCGGGTGGTGCCTCGCGCTCGATCTGGCTGCGGGCGATGTTGCTCAACACCGCAATGTGGCAGAAGGGGAAGGTAAAGCCGCCGGCATGAGGGCCTTCATTCTGCAGCAGCACGCCGGCCCGAGGGTGCTTGCGGCACTCATCCATCAGCCGATACATGTATCCACGCGCCTGCCGGAGCGGATGCGGGTGAACCGTGGCAGTATCGCGCCGCACGATCGTGACCGAGTGCGCATCGACGTTCCCGATCTCGCCGAGCCGCCAGTCCTTCACTTCGATGACGAGTACGCCGACGTCCGGGAGGATGACGATGATATCCGGATAGCGGCGCTTTACCACTGGCTCGTAGTAGACGAGGCAATCGTCCGGCAGCCGGCCTAGCGCCGCGAACACGCGCTTCTCGCCGACCGTGCATCGCGCCGGCAGCGTCTCTGGGATCATCTCTGGCATGGCGTCTGGCCATGCCATTTGCTCGGGCCAATGTCGAGGGATCGTGACGCGCGGTGGCGGCTATCCGGCGGAGAGCGGCTCGCCGTCGCCGTGGTGGAAAAGCTGACCGACCGGCTCGGTTATGCGCGGATAGTCCCGACATCCATGCAAAAGGGCACCCGAGCCGACGCTCGGGTGCCCTTCGCGAATTCCGAGCCTCAGAGCTTCTCGTGGGCCTTGTCGGCGATCTTGTCGGCGGCGTCCTTGATCGTGGACTTGGCCTCGCCGACCTTCTGCTGCGTCTTGCCCTTGACCTGCTGGGCCATACCCTCGACCTGCATCTGCTCGTTGCCGATGGCTTTGCCGACGCCTTCCTTGACTTTGCCGCCAACCTGGTTGGCCACACCTTTGATCTTGTCTGTCGCGCTGCCCATGGTCGTGATCCTCGTGGATGCCTCGTTGCCGACTAAACGCGGCAGCGCAGCATCGGTTCCGCTCAAGCTCATGCAGTGATTTGGAGCTGCGAGAGGCACGGCGCGGGGCGCACTGCCAGCGCTCCTGCCGCCGTGCGACATCGGCCAACTGCGCCGGCTCGGGATGACAGGCGGAGCGCCGCAGCGCTACTGCTCGGCGACCTTGCCGATCTTCTGCACGGCGGCGATGAGGCGCGCGCTGTCGGCCTCGACGAACTTGGCGAACTCGGGCGCATCCTGGTAGGCGGCGGGGCTGCCGGCCTTCTCGAATATGCCGACCGTCTCCTTGCTGGTCATCACCTCGCGCATGGCGTCGCGCAGGCGCGCCACGATCGGCTCGGGCGTGGCCGACGGCACGAACAGGCCGGCCCAGATGTAGAACTCCACGTCCTTGTAGCCGAGCTCCATGAAGGTCGGCAGGTCGGGGAAGCTCGGCGATGCGCTGCGAGCCCCAGTTGGCGAGCACGCGCAGGCGGCCCTCCTCGACATGCTGCTTGAGCGTGCCGGGGGCGGACGCCATGGCCTGGATCTGCCCGGCCAGCAGGTCGTTGAGCGCCGGCCCGGCGCCGCGATAGTTGACGTTGTTCATCTTGATGCCGGCGGCGGCGCTGAACATCTCCATCGCCACGTGCAGCGTGCCGTAGGGGCCGGACGAGCCATAAGGAACAGTGCCCGGCCGCGTCTTCACGTCATCGACGAAGTCCTTCACGGTCTTCCACGGCGAGGAGGCCGGCACGGCCAGCAGCGTCGGGTCGGCCAGCACGCGGGCGATGGGCCGCAGCTGGCTCATCTCGTAGAGGGGCGCGCGTTCCTGCAGACGCGCCGCGGCCGGCAGCACCGCCAGCGACGACAGCGTCATGAGCAGCGTGTGGCCGTCGGGCTCCGCCTTGGCGGCGGCCGCGTTGCCGACGGCGCCGCCGGCACCGCCGCGGTTCTCGACCACGATCGTCGCCTTGAGCACGCGCTGCAGGGCGTCGGCCACCGGACGCGCGGCGAGGTCGGCCTGCCCGCCGGGCGGAAAGGGCACGATCATGGTGATATTGCCCTTGGGCCAGCCGTCCTGGGCGATCACGGCCGGCGCGGCAAGGCCCGACAGGGCCGAGGCGAGGGGCAGGCTGGCGACGCCCTTCAGGACGGTACGGCGATCGCTGCGATGGCGGTTGCTCGGCATGAAATGCTCCTCCCGTGGCTCAGGTCCCGTGCGTGTCGCCGCACGTGGTCGTTTTTGGGCGCGCGGCGAGACTATAGCCGTTTTCGGGCGTCACGGGAGTGCGGACGCCGTGCTGGCGCGCATCGAGGCGCATCACGACGGTTGTCGGTTGGAATGGTGCAGAAGATCGGGGCGCCAGCGCGCAACGGCCTCGAGCAACTGCGCGACATCACCTTCGAGCAGGAGGGTGCTGATGGTGATCGCCGGAACGCCATATCCCGTTTGGCAGAGGCTACCAATGCGCACCGACCACCGAGCCTTCCCAAGCGTGCTCTTGGGCCAACGCAGCGCGATATCAACGACGTGGGCGCGGCCGGTGTCGGTTGGGCAGACGGCTCCGATCTCGTTCCACGCGATGGGTTTGGACATCAATCGGCGATCCAGAATGCCACGCTGGTCAACCGAGAGGACGACGGCATTGGAACGGGCGCGGCGGCCGAGACCGTGCATGAGAAAGCCGACGCTCGCCAGCCATGCAAGGCAGAGCCATTTCACGAAGGGGGGTGACAGCGCGAAGCAAACGGCTGCCGGGATCGCGGTGCCCAGCAGGACCAAACCGGCGATGCGGATCTTGGAGATGCTCCAGGTGAAGCTGACCCCTTGATCCTGGTGGGCACGATCCAGGTGGGTAAGGCCCAGTGGGTACGGGCCGACCTCTCCGCGAGGCCGCTCGGCACGTTTCTGGCCTCTGGTGTACCCCCCATGGCGCCGTCCTCCAGGGACCGCCGGATCCGCAGAATCTGCCGATCTGGCATCCAGTTCCCCGGAGACATTATACTAAAGTCTAGCAAACATCGTCAATGCGCCGAGAACCAAGGCAGGCGCGAGGCGTTGGTGTCTGTCGCGGGTGCTTGGCGGCCACGACCCTTCTGTTCTTCATCCGGCAACAGACGTGAGAGCTCACCTGTTCGCCTACGGGGCATCTTCGGCAATCGGACCGCGCGATCGAGGCTGGGGAGCCTTTCGCAACGATTGTCCCGCACTAATTGGGGCATGCATGTCCGGCCGACACATCGCTTAGCGCCTCGCCTGATGAGTTGGCTGGATCGGCCACTCGCGAAGCGCAATTGTCTCGGCTGCAGCGATTGCCGCCGTGATCGCGGGCGGCGTTGCGGCATGGATCGCGGTGCCGCCGCGCATCGAGCCCGACACAGCCGGCGTCGGGGTCGCGATCGATCAGGCGCTGATTGAGCGTGGCAGATATCTCGCTCACGTAGGTGACTGCGTCGCCTGTCACACCGCGAAGGGCGGAACGCCCATGGCCGGCGGCCTCGCGCTCGCGACGCCGTTCGGGACGGTATGGTCGACCAACATCACGCCTGATGCGAAGACAGGCATCGGCGGCTGGTCGTTCGGCGCCTTCGACAGGGCCATGCGCAAGGGCGTGTCGCGGGACGGCCATCGCCTCTATCCGGCCATGCCCTATCCCTCCTTCGCCAAGGTCCACGAAGAGGATATGCGCGCGCTGTGGGCCTATCTCAGCAAGGGGCTTGCCCCCGTGGAGAAGGCGAACCGCGCCGCCGAGATGCGCTTCCCGTTCGGCTTCCGCCTCGGGCTGGCGTATTGGAATGCCGCCTTCCTCGACACGACGCCGTTCGTGGCCAATCCGCACAAGGACGCGGTCTGGAACCGCGGCGCCTATCTGGTGCAAGGGCTCGGACATTGCGGGGCGTGTCACACGCCGCGCGGCCTGGGATTCCAGGAAAAGGCAATGAGCGACGCTGGCAGGGATGGCCGGCTGTACGTGTCCGGCGCGCAGGTCGAGGATTGGAATGCGGTCGACCTGCGCGATGCGTGGGCCGTCGAGGACATGGCCAGGCTGCTCAAGACCGGCCAGAACCGCTTCGCCACCGTATCCGGCAGCATGACCGAGGTCATTCATCATTCGACGCAGCACATATCCAACGACGATCTCGTGGCCATCGCGACGTATCTGAAGGCATTGCCCTCCGACCGGCCGAAGGCAGCGCCGCGGCTGGTCTCGACGGAGGCGCCATCGACGACCTACAGCACCCGAGGTGGGCTCGGGTTACACGCAATTCTGCAGCGACTGCCATCGGCCGGACGGCGCGGGAGTGCCGGGCATCTTTCCGCCGCTCGCCGGAAATCCGAACGTGGCCGCGAAGGATACCTCCACGCTCATCCACATGGCGCTGACGGGCTGGAAGACCGCCGCGACCGCCGCACATCCACGCGTCTTCACGATGCCGGCCTTCGCTCGCCTCGATGATCGGGAGATCGCCGACATCCTGAGCTTTGTGCGCGCGAGTTGGGGTGATGGCGCGGCAGCCGTCGCGGAAGCGGACGTCGCTGCGTTGCGCGCGACGCTCGATCCGAAGTTCGCTGCCTCGCGCTTCCAGACGCCGCGTCTCGCCAACCTGCTGTCGGCGCCCAATGCCGATCAGCTGGTGCGCGGCATGCGCCTCAACGCCGAGACGAAGGCCCTGCTGCCGAACCATGTCGGCGCCGATCTGAACTGCGCATCCTGCCATCTCAATGCCGGCACGGTGGCCGATGCGACGCCGTACGTCGGCGTGTCCGTGCTGTTTCCGAGCTACTCGGCGCGCGCCGGCAGCGTCATCACGCTCGCGCAGCGCATCAATGGCTGCTTCGAGCGGTCGATGAACGGCAAGCCGCTCGCGACCGACTCGCCCGAAATGGGCGCCATGATCGCCTATTTCGAGTGGATGAAGGGCGAAGCCAAGCCGCAAGCGCATGCGCCGGGAAGCGGCATGGGGGAGATCGACACGTCGCTCAAGCCGGACCGGGACAACGGCCGGAAGGTCTATGCGGCGCAGTGCGCGGTCTGCCACGGCGCCGACGGTGAAGGACGAAGGGACGCGGCTGGTCGCGCGGTGTTTCCGCCGCTGTGGGGCGACCGCTCCTTCAATGTCGGGGCCGGCATGGCCCGCACCGAAACCGCTGCCGCCTTCGTGAAGCACAACATGCCGATCGGTTTTCGCGAGCACTTCCCGCTTGGCCAGGGCGGGCTTTCGGATCAGGAGGCTGTCGACGTGGCGGACTATTTCAGCCACATGCCGCGTCCCGATTTCCCAGCCATGGTCAACGACTGGCCCGACGGTCACAAGCCCAAGGCGCGCGCTAGGTGATGATCGAAAGGTGTTGCGCGGCTGTCCCGATCTGCAGCCCGGGGCCGCAGCGCTCGGGCCTTCGTCTTTCGGACGCCCTGCGCACGTGGTAGCGTTTCTGCCGATTGCCGTTCTCCGAATATATGGATTTTGCCATGCCCAGCCGGCTTCTGTTCCGTGGTTGTCTGTTTGCTTTCCAGCTGCTCATCGTTGGACACGCTTCCGCACAGGGGCAGCCGTCGTGCAATACGGCCTCCGACTTCAAAGGCAGCACGGCGCCCGGGGAGCTTAGGGTCCTCCAGAGCCTGAAAGGCACCGTCCGGCTGGGCGGGAACACGCCATGCTCCGGTGCGCTGGTGACGTTTGCCGGGCGCAGCGCCAGTTCGCCGGCCTTGGTGCTCTCCGCCGGCCACTGCAGCGACCGGGGCAAAATCGAGGTCCCCGTGGGCGAGAAGGTGCTGATCATGCCCGACCACGCAGAGGTGCTCTACCGTGTCAGGCACGCAGCGGCCGCTTACTCTCGAGACGGGCAACAGCGATGAACCGCGCATGTGCATGGAAGCTGACGAGATCGTCTACGGCACCATGAGCGGAGGCGACATTTGCTGCTTCGGGTCTCCGAGACCTACGAGCAGATCGAGAAGCGGACGGGTGTAACACCGTTCCTGGTGTCGCAGGACACCGCCTTTGCACCGGACCTGGCGCTGCGCATTCCGTCAGCCTATTGGCAGAACGACCGGGCCTGCCAGGTCGAGGCGACTGTCGACAAGGTCAAAGAGGCGCGATGGCTCTGGGGTCCGGTGTTGCGGATCCGCGTTGCCGAGACGTGCGGAACGCCGCATGGCGCCTCCGGCGCGCCGGCGATCCGCAAGGACAACAGCGAGGTGATCGGCGCGTTCGGCACGGCAAGCGACGCCAACGCGGCGGCCTGCGAGCTCAACAACCCTTGCGAAGTGGCGGCGGATGGAAGCGTGAAAGCTGCGGCCAAGGAGCAGGGGTACGTGCATTTCGTGCACCACTTCTACACCTGCCTCGACAAGGACCGGAACGTCGACCTCGCGGTGCCGGGGTGTCTGCTGCCGAAGCCGCAGAGGTGAGGGGTTTGGCCGGGCGGTGGCGTCGAAGAACAGCATCGCCGGCTGCATGAGATAAGTGCGGTCGCATGCCGACAGCCCACCTGGCCGGACAGCTTGTAGAGGAACTGTCAGAGACCGAATTTCGCCGGACTGGGGCCATCCCCTGGCTTGGTCGTGCGTGGGAGCGGTTCGGAGGGCTGGGATGCAATGCGCTGGCGCGGCCAACGGTCGTTTGTGGGTCGCATTTGCCGTGTGTGCGGGCCTCCTCGTCGTGTTGTGCTCCGCCGACGCGGCGCGTGCTCAAACCAAGCTCACGGAGGAGGAATGCAAGACCCATAAGGGCGGCATATCGATTACATTTGATGCGTCATCGCTCAGCGAGACCCATCACGAGAGCGCGCCTGCGAGCCAGGACACCGGTACTATACGGCGTGGTCGCGTCTGCAATCGGCGATACCGGAGGGCGACGCCGATCAAGCCATCGCGCGCGGCGATTTCAGTTTTCGCTGCCCGCCTGACCAGGAATATCCGCACGCCGTCTGGCACGCCTGCTCGTTCCAATGCGTTTTCGGCTTGTATCAAGCGGAGCGCTCGGAAAATTGGCTGGCTCATCCTGAAAAGGGTGAGTGGAGCAAGTGCGCCTTAGACTACAGGACGGCCGCGGAGAAGTACGCAAAGGTCTACAATGCGCGCATTCTCGCGAGCCCTGGATTCCCAAACCGAGACGTTTGCCGAAACCCGAAAGAGGCTGGAGTACGGGTCGGACAACTGGCGCTATCCCATTCTGCTGAACCGCCTGCCCCGGCCCCAGGACACACCTAGCGACGTCACCGATATCGCGACGGCCGCACGGTTCGGACTGAGCGGCGATGTGCGGCGTCTGTTGGCCGCTGGCCGTGATCCGAACGCGCTCGACGCACTCGGAGTGCATGGCATGCAATGGGCTGCGGCGCGCAATCACGAGGAGTTCGTCGATCTGCTTTTGCAGGCCAGGGCGGTTGCGACCACGCGATGGGACAGCAAGACGGAGATCGAGAGGTGGTCGCCTGCGCGGTTGGCGGCGCTTTACGGTCACATTGCGATTTTGCGTAAGCTCGTCGCCGCCGAGCCTGATCCTGCCACGCTGGAACTGGATCAGCTTCTGGAATTGGCTGCCGTCCTGGGGCACATGGACACGATCCGCTTTCTGGTGGAGGAATTGAAGGCCCCATTGACGCGGAAGCGCCCTGAAGATCGCTCGGCCGCAGGTGCGGCGATCCGCAACGAGCAGGACCACGTTGTCGCCTACCTGCTCGACCGTGGACTCGACGTGGACAGCAAGTATCCCGATCCGCTGAGGGGTGGGTGCACAGATGCGCTTCTCGATCACGCGATGGGCTGGAGGCGCACGAAGGTTGTCCAGATACTTCTCGAACGCGGCGCGAGGTGGGACGCGCGTATGTTCACGCGCGCAGTCGGCAGTGGGGACCAGGAGTGGATCAAGGCCTTCCTTGCCCGTGGCGCCGATTTGAATGCACCCGATGAGGATGGGCAACTGCCTCTCGTCACGGCTGCAACGGCATCGAGCAGTATTCAGACGATGAAGTTCCTGTTGGCGGCCGGCGCGTCACCCAACGGGCGCAACAAGAACGGACTTACCCCGCTCATGGCGATCCTCAAGGGTCAGTTCAATGAAGGTCCGAGTGTTTCCCAAGATGGCAGGGTGAATGGACGCCACGGCACGATCATCAAGAGCAGAATTGATCCCAAGCGACCCAATGATCTTCCGAGTGCTTTGCCGGCCGTGAGCTTCCTGCTTTCTGCCGGAGCCGACCTGGAGGCGGCGGATGCCGAGGGTATGACTGCGCTGCATTACGCGGCCACTTCGGACTACAACCTGCCGATCGTTGCCCTCTTGGCGGCCTATGGTGCCAAGATCAATGCACCCGACCGCTTCGGACGTACGCCGCTGGACTACGCGATCGAACGCGGGCTGGAACGTGTGCCCCCGAAACTGACATCCCGCGGAGGCCGGACTGACGCGGAACTCAAACGGCGGTGATGCACTCCGCCTCATGGTCATTGCATCCGATCGGAAACCGCCACCGCTTGGAGTAGGTGATAATGGACAGGTACTGCATGGGGGGGCGATCAGCTGCTCGGCCAACTCGCGCCGACGGACAAAAAGGTGCCATAAGCGTTGCTTCTTATGCCGTGAAGCTGCGGGGCTGACTGAGGGTTCGCCACAGACATAGGATGCTGTCATGCACCTCGGCCTTGCCGCGGCGGCTGCAATCGCGCCTGGACGCCCGCTCGATGTGCTGGTCAACGATGCCGGCGGTGGGGGCTCCTTCACGGCAGCTCGGCGTCTCGCCGAGAGTGCGTTGCCGGCCATGCGGCGCGTTGCATGCGATTGCATTCGTATTGCTCGTTGCGATGCTGGCCGCGGCGCCGATGGCGCAGGCCGAGAAGCGCGTGGCGCTGGTGGTCGGCAACTCGGCCTACCAGCATCACGCCGGCTCACCAACCCCGCCAACGATGCCGCCGACGTCGCCGCCGCACTGAAGAAGCTCGGCTTCCAGGTGATCGAGGGCTTCGACCTGGACAAGGCCGCCTTCGACCGCAAGGTGCGCGACTTCGCAGGCGCGCTGAAGGGCGCGGAGGCCGGCGTGCTGTTCTATGCCGGCCACGGCATGCAGGTTGCGGGCGAGAATTATCTCGTTCCCATCGATGCCAAGGCCGAGGATGCCACGGCGCTCGAGTTCGAGATGCTGCGCGTGGCCATGATCCACCGCATCATGGAGCAGCAGACCAACACCAACATCCTGTTCCTCGACGCCTGCCGCGACAATCCCTTGGCGCGCAACCTCGCCCGCGGCATGGGTACGCGCTCGACGGACGTCGGCAGCGGGCTGGCCCGCATCGAGTCGGGCGTGGGCACGCTGATCAGCTTCTCGACCCAGCCCGGCAACGTGGCTCTCGACGGCGCGGGGCGCAACTCGCCGTTCGCCGGCGCGCTGGTCAAGCAGCTCGCCTCGTCCACCGACGACCTCGGCGCCATGCTGATCACCGTGCGCAACGACGTGATGAAGGAGACGCAGAGGAAGCAGGTGCCGTGGGAGAATTCGGCGCTGACGGGGCGGTTCTATTTCGGCAAGGCCGGCCCGGCAGCGGAGACGGCCAAGCAGGTCTCGTTGACGTCGTCTCCCAAGCCCCTGGCCGCCGACCAGGAACGTTCGCTCAAGCCCGGGGACACCTTCAAGGAGTGCGACCAGTGCCCGGAGATGGTGGTGCTGCCGGCGGGAGAGTTCATGATGGGCTCGCCCGCAGGCGAGGAGGGTCGCTTCGACAACGAAGGCCCGCAGCGCAAGGTGACGATCGGCGCGCCGTTCGCGGTGGGCAAGTTCGAAGTGACGTTCGCCGAGTGGGATGCGTGCGTGGCGGCAGCCGGCTGCAAGCACAAGCCCGAGCGATCGCGGTTGGGGGCGCGGCAAGCGGCCGGCGATCAATGTGTCCTGGGAAGACATCAAGGACTACCTGCCCTGGCTGGCGCGCAAGACGGGCAAGACCTATCGCCTGCTGACGGAGGCGGAATGGGAATATGCGGCTCGGGCCGGCACGACGACGCCCTTCGCGACCGGCAAGGAGATCACGGTCGAGCAGGCGAACTTCTTCGGCGGCGTAGACACGTACCGCAAGGAGACCATCGAGGTCGGTGCGCTGCCGGCCAACGCCTTCGGCCTGCACGACATGCACGGCAACGTGTGGGAGTGGGTGCAGGACTGCTTCAAGGACGGCTACGCGGGTGCGCCGTCCGACGGCTCGGCGGCGGCCGATGCTGCAGGTTGCACCCGCGTGCTGCGCGGGGGTGCCTGGAGCAACGAAGCCCGCGCGCTGCGCTCGGCTTCCCGCCATCGCGAAGTGTCGCATATGCGGGACGCCGACTTCGGCTTTCGGCTGGCGCGGAGGTTGGGGCGGTGATGGGTGCCGAAGGGGGTCGTGCGGTGCCGTACGCCCATCATCAACGGCCCCAACGGCCTGCGTTTGCCTACAGCCCTACCCCCGCTTGCGACAAATGATGATGGAGAGGTGTCGCATCGGGTCTCGATCAACTCCTCAGTGATCAGCCAGTCAGCACAGCTCCCACTTGGTTTACGCATATTTTCTCACAATTACACACTTACCGTCACACACAGCGTCAGCATTCCTTTCCACACCATCCTCCTACAGATGAAGGATTTTCCAATGGCGCTTTTTAAAACCGATGAAGAAGCTTGGTCGAAATTTACCCATGTTCTGGAGACGCGCTACGGCGGCAACGTTTCGCCGAACATGATCCAAGTAAACACCGTAATGCGGCCCTTGAGCTGCACGACCAAATGGCCGCCGCTTAATCTCCATCGCCGGCAGCTAGTTGTCGATACGATACCATCGTATTCGCGTGCGAACATTTCGCCTTATGTGTCCACCGGGGCACGGGTCTCAGACAACTACGAACAGTATTTGCTTCAGCTCAATGTCAACCTGAGGAAATATGCTCCTGCTATCGACGAGCGTGAGGTGGAGCGCAAGCTCCGTGCCTACGAAAGAGCCACTCGCAAATTACAGGAGTTTGACGAAGATGCGCGGCGTGAATGGTGGCGGGCACTAAGAAAAGACCCCACGCTGAAGCGCGCGGTTTGGGAGAACCAATGGCGATACCGAGACAAAAGAAAACCCTTCGAGATAAAGGCATCCGATGCTTATGGGGAATACCTTGCCGAGGTCGTGCCTTACCCGCCACTTTTCAAGGTCACGAAGGCGTTGAGGGCATACAACGATGCGCGCTTCTTTGCCAAGCTTCCAATTGATGAGGACGAGGCAGAGGACGGCGCCAATGATCCCGATGCCAAGGATGGGTGGGCCGAATTCCGGAAGAGCGTAATATCTGTTGATGTCAATGACTTTATGCGCAACGACGCGCCCGATTCGGTGCGCATAGTCGAAGCTTCGTCCGTATCAACTACGTACGAGTCTCGTTGGTCTGCATCAGTGAGCGGCGGAGGACTGTTTGGAATTTCGGCGCATCCGCGAGTGGCGGAACGCTTGATCGCCAACTGCGCGAGGATGCCTCTGCTCTCACCATTGGCTTCAAAAAGCTCAATGCCTTTCAGCTGGTTCGACACGGATGGTACGATGAGAGCCTCATAAGAACCTATTGTCGCGAGGTAAAACGGGACGAGTTCTGGGGCGAGCGTGGGATGCTCAATCTCATCCCGCAGGATGTCATACTGGGCCGCGGTGTTTTCATTGAAATTGAAACAGCAGCGCGATCTTATTCAGAATTTCAGAATTGGTTCAACGTCGAGGGGAGTGGCGGCTTTAGGATTGGCTCGTTTAGTATCGGCGGTGGGGGCTCTCATTCCCAGCACTTCTCCGACATCCGCAATGCGTCGAGCGGAACAACCATCCGTATTGAGGATAAATCGGATCAAATATATGTTATTGGTTCGGTTTCTGTTCGAGTAAGCGACCTAGTCAGACTCACCTGGCTTTGCCGTAGCACCGCTAATCGAGGAAATCGACGCAGAACTTGCAGCGATGGATCAGCAATCCCTTTCACAGATCCAGGCTGAAGCCAACGATCTTGGCGTCATCACCCCTTGATGAGTGCGCGCATTGCGACAGATGAACCAAGCGGACTTCACCGAGTGCAGCCAGGTGGGGTCCGCTGGGGCTGACCCCTAGGACTTTGCGGTTGCGCGCACCGCGTCTTCTCCTGCGATGTTTTCGATGTCGGCAGGGGCTATCACGCACTACCCCCGCTTGGGGTAGATGATGATGGAGAGGTATTGCATGGGGGTTTCGATCAGTTCCTCGGGGCCGTGGCGGGCGGTGGCGTCGAAGAACAGGGCGTCGCCGGGCTGCATCAGGTAGGTGCGGTCGGCGTGGCGGTAGCGCACCTGGCCCGACAGCATGTAGAGGAACTCGACGCCGGCGTGGCGGAAGCTGGTGTAGGGCGCGGCGCCCTTGCGGAGCGTGATCAGGTAGGGCTCGACGCCGAGGTCGCCGGCCAGCGAATGGCCGAGCAGGTCGTAGAGGTGGCCGGCCTTGGTGCCGCGCCGCTCGATGCGCACGCCGGCGCCGGCCTTCACGAACGAGCAGTCGCGGCGCTCCTCGGTCTCGGCGAACAGGGCGCTGATCGGCACGTTGAGGGCCTTGGCGAGCGCATCGAGGGTGGCGAGCGAGGCCGAGATGCCGCCGTTCTCGATCTTGGACAGCATGCCGGCGGAGATGGAGGCGGCCGCGCCGAGTTCGGCGACCGTGAGGTCGAGCGACTTGCGCAGGCGGCGGACTTCGGCGCCGATGTTGGCTTCCAGGCTGCGCGGCGGGCCGCTGGGGGCGGATGAGCCGGTGGTGAGGTCGTCGTCGGCGGGTGCGGCTGGAGACGGGTCCGGTCTTGGTCTTGGGGCGGGGCATGGTGGTCTCGTGGAGCAAAGGGCGAGGGGTCGAGCAATGGGGTCAGACCCTCGCCCGCAGCGGAGTGCCTGCGGACAGATCGCCGCGCGAGGGGTCTGCCCCGATCGTAGCGCTGTTTCTTATACGAAACAATAGTGCTTGTGAATTGACACAGGTGTGGGTGGCGTGCGAGCGTCGGCGCTCTCGCGGCTACGGCAGGCTTTCCCCTTCATGTGCGGCATCGTCGGTCTGTTCCTCAAGGACAAGGCGCTGGAGCCGGAGCTCGGCGGGCTGGTGGCCGGCATGCTCGCCACCATGTGCGACCGCGGGCCGGACTCGGCAGGCTTTGCCGTGTACGGCGACAGCCAGCCCGACCGGGTCAAGCTGACCCTGCGCGGGCCGTCGGCGGCCGTGCTGCAGGAGCTGGTGGGCAAGCTCGCCATGACGGCCGGGACGCCGATTGCGCCGGTGACGCGCGATACGCATATGACCATCCTGGTGCCGACGGCGCGCGAAGCAGGCGGTGCGCGATGAGATCGCGGCTACGGCGCCCGACGTGACGGTGGTGGGCGCCGGGCGGCGCATGGAGATCTTCAAGGAGGTGGGGCGGCCGGATACGGTGGCGTCGCGCTTCGACTTGGCGCGCATGGCCGGCACGCATGCCATCGGGCATACGCGCATGGCGACCGAGTTCGGCGGTGACGACCAACGGCGCGCATCCCTTCACGACTGGCGCCGACCAGTGCCTGGTGCACAACGGCTCGCTGTCGAACCACAACGCGGTGCGGCGTACGCTGGTGCGCGAGGGGCTGACCTTCGAGACCGACAACGACAGCGAGGTGGCGGCAGGCTATCTGACCTGGCGCATGCGCGAGGGGCTGTCGCTGGGCGATGCGCTGCAGGCGTCGCTCGCGGACCTCGATGGGTTCTATACGTTCGTGGTCGGAACCGAGTCGGGCTTCGGCGTGCTGCGCGATCCGATCGCCTGCAAGCCGGCGGTGATGGCCGAGACCGAGCGCTGGGTGGCGTTCGGGTCGGAGTATCGCGCGCTGGTGGATTTGCCGGGCATCGCCGACGGCCAGGGTGTGGGAGCCGGAGCCGGCCAAGGTGTATTTCTGGGAGCGCCATTGATGCGCACGGTCGATCTTGCCGTGGCGCCCCTGCGCGAGCTGAATGCGGCGCTGCATCGGCTAACGCCTGAGACCAACGAGCGGCGCTGGCGGGTGCTGAACCCGCGCGGGGCGCATGCGGTGGCGGCGGGTGTGGATGCGCCGGTGCTGGTCGAGATCGAGGGCCACGTCGGCTACTACTGCGCCGGCATGAACAAGGCGGCGACGGTGGTGATCAACGGCAATGCCGGGCCGGGCGTGGCCGAGAACATGATGTCGGGCAAGGTGCATGTGACGGGCGACGTCTCGCAGGCGGCGGGCGCGTCGGGCTGCGGCGGGCTGCTGCTGGTGGAGGGCAACGCGGCGGCGCGCTGCGGCATCTCCATGAAGGGCATCGACATCGTCGTGAAGGGCTCGGTCGGGCACATGTCGGCGTTCATGGCGCAGGCCGGCAACCTGGTGGTGCTGGGCGATGCCGGCGAGGCGCTGGGCGATTCCATCTACGAGGCGCGGCTGTACGTGCGCGGCAGCGCCGAAGAGCCTCGGCGCCGACTGCATCGAGAAGCCGCTGCGCGAGGAGCACAAGACGAGATCTGCGGCGGCTGCTGGATGCGGCCAGGCTGGGCGGCGAGGTGGATGTGGCCGAGTTCAAGCGCTACGGCTCGGCGCGCAAGCTCTATCACTTCCACATCGACAATCTGGGGTCGTACTGATGGGCGATCCGCGCGATGGCGACCGCTGGATTCATACGCCGCCGCGAAAGTCGGCGACGTTCGACGATGCGGCGATCGCCGAGATCCGGCGTGCGGCGGCGACCGGCATCTACGACATCCGCGGCGCAGGCGCCAAGCGCAAGCTGCCGCATCTCGACGACCTGCTGTTCGTCGGTGCCTCCATCAGCCGCTATCCGCTGGAAGGCTATCGCGAGAAGTGCGCCACCGACGTGACGCTGGGCGCGCGCTTTGCCAAGAAGCCGATCACGCTGAAGATCCCGATCACGATTGCCGGCATGAGCTTCGGGTCGCTGTCGGCGCAGGCCAAGGAGGCGCTGGGGCGCGGCGCCAGCGCGGTCGGCACGTCGACCACCACCGGCGACGGGGGCATGACGCCGGAGGAGCGCGGGCATTCCAGCCTGCTGGTCTACCAGGTGCTGCCGTCGCGCTACGGCATGAACCCGGACGATCTGCGCAAGGCCGACGCCATCGAGGTGGTGGTGGGCCAGGGCGCCAAGCCGGGCGGCGGCGGCATGCTGCTGGGGCAGAAGATATCCAAGCGCGTCGCCGCGATGCGCACGCTGCCCGAGGGCATCGACCAGCGCTCGGCCTGCCGGCATCCGGACTGGACCGGGCCGGACGATCTCGAGATCAAGATCCTGGAGCTGCGCGAGATCACCGACTGGGAGAAGCCGATCTACGTCAAGGTCGGCGCCTCGCGGCCCTACTACGACACGGCGCTGGCCGTGAAGGCCGGCGCCGACGTGGTGGTGCTGGACGGCATGCAGGGCGGCACGGCGGCGACGCAGGACGTGTTCATCGAGAACGTCGGCATCCCGACGCTGGCGGCCATCCGGCCGGCGGTGGCCGCGCTGCAGGAGCTGGGCATGCACCGCAAGGTGCAGCTGATCGTCTCGGGCGGCATCCGCAACGGCGCCGACGTGGCGAAGTGCCTGGCGCTGGGCGCCGATGCGGTCTCGATCGGCACGGCGGCGCTGATCGCGCTGGGCGACAACGATCCCAACCTCGAGGACGAATACCGCAAGCTCGGCACGACGGCCGGCGCCTACGACGACTGGCACGAGGGTCGCGATCCCGCCGGCATCACCACGCAGGATCCGGAGCTGGCCAAGCGCCTCGATCCGGTGCTGGCCGGCAAGCGGCTCGCCAACTACCTGTCGGTGCTGACGCTGGAAGCGCAGACGATCGCGCGCGCCTGCGGCAAGAGCCACGTGCACAACCTGGAGCCGGAGGACCTGGTGGCGCTGACCATCGAGGCGGCGGCCATGGCCGGTGTGCCGCTGGCGGGTACGAATTGGATACCGGGCAGGGGCGGGATGTGATGGTGGGGTAGGTTGCGGGAGCAGTTTCGTAGGTTGGGTCAAGCGTCAGCGATGACCCAACACCGTTGTCGACCGAGCTGTGTTGGGTCTACGCTTCGCTTGACCCAACCTACGCGCCGCAGAATTGCACGAGGTCCCGGATCGCGATGCAAGCATCGCGTCCGGGATGACGGGTGAACGCGTGCGGTGGCGGTGGGCGAGGGCACAGGTTGAGGCGGCGCCGCGGGCGCAGACGGGCGTTGGGTCACAGACGGGTTTGGGGTCGAGGAGGGAAGGGATGGCGCCGCTTTCAGTTTACGCCAAGGAGCACGGGGTCAAGTATTTCCTGATCTCGTTCGTCGATCTGTTCGGCACGGTGCGGGCCAAGATCGTGCCGGCGACCGCCATCGACATCATCGCCAAGTCGGGGGCGGGCTTCGCGGGGTTCGCCACCTGGTTCGACATGACGCCGGCGGACGGCGACATCCTGGCCATGCCGGGCGACAACAAGATCATCCAGCTGCCGTGGAAGCCCGAGGTGGCGTGGGTGCCGGGCGACCTCGTCATGGACGGCAAGGACGTGACGCAGAACCCGCGCCAGATCCTGAAGCGGGTGATCGCCGCGGCGGCCGCCGAAGGCTACGAGCTCAAGACCGGCGTCGAATGCGAATACTTCCTGATTTCGCCCGACGGCAGCGCCATCTCGGACGGCGCCGACACGCAGTCCAAGCCCTGCTACGACCAGCAGGCGCTGATGCGCCGCTACGACGTGATCGCCGAGATCTGCGATGCCATGATCGCGCTCGGCTGGAGCCCCTACCAGAACGACCACGAGGACGCCAACGGCCAGTTCGAGATGAACTGGGACTACGACACGTCGCTCGCCACCGCCGACAAGCACGTGTTCTTCAAGTACATGGTGAAGTCGATCGCCGAGAAGCACGGCCTGCGCGCCACCTTCATGCCCAAGCCCTTCTCGCACCTGACCGGCAACGGCTGCCACGTGCATGCCTCGCTGTGGTCGACCAAGACCGGCAAGAACGTGTTCGAGGATGCGTCGGGGCCGCTCGGCCTGTCGGAGACCGCCTACCACTTCATCGGCGGCGTGCTGCATTCGGCCGAGGCGCTGTGCGCCATCACCAATCCGACGGTCAACTCCTACAAGCGCATCAACGCGCCGCCGACGCTGTCGGGCGCCACCTGGTCGCCGAACACGGCCACCTACACCGGCAACAACCGCACGCACATGATCCGCATTCCCGATGCGGGCCGCTTCGAATTCCGCCTCGCCGACGGCTCGGTCAACCCCTACCTGCTGCAGGCGGCGCTCCTGATCGCGGGGCTGGACGGCATCCGCAACAGGCGCAATCCGGGCCAGCGGCTCGACATCAATATGTATACCGAGGGCCACAAGGCGGAGGGCGCCAAGAAGCTGCCGCTCAACCTGCTCGATGCGCTGCGGGCGCTGGAGGGATCGGCCGTGCTGCGGGAGGGTCTCGGGCAGGACGTGGTCGGCTCCTACCTCAAGCTCAAGCGCGATGACTGGAATGCGTACGCGCGGCACTTGACCGAGTGGGAGCGCCAGACCACGCTGGACTGCTGAGATAGCCGTCGTCAGGATGTAAAACGAGCGAAACAGCGGCCCGTTGTCACGGTCTCGACCCCAGTCCGAGCTTGTCGAAGGATGCGATTTTGGATACGGGTGGTGGCCGTGTGGTTCGACAGCTCCCCGACCGGGTAAAGGTCGTGCTCCCGGGTTGACAGCCGTGAGAACAGAACACGCATGCGCTACTCCGCCCTTTCGCTGGTCAAGAACGCGCTCGTCCGGCAACCGCAGCTGGAAGCCGGCCTGGCGCGACGCCACGCCGAAGGCTGGCTATGACGTGGTGGTGATCGGCGGCGGCGGGCATGGGCTGGCCACGGCCTACTATCTGGCCAAGGAGCACGGGCTCACCAACATCGCCGTGCTGGAGAGGAGCTGGATCGGCTCGGGCAACGCCGGGCGCAACACCACCATCATCCGCTCCAACTACCTGATGCCCGGCAACGTGCCGTTCTACGAGTTGTCGATGAAGCTGTGGGAGGGGCTGGAGCAGGACCTCAACTACAATGCGATGGTCAGCCAGCGCGGCGTGCTGAACCTCTACCATTCCGACCCGCAGCGCGATGCCTACGCGCGACGCGGCAACGCCATGCGGCTCAACGGCATCGATGCCGAGCTGCTCGATCGCGAGCAGGTGCGCGAGATGGTGCCCTATCTCGACTTCGACGGCGCGCGTTTTCCGGTCCAGGGCGGCCTGCTGCAACGCCGCGGTGGCACGGCGCGTCACGACGCCGTTGTGTGGGGCTATGCGCGCGCCGCCGATATGCGCGGCGTCGATATCGTGCAGGGCTGCGAGGTGACCGGCATCCGCATAATGGGCGGGCAGGTGCAAGGCGTCGAGACCACGCGCGGCTTCATCGGCGCCCGCAAGGTGGCGCTGGCCGTGGCCGGCAACTCCTCGCGGCTGGCGGCGATGGCGGGGCTGCGCCTGCCGATCGAGAGCCACGTGCTGCAGGCGTTCGTGTCGGAGGCCATCAAGCCGCTGATCGATACCGTGATCACGTTTGGCGCCGGCCACTTCTACGTGAGCCAGTCCGACAAGGGCAGCCTGGTGTTCGGCGGCGACATCGACGGCTACAATTCCTATGCCCAGCGCGGCAACCTGCCCGTGGTCGAGGATGTCTGCGAGAGCGCCATGGCACTGATGCCGATGCTGGGGCGCCTGCGCGTGCTGCGCTCGTGGGGCGGCATCATGGATATGTCGATGGACGGCTCGCCGATCATCGACACGACGCCGGTGGAGGGGCTTTATCTCAACTCCGGCTGGTGCTACGGGGGGTTCAAGGCGACGCCGGCCTCGGGGCTGTGCTTCGCGCATCTGATCGCCACGCGATGCGCCGCATGCCGTGGCGGCCGCCTATCGCCTCGACCGTTTCGCCACCGGCCGCCTGATCGACGAAAAGGGCGCCGGCGCCCAGCCGAACTTGCATTAGGTTCAGATGATGATCGGAAATTGCGCCGGTGTCTGGCGGAATGTCGTCCGAGCGACGTTCTCGCTGGACCTCTGCATTTCACCGGCGATGAATGTGCCGAATGCGCGCGAGCCGCGGTAGGCTCCCCTCCCCCTCGCGGGGAGGGGTCGGGGGTGGGGGGCAGAACTTGGGTCGACCTTGCGTCTTCACCCCACCCCTAACCCCTCCCCATCAAGGGGAGGGGAATCGGTGTGCGTACGCCTCTCGGTTTGCGCTCAACCAATTTCCGGCACGCTAGAGAGAGCTGCATGCGGATTGCCTGTCCCTGCTGCGGCAGTCGCGACGTGCGCGAGTTTCTCTATCATGGCGCCGCCGATCCGGTGCGGCCTGATCCGGCGGCGGACGATGCGCTGGCGCGCTTCACCGACTACGTCTATCTGCGCGACAACCCGGCCGGCGTCTTGCGCGAGCTGTGGTTTCACGCGGCGGGCTGCCACAGCTGGCTGGTGGTGACGCGTGATACGCGTACGCATGCGATCAGTGGAGTCGAGCCGGCGCGCACACAGACGCGGCCGACGGCGGGAGAGGCCGGCTGATGCTCGACAAGACGCGCAGCGCTGCGCGGGCCAGGCCTTCCGCCTCGACGGCGGCGGCCTGATCGATCGGGCCACGGCGCTGCGTTTCAGTTTCGACGGCCGCCAGTTCACCGGCCATGCCGGCGACACGCTGGCCTCGGCGCTGATCGCCAACGGCGTGCACCTGGTCGGCCGCAGCTTCAAGTATCATCGGCCGCGCGGCATCTTCACTGCCGGCTCCGACGAGCCCAACGCGCTGGTCGAACTGCGCACCGGTGCGCGCCGCGAGCCCAACACGCGGGCGACCACCATCGAGTTGTACGACGGCCTCGAAGCCAGCAGCCAGAACCGCTGGCCGTCGCTGGCGTTCGACCTGATGGCGGTCAACTCGCTGTTGGCGCCGCTGTTGGGCGCCGGCTTCTACTACAAGACCTTCATGTGGCCGGCGGCCTTCTGGGAGAAGGTGTACGAGCCGCTCATCCGCCGCGCCGCCGGCCTCGGCCGCGCCAGCCGGCTGCCCGACCCCGACACCTACGAGCAGGCCTATGCCTTCTGCGACGTGCTGGTGATCGGTGCTGGACCCGCGGGGTTATCCGCGGCGCTGGCGGCGGGGAGAGCCGGCGCTCGCGTCATCCTGTGCGACGAGGATAGCCGCCTCGGCGGGCGCCTCCTGTCCGAGCGTTGCGAGGTCGGCGGCGAACCCGGTCACGTGTGGGCCGACGCGGCGGTCGCGGAGCTGGAAAGCATGCCGTCCGTCCGCGTGATGCCGCGCAGCACGGTGTTCGGCGTGTACGACGGCGGCGTCCATGCCGTGGTCGAGCGCGTGACCGATCACCTGCCCGTTCCGTCCCCGCATCAGCCCCGTCAGCGCTTGTGGCGCGTGGTGGCCAAGCGCGCCGTTCTCGCGGCCGGCGCTGCCGAGCGGCCGATCGTGTTCGCGGGCAACGACCGCCCGGCGGTCATGCTGGCGTCCGCCATGCGGGCCTACGCCAATCGCTACGCGGTGGCGCCCGGCAGGCGCGTGGCGGTATTCACCAGCAGCGATGACGGCTGGCGCACGGCGATCGACCTGTCCGTCGCCGGCGATCGAGGTGGTGGCGCTGATCGACAGCCGCCGGGACGTGTCGGCCGGGCTCGCCGCGCGCCTGCCCGGCGTGCGCGTCATGCAGGACAGTCAGGTGGTTGGGACCGCCGGCCGGCACCGGATCGGCAGCGTCACCGTCCGTAGCGGCAGCGCGACCGAGACGCTGGCCGTCGACGCGCTGGCCGTGTCGGGCGGCTGGAACCCGTCCGTGCACCTCACCTGCCACCTGGGCGGCCGTCCCGCGTGGAGCGAAACTCTGGCGGCGTTCGTACCCGGCGCCAGCCTGCCCGAAGGCATGTCAGTCGCCGGCGCCGCCAACGGTGCCATGACGCTGGCCCGCTGCCTCGCCGAAGGCACACAGGCCGGCAACGACGCCGCCGAGGCGACGGGCCATACTCCCAAGCCGTTTACGCCACCGACCTGCCGACGACGAGGCCTGCGCCGTCACCCCGCTGTGGCACGTCGCCGGCTCTACGGCCAAGGCCTTCGTCGACCTGCAGCACGACGTCACCGCCGACGACATCGCCCTTGCCTATCGCGAGGGCTTCGGCGCCGTCGAGCATCTGAAGCGCTACACCACGCTTGGCATGGCCACCGACCAGGGCAAGACCTCCAACCTGCCGGCGCTCGGCATCATGGCGGCACTGGCCGGCCGCTCGATTCCGGAGATCGGCACCACCACCTTCCGCCCGCCCTACACGCCGGTTTCGATCGGCGCGCTCACCGGCCATCACCGCGGCAAGGACTTCCGCCCGACCCGCCGTACGCCGACGCACCTCTGGGCCGAGCAGCAGGGCGCGGTGTTCGTCGAAACCGGCGCCTGGCTGCGCGCGCAATACTACCCGCAGGCGGGCGAAACCGATTGGCTCGCCACCGTCAGCCGTGAGGTGACAACGGTGCGTTCCGCGGTCGGCTTCTGCGACGTCTCCACGCTCGGCAAGATCGACGTGCAGGGCCCCGACGCCGGCGCCTTCCTCGACCGCCTCTACGTCAACACGTTCTCCACCCTCCCCGTTGGCCGCGCCCGCTACGGCGTGATGCTGCGCGAGGACGGCTTCGTCATGGACGACGGCACCACCTCCCGGCTCGGCCCCGACCGCTTCTTCATGACCACCACCACCGCCAACGCGGGGCGCGTCTACCAGCACATGCAGTTCTGCCATCAGGTGCTGTGGCCCGATCTCGACGTGCAGTTCACCTCGGTCAGCGACCAGTGGGCGCAGTTCTCGATCGCCGGGCCGCGTGCACGCGAGCTGCTGGCCCTGATCGTCGATGCGCCGTTCGATGTGAGCGACGCCGCCTTCCCCTTCATGGCCGCCGCCGAGACGACCGTACAAGCCGGCGTCCCGGCCCGCGTGTTCCGCATCTCCTTCTCCGGCGAGCTCGCCTACGAGGTTGCCATCCCTGCCCGCTACGGCGAAGCCTTCGCCGCCCGCATGCTGCAACTCGGCCGCCGGCTCGGCGTCACGCCCTACGGCACCGAGGCACTGGCCGTCATGCGCATCGAAAAAGGCCACGTCGCCGGCAACGAGATCGACGGCCGCACCACGGCCCGCGACCTCGGCCTCAGCCGCATGATGTCGAGCAAGAAGGACTGCATCGGCCGCGTCATGGCCGGCCGTCCCGCCCTGCTCGACCCCGACCGCCCGGCGTTCGTCGGCTTCAAGCCGATCGACCCCGCCGCCCGCCTGCGCGCTGGCGCCCACCTCATCCCGCGTCACGCCGCGGCCACGGCCGCCAACGACCAGGGCGTCATCACCTCCGTCGCCTTCTCGCCGACGTTGGGCCATTGGATCGGCCTCGGCCTGATCGCCCGCGGCCCGCAGCGTCTCGGCGAGATCGTGCGTGCGGTCGATCCCGTGCGCGGCGGCGACGTCGAGGTCGAGATCGCCGCACCCTGCTTCATCGACCCCGAAGGAGTGCGCCAGCGTGGTTGACCGGCTCGCAGCCTCCTCGGCGTTCGGCCTCGTGCACCGCCTCGGCCATCATGGCGCAGTCCGGCCGGCCCGCCTCGCCGTGTGCGAGCGCACCGACCTGGCACTCGCCAGCGTGATCGCCCGCCGCGGCGCCGAGCGCGCGCTTGCCGCCAAGGTCGCCGACACGTTCGGCCTCGCACTGCCGATGACGCCGCATCGCTCCGAAGCCGCAGGGGTCGCTTTCGTCTGGGCCGGACCCGGCCATTGGCTCGCCACCGCCGAAGGCGAGCCGGGGCATCGCTTCGAGGCCCGCCTGCGCACGGCGCTGGCCGGCCTCGCCTCGATCTCTGACCAGAGCGACGGCCGCGCCATCCTGCACATCGCCGGGCCGCGCGCTCGCGACACTCTGGCCAAGGGCCTCCCCGTCGATCTCGACCCCAGCGTCATGCAGCCGGGCGGTGCGCTGGTCTCGGCCATCGCCCACATCGGCGTGCACCTCTGGCAGCTCGATGCCCTGCCGACCTACGAGTGCGCGGTCTCGCGCAGCTACGCCTTTTCGTTCTGGCACTGGCTCGAGGCCTCCGCCGCGGAGTACGGCCTGACCGTCGCGCCGGAATAGGCTCGCGACCGCCCGCACTTCCTCGTCCGCCGCGATCCCAAGCGGAACCATTGCATCGGTGCCGGGTTCTTCTCGCAATAGTCCGCTCCCGCACGGTCTGCATGATCTGCTCGCGGGGGCTCTGTCGCGCGAGGTGTCCCGATGGACAGTGTCATCTATCTGGTCGGTCTTATCGTGGTCGTCATGTTCGTCCTGAGCGTGTTGGGCCTTCGCTAGCCATCAACTTGAGAGAGGTTCCATCATGGTACAGGTCGGGCCCGCTTCCGTTGCCGACCGCGCGTCCGGGCGCCGCCGCCGGCACCAGCTTCGTCGAGTGGGGCGCCGTATTCGCGGGCGCGCTCACCGCCGCAGCACTGTCGTTCGTGCTCCTCACCTTCGGCGCGGCGATCGGCTTGTCCATGGTGTCGCCGTGGCCCTCCTCGGGCGTGTCCGCAAGGACCTTCTCCGCGCTTGCCGTGTTCTGGACGGTGGCCCAGCAGATCGGAGCCTTCCTCGCCGGCGGCTACGTCGCCGGCCGCATGCGCGCACGCTGGGCGGACCTCAATGCTGACGAGGTCGAGTTCCGCGACGGCATGCACGGGGCGCTGGTTTGGGCGCTCGGCATCGTCATCGGCGCCATGCTTATTTTCACCGCGGCCGGTGCCGCGACCAGGGCGGCAACCGACGCCGTGACCAAGGCCGCTTCGGTAGCAGCCCTCAATGCGGACCCGCTGGCCTACTACACCGACACCCTGCTGCGTCCTGGCACCGCACGTCCGGCAGCCGCAGGCGCCGCCGCCCAGACGCCGCGCGTCGAGCCCATCGCTCCGGAAACCAAGGCCGAACTGACTCGCATCGTTTCGCGTTCGATCGCCAACGGCTCCCTTTCGGACGCCGACAAGAGCTACCTCGCAGCTGTCGTGTCGCAGCGCACGGGATTGCCGCAAGCCGAGGCCGAGAGGCGCGTCACCGACACCTATGCCGAGGCGAACCGCACGGTCCGGGACGCGGCCAATAAGGCGCGGCGCACTGCGGTGCTCGGCGGCCTGATAACCGGCATCAGCCTGCTCATCTCGCTGGCAGCCGCATGGTGGGCAGCCCAGCGCGGCGGCCATCACCGCGACAACCAGGTGCCGGCCTCGCTCGTCTTCTTCGGCTCGTCCCTGCGCCGGCCCTGGTGACAAGGCTCAGCGCCTTTCCGGCTTAGGTGGAAGCCGGAGCCGATGCGTCGGCTCTGCGCTTTCGCCTCCCAGGCTTAGGCTGTCGATTGCCGACCGCGCGCTTTGCTCCCACCGGCAAGACGCAGCACTGGACGACATCAGTGAGCAGCGCATCGCGCGTGTGTCGGCCGCGCGGAGCAATTGTGGCGATGCGCGCGGTCCAGCTTCACCACAACCACTTGATCTGATTGGCGGATGGGGTGGGATTCGAACCCACGGTGGGCGTGAACCCACGCCGGTTTTCAAGACCGGTGCCTTAAACCACTCGACCACCCATCCGTCTTAGAGATCAACGAGATAGCAAACCTCGCCTCAAGAACAAACCGCAAATTGGCACCGGATTGGCACCGAACGCTGCCGTTTCACCGCCCCTGTGGTCCAACTCCTGCGAGATGCCATCGCTCGGGAAAGTTTGATAGCCCCAAAGCACCATTGCGACCGTCGGCTCGGCCAATTTTGCGCTAGGTGGATGGCCGACCACCGTTACCTGCAAAGTGAACATGCAGGGCGCGATGCTGCTCCGTCGGCGTGTCTCCCCGTCGTGTTGTATGGCCGGCGCAAGGTTGAGTGCACCAATCCCCTCGGGATGAAGGATACCGCGCTGTAAATCCCTGCGCTCCTCGTAAAGCCGACACGCGTGCGGATTTACGGCCTCACCGCCGCGTCAATCAGCTCGATCTGATTTACGAGCGTCCGACCTGATCGGCGCCGTTTCAGGCGCGCTCTGCTGCACATCGCGAAGGTGACGCGTAAAGCAGCTTCGCTTTCCTGGGGATAGATTTACAGGCCACTGTCAATCATCTGGACGCGTCAATCAGCACAGATATACAGGGTTGATTGACGTGCGTTCGTTGCTTCAACCAGGCAGGGCCTCCCATGCTCACCATTGCCGTGACGAACACCAAGGGTGGGGTCGGAAAAACAACGTTGGCCGCGACCCTGGCTGTCCGGGCTGCTCAGGACAAGTTCAGGGGCGGCTCTCATTACCGCGTGGCACTGGTCGACCTGGATCCGATGCGCGGCTTGGTCGCCTGGTGGCTGCGGCGCGGGAAGACAGAAAACCCGGCGATCTTCGATGGCTGCGAGACCGCAGCGGACGCTGTCGAGCGACTGGAGATGGACGGTTGGGATGTCTGCATCATGGACTCCCCGCCCGCATTCTTGACCGTGATCGATGAGATGATCCGCGCCGCGGACTTCACCGTCATTCCGACGAAAGCGTCCATGCTCGACATCATGGGCATGGGAGACATGCTGACGCTCGCCAACGAGGCAGAAGCAGCTCACTTCGTGGTCTTCAACGACATAGCCGGGCCCGAGAAGACACTCGTCAGCGCCCGCAAGATGCTTGCCGGCGAGAAGATCCCCACGGCCAAGACGCACATCACCCACCGCCCGTCGCACGTAGCGGGCATGGCAGCCGGCAAGACCGCCGCGGAGATCAACAAGGGCAGAGACGCCACGGCCAGCGCGGAGATTGACGCGCTATGGCTGGAGGTGAAAGCCGCAGCGGCCAAGGCCGCCAAGAACAAGGGGACCGGTCATGAGTGACGCGGAGAGCGACGAAGGCGCGGACTTTGAAGCGCTGTTCATGCAGCACAAGCCCACGCAGCCGCTGCTATCGCCCACGCGCACGCAAACCAGACTGACCGCCGAGCGCCGAGCCGCCAGGACACCGAAGCAGCGCGAACACCTGAACGAACCGCGGAAGATGGTTAACTTCCGGGCGACCGAGGCAACGCGCGCGCTCATCCAGCATCTCGCCACTCATTTCACCGGGGGCGATCGAACGGCGCTGATGCACCTTGCCTTGGAGGAGCTGGCCAAGAAGGCGCCGCCGATCGGGAGGCCGCGGCAGTGAAGACGCTGGCGATGATCGTCGGCGCGGCGATCCTGTTGACCACCGCGCACGTCACGGTGCTTGCAACCGGGGGCTATGGAGGACGCACTGCCTACATCACGTTGGCCGTCGCCGCAGGAGTTGCAGTGGCGTCCATCCTCGTCGGCAGGGCATGGGGCGAGCGGCGTAGAACCCTCGCAGTTGGGCTAGTTGTCGCCATTGCAGCCGGCGAGATCTACGCCTTCGTTAGCACCGCCGAGCGGCTGACGGCCGCGCGCGAGGCTTCGCAGGCGCCGCTGCGGCAAGCCATCGAAGTCAGGCAGAAACTCGAGACCAAGGTTGCCAAGGCAGAGGCCGCCGTGGCCCGCTTCCAGAGGCTTCCGCCCGCTTCCGGGAAGCGATGCTGGGCAAGGTTGCTGCCGACGCCGCGGTTGTCACCAAGAGCGCCGAGCGCGGCTGCGCTGCGAATTGCCGCCTGCTGCTGCAGGCGCAGGCCGACCAGACCCAACAGGAAGTCGAGGCAGCGAGGCGCGACATGGCGGACAACCGGACCGGCTGGAGCAAGCGGTCACCGACGCGAAGGGCGAGCTCGCAGCGTTCAAGGCACCGCCCTCCCCGTCCCCTCTTGCCGATCGCATCGGGTGGCCAGCATGGGTGCTCGACCTGGTGATGGCCGGGCCTCGGCAGCGTGGCGGCGAATGGGCTCGCCTGCCTCATGATGGTGTTCGGTTCGCACCGGAACGGTCGGAAAAGTTGGAGAGGCCAAGGCGCCGGAGGTCGCCCGACTGCCTGCGCCTGAGAGCCCATGGCTGAGCAGCGGGTCGTTGACGACGCCAAGGCAGGAAAGTCATCCAGTTCCGCTCCGCAGGCCGGCAGGCGCGGCGAAGGCCATCGGCGGCAAGGATGCAATCGAGCAGGCGAAGGTTCATGGTGGCTCCGTCACCCGTACAGACGGAGATGCCGAAACCGACATGCGGGATCTGTACCGGGACTACGTGGCCTGGTGCGAAGCGAAAGGCGTGCCGCCCAAGCCGACAACAGAGATCGGCGCCGCCCTTCTGCACCTGTTCGAGATGGCGCAGATCCCGATTGGCCAGAAGGACGGAAAGCCGGTCGCGCGCGGAATCGCCCTGAAAGTCCTGACAGACTGGAAAAGCTTCGGAAACCGCGCAAATACGGGAAAGTTTCCGGGGAATTCTCGGAAAGTTGCCGCCGGAAAGCTTCGGAAACTTGCTCAACGAATGGCTAGCCTCGCGCATGGGAGGCAGTGGAAAGAGCTGAGCGTGCCCACGTCAACGTCTTGCAGGCGGGCGCCGTCGATACTGCTTCTAATGGCGGCGCGTGAACCGACTGCCAGGCCGCGCCTGGACGCGGGCCCTCTGCTGAAGGGCCTGCAATGCCTTCACAAACCGAACGTCGGAGGTCGTTTTCGGCACTTCTCTGACCCGTACGAATTCGACGAATTAAACGAACTATTGTCGCAACCTACTGATGCTGCCGACGAACTTCTTTCGTGAGGCGTGGCGGCGGCCGACGAATTAAGTCAGCTACGGTGCAGCGTGCGGGACTTGCCTGAAAGTGGGACGATAGCGGCGATCTGCAGACCATCGAAGTGGCCCGTCACCATTGGCCAACGCAGCAATGTCGGCGTACCTACAACGGCGTGACGGACAGTGAGGCCCTCTAGGCTGCCGGCATCGTCATGATGCAGGATGGTTTAGGTTCGCCAGGCCGAGAACCCGAGTATACGGCGAAGTTTCCGGGGAATTCCGGCAAGTGTTTCCTGGAAAGGTTCGCCGCGGAAGAGTGTTCCCACAGTGTTCGTCCAGCCAGCGAGTGTGCAAAACTTTGGAGAACGCAGCGATGACATGGTGACCCATGAGCAGACTCCTCGCCCTCAGGCTCTGAAATGCAGAAGCGTATTGCATCGCAGTGTAACGATGCTGCCTGGGATCTGATCGAGAAGCGAGATCTCTCGGCGAGCGAATGCCTTGCTCTCGTCCGCCTGGCAGGAACGGCATCCTATCACTGGAGTGAGATTGGTACTGTCGGCAATGTTGCTCATGCAGACTTGTTGTTCTCGTGGGCGCTCGCGCGAGCCGGGGCCGCGGCACCCGCGGTCGATGCAGCGGGTCGCGCGCTGGAATATTTCAGCGAGAACCAGTCGAAGGACTGGGAACGAGCGTTCGCGCACGCTGCGATGGCGGCATCGCTTCACTGTGCCGGAGACCAGGAAGGGCATCGCCGGCATTACAATGAGGCGCACCAGCTTGAGAGCAAGCTTGCGCCGGGCGACTCTGAGGCTTTTCCAGGCAGCATTTCGAAATGTGCCGCGACCGTGAATTGCTGCACTGTCTTGGCGCTGCTGGCGCCGGCTTCACCGACCTTCGCCGGCAGGTGGAGCTGCCCGACGTTGATCCTCGCCGCCACGATCGGCCTCCGTCACAGTTCAGTACGGGTTGATGAAGTTCAACAAATGCCGTCATCCGCAGCATGACCTTTCGCACGACGTGAGCGACTTTCACGCGGTCGGTGAATATCGCGGCCTCGCCTGTGCTTCCCGCAAGCAGCCGCTTCAGCAGCGCTGCATCGTCTAGTCTGATGCGCACGACGAACGGAGCCGCTTGCACGCTCTTCGGCGTCACCGCCTGACCGGAAACTAACGTCCTGTCCGCCGGAGACTGCCTGCAGAACCGTCTCGACCTTGCCAGGAAAAATCCGGCCCGGAAGAAACTTAAAGGTCACCTCTACAGGCTGGCCCGTTTCGATGTAGCGGGCATTGATCTGTGCGATCTCGACGCCAACAATCGTCTCCGATGTTTCTATGAAGGCCATTGCTGGCGCCAATGGCAGGGGAGGCGACACGCGCACCCTTGCGCAGAGCCACGTTCGTCACGAAGCCATCCGCGGGTGCGCGCACGACCGTCTTTGCAAGGTTCCATTTCGCGCCCTCAAGCTTCGCCCGGAACTGCATGACCTCAGCCTCGCGCTGCTCGACGTCGAAGACACGGCCAGCCTGCTTGCTTGCGAGGTCCGACATTTGGCCGAGGCGCAGCTCGGCAAACTTAAGTTGCGCTTCCAGCGTGTCCACCTGGGCCTGGAACGGGACCGGATCGATCCGGAACAGGACATCATCTGCCTTGAGCGGGGTGTTTGGCTCCACCGGCACATCGATCACCTCGCCGGCGACATCGGGGACGATCTGGACGGACTGACGCACGACAAGCGCCGGCCCCGATGGCGCACCCCACTGCATCGGGATGAAAAGGCCGACCAGCAGCAGCAGAAGCACGGGAACTGGGGAGAGCTTCCAGAACAGATTGAAAGGGACAATCTTGAACCAGACCACAAAGAAGAGGATGGCTCCGCGGCGTCGCGCCCGGTGCGCACCTCATCAGCCTGCGCGTCATCGGCGCCGACGGCACCGGCAAGGCCAGCGACGTCGTCGACGCGATTGAGTGGGCGATCGCCAACCGGCGCCGCTTCAACATCCGCGTCATCAACCTCTCGCTGGGCGGGCCGGCCGAGCAGTCCTACAGGACGACCCGATGTGCGAAGCGGTCGAGCGCGCCGTGCACGCGGGCATCGTCGTCGTGGCGGCGGCGGGCAATCGTGGCAAGGATGCCGAAGGGCGCAGCGTCCACGGCCTCATCGAGTCGCCGGGCATCGATCCGTATGTGATTACGGTGGGCGCGCTGAACACGAAGAGCACGGCACGCCGCTCGGACGATGAGCTGACGACCTACAGCTCGAAGGGGCCGACGCTGGTGGACGGGCTCATCAAGCCGGATCTCGCGGCGCCGGGGAACAAGATTGTGTCGGCCGAAGCGCTGGGCGCGACGCTGGTTGCCGATCTATCCGGCGCTGCACGCGTCGGGGTCTGGCGCCGATGCGTATGCGACGCTCAGCGGGACGAGCATGTCGACGGGCGTGGTGAGCGGCGTGGTGGCGCTGGTGCTCGAGGCGAACAAGGGGCTGACGCCGGCGCAGGTGAAGATGACGCTGCAGTCGTCGGCGACGTTCATGCCCGAGGTGGGTCTGGTCGGGCGCCGGTGCGGGCAGTCTGAATGCGGCGGCCGCGATAGGCGTGGCGCTGAAGGGGCCGAGTCCCGCAGAACACGACGATTGAGGGAGAGAGCGTGGTGTCGTCAGGAATGATGACAAGCCTTCGCTTGCCATCGCTCACAAGCAGCAGCAATTCACGGACCCGTACCCACGAAGTGATCTGGGGCGACGAGATCATGTGGGGGGATCGAATACTCTTGGGGAGATCGATCTCTTTTGCCAGATACCATTGTCTGGGGCAGCACCATTGTCTGGGGCAGCACCATCGTCTGGGGCAGCACCATCGTCTGGGGCAGCACCATCGTCTGGGGCAGCGGTTACTCCGAAGACAATGTGGCAATCAGTGGTCTTATTTCGAGCGACCTTAAAGTTCGTGGGGATGCATCGGTCTGATCGTAGTCACAACCTACCAACGCGCAACCGCCGGAGATTACGAAACCGTTATTGTGAAGGTGGGAGGGAAACTAACTCTCTTGTGAAGACGGGCCGATAAGTCCATGTGCCGGATCTATGACGTATGTCGCTGGGACAATATTCCGCCAATTCACTCAACTCGATTCAAATGCGCGCACATTTGTCGCGGCAACTGTCCTTGCTGGATTCATTGCAATTGGAAGTTCCATTCATGATTTGTATTCGACACCGGTAACTGCCCAATGGTTTATTCTTGCGGCTCTCACTCTTCTGACTGGCTCAATCACAGTCAAGCTTCCTTCAATCGACGCCACTATCTCTGTTTCGGAAACCTTCGTATTCACATCGGTATTACTCTTCGGCGCAGCAGCTGGCACGATCACGGTAACTCTCGACGCCCTAATTATCTCTCTTTGGTTAAGACGCCGAGGACTGGAGTTTCACAAACTCGTCTTCAACACAACTGCACCCGCCCTGTCGGTTTGGATTGCAGGCAAACTGTTTTTTCTCATAGCCGCTGTGCCTCCACTCACCCAGAGTGCGGCAAGCTTGTCAGCCATCCTTCCCGGACTGCTGGTATTCACGCTCGTGTATTTCTTGCTGAACAGCTGGCTAATGGCTATTGTCGTGAGTTTCGGAGAAGCAAGGAGTCCACTCGAAGTCTGGCGAAGCAATTTTCTTTGGCTTGGCCTAAGTTTCTTGAGTGGCGCGTCAGTCTCGATCCTTCTGATATCCGTCAGCAGAGAGATAAATCTGACTGCCGTTGCTGTCATTCTTCCTCTCCTTGTTGTTTCGTACCTTACATATCAAACGTCTATGGCGAGAGTCGAAGACGCCAATCGCCACGTGGATCAACTAAACCATCTATACCTTTCTACCATTGAGACTCTTGCGATGGCGATTGACGCCAAAGACCAGGTCACGCACGGACACATTCGTCGGGTGCAAGACCACTCCGTCTCTCTCGCACGGCATTTAGGTGTTAATGACGAGAGGCTCATAAAAGCAATTGCTGCGGCTTCGCTGCTGCACGACATGGGGAAATTGGCAGTGCCGGAAAGCATTCTGAATAAACCCGGAAAGTTGACCAAAGACGAATTCGAGATCATGAAGACTCACTCGAGTGTGGGAGCCGACCTTCTTGCGGCAATCGAATTCCCTTATCCTGTAGTGCCAATCGTTCGACATCACCATGAAAACTGGGATGGCTCTGGATATCCAGACCATTTGAGCGGAACTGAAATACCTATCGGCGCCAGAATACTGTCCGTTGTGGACTGCTTTGATGCATTGACATCAGACCGCCCTTATCGATCAAAACTAGAGGAATATGAAGCAATCGCAATTCTCCAAGAACGTAGGGGCAATATGTATGATCCGCTTGTCGTAGATGCCTTCATGGAAATGCAGGGATTTTGCGAATCAAGCAATGTCGAAGCGACGCTGCACGATCCACTTAGTTCACCAGTACTCGCGCAAAACACTAATAGTTGAAACTGCCTGCCAAGGCAGGAACGCAGAGAGCGCCGATATGTCAGTCGAACCGTCCCCCGAGGTTCAGTCGGCATTGCAATTGTTGAGGCGTGGGCGATTCATTGGAGCGCTCGCCCTACTCGAGCACTACCCTAAGGCCGGTTCGTCGCAACGTCGCAAAGATGCATTCGCGATCGCAATAGTTGCGGATCTCCTTCAGCGTACAGGACGGAACGACGAGGCAGAGCACCTCGCCCTATCGACCCTCCGCACAGCCAATATCGGCGCCGATATCAGTGTGAGGCTTCATTTCGTATTAGGCAATGTACTCAGAGAACGCGGGGACATAGCGAATGCAATCAAGCATCTTCAAACTGCTATCGCACAACCCGCTACTGACCAAGAATTCCTGTGCTGGGTGCACTTGCGATTCCTGGCCGCAGTCGCAGAGCTGAATGGACGGCACGCAGCACTTGCGCGCCTTGATGAAGTCAAGCGCGTATTGACAAAGTTTGGCGATCCTCGTCCATTTTCAGCTCTACACCTATGGCAAGTTGAAACTGACACTATGGTCGGCGCTCTAGACAGCGCTCGCCACCACCTACATATTGCCGAATCTCTGCTCTCTAAAGTCGATGACGTCTGGCTGCATGGATATCTCGCGATCAACAGCTCCGTCTTGCACTACTACTCGGCCAACGTCATGGCAGCCCGTCAGGCCGCAGAAGTAGCGATAACGTATGCGAAAGAGTCCGGACATCGGACAACACGTCGTGCTGCTTATGCCAATCTCGGTTACTTCGAGTTTACCTGTGGCCAACTTGTCAAAGCCGAAGATTATTTTCAGGATGCTCTTCGGTGTTGCGAACAAGGGACTGCAAATGAGATTGCCGTCCTCGACAACATAGCCGAGACAAAACTAGAGCGCGGCGATCTCAATGGTTGTCGCTCAGTTCTTTCAAGACTTGAGGCGCTAGCGGCGACCAACAATGACGCGCAACGACGTCAGGTACAGCGCATGGGCGCTGCAGACACGAATCAGACTTTGTCTGCGTGAAGGAAGAACCGCTGAGGCAAAGGACCTGAGCCTGAAGGTTCAACCGGTTCTTGACGAGCTCCCTCATGCCCGCTTTAGCGCGGAATCTAGATTGTTGACGGCAGAAGCCTTCCTATCAACGGAGCCCTCAATAGCTGCGAACAACTTGGCGCCAATGTTTGCAGAGGGAGCACAACTCGCACCGGACCTGTTCGCCGAATTGGAGCGAGTCAGTGGAAAGACATTGAAAGCCTCAGGCTTTCCTGGTCTCGCACGAGTCCACTTTGAACGAGCTGCCGCCGTGTTTAGTGCGCTTGGTCATTCACTGGGACGAGAACGTTCATTGCGAGATATTTCGTCGGTTTTGGACTCTGAAGAGAACCCAAATAGCTACCATGTTGATAAGTCACTCGATCGATTTCGGACTCTGCTTGACATGCGAAATCGAGCCGAGCTGTTCGGTCGTGAGGCTGCGGCGCTCCTTCAGGACTTGAACTGCGCCACATCGATCGACCTTCGCATTGGAGATGATTCAAGCCCTCAAACGCCTCCAACAGACATTTCGATTACGATCGGCTCGGCATCACCTAAAAAGGTCACATTGTCCTTTGCCCCTCTTGCAGATCCTAAGTCCACACTTACCGCACTGAGCTTCAAGCGGGTGATTGGCCAGATTCTTGCGTCATCGTCGACATCCAATCGATCAGCGATCACGATATCGTCTGGACTTCCGACGGTACCACAGCTGTCGCGCAAGGGGCTGTGTTCGCTTCGGAGGCGATGCTCTCAGTACTAAGGACGGTGAAACAAATTGCTCCAACAGAGATGAGCGTCCTTGTTACTGGAGAAACAGGCACGGGCAAAGAAGTGATCGCAAAGACAATTCACGAATCATCTCGCAGGTCGGCAATGCCATTTCTGGCGATAAATTGTGCTGCGGTCCCCAAAGAACTCTTGGAAAGTCAACTTTTTGGTCACCGTAGAGGCGCGTTCTCTGGCGCAACAGAAGCGTATCCAGGCATCGTTAGAGCAGCGAATGGCGGCACACTATTTCTTGATGAAATCGGCGAAATTCCAATCGAAATGCAAACCAAGTTGCTTCGATTTCTTGAAATGAATGAGGTGCATCCTGTCGGGAACCGCATCCGGTTAAGGTGAATGTCCGGCTCATATTCGCCACTAATGGCGACCTTGAAGAAGCTGTGAATCGTAACGCCTTTAGACGAGACTTGTTCTATCGACTAAATGTCATTCCAATCAAGCTGCCACCACTGCGCGAACGGAGGGAAGAAATTCCGATTCTGACGAACATCTTCGCTCAACGATTTGCCACTGAACTTTCGAAAGAACCTTTGAGATTTTCGACTGAAGCAATGGAACGGCTGATTTTCTATTCTTGGCCGGGCAATATTCGCCAACTTGCAAACGAGATGCGCCGACTGGCCGCCGTATTGGAATCCGGAGCATGTGTTGCAGGGGAACATCTCGCGATGCAACCAAAGGAAGAGCATTTTGATATCCAACACTCACTTCGCTCGACACCGCATGTAACTATCGCGATTGATCAGCCCATGAACTCTGCGATGGAAGTTCTAGAGTCTGAAATGATAAGGCATGCCCTTCGGTCTTCGAGAGGCCGTGTGGCCGAAGCTGCGGACACTCTTGGCATCTCCAGGAAGGGCTTGTATCTCAAAAGAGTTCGATTGGGACTGATCAGTGTAGAGGAACGAAACTAACGTTTCTGGGGCCTGGCGGCAAAAAAAGAGGAGTTTGCGAATGAATTGCTAGAATCTGTCGCATGGATGCCTTCCTCACCGCCGACGGACTGATCGCGCTTGCCACCCTCACCTTTCTCGAAGTCGTCCTCGGCGTCGACAACGTCATCTTCATCTCCATCCTGGTCGGTAAGCTGCCCAAAGACCAGCAGCCCCGCGCCCGCACCCTCGGCCTCGCCGGCGCCATGGGCATGCGCATCTTGCTCCTCCTCTCCCTCACCTGGATCATGCGCCTCACCCAGCCGCTCTTCCACGCCTTCAACCACGGCTTCTCGGGACGCGACCTCATCCTCATCGCCGGCGGCCTGTTCCTCCTGTGGAAAGCCACCGTCGAAATCCACGAGAAGCTCGAAGGCCAGGAAGGCCACGCGACCGCCCGCGTCGCGCCGTCGTTTGCCGCCATCATCGGCCAGATCATGCTCCTCGACATCATCTTCTCCCTCGACTCGGTCATCACCGCCGTCGGCATGGCCAGCGACATCGCCATCATGATCACCGCCGTGGTCGTCGCCGTCGCCATCATGATGGTCTCCGCCAAGACGATCGGCGACTTCGTGATGCGCCACCCCACGGTGAAGGTGCTCGCGCTGTCGTTTTTGTTGATGATTGGCCTGGCGCTGGTGGCCGACGGGGTGGGCTTCCACATCCCGAAGGGCTACATCTACTTCGCGATGGGCTTCTCGATCTTCGTGGAGACGATCAATCTGCGCATCCGCCCGGCGCACGCGCCGGTGCGGCTGCACGAGCCATTTCGGGAGGAACCGCCGCGCTGACCTCCGGCCCGGCGGCGGGCTTCGCGACACGGGCCATCTGCGCGGAACACGCCGCCTGGCGCTCGGCCACGGCCTGCTCGAAGAGCGCGTGAATCTTGTCGCTCGTGCGGAACTCCGCCAGCATCGCGCCCCGCCGGCTCGCGTAGGTTTCGTCGATGGCGTAGGCCAGCACGGTCGCCATCACGTCCCCTTCTTCGGTGTTCGTGTCGGCGAAACGCTTCCGGAACCCGCGCAGCACCGGCTCGAACGCACGATTGTCCCACTGCTCCTCGCCACATCCAGCCGGACGAAGTCGTTCAGCACCGCCACGTACGCCGCGCTGGCCGGACGATGCCAGAACGAGACGTTGGCGCCGAACTCCTTGACGTAGAGCGGCAGGTACAGCGTCGCGCCCGCCGGCACCTGCGTCCGCAAGGCAGGGTTGAAGCGCAGCACCTCGTCCTGCGTGAGCCCGGTGCGCCGCATGATCTCGCTGAGCGCGATCGCGCGAGGCGTCCGCATCGCGAAAATCTCGCCCTGGCGAATCGTTTGCCGGTAGCCGGCCACCTTCGCCGCGTTGCCGAACACCATCTCGGCGTACAGGGCCGAGCGCGGGCCGTACGTGCGGTAGATGTCGCGGTAGCGGTAGAGCGCAATCGCCCGCAGATCGCGCGAGAACTGCGAGCCGAGGAAATACCGGTCGCGCACTCGTCGCCGCCGAGCTTCCCTCCGTTGACGAGCACGCGGCCCACGTTGGTGCCGCCGCTGTGGTGCTCCGACAGCGCGGGGACGAACGACCGGTACCGCGTGGCGAGAATCGTCAGGTACGCGGCGCAATGGGACGCCTGGGTCGTCTGGTTGAACGCCTCGATGACGTTCGGCGACAGCTTCTTCAGCCGGTTCCAGTTGCCCGTCAGCCACTGGCAGAATCCGATCGCGCCCGCGCGCGAACGCCGCGTGCCGTGAAACCCCGACTCGAGCATCGCCTGCGAGAGCCCGATGTCGGCGGGCACGCCGAAGCGCTCGTAGATCGTCCCCCACTCCTTGAGGAACATCCCGTATCGCTCGGCGTTCGGCCGGACGAAGTTGCCGCGCGTGGGGTTGTGCAGGACCGGCCCCACCGCCTGCTCGAGGATGGCCGCCACCTGATCGCGCTTCGGGTCGAGCCGCGTCGCCAGGCGGTGTCCGTCGAGCAGGTTGGCGAGCGACGGATCTTTCCACTCCGCGCCGGTCTGCCAGTCGCCCTTGGTCGGAAACACCACGAGCAGGCGCCCGTCCACCGCGCTGCCATACGCGATGTACCCGTCCGGAATCGTGAAGACGTGCTGCCAGAACTCGTAGCCGGGCCGGTATCGGACGATGGAAGCCGCGTCCTGGTCCTTGCGGGCCATCACGAACTCGTACGCCTGCCGCGCGCCCGGATCGACGGGCGCCGACGTCTGCGCGCGAGCGCCGGACGCGGTGGCGTCGAACCAGACCGCCGATACGGCGGCCACGGCCAGAAAGGCAATCGCTCGTGTCACTGTGTGGTGTGCCGACATGATAGCCGATTGCGTTGGCCACGGGACGGGTGGTCCCAAAATCGAACACGCGTCCGGCGCAACCAAAAGAGGTGCCCATGTTTTTACGCCCACGCGTGGCAGCCATCTTGATAAGAAGAGCGGCATGCAGGACCTGCGCTTCGCCCTTCGAGCGTTCAGAAGGACGCCCGGCACATCGAGCCTGGTCGTCATCACGCTCGCGGTGGCGATTGCCGCCGCCACGATTATCGCCAGCACCATCGACATGGTGTGGCGCTTCATTCCAACCGAACGGACCGACGGCCTGGTGTTCGTCGCGTCAACCGATCCGCGGCCCGAACAATCGCAGTCGGGGGTCGCGGGCGGCCTCGCACGAACCGGCGTGTCGATTCCCGACCTGGTCGACTGGACCGAGCGCACGAGCAGCTTTCAAGAGCTCGCTGGCGTCACCTTTCAAAGCGCGATCATGACGGGAGCGGACGCGCCGTCGCGCATCTCGACGGCACGGGCCACCGACAACCTTCCGCGTGTCTGGGGCATCACGCCGCAGCTCGGCCGCGCGTTCGAAACGGGCGACGCGGCACCCGGCGCCCCGCGCGTCGTTGTGTTGAGCCACGACTTCTGGCAGCGCCAGTTCTCCGGCGCCAGGGATATCGCCGGCCGATCGATGACGATCGACGGCCAGCCGCACACGATCGTGGGAGTCATGCCCGCACCGACCGGACGAGGGATGTTCAAGGCGATCGACGTCATGGTGCCCCTCGTGCTCGATCGCGAGCGCGAGCGGCGCGACGATCGCCGGCTGTACGTCACCGGCGTGCTGAAGCCGGGCGTCGCCCGCGAGCAGGCGGAGGCCGACCTCGCGCGTGTGGCACGCCAGCTCCAGAGCGACTACCCGCGCACCAACGCCAGGAACGGCGTCGTCGTGCGTCCCCTGATCGAGATGCTCGGCGCCAACATCGCCGCGGTCCTGCTGCTGCTCTCGTCGATTGCCTTCATGGTGGTGTGCATCGCCTGCGCGAACGTCGCGAGCATCATCCTCGCGCAGGTGGCGACGCGGCGCCGCGAGCTCGCCGTCCGCGCGGCCATGGGCGCCGGACGATGGCGGCAGATCCGCCAGTTCATGGTCGAAAGCCTCGTCACCGCGTCATTCGCCGGCGCCGCCGGGCTGTTCCTGGCCTGGTGGGGACTCGCGGCGATCCGGTTCGCGAGCGAGGGCATCGACGGTTTCAACGACATGGGGCTGAACGGCCGCGTGCTCGCCGTCAGCCTGGCGCTGACCCTTCTGGCGCCCCTCGGATTCGCGCTGTTGCCGGCGATACGCATGTCGCGGCCCGACATGGAAGAGCTGCGCCAGGGCACTCGCGGCGCCGAGACGCGCCGCGGCCGATGGCTGCGCGAGTCGCTCGTCGTGCCGCAGGTGGCGCTCGCGCTGGTGCTGATGATGCAGGTCGCGTTCATCGGACGCGTCACGTGGCGGCTGCACAACATGGACAGAGGATTCGACTCGGAGCAGGTGTTGACGTTCCGGATGAACCTGACCGAAGCCGCTTATCCCGACGGAGCGGCCACACAGCGCTTCTATACGAACGCGCTCGAGCGTATCCGGTCGGTGCCCGGCGTTGTCGGTGCTGCCGCCACCAATCGCCTTCCGGTGACAGACCGCCAGATCGCCGCGCCCTTCGTTATTCAGGGCAAGCCGGTGCCTCCATCAGACGCGCAACCGCAGGCCGCGCAGGTGGCGACCAGCGCCGGCTATCTGCAGACGATGAAGATTCCGTTGCTGCAGGGGCGTGGATTCGTCGATGCCGACTACAACAACGCTCCGCCGGTGGCGCTCGTCAGCCGCGAAGCGGCGCGCCAGTACTGGCCCGGACAGAACCCGATCGGACAGCGCATCGCGTTTACCGACAGGCAGAATGAATGGCTCGAAGTCGTCGGCATCGCCGACGACGTGAGGAATACGGGACCCGATCTCGCCGTCACACCACAGATCTACGTGCCCGGTTCGTGGCGGTCCGAGCGTGCAGCGGCCTTTGTCGTTCGCAGCGCCACACCCGATCCCGTGCAGCTTGCGCCGGCGATCCGCGCAGAGATTGCACGGCTCGACAAGACGCAGCCCATCTACGACGTCCGCAGCATGCGGCGCCTCTTCGTCGAAGATCTCGGCGGGACGTATCTCTTCACCGGCATGCTCGGCGTGTTTGCGGTCGTCGCCCTGCTGCTCGCGGCGGCGGGCGTGTACGGGCTCATCTCGTTCTCGGTCAGCCAGCGCGCACGCGAGATCGGCGTGCGCATGGCGCTCGGCGCGCAGCCCCGCTCGATTCTCGGCATGGTCATCGTGCGCGGATCCGTACCCCTCACGCTCGGGCTCTTTCTCGGATCTGCCGGCGCCGCCGCGCTCGTCTCGGTCACCGCCAGCGCGCTTGAGCAGGTGGACGTGCGCGATCCCCTCGCCTATCTCGCCGTCGCGGTGCCGCTGGCGCTCGTAACGTTCATCGCCACCTACATTCCCGCCCGGCGCGCGACGCACGTGGACCCGCTCGTCGCGCTGCGCGCGGAATAGGGTCATTCGCCTGGGCAGAACGCGAGGAGGATTCCTCTTGCCTGGTCGCCACGTGGCGAGCAACCCGCCGGCTTGACTTGGATAAACAGAACGGCGTGTTGCGGGACGTATCTCGCCCTGATCTCGTCTAGCCCTTATACTTCAACAACTTGTCCCTGACTCCCGGCTCCCGCATCGGCGTCTTTCAGCTGATCGATCTCATCGGCCGCGGCGGCATGGGCGAAGTCTATCGAGCCCGTGACACCAAGCTCGGCCGTGATGTCGCAATCAAGATCCTGCCCGAGGCGTTCGCGCACGACAGCGAGCGTCTCGCTCGCTTTCTGCGTGAAGCGAAGACTCTCGCCACACCGCTGCGGTCGTATGACTCGGAGCGACGACGTGTCGCTTCACGATCACACCGGATTTATTCGCCACCCCGATCACGGAACAATCACGGAGGTTCATGTCATGAGCATCGTTGTTCGCTTCAGTCCCATCGCCCTCAATGCCAAGAAGTACGACGAGACGATTCGCCAAATCCAGAACGCCGGCGAATGGCCACCCGCCGGGCTCGACTACCACGTCTGCTTCGGTTCAGATGGCAACCTTAAGGTCAGCGAGATCTGGAACTCGAGGGAGCAGTTCGAGGCATTCGGCAAGCGTCTGATGCCGATCCTCGCCAGCGCCGGCATCCAGTTCGCCAACCCGCCGGACATCTTCGAGGTTCACAACATCGTCAAGGGCTGACCATTGGGCGCGGCGGTCCGATCGAGAATCATCGCGCTGTCGGGTTCGGGCGGTGATGCGGCACATTAGTCCTGGGAAGTCGCCTAGTGGCGAGCAACCCGCCGGCTTGACTTGGATAAACAGAACGGCGTCACTCAGGACTAATCCCGCTTCACGCGGCCGTCCGGCTCGTATAATCCACGGAACGCTTGGCCGCATAATCCGGCAAGTCGGGTGCTTCTTGAATCAGGTGCAGACAATATGACGATTTTGACGACCTCCGATGACGCTCGCACAACGCTCGACGACACGAAGATTGCCGAATTCCGAAGTGCGTTGCGAGGCGACGTGATGGCGCCCGATGACGCCGGGTACGAAAACGCCCGGCATGTCTGGAACGGCAACATCGATCGCCGGCCCGGACTGATCGCGCGGTGCGCCGGCGTCGCCGACGTGCAGCAGGCCGTGGCCTTCGCGCGAACGCATTCGCTGCGTCTGTCGATTCGGGGTGGCGGTCACAGCGCTCCGGGGTACGGCACGAACGACGGCGGCCTCGTGATCGACATGACAGCGATGAAGGGTATTCGCGTCGATCCAGTCGCGCGAACGGCACGAGCTCAGGGTGGCGTGCTCTGGCGTGAGTTGGACCACGAGACGCAGGCATTTGGACTCGCAACGACCGGTGGAACGGTCTCGAACACCGGCGTCGTCGGACTGACGATCGGCGGCGGTCTCGGCTGGTTGATGGGCAAGCACGGCCTCGCGATCGACAACCTGATTTCGGCGGACGTCGTGACGGCCGACGGTCAATTCCGAACGGCGAGCGCCACGGAACACCCGGACCTCTTCTGGGCACTTCGGGGCGGCGGCGGCAACTTCGGCGTTGTGACGTCCGCGGAATATCGCCTGCATGAAGTCTCGCAGGTTCTCGGTGGTATGGTGTTGTTTCCGCTCGATCAAGCACGGGACGTGCTCTTCTTTTACAGGGATTTCTGCGGCACGCTGCCAGACGAAGCCGAAGCCTACCTTGCACTCCTGACGGCGCCTCAGGGGATGCCGGTGGTCGCCTTGCTCCTTGGCTACAACGGTCCGATTGCAGAGGGCGAAAAAGTTCTTGCGCCCGCTCGAGGGTTTGGAAAGCCGATCGCTGATCTCGTCGGGCCGCTCCCCTACGGCGCACGTCAGAAGATGCTGGACGACCCGAACGCGACGCACGGTTTGCAGCGCTACTGGCGCTCGGCTTTCACCGAGCAGATTCCGGACGAGTTGATCCACGTGCTGGTGGACGGCGCTTCGCGATTCAGTTCGCCAATGAGCGCGATCATCTTCTTCTATATGCATGGCGCCGCGACGCGAGTCGCTTCAGCCGACACGGCATTCGCGCCCAGGCGTCCGCTGTGGGATGTCGACCTGGTCGGGCAATGGGCCAGTGCCGGCGAATCCGCCGATCACATCGCCTGGGTCAAGTCCCTGTGGGGCAGGATGGAGCCGCACCTGCTTGGCACGGCCTACGTCAATCACCTGTCGTCTGATGATCGGCCTGAAAAAGTCCGTGCGTCGTTCGGAGAGAACTACGCGAGACTGCGGCAGGTGAAAGGGGTGTACAGCCCGACGAACGTATTCCGGATGAACGCCAACATCGCGCCGTAACGCCGCCTCAGGGCGGATCGCCCTATAATCCACGCTACGCGTTTGGCCTCTCACCCCCGGCACTCGCCTCGGCCCGTATGAGATTGTCTCGGCACTCGGAGCCGGAGGCATGGGCGAGGTGTATCGGGCGAGAGACACGACGCTCAACCGGCACGTCGCGATTAAGGTGCTGCCCGATCTCTTCGCGAGCGACGCCGACCGGCTCGCACGGTTCACCCGCGAAGCGCAGACCCTCGCGTCGTTGAATCATCCCAACATCGCGAACATCCACGGTCTCGAAGATCCAACGGTGTCCGTGCACTGGTGATGGAACTTGTCGAGGGTGAGGACTTGTCGCAGCGCATTGCGCGCGGTCCTATCTCGATTGACGAGGCGCTGTCGATTGCCGAACAGATCGCCGAGGCGCTGGAGTCGGCGCACGAGCACGGCATCATCCACCGCGATCTGAAGCCCGCGAACATTAAATTGCGCGACGACGGCACCGTCAAGGTGCTCGACTTTGGGCTCGCGAAGGCGGTCGAACCGACGGTCCTCGGCCGCCGAACATGTCGCGCTCGCCCACGATCACAAGTCCCGCCATGATGACCGGTGTTGGCGTGCTGCTCGGAACCGCGGCGTATATGGCACCGGAGCAGGCGCGGGGGAAGTCCGTGGACAAGCGCGCCGACATCTGGGCGTTCGGCTGCGTGCTCTACGAGATGCTGACGGGTCAGCGTGCCTTTGGCGGGGACGATGTGACGGTGACATTGGCGCGTGTGGTCGAGCGGGAACCCGATTTCGACGCGCTTCCCGCCACGGTACCTCAGCGAGTCCGTCAAGCACTCCGCCGTGTGCCTCCGGAAGGATCCGAAGCAGCGCGCTCATGACATCGCGGACATTCGCATGGCGCTGGAGGGCGCCTTCGAGACGGCCTCGCCGCAGCCGGCGCTGCAAATTCCATCATCGCCGCAGCCCACAAGGCTGGCATGGATCGCGTTTGCCGTCGCGTTGATTGCCGCCGTCGCGCTATCCATTCCCGCAGTGCGCTATCGGCGCCAGACGCTGCCGCCTGAGACGCGCGTTGACATCGTCACCCCCGCCACCGCTGAACCCATGTCGTTCGCGCTTTCACCCAACGGACGACAGATCGTCTTCGCGGCCGCGGATGATAAGACCTCCCGTCTGTGGCTGCGTTCGCTGTCGACGACGACTGCACAATCTCTGGCGGGCACGGAAGGAGCCGACGTTGCCCTTCTGGTCGCCAGATGGCCAGTCGGTCGGGTTCTTCGCCGGGGGCGCACTGAAACGGTTCGACCTCGGCGGCGGCGCTCCAAGACCTCTGGCCCCGGCGGCCAACGGCGGTGGCGGGACTTGGAACTCGGACGGAGTGATCGTGTTTGCACCGAGCATCACGAGTCCCCTGATGCGCGTGTCCGACACCGGAGGCGCGGCCATGGCTGTGACGACGCTCGGCTCGCAACAGTCCGGTCACTTCGCTCCACAGTTTCTGCCCGACGGCCGCCGGCTGCTGTTTAGGGTGGGCGGATGGCAGACGCGAGCGGGATCTATCTGGGCGCGCTTGACGGGGGTTCCCCGACGCGACTGGCGTCGGACCGCAGCTCGGGAGTGTATGCGCCCGTCGGTTGGCTGCTGTGGGTGCGGGCGGGCTCGCTGATAGCACAACGGCTGGACGTGGAGCGAGCGACGCTCACGGGAGAGCCAGTGACGTTGGCGGACGGAGTGGCGACCGATAGCTTTTCCTTTCGAAGCGCCGTCGCAGTTGCGACGACGGGGCTGGTGGCCTATCGAACAGCGGGCGGCACCCAGCGGCAACTGACATGGTTCGACCGCTCGGGCACGGCGCGAGGCATGGTCGGCGAACCCGACGGCTCATTACTTCAACCTTCCGTCTCTCCCGACGGCCGTCGCGTGGTCGTGGCTCGCACGGTGCAAGGCAATACGGATCTCTGGCTACTGGATGGCGCTCGATCCAGTCGCTTCACGTTCGATCCAGGTCAAGACTCTTACCCCGTCTGGTCGCCGGGCGGCACCCGGATCGCGTACCGGTCGTTCGGCAAAGGGATAGGCGTTCTCTATCACAAGCTCACGAGCGGCGCAGGAGTGGAGGAACAGTTGCTGAGCACCGATCAGGGCGTGAGCCCCTCCAGTTGGTCCGCCGACGGCCGGTTCCTGATGTATGGGAGCCTCGATCCCAAAACGAACGGCGACCTCTGGGTTGTGCCGATGAGCGGAGCCGCGGGAGACCGGAGACCGTTCGTATTTCTGAAAACCCCCTCTCGCGAATACTATGGTGTGTTTTCCCCCGACAGTCGATGGGTGGCTTACCAGTCGAACGAGTCGGGCCGGCTGGAAGTCTATGTGCGGCCCTTCGTTCCGCCCGGCGCAACGGGCACGGTTCCAACGGCGGCCGGAGGCCAGTTGCCGGTATCCACCGCCGGTGGCATCCATCCCATGTGGCGAGCCGACGGCAAAGAGCTGTATTACCTCAACCCGGACGGCGCAATGATGGCAGCGCCGATCAACGTCAACGGGGCCACGCTGGAGCCGGGAACCCCCGTGATGCTCTTTCAGACGCGCGTTTACGGCAGCGGCGCCGACTTCAAGGAGGACGACAATATGACGTCACCGCCGATGGGCGTTTCCTCATCAACACGTTGCTGAACGAGGCCGCCGTGCCGATCACACTGCTGCAGAACTGGAATCCCGAGTCGAAGCGATAAACTTCGCAGCGCCGACTGCATCGCAGAACAGCACGGTGTGGCCACGCATTGTCATCAGTGGGGGCTTAAAAAACAGAACGGCGTTTATCGAGAGTAAATCCGACTTAGTTTGGGAAGCTCCCATGTCGCTTGCACCGATGGTTTGAGGTAGGCTTCGGCCGAGGGAGAGAGGCCGATGACCATTCGGCACCATCTCAACACGCTATTCCTGCTCGTGCTGCTCGGCGCCGCGACGGCTGCGGAGGCGCAGGTCCAACCAGAGCTCGCCAAGCGCTATTTCGAGGAAGCCACGAAGCTCTGCGAGCGAGACGCGGGCCGGCTGTGGGGTGTGTCGCTCTGTGGTCCGATGGTGATCTTTGACCAAGCGACCGGAACGCGTGCCACAAGCCAGCCGGAACCGGAGGGGCCGCCACCCCGCTTTCCGGGTTTCGCGGACGGCCCCGTCTCCTGGGGCGGGTTGCGGTGGTTCGCCTGGCCCTTCTCCGTACATGCTCCCGGAGAACGATGCCGATGTACGCCAGCAAATCATGCTTCACGGGTTGTTCCATCGTATTCAGCCCGAGCTGGGGTTCATGAGGACGCGACGACGGCTTCAACGAGCATCTCGATACGCTCGAAGGGCGCGTCTGGATGCAGCTCGAATGGCGAGCGCTCCGCCGGGCGGTCGAGTCGAGCGGGAGCGACCGGGCCGAGGCGATCGCCGATGCGCTGGCCTTCAGACGCGAACGCCGCCGCCGGTTTCCCGGCGCGGCGGACAACGAACGGCGCGACGAGATTCGCGAAGGGCTTGCCTCCTACACCGGCGTCGCGGCCTGGGCCAATTCGCCCGCGGATGCCCACCGTGCCGCAGCGTCAGCACTCGCAGGAGGCGAATCGCAGCCGTCCTTCGTCGGAAATTTCGAAGCCGCGTCCGGACCCGCCTACGGTGTGCTGCTGGACGATCTCCTGCCGGGATGGCGCCGACAGGTTCGTGGCACCTCGGACCTTGGCGACTTGCTCGCCTCCGCAACCAACAGGCCACCGACGACGGATGTTGCCGTGGCAGCGGCGCGCTACGATGGGGCAACGCTGCGAACGGCGGAGGAGGCGCGCGATCGGGCGCAGCAGGTCCGCGTCGCCGAGTTGCGTCGACGCTTCGTTGATGGGCCCGTGCTGACGATGCCTGCCGGGGGCAGCGGGACCAGCGACACCACCGGCAGCGTAGGCATTCCGGGGGTCGGTACCGTGTTTTTTCGCAATTTCACCCTTTCCGCTCAATGGGGCCGTCTCAACGCCAACGGCGGCGTCTTGCGCGCTGCCGATGGGTCCACACTGTCCGTACCGGTTACGGGGCCCCTCGAAGGGGCCACCCTGCAGGGCGACGGCTGGAGCGTCACGCTGAACGCGGGATGGCTCGTGCAACCGGCGGCGCGACCTGGCTCATTTACTATCGTTCGCGAGAAGTAATCCTCCGTTACCCACGCTGGTCGTCGCCGAGGCGCACCCGCGCGCCGTCTGGCCACAACGCTGGCGGTGGTGTCATCGGCTGGACCCGCTAACCAGTTACGTCGCGTGTAGCTAAGTGATGGGCGACCCGTTCTGCCATTTCAGGAATCAGTGCGGCGTCAGTCGGCAACCTATCTCGTCCGCAACCTGTTCGGTCGGTATAATCGAGAACACTTGGCCCACCTGAGACATTCACGCGCAGACAACTCGGCGTTGAATGACCGAAGCACGACCGCAGTGCGGACTAAGTGACACGATGATCCTGACGTGCGACGTGATCCGGCGTGAGATAGAGGCGGGGCGAGTGGTCATCGAGCCGTTCTTCGCAGACCAGGTAGGGCCGGCGTCGATCGACCTGCATCTCGGCGATGAGATCCGCGTCATGCACGTCGGGCGCGAGCCGGTGCCGGTGACTGACGAGGTCGACTATCAAACGATTACTGACGTGCGCTCGCTCGAGACGCCATATCCGCTTGCACCCGGCGAGACCATCCATGGCATCACTCGTGAGCGCATCACGCTTCCCGGTGACATCGGCGGATGGCTCGAGGGCCGCAGCCGGTTTGCGCGCCTCGGCCTCATGATTCACGTGACCTCTGGCTTCGTGCAACCGGGTGTCGCGACTCGCCAGGTGCTCGAGATGTCGAACGTGTCGGGCCGCACGCTGCTCATCCACGCTGGCGTGAGACTCCTCCAGATCGTGCTCCAGCGCTGCGAGGGCAGCGCCGTCTACCAGGGACGGTTCGCGCGCCAGGACAATCTGTAACTCGCGGTTCCTGCGGACAAGACGAGTGATCGAGCGGTTGTGAGGGGCTGCGCGTCTTCCACAGACGGACCGTAGCGATCGACGCCTGCGTGTAGCCCCCGGCTCGGACGATATGCACCACGGGTCTTTCCACAGAGAACTTTATGGTATAAAGTTATGTCGTGCGGACGGTGGTTGTCATCGACTCCATGGAGCACCCGACCCGGATTGAGAGCGGCACCCACGCCTTACGATGCGAAGGTAACCATGTCGAAGTGGCTCAGGGGCGCCTGCGGGGTGAGGCCCGATGACGGCGGTGGGTGAGGTACCGGGGGCCTCCGGTCGCGGTCCGCTGAGCGCGGTCTCGTGGCTCGACTGGAAGCTGGGCGCGCGTCTGCTGCTGAAATATCCCGCGCTCACGATCATCGGCGGCCTCTCGCTGGCGGCGGCCATCGCGATTGGGGCGGTCGGCATCGAAGTCGCCGACGAACTGCTGTACAAACGGCTGCCGTTCGATGAAGGCGGCCGAGTCGTGCGCCTCGAGACGCAGGACACGGCGGCGTCACGCGTGGAGCCGAGGGTGCTCCACGATTTCGCGATCTGGCGGCGGTCTCTGAAGACGGTGGCGGAGCTCGGCGCCGCCCGCGTGAGCGAGCGCAACGTGCTCACGGGCGAAGGCCGTGTCGAATCGCTGCGCGTGGCGGAGATCACGGCGTCGGCGTTTCCGCTCACCCGCGTGCCGCCGTTGCTCGGCCGACCGCTGCAGCCGACGGACGAAATGCCGGGTGCGGAGCCCGTCGTGGTCCTGGGTTACGACGTCTGGCAGAGACAGTTCCTCCACGACCCGGCGATCATCGGCCGCGTCGTGACGGTGGGTCGCACGGCTCGCACCGTGGTGGGCGTGATGCCGCCGCGCTTCGGCTTCCCGCGCAATCAGCAGGTATGGGTGCCATTGCCGGTCCAGGACGCGCCGCCGCGCGAAGGGCCGGCCGTGCAGGTGTTCGGCCGCCTCGCCGACGGAGCGAGCTGGCAGGATGCCGCGGCGGAGCTCGACGTCGTCTCGGCACGCTTTGCCGCCGACCAGCCGGCCACCCACGCGCAGCTGCGCACGCGCGTTCGCGCATTCGCCGGGCGCACGCCGGGTGATCCGCTGCGGCTGGAAGATCTGGCGGTCCACGCCATCGTCCTGCTGCTGCTGGGGGCGGTCTCGGCGAACGTCGCGACGCTGATCTTCGCGCGCACGGCGATGCGCGAATCGGAGATGGTCGTCCGCCACGCGCTGGGGGCGAGCCGTGCCCGCGTGATCGCGCAGATCGTCACCGAAGCGCTCGTGCTGGCCCTCGCCGCTGCCGTGCTCGGGCTCGTCGTGGCCCAGACGACCGTGCGCTATGCCTGGGCCCGGGCGAGTCAGATCACTGGGGACGACCTTCCGTTCTGGGTGGATCTGACGCTCGAGCCTGCCACCATTGCGTATGCGCTGCTGCTCGCGCTCGTCGCCGCGGCACTGATCGGCCTGCTGCCGGCACTGAAGGCCACAGGCGCGTCCGTCCAGCGGGGACTGCAGGGGATCACGAGCACCGGCGGGACGATGAAGTTCGGCGGCATCTGGTCGTTCATCATCGGCGCGCAGGTGGCGTGCACGCTGCTGTTCGTGCCCGCCGCGGTGGGAATCTTCACCAACTCCCTCCACGACGAGTCGAGGTGGGCAGCGTTTCCGACGGAGCGTTACCTCACCTTCCGTCTCAGCATGGATAACGAGGCGCTGGCCGGCGAGCATGGTGTGCCTGACGATGGGCAGATCGGCGCGCGTCGCGCGCGCGCATACGAAGAGCTCGCGGGCCGGTTGCGTGAGGAGCCTGGTGTGACGCACGTGACGCACGGCGATCGCCTGCCGACGATGTCCCCGGAGTGGGTGCCGGTGGAAATGGAGCAGGACGGTGCACCTCCGGCTCGCCTGCACGGCAATTACGAGGGCGGATTCGCGATGGCGGCTGTCGGTGCCGGCTATCACGAGGCGTTCGGCGCCCGGATCGTGGCCGGCCGCGCCTTGCATGCCGCTGACGCTGGGGCGCCGAACGGGCCCGTCGTGGTCAACGAGGCGTTCATGCGCGTGGTGGGCAGGAATCCCGTGGGCGCACGAATCCGAACGCTCCAGCGGGGCAGCGAGCGCGAGCCGGGACCCTGGCACGAGATCGTCGGCGTGGTCACCGATCTGTGGACGTTCCCCGCCGATTGGGGTGGGGCGGCGTACATCTATCGCGCAGCCTCCGCGGCGGAGGTCGATCCTGTCGTGGTCGCCGTGCGCGTCGCGGGGGACGCGGCGCCGCTTGCGCCCCGCGTCGCCGCCCTTGCGCGGCAGGTCGATGCGGGTCTGCACCTCCGGGATATCGTCACCCTCGACGACATCGTCGCACAGGAGCAAACACGGATGGTGGGCGGCAGCGTCGTCTTCGGCAGCGTTCTGCTCGTGGCGCTGGTCTTCTCGGCGGCCGGTCTGTACGCGCTCATGGCCGTCGCCGTGGCGCGTCGCACCCGCGAGATCGGGATCCGTATCGCGCTCGGCGCCAACCCCCGGCACGTGCTCCGTAGCGTTTTCGCCCGTGCCGGTCGTCAGCTCGGCGGCGGCATCATCGCAGGCAACAGCATCATCCTGCTCCTCGCGTGGCGCGCCGACAGCCTGACCGCGGATCTCCTCGTAACGTCGGTGATCACGTCCGTCATCATGGCGGCGGTGGGTGTGCTTGCGTGCGCCGCACCGGCGCGCCGAGCGCTGCGTGTTCAACCGACCGAGGCGCTGCGGCAGGTGTGACGTGTTTCTGGGGGCCTCCGAGATCGCGCACCGCCTCGATCGCTTGCGCCATACTCCCGGACCGGATCGCCGCCACCCGCTGAGCGTCCTCGCTGGAGTTCGCGCGCCGCCGCTCGTCCTCGGTGGCCAGTTCTAAATGCAGCCGTAGTTCCGCCTCGAGATCGGCATCCCGACGGCTTGGACGCAGCGTTCCCCACAGACGCGTGACCCACTCGCGGAGCGTGGCCATTGGACTTCTCCCTCTGGTTATCCCTCGCCGTGGAGGAGCGTGCGCATGATAGCGGTCATGCGATCCCACTCGCCCTTCTCCGTCGCGAGTCGGCGCCGCCCCGCCGCGGTAATCGCATAGAACCGTGCCTTGCGGTTGTTGTCCGTGAGGCCCCATGTGGCGCGCACGAGTCCGCGCTGTTCGAGGCGCATGAGACCCGGATACAGGGTGCCCATGTTGAGCTGAAGCGCGCCGCTGGACACTTGCTCCAAGCGTGCTGCGATTGCGTAGCCGTGCAGTGGCCCGAGCGTTGCGACGGTTTGCAGCACCATCAAGTCAAGCGTTCCTTGAAGCACCTCAACCCTGGTCCGCTCTCTGTTAGCCATCCGAATGGAGTATCAGTTGTTTCTATTAGCCTGTCAAATGGTATCGATCCGCAGCGACCAGCAGCTCGATTCATTCGCTGACATCCCGGCGACCGTTCACTCTTGTTATCACTGTCGAGGTGCCCGTATGCTCCACAAGAACTGGTCTTGGACGCTTGACTTATAGTTCACCATCCAGTTAACTATTAACCATGGCGACAACGTCTTTCGTGAACAAAGGAGTCTCGTGATGAAAGCCACACCAAAAGGATGGCCCAGGCTGTCGTCGGCCGTCTTTTATGACGACGCGGCCGCCGCGATTGACTGGCTGTGTCGGGCTTTCGGCTTCGACGTCCGTCTCAGGGTCGAGGGAGACCACGGCCGGATCGAGCACTCTGAACTCGTGTACGGCGAAGGTCTCATCATGGTCGGGCAGGCCGGCGCAAATGCGCGTCGTCCGGGTCAGACGTTCCCCACGAGCCCCAAGTCCGTTGGTGGAGCGAACACCCAAAGTCTTCTGCTCTTTGTCGACGATGTAGATGCCCACTGCGTGCGTGCGCGCGCGGCCGGCGCGGTGATCTTCGCTGAACCCGAAGTTCACGATTACGGCGCCGACTACTGGTCGGACCGCAGCTACGGCGCGGTGGATCCAGAGGGACATCACTGGTGGTTCACGCAGCGATTACGTGATCCACAGCACTAGACCGTTTTTCACAACGCTGTATTACAAGGGCGTTGTGAAAAACCTCACTGGTTCCACGGGTTCCTGTTCCACGTTCCCCGTTCGCGGTGGCGCCACGATGACGGTGCGCGCTTTTTTTAAGAAAAAGATGGCGTACTGAATCCGCCGCCCACCTCGAACGCGGAACCCCTGGAACAGGAACGCGGAACCAGCGGACTACAGTATTCTGAAAACCGCGATAATGTTGAATACGCACGTCGACCACACGCTCCTCGCGCTCGCTGATCCGACGCGGCGACGCATTGTCGAATTGCTGCGGAAGGAGCCACGACGCGCCGGCGATATTGCCGCCTCACTGTCGGTCAGTGCGCCTAGTTTGAGTCGTCATCTCCGTGTGCTACGGAAAAGCGGCCTGATCGAGGGCACGGAGGTCGAGCATGATGCGCGCGTTCGTCTGTACCGCCTGCGCCCAGAGCGCTTCCTGGTGCTCCGCACCTGGCTTGAAGAGGTCGAAGCGTTCTGGACGGCCGAGCTATCGGCGTTCAAGACGCACGCCGAGCGCACGCGACCGCGGAGGCGATGACACCTGACACTTCAACCAAGGGTGACCAGGCAACGGTGTCGGTCAGCGTCGCCGTAGAGCCGGCTGTGGCGTTCGATGTCTTCACGCAGGAAACCGATTCATGGTGGAGACGCGGCTTACGCTATCGGCTGGCGGGACGGCGCCCGGGCTCTCTGTGCTTCGAACCCGGCGTTGGGGGCCGCTTGTTCGAATCATTTGAAACGCCTTCAGGGACTCACGTTCACGAAGTCGGCCGTGTGACCGTCTGGCAACCACCGTCGCGTCTTGTCTTCACCTGGCGAAACGCCAATTTTGCAAATGCGGAAAGCACGGAGGTCGAAGTAACTTTTCGAGCCGATCGGCGCCGGCACTCGCGTAACAGTGCGACATCGCGGCTGGTCGACTCTCGCACCGGATCACCCGGCGCGGCACGGCCTCGAAGGCGCGGCGTTCAGCCGCATGATTGGCCTGTGGTGGGGAGAGCTCATGACGGCACTCCGCGAGTTCCTCGCGACACGTCGGTAATTACTGCGGCGTTTTGCGGAGTTATCTCTATCGAGCGGGCTTCGCTTCTGTTATCGAGGGCGAACTCCCCCGCCCACGTAAAGTAGCGCGTCAGCCATTTGGCCGAGGGTAAGCGGGCTTCCTTGAAATACGCTCCTGCAGCCACCTGCGCCTCGGCACGTTATCAACGTGCGGCCAAGGAACTCCTCAGCTGTGAAATCCCGGAAGGGCAAGCGTTGGAGGGGTAGCAGTACCGGACGGACCTGCGTCTTCAAAGCGCGGTCGAACTTTCGATAGTCGGGATCAATGCCCCCGGTGACCGCGGACGGAGCATCGAGCGGGCCCACTGGAATCACCACGAACGTTCGACCGGGATAATCGATTTCCAGCTTCCTCGCGATTCCGATGTCTTCGCCCATGCTGGACAGGTAATCCCTTGCATTTCCGATAGAAATGCGCGGCGCCATAAATCACCAGGGCCTTACCGTGCTTTTGAAGCACCTGCTCCTTCAAAACGGAGACGGCTGCGGTCTCACGGCTACGGTTGTCTCCCGGTCCAGGGTCACCGCCGAAGACGCGAATTTGCGCATCAGCAGGCAGCTTCGAATTGACGTCGCGGACAGCTGCGAAAAAGTCCGCGTAAATCGGTGAGTCCCAGACTCCGTTTGCGCGCCTGGGTTGTGGTCTTCCAGACCTGCTCCAGTTGGGCTCTTGAGACGTTCTCGCCTCGAATGTAACGGTCAAGGGTCGACTGCTCCGTGGTGCTGCCGAACTCCACCACGATGGACCGCACTTTCTTCGCGAAATCCGGATGACGAACCATGGCGATTCGCAGATCGGAATCCAGTGCGAACTGGCCGTGCGCCTCGCCTAACGCGACAATGTCAGCTTGATCGAACGCGGAAATCAGCGTCTGGACAATCCCGTCAATTCCGGCGCTTTCGTCGGGCAGGCGCACCTTGTGAGCGGCGTCGTGGGCTTGGCCGCAGTCTTGGGCGACTGAGCATGAACAAGAAATTCATTGGTCACACCAACTGCCACCAGGAGCGGCACCAGCGACGGTCACCCACCCGATCGTTCGCACGGTCACGTTCTTTGCGGCCACTGATTTGAACGACATGGTAACCCTCGTGCTTGGACGGCGGCCGCACTGAAAACGTTCGCTTGGATCCTGACACCTCGATGCCGATGGACCTCGCTGGCCAATGAATCGTCAAGGTCCGCCCGCTGAATTACTAGCGACTAGTCACCAAATGTGGAGCGATAGGTCTTTCCTCTCACTACGGCGTTACTCGCGACTAACGGCCGGATTTCGCACTGACGGTCCCATCAGGTGATGAAAATCACGTTGGAACTCGGCGCCATTTCGCGCCGCTGCCACCCATCGGCTGATCGCTGACGCCAACTCAACACTGCCGCCGGGCAGGAACAAAGAAGCACTTGGCGGTGTCTGAGCGAAAGGCACAGATCCGTCGTGGCTTTCAACACCAGGACGACGTTGTTCGATGCACCACCGCCGCGCTCCCCGCTCGTGCGGCGCGAGCGTCATGCTGCTGCTGGTTGCCGTAACGATGTGGGTGGGCCCAGTGGCATGCCTGTGGGTGAACGAGTCGGCGTTGGTGTTCCAGGCGCATCGCTCGCGCGTTCCGCGGCTGGTCCCGGGTTCAGGGCTTCTCGAGCTGAGGACGAGCGGCGGCTTCAGGCTGGATGCGCTGTTGTTCCCCTACGACGGCGAGGCGGAGTACTGGATCCTGTTCTGCCCGCCGAGCGGCCGAACCATCCACGGGTACGTGCTGCGGCGACACCTGGAGTCGCTTCGCGCGGCGGGATTCAACGTCTTCGCGTTCGATTACCGCGGTTTCGGCCGCAATTCCGGCATCCCGTCCGAAGCCGGTTTGTACGAAGATGCGCTTACGGCTTACCGTCACCTCACGGAGGAGCTAGGCGTCGCGCCGTCGCGGATCATCCTCTCCGGACGGTCGCTCGGATCCGCCGTGGCGATTGATCTCGCCACACGCGTTCCTTCGGGTGGAATGCTCCTTCTGAGCGCGATCGATTCGGTGCCGGCGAGAGCCGCGCGGTTGTACCCCTGGGCACCTGTGACCTGGCTTGCTTCGCTGCAGTTCGACTCACTGGCGAAAGCGCCGCGCATTCAGATCCCGGTTCTGCAGGTCCACGCGCCAGAGGACTGGCTGGTCCCGCTGGAGACCGCGCGCGCGCTGTTCGCGCGGTTCCCCGGACGCAAGGTGATGCTGGAGCTGCCCGGAGGGCACAACGACGTCGGCTTCCGCGACGAGTCGCTGAATCGTACGTTGGCGCAGTTCTGGTCTAATCCGCGGTAAGCAGCCTTTGGAGGCTCGGGGTTCGCCGAGCGAAGGCTGCGGATCGCGATAACGTGGTCGCGAGAGCAGGATAAGTAACCAGTGGTCGCCCAGTGTGTAGTAATTCGCCGAGGACACTTAGTTTAGAATGCCTGCCGCTGCACCTGCGCCGTCAGCGCTTCGTCGATTCGTGCGATCGATTCATTGAGATGCGCGCGTGCTTCAACCGACGCCGCCCTCGGCACCGCAGACCCGAGCCGGGTGCGCAACAGGGTCAAGCTGTGACGTGCCAGGCTCCGGGCGTCTTCAGGCGCCGCCGCGTCGCGCACGACCAACGCGATCATCCGGCGCAGGTGCTCGCGCTGGAGCGAGCGGCGGAAGCTGTTGACCTCGACGCTCGCCGAGCTGGTTTCGGCCCAGATGGAATCGCGGATCGACGCGAAGACGGTCCCGAGCGTCAGCGTCGTCTGCGGTTTCGCCACCCTCAACTCGTTGTCCAGCACACGGCTCATCACAATCGGATGAAAGAGCCGATTGAGCGCGGCCGCCTGCAGCGCCAGAATCTGCTGGTGGATCGGATAATCGGGCCTCTGTTCGAATGACGCAAAATTGGTGAAGTCGGGGAACCGATCGACGGCCAATTTGTTGAGCAGCTGTGGCGAAATCCTGAAGGCACCCGGTGCAAACAGGTTGTCGCGAATCAGGTTCAGCGCCTCGCGCTGCTCGGCGGCGGGAACCGGTACAAACGGCAGCCGATTGCCGGGATCGCCGACGTGATCGCGGTAGTGGTACACACCACCGATGTAGCGCGCCGTGTCGAGCAGCGCCGCGCCCGCCTGACCGAGGCCGCGCAGATAGCTGCGGCGCAGAATCTGGTAGCCCTCGCCGGGCTTCTGAAGCTTCGCTTCCATTCCACTCCAGAGCTCGTTCACGAGCTTCACGCGATGCTTGTAGTACTGGAGCGGATCGCTGCCCAGATCGCGGCGCGTCGCCAGCGGATCGGAGCTCCAGGGCCAGAGCGCGCTGAAGCCGGCATCTTCGTCGGTACCATACGACAGCATCGGATCGGCCACGCGAGAAGCGATCTTCTGCAGTTCGGCCCGCTCGGCATCCGCTGATGCGGCAGCCATCGGCTTGTACGCATATTCGATCGCCCAGTAGTCATACGGTCCGAGCGTCGTCTGGTGATAATCGCCCTGCGTCTCACCGCGCAGCGCGATGTTGGTCGGGATGTAGTCCATCACCGACCCGGTCAACCCCTGAGCATTCGTGATCGACTTGTCGTGCAGTTGATCGAACCGGTGAATCGTGCTCGCACGGAAATTGTGGCGAAGTCCGAGCGTATGACCGACTTCATGGGCCGTCACCTCGATGAGCCACTGGTTGATGAAGGCATCCGCTTCGGGGCCATCCGCGTCCATGCCCCGCGCGGACAGCAGCTCGAACCCGAACGCCGTATCCTGCGCCATGTCAGACATCAACGTGCACGACCAGCTCGAGGTCTGCATCCATCCGGGCCGTGCGACGGGCGCGGTCACTTCGTCTTGACTCACCGGCCCGATGAATTCCGGCATCGAACCGCGAACCGACCGCATGATCCCGTCCGAGAAGCTGATGTCCGCGTCATATAGCTCACCCGTCAACGGGTTGGCGCGTGACGGTCCAATCGCGAACCCCGCGTCGGTCGCGGCAAACCAGCGAATGGTGCTGTAGCGCATGTCCGCGGGATCCCAGTCGGCCTCGTCAGGTTGCTGATTGACGACGATGGCATCCTGCAGGCCGATTTTTTCGAACGCCTTGTTCCAGAGCAACGCGCCCTGGCGCACGGCGTCGCGATACTTGACGGGGATCGTGTTTTCCATCCAGAAGACGATCGGCTTGGTCGGCGGCGACAACACCGCAGAGGGATTCTGTTTCTCGAGGTGCCACCGGGTGATGTAGCGCCGCTTCGGCGTGTGCGTGGCGTCGGTCGTGAAGTCGTCGGCGACCGCAAAGAAGTGGCCCACGCGATCGTCGGCAAGCCGCGGTTTGAAGCCTGCGCTCGATGGCAGCTCCGAAATGCTGTACCGGAAGTTGAAGATCATGCTTCGCACGTCGGGCAGGTTACGCGGCGGCGGCGGCGTTGGTGGCGGGGGCGCCCCGGGAGCCAGCAGAGGCGGAAGCGGCGGCCGTTCCGCCGAGTAATGCGCGACCGTGCCGATCTCGACGTTCTTCTCGAATCCTTTGATCGCGCCGAAGTAGCTGTTCTTCGCGTCGAAGCGATAGGGAATCCGGAACGCCGCTTCCAGCATGTACGCCTGCATCGGAAAATCGGTCAACAACACGGCGCCGAGATCGACGAGGACGCTTTTACGGTCCGGGTGAGGCAGACTTTCGATTTTTGTCGATCCGAGAATGGAGTCGCTGAACGATCGGTCGATCGCGCGATGGAACGCCGTGCTGTCGGCCGCCGTAAACCGCGTGTTTTTTGCCACGAGTTGCACGTTCTTCGCCTGCTTGTGAAACACCACGGGCACTTCGCCGCACATCTGCGCGGCGTAAAAGCCCCGTTCGCCAATGCCCGACTCGCAGGTCAACGAGACCATGAAGGTCTTGTCGAACTGATCCGGCCGGATTTCGAGGTACACCTTTTCGTCTGTCTGGAAAAGGTTGAAGAGTCCGTTCACGGCCCTGGCGTCTTTGATGAGGTCCGCAAACGGTTTCTCCGCAGGCGGCTCTGGCTTCTTGGTATCCGCCGCAGCGTCAGCTTTCTTTGCCTCGGCGGCGGTCTCCTGCTTTTTGGCGTCCGACGCGGCTGTCTGGCCCGCACTCATTTCTGGCGAGCTCACGGCAAACGTGAAGACCAGCCCGGCCGCAAACAACACGTGCCATTTCATGGTGAAACTCCTTGAGCTACTTTCGCGCCGGCGGCGCCCAATTCGCGATCATGGAGATTGGTGAGGTGTCGCCACTGACCGTGTTGATGAGAAATCGGCCGTCGGGCGCGATGTCGTATTGAAGTCCATTATCCACATTGTCGACGCCAAAAATCTGCGGCTGAAACAGGGCGAGAGCAGCGCCCGGTTCAAGCGAATCGCCGCTGATTGTGAGGGGCACGGACATCATGTAGCCATCAGGCGCCAGGTAATGAAGTTCTTTCCCGTTCGGATTCCACCTGGGCTGGATCCCGCCACCGGCTGAAATCCTGTGATACGTGCTTGAAGGACTTCGTGTCGTGTCCATCGAACCCGGTTCGAAGAAGGGACGTACGTAAACCTCATATCGGCCCGATTCATCGGACAGGTACGCGACCCATCGTCCGTCTGGCGAAAAGGCGGCTCGTCGTTCGTTCGAGCTGGTGCGAAGAAATTCGTAAGGCTTCTGACCTTCAAACGGGTAGATCCAGAGATCGATGCCCGTCGTTGGATCATTACTCTGAAAGATGAGATAGCGTCCATCGGGCGACCAGTCGAAGAGCACCTTGTCCTGAGGCGTTTCAAGGAGCGGCTGTTCGGCTCCCGGCGCGCGGGAGATAAACAGGTTACGCCCCTTGCTCCGATTGGAGTCGAACACGATGCTCTTCCCGTCAGGCGACCAGATCGGAAACCGATCTTCGCTGAGATCGAACGTGAACTGGGTAATTCGGGTGTCGTCGAGTAACGCGATGTCCAGATTACTGTTCTGTCCCATGGTCATCGCCACGCGGCGGCCATCTGGATGAAGCCGCGGCGCCGAGAGTCTCACGTTGCTCCTGGGGCCGAAGGTGGCCAGCGTTTTGCCGGTTCGGTCGGTCCACACAAGCTGGTGGCTTTGAATACTGCCGGCGCGATATGCAATGAGTCCCGAGCCGGACGTTGAAAAATACCGGCGATCGTGGTGTTCTGCGCGGCGTTCGCAATCGCGACCGCGTTCTCGATCATTTCGCCCCGCTCGACGTCTAGACGCTGTGCCCGAATGACGCCCTGCAGGAGGAAGAACACCCACCCATTGGCGTATGCGCCGAGGGCGTCAGCGTCGACCAATCGTTTCGCATCCGGAGCATCGATTGAGGCAAGGTAAATCCCTCGGATGCCCGGAGGCCCTGTGACGCCATAGACGAAACGGCGTCCGTCGGGCAGGAAGGAGGGGTTGAAGTGGCGAGTCAGTGGACCGGCTTTGGTGACGACCTTCGGGTCGCCAATGCCTGAATCCGCAACCATCGCTAACGAGCCAAACGCGTTTGGCGCGTAGATGATCACACCACGGGCGCTCCACGCTCCGCCGCGCGAGCTCGCGTCTGCCAGGATCTGCACTACACCACCACGGATATCAATCTTCTTCAGCTTGCCACCGGCGAAGAATCCGACGTTGCCACCATCCGGAGACCAGAAAGGCGCTGCGGCACCCTCTGCTCCGTGAAGCTGCCGCCACGACCCGTTTTCGAACGAACGCAGCCAAACCATGCGCTGGCCATCAGCGAGAACGGTCGCACCAACTGCGATCCGTCCGGCGAGAGCGCAATCAGTTCCGGATCAGAGCCGGAGCGCGGTGTATCGACCGCATTTCAGGCGCGATCGGCGTCCGTCTCGTGAAAGTAGCCGCTGCCATCCCGATGACGGCGAGCGCCGCCACGCTCCACGCCGCTCCCTCTCGAAATCGGGTGAGCCGATGTCGTCCAGCGCGCTCCGTGCTGGCATGGACAACGGTTGACTGCTCACGAGCGATCCACTGAAGCTCACCGCGCAGGTCCCTCGCGCTCTGCCATCGGTCGTCGGCTTCTTCGCAAGGCACCGCCGCACGATGTGATCCAAGAGATGCGGAACTTCTGCCCGCTGTGCCACGATGGGCGGCGGTTCGTGTTCAAGAATTGCCGCAACAGCTGCAGATCTTGACTTTCTCCTTGAAACGCTTTCTTTTCCGTCAGCATCTCGTAAGCGACTGCGCAAAACGCGAATATGTCAGTTCGCCGAGCAACGTCCGCGCCTTCGAGCTGCTCGGGCGTCATATAGCCGAGGTGCCGGGATGCCCCGCCCGGCAGGCGGTAGTGATTCAGCGGAGACAGGCCACTAGCGCGCGAATGTCGTCCGTCTTCTCCAGCCCGAAGATCTGTGCGATGTTGGAATGGTTCAGCGCTGCCGATTTGGCTTCGTCCTGCTGCCGTGGCGGTGCGCGTTGTCGAGCGCGTCGGCGATTTCAATCGCATATCGCACAGCAACTTGGATGGAGAGCGCCCCTTTTTGCAGGCGCGTCTCGAGGGTTTCGCCTTCCAGGTATTGCATGACGAGGAAGGAGAATCCGTCGTGCTCCCCAACGTCGTAGAGTGTGCAGATGTGCGCGTTTTCGAGCGAAGAGATTGCGTGCGCCTCTCGTTGGAACCGTGCCCGGAACTGGGGATCGGCGGCGAGCTGCTGGTTCAGGACCTTGATGGCAACAGTCCGATCGAGTCGAGTATCTCGCGCTCGATACACTTCGCCCATTCCGCCGGCCCCGAGCGCTGCAGCGATCTCGTACGGGCCGAGCCGAGTGCCAAGCGTTAGGGCCACGGCAAAACGGCGGCAATTATAGTGGATGTATTCGAGGTGGGACTCGGTCCTTACTCGATCCGCCGCGACACTTCCCGCTCGGCCGGCGGGGCGCCCTGCGCGGTACGGGTGGTGGCGTCGCGCTGCGCGACCGCCTGGTCGAACAGGCGGAGCACCTTCTCGCTGTTGCGGAACTCTGCCAGGATCGCGCCGCGGGCGCTGGCGTACGCTTCGCTGATGGCATAGGCGAGCACCGCCGCCATGATGTCGCCCTCTTCGGTGTTCGTCTCGGCGAAGCGCTTCTGGAATCCACGCAGCACCGGCTCGAACGCACGGTCGTCCCATTTCTCGTCGCCCGCATCGAGCCGGACGAACTCGTTCAGGACCGCCGCGTACGACGCTTTTGCCGGAAGGTGCCAGAAGGCGACGTCGGCGCCAAATTCCTTCACGTACAGCGGCAGGTACAACGTGGCGCCTGCCGGCACCACCCTGCGCAGCGCGGGGTTGAACCGACGAACCTCGTCTTCAGACAGACGCGTGCGCCGCATGATCTCGGTGAGCGAGATCGCGCGCGGCGTGCGCATCGCGAAGACCTGCACCTGCCGCATAGACGAGGCAATGTTGGTGACGTTGATCGCGTTACCGAACGTCATCTCCGCATAGAGCGCCGATCGCGGCCCGTAGGTGCGGTAGATGTCGCGATAGCCCATCAGCGCAATCTTCCGGAGATCGCGCGCAAACTGCGAGCCGAGGAAATACCGGTCGCGCACGTCGCCGCCGCCCAGCCGCGTGCCGTTGACGAGCACGCGCCCCACGTTGGTGCCGCCGCTGTGGTGCTCGGAGAGCGCCGGAATGAACGACCCGTAGCGCGTGGCCAGAATCGTGAGATACGCCGCGCAATAGGGCACCTGTGTCGTCTGGTTGAACGCCTCGATGACGTGCGGCGACAGCTTCTTCAGACGGTTCCAGTTGCCCGTCAGCCACTGGCAGAGTCCAATCGCACCCGCCCGCGATCGCCGCGTCCCGTTGAGCCCCGATTCGAGCACCGCCTGCGCGAGCCCGATTTCGGCGGGCACACCGAACCGCTCGTAAATGGTGCCCCACTCCTTGATGAACGACCCATACCGCACAGCGTTCGGCCGCAGGAACTCGCCGCGTGTCGGGTTATGCAGGACCGGGCCCGCCGCCTGCTCGAGCAGCGCCGCCACCTGGTCGCGCCGCGTGTCGAGTTTGGTCGCGAGCGTGCGCCCGTTCAGCACGTGCGCCAGCGAGGCGTCCTTCCAGTCTGCCTCGGTCAGCCAGTCGCCCTTGGTGGGAAACACCACGAGCAAACGGCCGTCCACAGCGCTGCCATACGCGATATGGCCGTCAGGAATCGAGAAGATGTACTGCCAGAATTCGAAGCCAGGACGGTATCGGCGGACGGCGGCCGCGTCTTCTGCGTGGCGCGCCCGCGTGTGATCGTGCGCCTGGGCAGTATTCACGGTGGCGGCAGACGTCTGCGCGCTGCCGCGAATGGCGGCGATATCGAACCAGGCCGCCGCAAAGGCGGTAAGAGCGAGAACGGAAATTGTTCGGAGCACTGAGGGAGTGAAATTTCATGATAGCCGATCTGCGAGAAACCGGAGCAAAACATTTTCGTAATCGTGTGACCGATTACGGAAGTCGTCCGGAGGGCAGACAATGCCCCTTTTTGGTTCAGCGGGAACGGTGCATCCACGCCGCATCGTACAAAGGACTGCCGCCGGTGACGGTCGCGACAACCGCCGAGCGGGTTTGCAGTAACGGCATTTGCAGCGCCAGCAGCGCGTCGGCGAGCATCGGCCGTGGCTCGTTGTGGATGAGAATGCCTCCGGGATTCAGCATCGCCGCGATGTTGCTGACGGCGAGCAGCAATTCTGCGTCGGACAGATACGGGAATACGTTGGTGACCACCACGAGATCGAAGCGCGCGTCGAGACGCTCGACGGTGACGTCCACTGTGGCCGCGTCGAGGCCATCGGTGACACTCGAAGCGACCGCAATCGTCTTGCCGAGCCGGCCCACGCCGGCATCCGGCAACGGGCCCGGTTCTCCGATGCTGCCGCCGAGGGCGGCAAAGTACTGCCGAAAATCCTCGGATAACTTCACCTGCGCGGTCTGCTGAATCCCCGCGACGACCGTCAATGTCGGCCGCGCGCCTCGCACGTCGCGCACCCACGTCGAGACACGCGGATTGATGTCGGCGGCCGTCACGCGCAGCGTGTCGCGCGTCGCAAGACCGGTCGCCAGGAGCGCATCGATAACGGCAAAGGGCTGGTAGCTCTGCGGTGCGCCCGCTTCGATGAACGACGTCCGAGGCGCGAAATCGAGCCCCGGCCCGACGATGAGGACAGAACGGATGCGCCGGTCGGGCTCGAGCGCGCGCAGTGCGCCAAGCGACAGGTACACCACGTAGTTGGCATCGACCGACGAGTCGGTGCTCAACCCGCGCGCCTGATATTCGTCTCGTGCCGGGGCGGCCAGCTTCATCGCGCGCGTGTACTCGGTCCACGATCGATATCGAATCGCGCGCCAGCATCTCTCGAAAAATCGCCATCCTCGGCCCGTGGTCGCGCCGGGCACGCGCGGCCGCGGCGAAGGCGTCGATGCGCGCGCGCGCCGTCGGGGGAATCCTCCCGCTTTCTGCCAGCTCTTTCGCACTGAGCGCAGGCTCTATCGGCGGCAGCTTCGTGAACGCGGTCGACTGGAGGACGTAGTAGATCAGGTGATCGCGATCGCCTTCGACAACCCTCCGGCGATTACGCTCTCGGAGATCGGCAGCGCGCTCGCGGAAATTCTGCGCGTCGATGCCCTGCGCGGTGAGGAGTCGCTGAACCGATGGCACGATGTCGCCCCACGAGAGCTTGCGAACCGGCTCAGCGGCGTGGACGGCAGCGCACGCGACGAGGGCGAGGAAGAGAGGGATCGTCAGTTCAAGGTTCCGAGGGTTCCAGGGTTCCGGTTCCGAGGGTTCGGGTTCCGGGGTTCGGGTTCCAGAATCGGGTTCCGGTTCGGGGTTTGCGGTCGCGGATCCACACAACATGGACACGCACGAACCCACGAACCCACGAACCCACGAACCTCGAACCTACGGAACCTAGTTACGAACCTAAAAGATCAGCTTAATCCCAAGCTGCCCGTAGCGCGGGAAGTTCGACTGACGGATCGACGGACTTGTCGATCGTGCCGAACAGCGCGTTGGTCGGGTTGTTCTCGTATTGGCGCTCGTCGTAAATCGTCTGGTTCAGGATGTTGTACACCTCGAACCGCAGCTGCACGCGCACGCTGGTCGTTGAACCGGAACGTCTTCGCGAAGTTCATGTCGAACTGGTAGAACGGCGGCCGCGTAATCTCGTCGTCGCGGAACGGCACGTCGCGCCGCGTGTAGCTCGGGCGGATGATGAAGTTCGGCTCGGTGCAGCCCGCCGCCACCGAAAAGCTCAGCATCGCCACGACGCCGGCGTCGTTCATCTGCGCGACGCAGTTCTGCACGCGCACGAATGACACGGCGGATCGTTGTAGTCGACGTTCTCGATCTTCGCGTCCTTCACGTAGAAGACGTTCTGCGGCAGCCCCCACGGCCGGCCCGTGTTGAACAGCCACATGCCGGCGATTTCCCAGCCGCCGACGAACGCGTCCAGCACGGGCCTGGCGTCGCGAGGAACTTGCCGTCCGCGCCGAACGGCAGCAGGTAGACGCCGGAGATCGTCACGCGGTGCCGGCGGTCGCTCTCGAAGGGCGAGCGCTGGACGACGCGGTCGACCTCGGTGATCAGCGGGTTGCGTGGTGTTGTTGCCGCCGATCATGTTGCCGCCGCCGTTCTCCTCGATCATCTTCGACCACGTGTAGGTGCCGGTCAGCGAGATGCCGTCCGACATCGCGCTTGTTCACGGTCGACTGCGCCGAGTTGTACCAGATGCGGCCGTCGTTGCGGTCGAACTCGGTGATCGGGCCGAACTGCGGAAACGGCCGGCTCAGCTCGTAGCGCGAGAGCGTCGGGCTGGTGAACCGCGTCGTCCCTTCGAACCCCGGGACGCCGAAGAACGGGTTCGGCAGCAGCTCGTTGCAGAACGCCGGCGATCCGCCCTTGGTCGGATCGCAGCTGATCGCGCAGCGACGAGCCGACGGCTCGTTGAAGCCGCCCCACCGGTTCTGCATCTCGCCGCGTGCGGCTGCCGACGTAGGTCAGCTCGACCGTCGTCTGCCACGGCAGCAGCCGCTGGACGCCCAGCGAGAACTGGTGCACGTACGGGTTGACGAACTCGGTGTTCGAGAAGCTCGGGTTCGCGGCCGAGGAACGTCTCCAGGCCGAGCGACGATCCCGGCGCCTCGAGCAGCCCGCCGGGAACGGATTCGGTCAGCGGATACGTCGACGTGCGGTCGCCGTCGAGCGACGTGATCGGGAACGGCGTTGACGCCGAACCCGTTCGAGGCCGAGATGCTGACGACGTTGACGTAGTAGAGGCCGTAGCCGCCGCGCAGCGATCGTGCTGTCGTTCAGCGCGTAGGCGAAGCCGACGCGCGGCTGGATGTTGTTCTTGTCGAACTGGTAGGGATACTCGGGTTGCCGTCCACGTCGACGAATCCGAGGCCGCCGCGGACCGATAGCCCGGGAACGCGCTGCTGGATGCGCGCCGACACCGGGTTGATCGACTCGGTGTCGAAGCCGTAGTTCAGCCGGTTCTGCTCTTCGAACACCGGCGTGTTGAGATCCCAGCGGACGCCGAGATTCAACGTCAGGCGATTCGGTGACGCGCCAGTCGTCCTGGACCCAGGGCGCGTAGTAGTTCCACCGGAACGTCGGGTAGAAGTTGTTGTCGATGGCGCCGCCGTCTGGCCGCGCCGAGCAGGAACGAGGCGATGGCGTTGCCGCTCAGCGCGTCGCCTGATTGAACTGCCGCTGCGTGAAGCGGCGGTCGAAGTTCAGGACGAACAGGTTGTTGTTGCTCTCGCGTCGTGTACCACGTCATCCGCATGTCGAGGCCGCCGCGGACGTTGTGGTTGCTCTTCGTCCACGAGAAGTTCGGCTGCAGGCTGAAGCCGGTCGTGGTTTCCCTGTTGCGGCTGTTGCGCCCGAGCTGGCGGTACTCTTCCACGCCCGTCGGCGTGGGCAGCGTGCCGGTTGTCCTCGTATAGAAGTTGAGGCGCGGGAACACCTGGTTCGGAAGCTGGTTGACGAGCGACGGCGGGAAGCCCAGCTCGGCCGGATTGAAGCCCAGCCCCGGATCCGAGCGCGCCAGCTCGAGGTACTGGTTGAGGCCGCCGCGCACGTTGAACACCAGCGTCGAGTTCGCCACGCGCACCCAGTCGGCCACGCCGGTGTGATTGATGCGCCCGAGCGGCAGCTGGCCGTCCTGCGCCGGGACCGCTGGTGATGCCGTTGGTGTAGCGCGTCTCGGTGCGCTTGTTGTAGGCGTAGCGGACGAACATCGCGTCGTCCTGTGCTGATGTTCTGGTCGACCTTCGTCGCGATGTTGTGGAAGTCGTCGGTCGCCGAGGTTGGGCGCGAACAGGAAGTTGTTGCGCCACGGATCGCCGCCGGCCGGGGCGGCTGTTCGGCTGCAGGAAATACTGCGCCAGACGTCCGCGCCACCGGGTCGATGCGGTTGTGCGGGAATCCGGTTGCCCGGGAACGGGTCGCGCACCCACTGGCCGTTCTCGAGCCGCCCGGTGTTCGGGTCGTAGATGGTGATCAGCCGCCCCTGCGCGTCGCGCAGGTTGCTGAAATCGCCGCGCAACTGCGCCGCGTCGGGCACCGTGTAGGTCACCGGGTTCGGCGTCAGCTCCTTGTATCCCTCGTAGTTGAACATGAAGAAGGTCTTGTTGCGGCCGTCGTAGATGCCCGGAATGCGCACCGGCCCGTCGATCTGGAAGCCGTACTGATCGAGCTTGTGGTTCGGCTTCTCGCGGTTGTTCAGCTTGAAGAAGTATTCGTTCGAGTCGAACGCCTTGCGGCGCGCGAACTCGTAGATCGCTGCCGTGCAGGTTGTTGGTGCCCGACTTGAGCGACACGTTGATGACGCCGCCGGCGGTGCGCCCGTACTGCGCGTCGTAGCTGTTGGTGACGATCTTGAATTCCTGCACCGAGTCGACCGGCGGCACGTAGGCGATGTTGTTGCCGCCCTGAATCGAGTTGTTCGGCGCGCCGTCGAGCAGGAACTCGTTGTTGCGGTTCTGGCCGCCGTTGATCGACCAGTCGGCGATGGCGCCGTTGTCGAACGGCCGCTGATAAATCGCCGGGCCGTTGTAGGTGATGCCGGGCGACAGGTACGACAGCATGAACGGATTGCGCGCGTTCAGCGGCAGCTCGGTGACGCGCAGGTTGTCGATCACCATCCCGCGGTCGGCCTTGGTCGTCTCGAGCAGCGGCGCTGCGCCGGTAACGGTCACGGTCTCGGTGCATGAGGCCGACCTGCAGGGTAATGTTGATCGCCTGCGTCTGGCCGACCTGCAGACCCACACCTTCCTGCGTGTGTTTGCGGAAGCCTTCGAGCTCTGCGGAAACGTTGTAGTTGCCCGGCCTGAGGAACGGCAGCGAGTACACGCCTTCGCTGTTGGTCACCGCCGACGCCACCTCGTTGGTGCCGGCATTGGTCGCGCTCACGGTGACGCCGGGCATGGCGAGCCCATCGGGATCGACGATGCGGCCCGTGAGAGTCGCGCGAAACTCCTGAGCAGAAGCTGGGAGCCGCGAGAACAAGAATCACGACCGAGAAGAGAAGAAACCGGAACGCAATACGCATTGGTGCCCTCCTTGTCATTGGAACGACCGTCCTGTTATAACATTCGACGCCGCGTGCGGGCCGCTCGCGCCATTCGGACGCAGACAGCTCGCGAATCTGACTCGAAATCTCGTTCAGTCCGTATCGCACGTGGGCGCGCATCGCCGCGTCCGCCTTGTCGGGATCGCCCGACGTCAGCGCATCGGCAAGGCGCGCATGGAAGCCGGCCGGCAGCGGCGTGCGCCGGCCGGTGACGTCGAACAGCCAGTTGAGAATCAGCACGTGGCTCCGGTCGATCATTCCTCTGATCAGCCCGCTGCCGGCGTACTCGGCAATCATCATGTGCAGCTGCACGTGGTGCGTGTTGACCACGAACTTGAAGTCGGGATCGTTGTCCGTTGTCGCAAGGCGATTGAACAGCACGTCCACCTGCTCGGCGTGGCGCCGCAGGTCCTGCCGCTGGCGGGGCGTGGCGCGCTCGGCGCACAGGCGGGCCGACTGCGATTCGAGCGCTTCGCGCAGCTCGTACAGTTCCTTCACATCTCGCTCGGTGGGCACACGCACGCGCGTGCCGGCGCGCGATCGGCTCTCGACCAACCCGGCCTCTTCGAGCCGGCGCAGCGCATCGGCCACGGGCACCACGCTCATGTTCAGCTCGCGCGCCAGCCGGCGGCGCGACAGCGGTGCGCCCGGCCGCAGGCGGCCGCGCAAGATCTCTTCACGAATCGACACGTACGCCTGGTCGGCCAGGCGAACGATGTCTTGCGAGTTTCTCCCCATCTAACGGGAGCAAAGGGTGGCAAAGACCCGGAGGGATGTCAATACTGAAATATCAGTTATCCCGATATTGTCGGTTCTTGGACTACAAATCCGATTTGGGTAAATGACTGATATTCCAATGCCTGGAGCCTGTGAGGCCCCTCTGCTTGCGTCAATCGGAGGTACTGCATAGATTCCGGGTATGACAGACACCTGGTGGGCGCGTGGACTGCTGTTCGAAAACTGCAGCTGTCAGCTCGTGTGCCCGGGCCACGTGCACTTTCAACAACTGTGCACGCACGACCGGTGCGTGGGCTTTTGGGCAATCCGCTTCGACGCCGGCGCGTTCGGGACTGTCCCGCTCGACGGCGTGAAAGCCGTCGTCGTCTACGACACGCCGCAGCACATGATCACCGGGAACTGGATCGAAGGGCTGATCATCGACGAGGCGGCTACGCCTGAACAGCGACTCGCCGTCGAACAGATTCTTTCGGGCCAGGCCGGCGGCCCGTGGACCGTCCTCGCACGATTTGTCGGCCGATGGCTCGACGTGCGCTTCCTGCGCATCGAGATTCACGACCAGGACGCAACAAAACGCGTTTCCGTGTCGGGCCTGCTCGAGGGCGCCATCGCGCACATTCGCGGCCGCGACCGCACACAACCGGTGACGTTCGAAAACATGTTCAATCAGATCCATGGATCACGACAGGTCCTCGCGACCGGTGATGGGCAATTCGACGATGGACGAATTGTGTTTTCGAATCGTGGCACACACGGGTTGTACTCGTCGTTCGATTGGCGGGTCAGCGGATGAGCGGCCACATCCATGTGAGCAGCACATCGTTTCTGCAGGCAGCCGTCATGTGGCAAGTGATGATGATCGGCATGATGGTGCCGGTCGCAGCGCCGTGGATGCGCGCTGCCGTCACGTTCGTCGACGCGCATTCCGCTTATGCGCGGTTTACACAACGCGCGATGTTTGCAAGCGGTTACCTGGTCATTTGGACTGCCTACAGTGGGCTTGCCGCAGCCACACAAGTGGCGCTCAGCAGTGCACACCTTCTTGGCGAGGAAGGTGCGTTGCAGCGGCCGCTTGCCGGCGCAGTGCTCATCGTCGCCGGTCTCTTTCAGTTCTCATCACTCAAGCGCGCGTGCCTCGAGCACTGCCGGAATCCGCTGACCTACTTCCTCACACATTGGCGATCCGGTTCGCCGAGCCTCTTTCGCATGGGAATGTCACACGGCATGTACTGTGTGGCGTGCTGCTGGGCGTTGATGGCCACGGCGTTCGCTGTGGGCGTGATGAATCTGGCGTGGATGGGCGTCATCATGCTGTTGGCGTGTGCCGAGCAGATTCTTCCGTGGGGAAAGTGGATTGCGGCCACGGTTGGGGTGGGGTTGATCACCTGGGGTCTGCGGCTGGGCTTGGCGGGGCTCAACTTAACTTCGTAGGGCTCAACTTAAGTTGAGCCCTACATGTCGCGATACATGGACGAGTAATCCCACAACCGCACACGCCAGACTACAGCGGCCCCGTTCTTCGCCCGTTTATCGACGGTGCGTTGGCAGCCGTCTTGATGAAAAAGACACCATGCAGGAATTGAAATTCGCGCTTCGCTCCTTCATCAGGACGCCTGGAGCGTCGGGCCTGATTGTCATGACGCTCGCGGTGGCGATAGCGGCGGCCACCATCATCGCGAGCACCATCGACATGGTGTGGCGCTTCATTCCCGCGGTGCGCACAGACCGCCTGGTGTTTGTCGCGTCCACTGATCCAAAGCTCGAGCAATCGCCCCAAGGCGTCGCCGACGGAGTGGCCAGAACGGGCGTGTCGATTCCCGACCTGGTTGATTTGACTGCCCGCACGAGCACCTTTGAGGCATTTGCCGGCTTCACAACTCAAAGCGCCGTTTTGACGGGTCTCGACGCGCCCTCGCGCATCTCCACGGTTCGAACCACGCAAAACCTTTTACAGGTCTGGGGAGTCCAGCCGCAGATGGGCCGCACGTTCAGCGCCGACGAGGCGACGGCGGGCCGCGAGCGCGTGGCCATCCTCAGCCACGCCTTCTGGCAGAGCCAGCTCGCCGGCGCACGCGACGCGATCGGCAGGACACTGACGATCGATGGCCATCCGCACACCATCGTGGGAGTGCTGCCATCGGCGACCGCAACGGGCATGTTCACAGACATCGACGTCATGCTGCCGATCGTGCTCGACCGCGAGCGTGCGCGGCGCGACGACCGCAGGCTGTATGTCACCGGCGTGCTGAAGCCCGGTGTGCCACGCGAGCAGGCCGAGGCCGATCTCTTTGCGGCGGCACGTCAGCTGCAGACCGACTATCCGCACACCAACGCACGAATCGGGGCCGTCGTGCGGCCTCTCATCGAGATGCTCGGCACCAACATTACGGCCGTCGTACTGCTGCTCTCGCTCGTCGCGGTGATGGTGGTCTGCATCGCGTGCGCGAACGTGTCGAGCATCATCCTCGCGCATGTCGCCACGCGGCGTCGCGAGCTGGCCGTCCGCGCGGCACTCGGGGCGGGCCGCCTCCATCAGATCCGCCAGTTCATGATCGAGAGCCTCGTCACGTCGGCGGCCGCGGGCGCCGTCGGTGTGTTTCTCGCCTGGTGGGGCCTCGTTGCGGTTCGATTCGCCAGTGCGGGAGCCGAAGGCTTCCGCGATATGAGCCTGAACGGGCACGTCCTTGCCGTCAGCGCCGCGCTTACGTTGCTCGCACCCCTCGGGTTTGCCCTGCTGCCGGCCTTGCGCATGTCGAAGCCCGATATGGAAGAGCTGCGCCAAGGCAATCGCGGCGCCGAAACGCGGATTGGCCGGCGGCTGCGCGAATCACTCGTCGTCGCACAGGTGGCACTGGCGCTCATCTTGATGACGCAGGTTGCGTTGATCGGGCGCACCACGTGGCGCCTGCATTACATGGATCTGGGCTTCGAGAGCGCGCAGGTGCTGACGCTGCGAATGAGTCTGGCCGAAGCCGGCTATCCCGACGCTGCCGCGGCGCACGACTTCTACACGCGCGCGATCGAGCGCATTCGGGCACTCCCCGGCGTCACCGGTGCCGGGACGATTGACCGGCTCCCGGTTGCCGATCGCCTGTCGCGCGTCCACTTCGTGATTCAAGGCAGGCCCGTGCCTCTACCAGAATCGCAACCCCAGGCGGCCACCGCCGCCATCAGCAGCGATTACCTGCAGACGATGCGCATTCCGATTGTCCGCGGGCGGGGCTTCGTTCGCGCCGATTTCGGCAATGCACCGCCGGTCGCCCTGGTCAGCCGCGAAGCGGCGCGGCAGTACTGGCCGGGCGAGAGTCCGATTGGACAGCGCATCGCGTTTGCCGACAACCAAACGGAATGGCTCGACGTGGTGGGCATCGCCGACGATGTCGGGAATACAGGGTTCGCGCGGGCCTTGACGCCCCAGGTGTATGTGCCGAGCTCGTGGCGGCCCGAGCGTGCGATCGCGTTCGTGGTTCGCAGCGCCGGTGTCGATCCCGTTGAGCTCGGGCCGTCAATCCGCCGCGAGCTCGCACAGCTCGACAAGACCCAACCGGTGTACGACATCAAGAGCATGAAGCGGCAGCTCGCCGACGATTTGGGTGCAACGTATCTGTTCACCGGCATGCTCGGCGTGTTCGCCATCGTCGCTCTGCTGCTCGCGGCCGCGGGTGTGTACGGCCTCGTCTCGTTTTCGGTGAGCCAACGCACGCGCGAGATTGGGGTTCGCATGGCACTCGGCGCTCGCCCGGCATCGATTCTTGGCATGGTCGCCGCGCGGGGAAGCTTGCCGATCGTGATCGGCGCCGTCATCGGCTCGGCCGGAGCCGCTGCGCTCGCGTTGGTTACCTCGCAGGCGCTTCCCATCGTCGATCTGAGGGATCCTCTCGCCTACATCGTCGTGGCCGTGCCCGTGGTCGCGGTTGCGCTCATCGCCACCTGCGTTCCTGCGCGGCGCGCGACACAGGTGGACCCGCTGCTCGCCCTGAGAGCCGAGTGACCGATAGGCGCAAAAGTGATCTGTTGATTATTTGGCGCCCGCCAACACCGGCCAATTGACGCGCACGCTGATGGGTGTGGACCTGGCACCCTCGATCGGCACTGTCAGCAGGAACCGCTCTCCGTCTGGCGCCACGTCATAGGGAAACAGCACGCCGCCGACCGGCAGCGGGACTGGCAGCGGCGTCTGAATCTGCAGCGTCGCCTGCTGAATGCTGAAATCCGCGGTGGTGGTCACGGACACGCCGATGAGTCGTCCCTTCAAATCGAGATAGAACAACTCGCGTCCGTCGCGGCGCCACCGCGGGGCCGACCCACCCTCGGTGGAGATCTGCCAGCGGCCGCGGCTCGGATCGGGAAACGGCTGCACGATGACCTCGTTCTTGCCCGACTCATTCGACGTGAACGCCAGGAACCGGCCGTTCGGCGATAACGACGCTTCGTTCTCGTTGAACTCGCCATTGCGATACGGAAACGGCTTGCGGTCGCCGGTGAGCGGAAGCCCCCACAGGTTCCAGCGCCCGTTCTGTCCCTGCTTGGCAAATACAAGCGTGCTCCCGTCGGCCGACCAGTCGCGCGGAGAGTGCTGGACGCCGTCCTCACGATCGAGAATCGGCTGCTCCGCGGTCGCTCCGTTCGACGGCTTTTCGTACAGACCGGCCTCAGCACGATTTCCTGCGCCGGCAAGCGCGCGGTGCGAATCGAACACGATTCTGGTCCCATCGGGCGACCACACCGGAGCGTGGTCGACCGCCGGGTTCGTCGTCAGCCTCGTCTTGGCGCGGCGATCGAAGTCGTAGAGAAAGATGTCGGGAGGCATGCCTTCGGTGAAGGCGATCTGCCTGCCGCTCGGCGACAACTTCAAGCCGGGCGCCATCTGGAAATCGATATCCGCTGCCCTGACGGTCTTGCCGGTGCGATCCATCCAGAGAAGCTGGCGACTGGGCGTTTCGTCGCCCGGTGCACGGTAGACGAGCGTACCGGTGTCGGATACGGAAACGGCGGCAACCTCTCCGGTCACCTTGGCCACCCGCACGTCGAGCGCGACCGCATCGCCGGTGAACTGCAGGCGATCGGGATCGAACGGCTGCGCCACGAGCGCATCGCCACGCAGGAACAGCAGGTGCCCCTGCGCGTACACTGCGTTCGATTCGGCCGTCATCAGCCGTGTGCGCGACGGCGAATCGAGCGAGCTGATGAAGATCGCACGATTCTCCGGCTTCGGGTTGCTCCAGGCGAGATACAGAAAGTGCTTGCCGTCGGGAAGGAACACGGGCGCGTCGTGGTACGTCTCCTCGAGCGACTTGTCGCGTTCGCTCACCGCAGTGACCTCGCCGCCGGATGCCGAGATCCTGCGCAGCCCGTGATCGTTGCTGCCGAAGATAATGACGTTGTCGCGATTCCAGGTCGCCCCACCCATCTGTCCGCCGAGCGGCGTCAGCGTTTGCGGCGGCCCGCCCGTCACGTCGATTTTCTTCAGATTTCCGTCTGCCGCGAACACGATGAACCGGCTGTCGGGAGACCACGCCGGCCACACGGACTGCGGCGCGGCATTCTCGGTACCAGGCAACAGGCGCGCAGTCGGCGAATCGAGCGCGCGAATCCAGACGCCTTCGCGGCCATCCGGCGCCGCCGCGGCAAACGCCACCCGGCGGCCGTCGGGCGAGACGGAGAAGTCGCTGATGAAGCGCATCTGCGTCACCGGTATCTCGAAGCGCACTTCTGCAGGCGGCGGAGGCGACGGACGGCTGTAATACGCCGCACCACCCGCAATCGCAGCGGCGCCGACGACGGCGGCAGCCCACGCAGCGCGTTCCCACCGCGGCGGTGCGGCCGCTGATGGGGCCTGCGCGATCTCGGGAGCACCCGTCAACGCTTCATCGATTTCCAGGCGAGCCACCTCGATGCCCGACAGGCGCTCGCGCCGGTCCTTCGCGAGACAACGGCGCAACAGGCGACGGACGGCCGGCGGAACGGAAACGGGAACGGCACGCAGGTCGACATCCCGCTCGAGCACGCGTGCGAGGACATCGGTCACGTCGTCACCATCGAACGCGCGGCGACCGGTCAGCATCTCGTAGAGCACGCAGCCGAAGGCCCAGATGTCGGTCCGCTTGTCGACCGCCTTACCCCGCGCCTGCTCCGGGCTCATGTAGGCGGCGGTACCGAGGATGATGCCGGCGCCGGTCAGGACGCCGGCGACGTAATCGTCGGCGACATCGAGAGCGCGGCGGGATCGGCGCCCGCGCCGTGCCTGGCGGATCGAGCGCTTTTGCCAGGCCGAAGTCCAGCACCTTCACGGTGCCGTCCGGCCGAACTTTGATGTTGGCGGGCTTGAGATCCCGATGGATGATGCCCTGCTCGTGCGCCGCTTCGAGCGCTTCGGCAATCTGCCGGGCGATGGGAAGTGCTTCGTTGACCGGAATCGGCCCTTGCGCGATGCGGTCGGCAAGCGTCGGGCCTTCGACCAGCTCCATGACGAGAGCGCGGACGCGATCCGCCTTCTCCAGCCCGTAGATCTGCGCGATGTTGGGATGGTTCAGCGCGGCGAGCGTCTTCGCCTCGCGCTCGAAGCGCGCCAGCCGATCGGGGTCACGGGCAAAGGTGTCGGGAAGAATCTTGAGCGCGACTGGCGATCGAGGTTGGGATCGAGCGCTCGATAGACTTCACCCATCCCGCCTCTCCCGATTTCGGCGGCGATCTGGTACGGGCCGATTCGAGAGCCAGAGGTCAAGGCCACGGTATCGGCGGCAATTATAGTGGATGTATCTCGAGCTCAGGTCGCCGACGACCGAATCAGCTCCAGTGCTTTTCCGCCATCGCCCCAGCCGAGAATGCGCCGGCCTTGGGGCTGCGAGATAGTGCCACGCAGCCTAACGAATCCTTGACAAAAACTGGTTCGTCCCTCCACTGAAAAGTGTTTGAATACGACTCTCCACGAACATGGTGCGAAGACTGGCGGCTCTCCTGCTGGCGGTCGTCGTCCCGCCCGCCGTCACATTGGCGTGGCTGGGCGTGCGCCTGCTCGAGCACGACCGCGTAATGCTCGAGCAGCGCGAGCTCGAACGCCGTCAGGCCGACGCTCAGGCTGTCGCTCGCATGCTCGAGCAGGCACTCCGGCGGGTGGACCAGGCGCTCACGACTGAAGTCGTTCCAGACGGGATTGTTCGCCTCACCGCAACCTCGCGGGGCATCGAGGTCAGGCCGGCTGAGGCGGTGCTCTGGCTGCCCAGTGTCCGTCAGCTGAAGACGGTGCCCCACGGACGTTTCGCCGATGCAGAGCGCCTGGAATTCCAATCCAACGCAGGCGGTGCGCTCCTGTTATATGAAAGGCTCGCGCGGTCCACTGATCGGGCCGTGCGGGCTGGTGCCCTGCTGCGCCAGGCGCGCATTCATCGCCGCGAGGGCCGCTGGCGAGACGCACTCGACGCCTACGAGCGGCTCGCCGCGTTCCCGGACATTGGCATCGAGGGAACGCCCGCCGATCTGCTCGCCCGACGCGCGATCGGTTCCGTGCTTCGCGAGCGTGGCGCACACGACGAATTGATCCGTCATGCAGCAACGCTGCAGAAGGATCTCGTCGGCGGCCGATGGCAGATCGATGGCACGGCCTGGCACCTGGCGCTCGCTGACCTCAGCACGTGGACCGGCGTCGCAATCGCCGCAGACGACCGCCAGCAGTTCTCCGAGGCAGCAACGGCATTGTGGGAGGAGTGGCAGCAGGAATCCTCCGTTGGCGCCGGCGGCTCCGGCCGCAAGGTGGTGCCGGTTCCGGGCAGCGCGCTGACCGTCGCATGGCGGCGGACGCCGACGGAATACACCTGGCTTGTGATGGCACCGCGTGCCCTTGGCGGATGGCTCGCCGGGTTCCCGGCGGCATCCGATACGGCGCTGCTTACGGCATCGGGACAGCGGATTGCCGGACGCGCGGCATCTGGCCAACGAGCGGTCAAAGCCGACGCCTCGGAGACTGGCTTGCCGTGGACCATCGCCATCGCAGCCAGGAACGAAGCCGAACAGACGCGCGAGTATGCGAGCCGCCGGCGCCTGGTCGCGGCCGGCCTGGGCGCGATTCTCGTGATGCTGGCCGGGACGAGCGTCGTGTTGTGGCGTGTGGTGCAGCGCGATCTCGCGGTCGCGCGTGTGCAGACCGATTTCGTCTCGACGGTATCGCACGAGTTCCGCACGCCGCTGGCGTCCCTGAAACACATCACCGAGCTGCTCGCGGAGCGCGATGACATGCCCGTCGAGAGGCGCCGCACGTTTTACGACGCGCTCGCCCGGAACACCGAGCGGCTGCAGCGTCTCGTTGAATCGCTGCTCGATTTCTCGCGCATGGAAGGCAGCCGCAAGGCCTACGACCTTCGCCCGCTCGACGTCGGCGAGCTGGCGGCACGCGCGGTCGCGGAGTTCCGCCGCGCGGCACCTCACGACGTCACCATCGACCTCACGGTCGATCTGCCGGCCGGCACCCGGTTGAACGGCGACGCCGCCTCGCTCACCAACGCGCTCTGGAATCTTCTGGACAACGCCGTGAAGTACTCACCTGAGGGACGTTCGATTCACGTGTCGGTCGCGCCGCACGCCTCCGGCGTCTGCATCGCGGTGCGCGACACCGGCATCGGCATTCCTCGCGGCGAGCAGCGCGACATTTTCAGCAAGTTCGTGCGCGGCACGCAGGCCCGTGCCCTCGGCATCAAGGGAACCGGCCTCGGTCTCGCGCTCGTGACGCACATCGTGCGCGCGCACGGCGGCTCGATCGAGCTGGAATCGGAAGAAGGCGTGGGCAGCACGTTCCGGGTCGTCTTTCCCGGAGAAAGCTGCGCCTGATGGCGAGAATTCTCATCGTCGAGGACGAGCCGGACATCTTCCTCAGTCTCGAGGAAGATCTGCGCCGGCAGGGACATCAGGCCGCCAACGCGGCAAACGGCGTGCTCGGACTCGAGCTCGCGCGAAACGGGGGGTGGGATCTCATTCTGCTCGACGTCATGCTGCCGAAGATGGACGGGTTCGATGTGTGCGCCGAGCTGCGGCGGCTTGGCATCGCCACGCCGATCATTCTGCTCACCGCACGCGCACAGGAGGCGGAAAAAGAGCTGGGGCTCGATTGCGGCGCCGACGACTACGTCACCAAGCCGTTCAGCATGCGAGAGCTGCGGGCCCGCATCCGCGCGCAACTCAGGCGCACCGCCCGCCTGTCGCCGCAGACGCATCGCTTCGGCGACTGCGAGGTCGATTTCGATCGCGCCGAGGTGCGCCGCTCGGGACGGATCCTCGACGTCACACCGCAGGAGCTGCGGCTGCTGGGCGTGTTTCTCAGGAACCCGGGCCGCGTGTTCAGCCGGGATCAGCTGATTGCGTCGGCATGGGGGCACGGCATCGCCATCACGGATCGCGCCGTCGACACGCACGTATTCAATCTGCGCAAGAAGATCGAACCCGAGCCGTCGCAGCCGCGTTTTCTCGTCGGCGTGCGCGGCATCGGCTACCGGTTCGACGACCAGCCCGGACCGGACGAGAATTGACGGAATCTTCGTACGTTACGCGCCGATCGCCTGACACGGGCGCGCGAGACTCGTCGCGAGGAGGCCCCAATGAGATCAATACGCCACGCCACCGTGCTTTTGGCGATCGGATTCGTCGTCGCAGCCGGCGGTCCCGCCGCGCAGGGCACTCGCGAGGCTGAGCTCGCGCTTCGTGCCGCGATGGAAACCGAAACCGTCAAAGGCGATCTGAAGAGCGCCATCGCTCAGTACCCGAAAAATTTCGACCGGGCCGGATCGCGAACTGGCCGTCAAAGCTCTGTTGCGTATGGCCGACTGCTATCACAAGCTCGGCGATCCCCAGGCCCGCGAGATCTTCGCGCAAATCGTTCGCGATTACACCGACCAGGCCGATGCCGTCGCCGAAGCGAAAGCGCGGCTCGCCGCATTGTCGGGGTCCGTACGCCTTGCGGCCGCTCCAGCCCAGCGGCTGGTCGTCGATTGGCGCAACGCCGCATCGGCCCGCACGACCTCAATCGAGATTTACGCGATTCCAACGCGCGATGGCCGCACGCTGCTCCGCTATAACGGGGAGCAGCGCGCCTTCGAGCTGGCCGAAATTGCCGGCGGCGGCGTACGCCAGCTGTCAACGGACGGGCCGCAGTCGATGGCGGGCGGCGGCCACTTTCATCTGTCAACCGATGGACGCAAGGTGGCGGCAATCGTTCGCGCCGGCGGTCCACAGGACGCCGCCGAGCTCGAGCTTCGCATCTTTGACGTCGGCGGACGTGGTGAGGGCCGACGGCTGGCACGTTGGACCGCCGCCGATCTCAACCGATTCGGCGTGCGCATCTTTGGATGGGCTCCTCAAGACGAACGGATCTGGGTGTGGATCATGAAGCTCGATTCGACCGCGCAGATCGCCTCGGTCGATCTGAGCGGAAAGGTACAGACGCTGAAGACGCTCACTTGGCGCGATCACTCGCAGCCGCCGTCTCTCTCGCCCGATGGACAGCTGGTCGCATATCACGACGCGATCGACCGATCCGCGCGGCCTGATGTGTACCTCCTTGCAACAGATGGAAGCCGCGAACAGCGCCTCGAGCATCCGGCAAACGACAGCAAACCGATGTTCCTCCCCGACGGGTCGGGGATCGTGTTCGAGAGCGACCGACGCGGTCCACGAGATCTCTGGTTTGCTCCCGTCTCTGCGGGCAGGGTGGCTGGAGCCGCCCGGCTGGTGTGGCGCAGTCTATCTCCATTCGGACAAGCGGAGCGCTTCGCCGACAGCGGCAGCTTCTTCTATTGGTTCGCCACGAATGACTGGAGCACATACACATTGCCGTTGACGTCTGGCGCGACCGGACCTCGGCTCGGGCAGCCCACACGATTGCCGCCGGCACTGAATGAGGTGAACACCGCTCCGGCGTTTTCGCCCGACGGCCGCTATCTTGCTCACTTACGCGGCAGCGGCCGCCGCATCGTGCTTCGCGAGCTCACGACGGGACGCGAGCGCGAAATTCCTTTCGATCACGCGGTGAGTGCCTATGGAACGATCAGCTGGTGCCCGAGCGGCAATGTGCTGATTGCATCGGGATACGCCCCAGGAGTCGGCGACCTCGGATATCGAATCACCGTGAACGACGCGTCGGCTCAGCGGCTGCCCGTCAGCCGCCGTCAGCCACTCGTTTGTGCCGGTTCGGGTGATGACATCATCTATGTGCGAGTTGACGGCGCCCCGGCCGACCGGCATTGTCCGGCGATCGCTCGCGTCGGGCAGTGAGGTTGTGCTGTTCGATGGCCACGTGAGCAACCTCGCGCGTTCGCTCGACGGCAATCGCATCGCTTTGGTCGTGCACGACACGAACAGCGCGCGACTGGTCACAATGTCGTCGAGCGGCGGCCAGATCTCGCATGATCTCATCACGACGGCGTACTTCGGAGAAGACGGGAGGAAGACGCCGCTCATCATGTCGATTGCGTGGATGCCCGATGGCGAGCGCCTGATCGTCGTGCGTCACGAAGACGAAGTCGCCGGCCGGAAGGATCAGGTGCAGTATCCGCTGTGGGTGTGGGAAGTGCCGGTCAACGGCGGCGCCGCGCGAAGGATCGGCGAATTGCCGCTCTCGAAGGTGGACGGCTATTTCGCGGGAATCGGCAGTCTGACTGTGCATCCGGACGGCACGCAGCTGGCGTATCACAGCCACGAGGGATACGTCGAGCAGACCTGGGCGATCGACAACCTCGCGCAGTTCATCAAGGCAACCGGCGCGCCGTAGTGCGGCGTCCATGCGGCTCGTTTGCGATCTGTTTACGGGCATGACCCGCTGCTCGCCCTGAGAGCCGAGTAGAAAAGGTCACCACCGCCGAATCGGTGCATAATCCTCTTTTCTTCCAGGCGTTTGGACGGACACGGTGAGGCCCAAGGAGGATGCGATGCGGCGGGGACAGTGTGCGAAGAAGCTCACGCTGGTGATGACTGTTGTGGCGATCTCGATATCCGGGTGCGGACAGCCGTCAACACCCGAACCCGCTGCTGCGCCACCGGCCGCTGCGAGCGTTCCAACACCTGCCAGTGCTCCGGCACAAACGCCGGTCGAGCGCGGCAAGTATCTCGTGACGCTCGGTGGCTGCCATGATTGCCATTCGCCGAAGGTGTTCGAGAGCGGCATGCCAGAGCCCGATCCAGCACGTCTGCTCTCGGGTCATCCCGCCAACGAGAAGATTCCTCCAATACCTGCCGGCGTGATTTCACCCACTGGATGGGCGGCCTTGGGCGGAAGCCACTTTACCATCTGGGCGGGACCATGGGGCGTGAGCTTCACGGCGAACCTGACGCCAGATCAGACGACCGGCCTTGGAAGTTGGACCGAAGAGATGTTCATGAAAGCGATTCGTACCGGCAAGCATCAAGGAGAGGGGCGCCCGATTCTTCCTCCGATGCCTTGGACGATGTACCGTCAGATGACCGATGACGACCTGAAAGCCATCTTTGCCTACTTACGGAGCTTGCCGCCGATCAAAAACCCAGTACCGGAACCGATTCCTCCGGCGGCGAAGTGATGCGACTGGGCCTGCCTGTTCTCGCTCTCATGCTCGCGACGGCGAGTGCATGTGGAAGACCAAACGAGCCCGTCGAATCAGGTGCCGGACCGGCATCCCAGTCGTCATCAAAGCGAAGCCTGCGTCGGCCGCATCCGCGGCGTTGTTCGGTTCGACGGTGCCGTTCCTGAAGCACGTCCGTCAGCCGAACACAAAAGACACGAACGTATGCGGGTCCAGCGTCTCGATGACCCGCCTGTCGCTTGGCCCAGACAACGGCGTGCGTCATGCCTTCGTGTATCTGGACGACGCCCCATACGACGGACCGGCGCTCGCACCCACCTCTGTCCTCGTCGATCAGCAGCAGTGTGAGTACGCGCCGACTTCAATGGCCATCGCAGCGGGGACGACGATCGACATCGTCAACAGCGATCCGATTCTGCATAACGTGCACGCACGGGGGACCACTCCCGAAGGGCCGATGACCATCTTCAATATCGCGCAGCCGATTCGGGGGCTCCGCTCGACGGTCGATATTTCCACAGCCAAGCCGGGCATCGTCACGCTCTCCTGCGAAGCGGGGCATCCGTGGATGCGAGCGCACCTGTTCGTCGCATCGCATCCCTACGTAGCTGTCACGGACGAGACGGGAGCATTCGTCATCGACAATGTGCCGCCGGGGACGTACCCGGTCAAGATGTGGCACGAGGGCGTCAGGGTCGAACGCATCATCGAAAGCCTGCAGCGGTACGAGTATGAGGCGCCTTATGCCGTCTCGAAGGAAGTCACCGTCCCGCCCACCGGGGAGGCGATGGTCAACTTCACGCTCTCGCTACGCCACGCGGGAAGCTGACGGCTGGCTTCATTCGCCGAGAGCCGTGAGTTGCTAGAATCTGTCGGATGGATGCGTTTCTCACTGCCGACGGGCTCATCGCGCTTGCCACCCTCACCTTTCTCGAGGTCGTTCTTGGCGTAGACAACGTCATCTTCATATCGATCCTGGTGGGTAAGCTGCCGGCCGCTCAGCAGCCGCGCGCGCGCACGCTGGGACTCGGCGGCGCGATGGGCATGCGCATCCTGCTGCTGCTCTCGCTCACCTGGATCATGCGTCTCACCCAGCCGCTCTTCCATGCCGTCGGTCACGGCTTCTCGGGACGCGACCTCATCCTCATCAGCGGAGGGTTGTTTCTGCTCTGGAAGGCCACCGTCGAAATCCACGAGAAGCTCGAGGGCGAAGAGGGCCATGGCAGCACGAGGGTGGCCCCGTCGTTCGGCGCCATCATCGGGCAAATCATGCTGCTCGACATCATCTTCTCGCTCGACTCGGTCATCACCGCCGTCGGCATGGCCAATGACCTGTCGATCATGATTACCGCGGTCGTGATTGCAGTGGCCATCATGATGTTCTCGGCAAAACCGATCGGCGATTTCGTGATGCGCCACCCCACCGTGAAGGTGCTGGCGCTCTCGTTTTTGTTGATGATTGGGCTCACGCTGGTCAGCGCCGGCGTCGGCTTCCACATTCCGAAGGGCTACGTCTATTTCGCGATGGGGTTCTCGATTTTCGTCGAGATGATCAACCTGCGCCTCCGTCCTTCGCACGCGCCGGTGAAGCTGCACGGGCCGTTTATAGAGACCACAACTCCCAAGCGGTAGGGCGCGACTTCAGTCGCGCCGCCTGCCGTCTCGCGAGATGGAGGCCATGTGGATAACCATCGCGTTCATCGGTACGGCCGCCTTCTTCGTCGGCTTGACGCTGGCCCAGCTCCGGCACCAGCGGTGGGCGCGGCGGCTGCCTGCGCTCGAGGCGCTCCCCGAACCGGTCGGACTGGACGGCTTGCCGATTACCGCCGTGCGCTGCTCGGTGATCGTGGCGGCGCGCGATGAGGAAGCACGCCTCGAAGCGACGGTTCGTCATCTGCTCGCGCAGCGGCATATCGCACTCGAGGTAATTGTCGTTGACGATCGATCCACCGACGCGACGGGTGACATCGTGCGGCGACTCGCGTCTGAGGATGCGCGCGTGCGTGCGACACACGTTGAGCACCTGCCCGACGGCTGGCTGGGCAAGTCGCACGCGTGCCATGTGGGCGAGCGTGTGGCCATGGGCGACTGGCTGCTCTTCACCGATGGCGACTGCTGGCTGAAGCCGGACGTGATTGCGCGTGCGTTGCGCGTCGCCGGTCGAGATGCCGTCGATCACATCACGCTGACGCCCGGTGTCGCCGCCGAAACGCTCGGCGCCCAGGCGTGGCATCTGGCGTTCCTGGGAAGCCTGGCGAGCTGGATGTCTGGCGTGAACCGCGACCGTCCGGGCGCCCACCTGGGCATTGGTGCGTTCAACCTGGTGCGCCGTTCCGCCTACCGCGCCTGCGGTGGCTACGAAGCCCTGCGTTTGACGATCGTGGACGACATCAAGCTGGGCCTGCTCCTGCATCGCGCCGGAAAGCGAACGCGGGCGTTCCTCGGCGGGGCCGACGTGGAGTGCCACTGGGGCACCACCGTGCCGCGCATGATCAGGATCATGGAGAAGAACTACTTCGCCGCGGTCGATTTCAGAGTGGCCCCGGTGGTGGCGGGCGCAATTGTGTTCACCCTGATATCGGGCACGTGCATCCTCGGCCTCTGGACGAGAACCGCCGCCGGAATCGCCGCAGGGCTCGCGCCGTGGTCGTTGGCCCTTCCAGCCGCTGTCTTCGCTCGGCGATTGGGATGGTCTCCTGCCAGTGCGGCCATCACACCGCTGTTGTACCCGGTCTTGTTCTTCGCGGTCGTGAACTCAGCCGTCGTCACGCTTTGGCAGGGCGGCGTCCGGTGGCGCGATACGTTCTATGCGCTCGACACCTTGCGCAGGGGCAACGTGCGGTAGACGTTCGCACAAGTACGTAGTGTCCGCCTTCAGGCGGACCGTCGTGAAAGTCCGGCTAAAGCCGGACACTACGTACTGCAGCGAAGCGAAAACGGGCTCGAAGGTCAGAGAGATACAAACACGAGATCAGGAGATCAGAAGAATTCCTTTCAACTACAAATCTCCTGACCTTCTGATCTCCTTCGTTTGTTTTGCAGGCCCATTTGCGACGTTCTCTGGCGAGGCGGCAGATTAGAGCGGTTTCATAAGTACGTAGTGTCCGCCTTCAGGCGGACCGTCGTGAAGTCCGGCTGATATGGACACTACGTACTACAACAAAGCGAAAACGGCTCTCTAGCGCTCGGGAATCGCTCGATACGCCTGTAGTGTTTCCCAGGCAACGTTCTGCAGGAACTGCGCATCTTCAGCGGTCGCGCCGGCTGGCGTGTACAGGACGCCCGTCGGGTTCCGTCCGAAGACGACCGCATACACCACCGCGGTGGCGAGGTAGCTGCCGTGGAGGCTCGGGTGCTCGCGATCGGGCGCGTACAGCGTCAATTCGGGCCGCTGGGCTGACGCGCGTTGCCACGCGAGGCCCACTGGAGCGACGTCGACGTTCAGCTCGGCAGCGGCCTCACGATGCGCGCGTGCGATACCGTCCATCGTGATCCAGCCAAGCCGCTCGTACGCCCAGGCCATGAGCAGAACCGGACGCGCGCCTGCCTTATGCGCCTCCGCAACAAATAGCCTCGCGTGCTGGCGGAAATCGTCGACGGTGGTCTCCGGAAGGTCTTCTTGCAACACGACGACATCGTAGTTCCCAGTCCCAATCGCCTGGCGCGGCTCCTGACGCAGCCACAGTGATTTCAAGAACGCCCCTGGCACCACCGATCGACCGGTCGTCACGGATAGGAACGGCTTTGCGCTTGCAGCGAACCGTTCGAGATGGACGTCGAGTCCATCGTTCCAGTAGGTCAGGCTGTTGCCGACGAAAAGGATCCGCGTTGTTACCTGCCGCGCAGCTGCGGGAACGAGCGCGATGGCCACAACGAGCGCGATGATGAGTACCTTGGGCATTATTGATACAGTGCCGGTACGCACGAGTATGAGACCGAAGTCAGAGATTCCAGAAGAATTTGAAGAATATCGCGACGAGCGCTGGTGCCGTCAAGGAACGCGTCAGGTCGAATCGGTCGCCGACGCAGAACACTTTATTGAAGATGTCGGCTTCGCCGCCGGGTTCACCGACTCGCGGCGGCCCGGTCCATCGCTCTACGTCGCGGTCTGCGGGCGCCGCGACGCGGTGCTGCCGCGCAACGTGCAGAAAGATCCCGAAACGTCGCTCACCTGGGAGTTGAAGGACGAGATCATGACGCGGGGCAAGGTGTACTACGCCAAGCTTGCGCGCGGGAAGGCGATGTTTCTCGCGCCCCGCATGATCCCCTATTTTCATGCCGTGTGCGGAATGCGCCGACTCGATGAGAAGCGGCGACTGAGCAAATCCGCGCGAGCAGTTCTGAAGGTGCTCCGCAAAGAATGGGAGATGGGCACGTCCGATCTGCGTGCCGACTCGGGCGTCAAGGATCGTGCGTCGTTCACCAGAGCGATGGATGAGCTCCAGGCGGCCATGATCGTGATACCGAGTGCGGCGGTATATGCGCCGAAGTTCACCTACATCTGGACGCTCGGTATCGATCGCTTTCCGGACGAGCTGACCAGGCGCGTGAATCGAGACATCGCGCTGAAGGAAATCGCCCGTTGTTTTCTGGACGCCGCGGGGATGACGGTCCTCGGCGAGCTCGCCCGCGTCACCGGCTTGTCGCGGCCCGAAGCAGGACGCGGCAATCGCGCACTCGTGGCCGAAGGCTACGCGACGATGCTCGAACCCGGCGTGTACCGGCTGGCCGCCGACAACACCGCTGCGAAACGACTGACACGGTCCGGCTAAAGCCGGACACTACGTACTGTCTCAAGCGTACTGCCTGACGCGTACTGTCTGACGTCCTAATCCCTAATCCCTAATCCCCAATCCCTAATCCCTCAGCCCTCAGCCCTCAGCACTAAGCCCTCAGCCCTCAGCACTAAGCCCTAAGCCTTCAGCCCTAAGCCTTCAGCCCTCAGCCCTAAGCTAAGCCCTCAGCCCTTCGCCCTCCGTCCCTAGCCCTTAGCCCTCAGCGTTGACAACCGCATCTGGGTCGTGTTCAACTCATTTCGTGGGCAGCACCTACGTTTCGATCTTCACGCAATGGCCGATGCACGGCATCGTCCTTTGTACGAGTGAACGCAGGTGAGATAGGCTTCAGCCCCCGAGTTTCCGGATTTCCGAAGGCCATCACCTGTAACCAGGTGATGGCCTTTTGCTTTTTATGACGACGAGCACCGACACACAGCGGGACGACAGGCGTCTCTCGGCCGCGCTTCGGCTGGTCATCCGCCAGTACCTCGGCACAGGTGCGCCGCCGGCGCGCGGCTGCGCTAGGCGCGCTGCTGCTGCCGGCGGTGGCCGACGTGCTCACCTTCTACGCTCCCCCGCTCGTCGTCGCCCGGCTGCTCGGCACGATCGCCCGGGGCGAGCCCTTTACGGTGGCTCGGTTGGCGCCGTACGTGGCGGCGTTCGCGGCGCTGTGGCTGAGCGGTCAGATCGTCTGGCGCATCGCGGTCGCACTCATCGCTCGCGTCGAGATCCGAGGCATGGAGGGGCTCTATATCGAAGCGATGGACGAGCTCCTGGTCAAAGATCTCGCGTTCTTCCAGAACAACTACGCCGGCTCGCTCACCAAACGCGCCCTCGGCTATGCGCGCCGGTTCGAAGACGTGTTCGACGTGCTGTCGTTTCAGATGGCGCCATCGCTGCTGCCGCTTGCGTTCGTGGGTGTGGTGCTGTGGTCGTACTCTCCGTGGCTCATCGTGCTTCTGCTGGTCATGCTCGCGACGACGCTCATGATGGTCGTGCCGTTGATTCGGCGCCGCCGCCGCCTCGTGGACATCCGCGAAACGGCGTCGAACGTGCTCGCCGGTCACGTGGCCGATTCGATTTCCAACGCCGAAGCGGTCCGCGCGTTCGCGCGCGAGCCCGACGAAGCGCGCATCCACGCCGGCAACGTGGGCGACTACGCCTCGAAGACGTTGCGTTCGTGGGACTATCAGAACCTTCGCGTCGATCTCGTGACGTCGCCGATGTTCGTCATCACCAACACGCTCGGGCTCATCCTGGCGCTTGCGGTTGGCGGCAGGTCGGCCGCGAGCCTCGAGGTGGTGTTCATCACGTTCAGCTACTACTCGACCGCGACGCGCGTGATGTGGGAGTTCAACCGCATCTACAGAAACCTGGAAGGCGCGCTCACCGACGCGGCGCAGTTCGCCGAACTGCTGCTCGACCCGCCATCGGTGACGGACGCGGACACGACCGAGGTGTTTTCACCGGCGGATTTCGGCGTGGAGCTGCGCGACGTCAGCTTCCGGTACTCGCCATCACAGCCGCTGCTGTTCGATCGTCTGTCGCTGGCGATCGCGCCGGGTGCAAAGATAGGGCTGGTCGGGCGATCGGGCGGCGGAAAGACGACGCTGACGCGGCTGCTGCTGCGGTTTGCCGACATCGAGTCGGGCGCCATCCTCATCGGCGGCCAGTCAATCGCGCGCGTGCCGCAGGCCGCGCTGCGCAACCTGATCGCGTATGTGCCGCAGGACCCGTCGATGTTCCACCGCAGCATCGCCGACAACATCAGGGTCGGCCGGCCCGATGCGACAGACGCCGACGTGCGGCGCGCCGCGCAGCTCGCGCACGCCGCTGAGTTCATCGATGCCCTGCCGGCCGGTTACGACACGCTCGTTGGCGAGCGAGGCGTCAAGCTTTCGGGCGGGCAGCGGCAGCGCGTGGCGATCGCGCGCGCAATCTTGAAGGATGCGCCCATCCTCGTGCTCGACGAAGCGACGAGCGCCCTCGATTCAGAGAGCGAGGCGTTGATCCAGGACGCGCTGTGGACACTCCTCTCGGGCCGGACGGCCATCGTCATCGCGCACCGGCTGTCGACCGTGCGACGGATGGACGAGCTGATCATTCTGGACCGCGGCCGGATTGTCGAACGAGGCTCGCACGACGCGCTGCTGACGAGAGACGGGGTGTACGCGTCGCTGTGGGCGCATCAGTCGGGAGGGTTTCTCGCAGAGGATGCTCGTGTCTGCGATCCCGCTACGTTCTGATTCCACGCAAAGACGCCAAGAAGGGCAAACAAGAGATCAGGATCAGATTTTTCCAAAGAAATTCTCCTGCTCTATTTCTCCGGCGGCAATCACTCGTATCGAAGCGCCTTGACCGGATCCAGCCGCGTGGCGCGGCGGGCCGGCCAGAAGCAGGCCATCACCGCCACCGAGATGAGCACCAGGCTGATCGACACGAGCGTCAAGACATCGGCCGGGCCGGTGCCGACGAGCATGCCCTGAAGCAGCCGTCCGGTGCCCAGCGCGCCGGCAATGCCGAGACACAAGCCGACGCCGAGCTCGATCATGCCGCGCCGCAGAATGAGCCAGCGCACCTGCTGGCCCTCGGCGCCGAGCGCCATGCGGATGCCGATTTCCTGTGTCCGCTGCGACACCGAATACGCCGTCACGCTGTACAGTCCCACGGCCGCCAGCACGATGGCGATTACCGCGAAGGCCAGGAACATGGTGCCGAACGTGCGTTGCGGCCAGCGATTGCGCGCGAGAATCTCGTCCATCGTACGGATGTTGGTGACCGGCACATCCGGATCCATCGCCGAGATCTCCTGCCGAAGCAGCGCGGTGACGGCCACAGGATTGCCGCGCGCACGAACCAGCAGATTGGCGCTCATCGCCATGAGCGCGTTCTGCGCGTGCGTGATGTACACCACAGGGTCGGGATCGCGCTCCATGCCGCGCTGCCTGATCGTCGGAGACACGCCGACGACGGTGGCCTGGTAGAACTTGGGCGCACCCGGAATGTTGCCGTCGTTGATCAGCCGGATGCGCTTGCCGATGGGATCTTCGCCCCGGAAGTGCATGTCGGCCAGCCGCTGATTGATGATCATGGCTTCGCGTCCCGGCTCGCCGTCCGTGGCGGTAAAGGCGCGGCCGCGCAGCATACGCACGCCCAGGGCATCGAAGTACCTGGAGCCGACGGCCACCATCCCCACGAGCGGCCGCTGCTCACCCGTCATGTCCGACCGGCCGTCAATCTCGAAACGCCGCTGCGACGCACCGCTGAACGGCAGATAGTTCGTGGTGCTCGCCCCCTCGATGGCGCTGATGCCGTTGAGCCGATCGTCGAGCCGCTGCAGGAACAACGCACGCGATTCGAGGCTCGCATACGTGCGCGTCGGGAAGATCAGCGACATGGCCACCAGTCTCGATGTGTCGATGCCGATGTCCATGCGATAGAGGTTCATGAAGCTGCGCATCATGAGCCCCGCACCCGAGAGCAGCACGAGCGTGAGCGTCAGCTCCGCCACAATCAGCGCCGTCGTCCACCGGCGCGCGCGCAGACCCGCAGACCCGGCACGTCCTCCATCCTTCATCACTTCGCTCACGCTCGTGCGCGACACGTAGAGCGCCGGCGCGAGCCCGAAGACGATGCCCGTCACCAGGCACACGGCCGCGAAGAACGCCACCACTGTGCCGTCCATCGAGAAGACCATCCAGTACCGGCTTGCCGATGTCCTGCGTACTCGCGTCAAACCATCGGACACCGGCGTAGGCAAGGCCGAGGCCGGCTACGCCGGCCACAAACGCCAGCAGCACGCTCTCGACGAGCAGTTGCCGGACGATGCGCCACCGTGTCGCGCCAATCGAGACGCGGACCGCAATCTCGCGCGAGCGGTCGGCCGCGCGCGCCAGAAGCAGGTTGGCGACGTTCGCGCAGGCGATGAGCAGCACGAACGCGACGGCGCCCATGAGCGACCAGAAAAGAACCCGTATCTCGCTGCCGATGACCTGCTCGGAGAACGGCGTCACCACGGCGGTGACCCCCTTGTTGGTGTCGGGAAACTGAGCGGCCAGGGCCTCGGTGATACTGGACATCTCGCTGCGCGCCTGTTCGATCGTCATGCCGTCGGCGAGGCGACCGTAGGACATCAGCAGGCGCCCGGCGCGTCCGGCGCGCGTTTGCGCCGTGGGCCTCTGCGCCAACGGCAGCCAGACGTCCGAGTTGAATGGAAACTCCATCCCCGGCGCCATGACGCCGATGATCGTGGCCGGCTCCGAGTTCACGCGAATCGTCCGGCCGATAACCGAGCGATCTCCACCGTAGCGGCTCTGCCACACCGAGTGGCTCAGCAGCACGACCGCCGGAGCGCCGGGGCGATCGTCTTCGGCAGAAAATTCACGTCCGACCGTGGCTTGCGTGCCGATGAGCGAGAAGCCGTTCCAGGAAATGTAGACGCCGTCATACTGGTCTGGCTGGCGATCGTCGGCGCTGAAATTCACCGGGCCCATCTGCACCAGCGAAACCCCGGAAAACGTGCGGGTCGCGCGGCGCCAGTCCTCGAAGTCGGGCTCTGACACGCCAAAGGTGCGGCCCTGCGCATCGCGTGTGTTGATCATCATGATGCGATCGGGATCGTCGAAGGGCAGCGTCCGCAGGAGCACGGCGTTGACGAGTGTGAAGACCGCGCTGGTGGCGCCGATGCCCAGGGCAAGGGCTGCCACCGCGGCCAGCGTGAATCGGCGATCCCTGACCAAGCGACGGGCCGCGAACTTCAGATCCTGCAAAATGGTTGTCATTGGCACACCACGCTGGAGATGAGGATATCCCTATTACGCTCGCGGGCGCGTCCTGGTTGCATGATGCACAAGCGCGCACGAGTCGATAACATATCTGCCAAGTGCCTGCGCGACATTTGATTACGTGGATTCTCCTGGCGGCGGCGTACGCGGTCGCCGGCAGGCTCGGGCTGGCACTCGCCTTCGTTCATGAAAGCGCGACGGCAGTCTGGCCGCCCACCGGGATTGCGCTGGCGGCTGTCCTGATCCTCGGACCTCGCGTCTGGCCCGGCATCTTCCTCGGCGCGTTCCTGGCCAACGAACTGACGGCCGGTAACTTCGTCACTTCCCTTCTGATTGCATCGGGCAACACACTCGAAGCGCTGACGGCCGGTTACCTGGTGACCCGGTTTGCCGGCGGCCGGCACGTCTTCGACCGCGCGCACAACATCGTCCGCTTCGTGCTGGCGGGTCTGGCCGGTGCGACGGTCTCGGCCACGATTGGCGTCACCAGCATTTGCGTGTTCGGGTTCGCACGCTGGCAGGACGCCGGCTCGATCTGGACGACGTGGTGGCTCGGAGATGTGGCCGGAGCGATGGTAGTGGCGCCGGTCATCCTTTTGTGGGCCGCGCAACCGCGCTTCGACTGGCCCGCCGCACGGCGGCTCGAGCTGGCTCTTCTGACGCTGACGGCTGCCGTTGTGGGATGGGTCGTGTTCGTTGCCACTCCATACCCGCTGTCGTTCCTCGCGATTCCGATCTGCGTGTGGGCCGGGTACAGATTCGGCCAGCGCGAAGCCGTCACGATCACGTGTGCCCTGTCGTTGATTGCGGTGTGGGGCAGCGCCCAGGGGCTGGGCACGTTCGCGCAGGCATCGCCAAACGATTCCCTCCTCCTGGTGGAAGCCTTTCTGGCTGTCGCCAGCGTCGTGGGCCTCACGGTCGGTACCGCGGCATCCGAACGCCGGCAGTCGGAAGAAGTCCTTCGCCGATCGCACGGCGAGCTGGCCGAGCGCATGGACCAGCGCACGCGCGATCTCGAAGTCAGCGAGCGGCGGCTGCAGACCATCATCGACACCGAGCCGGCGTGCGTGAAGCTGGTCTCGGCCGACGGACTGCTGCTCGACATGAATCCCGCCGGTCTCGCGATGATTGGCGCCAGAGACGTGTCGCAGGTGCTGCGGCGTCCTGTTATCGATCTCGTGCACCCGGACGATCGCGTGCGGTTTCTCGACATGCATCAGCGGGCGTGCGCCGGCCCAGGCGGCAGGCTCGAGTTCCGGATCGTCGGATTCAAGGGACAGGAGATCTGGGTCGACTCTCACTGCGTGCCCTTCGAGATTCCAGATGACGCCGGCGGAAAAGTGACCGCCGTGTTGAGCGTGACGAGCGACATCACCGAGCGCAAGCGCCTCGAAGACGAGCTGCGGCAATCGCAGAAGATGGAAGCCATCGGGCTGCTGGCGGGAGGCATCGCGCACGACTTCAACAATCTGCTGACGGCGATCATGGGCAACACCGATCTCATTCTCCTTTCGCTCGGCCAGGACGACAAGCGCCGCGCCGATCTGGAAGAGGTCGCCAAGGCAGCGCAGCGCGCGGCTGCGCTGACGCGACAGCTGTTGGCGGTGAGCCGTCGCCAGATGCTGCAGCCAACGGTTATCGACCTGAACGAAATGATCGACGACGTGCAGAAGCTGCTTCGCCGAACCATCCCCGAGACCATCGACCTCCAACTCGATCTGACACCTGTGGACAGCATTCGCGCCGACCGCGGTCAAATCGAGCAGGTGCTGCTGAACCTGGCCATCAATGCCGGCGATGCGATGCCAAACGGAGGCGCGCTTCGACTCTCGACGGCGATGGTCGATCTCGATCAGGCGCGAACGTTAGGACGCACGGCCATGCCTGCAGGCCGATACGTAAGCTTGATCATGAGCGACACGGGCATGGGTATTCCCCGCGAGGCGCAAGGGCGCATCTTCGAGCCGTTCTTCACCACGAAGGGTCGCGACAAAGGCACCGGGCTTGGCCTGGCGATCGTGTACGGCATCGTCAAGCAGAGCGGCGGGTTCATCCGGGTCGACAGCGAGGTGGGACGAGGCACGACGTTCCAAATCTACCTGCCGGTCGTGGACGAGCCGGCGCTGGCGAACGCACCGAATCCCCCACGCCTCCCAATCGGCCGTGGATCGCAAACGATCCTGCTCGCCGAAGACGACGCGGCCGTTCGCCGGTTCGCGCGTGACGTGCTGAAAAACCACGGGTATAAAGTGCTGGACGCGGGCGACGGCGACGAGGCGCTGGAGATTGCGCGGCGGTATCCCGAACCGATCCACGCGCTGGTCACCGACGTCGTCATGCCGGGCCTGAGCGGACGGGATCTGGCGGTGCGATTGACCGCCGATCGTCCCGACGTTCGCGTGATCTACACGAGCGGGTACACCGAAAACGTGATGCTGCGGGCCGGCTTCGAGCGCGGCCTCACGCTGCTGCCCAAGCCGTTCCTGCCGGGAGATCTGCTTCGGATCGTGAATGACACGCTCACCTAACCACGAAGACACGACAAAAACCACGAAGACACGAAGAGCACGAAGGCACGAAGACACGAAGACACGAAGGCACGACGAGCACGGCGGCACACCAAGCCGGCGAGTGGCGGACGCGCGAGGCCACACGCTTCTCCTCTGCTGGAGTCACAGGTCAGGAGTTGTCGTATCATCGCCGGCTGAACCATGTCCACAACGTCTTACGCTGTCGAGCTTCAACGACTCGAGAGTGTCCCGCTCGCCGTCATCCGGCGACAGGCGACCGCGTCTGAGCTCGCGCGCGTGGTACCGGAGTGCTGTGGCCTGGTCTGGAACGCGGTGCGTGCGCAACAGGCACAAGCCGGTCGCCATGTCGCTATCTATTGGGATGGCAGCATCCGTCTCGAGGTGGGAGTGGAGCTTCACGGACCGTTTGCGGAACACGGCGAGGTCGTTCGCTCGGCGACACCCGCCGGTCCGGTGGCATCGACGACGCATTTCGGACCGTATGGCGGCCTCGGCGCTGCGCACGAGGCCGTTCATCGGTGGTGCAGGGCCAACAACCAACGCCTGGCAGGACCGAAGTGGGAGATCTACGGTCACTGGCAGCGCGAGTGGAATGACGATCCGTCGCACATTCGCACGGACGTCTACTATCTCCTCTCAGGCAACGCTGGGTGATGTCTGCAGGCAGCGCACTGAAGCGCGAGATGAGGGTCGCCCTTTCCCGTCGCGCTCAGCCGGTGTGGTTTCGTGTGCTGAAGTGGACGATCATCATCGGACTCGCGGCGACGTTCTGGCGCCATCCGTATTTCTGGCGGTGGGTTCTTGGTTTGCTGGCGCTGAGCTTGACCCTGCATTTCACCTGGCGCTGGAAAACCAAAGCCTGGACGCAGCCCTGGGGCGGCTGGGACGACGTCGAGACAGCGAACAAGGACTGACGACAAGACTCTCCGACTCTGTCGACTCTTCGACTCTTCGACTCTTCCGACTCCGAGACTCTTCCGACTCTTCAGCCTTCTTTTGTCCCGCGCTGAAAAGCTGCTTCTCAGATGACTTCCATTGAGAAGTGGATCAAAGGCTCATCCATCCTCACCTTTGTTCTCCGCCTGAAGTGACTTTCCCGTCTCAAACCGGTACAGCGCTACCCTAACCGACGCGAACAGCGGCGTTTGCACGTTTGACCCTTCGCGGGTACACCCGTTGCTCGGTCAAGCTCTGTGCGAAGCAAACTGGAAAGGCCCGACGAGAGCGAGGCGCCGGAACGGCACGCGTGCGATCTCTGCGCCGATGGCGCGGCGCCGGGCGCGCACGGACCCGACGCCGATCATCACTGCGGCGCTCGACGGCGCCACGCGATCCGCGGCCGGAATGGCGTAGACAACGGCTCCGGATACGAAGACACCTACCTCGACTGGCGTCCTCGCCAGCGATCGACCTCCAACCGTTCACGGCAGCGGTCGTAACCGCTTCGCCCGTCTCGGCCCATCGGGGCCCGACCACCACCAGTGAGATGCCAATTGGATACAACTAATGTTCGAGTCTTCATCTAGCGCGCCGAGAAATGGCTGCCTCGCAGATGACTGCTGCCGCCGGACGGACTTTTGTTCCACTTTGCGCCGTCTTAAGTCTCAGTTTTGAGCATCCTTTTCGCCCGCCACGATAGGTTAGCCGGCCCTCCCATCGATATAGATGACTTTATATGATATTAACTGACTTTAAATGACTTAGAACTATTCGGTATGACAATTGCTCGCTCTGCCCCCTGCGAGAGTATGGGGAGGAATCGATGAGAGTGATGCGCCGGGCCAGCCCGGGGAGTCTGGCTGCAGCCTTACTGGGGTTGTCATGCGCACTTGCCACGTCTGCGCTGATTGCCCGTAAGGAGGCGATCGCGGACGAAGGGCCCTCGTCAATTGGCGCAGCTGCGTTCGCCGGCGAGATCAGGCCCGCGGGAGAAACCGTGCTGACGGCCTCGGCCGCGGTCCTGATTACGAGGACACTTACCTCGATGGGTGACCGCGTCAGCGAAGGCCAGCCGCTCGTCGAGACTGACGACAGCCAGGCACGCGCGGCGCTCGCGGCCGACGAGCTTACGATGTCGGCAGCCTCGCAGCGCGTCGCGAACCTTCGCGATTCGTCCACGTCGCTGGACCACTCGATCGGACTGCTCTCGTCGTCTTTGGGCGATGCGAACCGCCGACTTGCCGTCGCTCAGCGCCGGCTCGAGCAGGTCCCGGTGCGACAGTGGAAGGACTCGCCCGAGCGCGCCGGCGCCACGTACGAGCAGGCCGTCGTGCATCACCGCCGCATCGAAGAGCTCTGGCAGAAAGGAATGATTTCCAAACAGGAGCTCGACGATGCGTCGATCGCATTGCGGATCGCGCGCAACGATTTGGACACCGCCGGGCAGGCGGCAGACGCGTCGACCCGCCTCGCCTCCACACAAGAGGAACAGGCGCGTCTGCAGGCGCAGCTCACGCTGCTCGAACGGCGGCGCGAACAGGCCGCGAAAGCTGTCGATCTGCAGAACGCCGAGTACGAGCCTTGCAAGAGCGGCAGCCGATTCTCGCACTCGCCAGACAACAGCTTGAAGGCACCGTTGTTCGCGCAACGACCGCGGGCACCGTGGTCGAACTCCCGGTCCGCCCCGGCGACCGCCTGCCTCACGGTGCGGTCCTTGTCAGAACGGCCGAGCTCGATCGTCTTATCGCCATCATCGACGTGCCTGCCCGGCTCGTAAACGGCATCACGAAGGCGCGGCCGGCCAAAGTGCAGATTGCCTCACAACTGTCCCCGCTCGACGGCCAGGTCCGCTCGATTGCACCGCTGCCCGACAGCACCGGCACGCACAGGGTCGAAGTCGAATTCGCCAATCCAACGGGGTTGCTGCTTGTCAGCCAGATCGCACGGGTAGTCTTTCCATGAGGTCCGCTTCCGCGGCTTCGGACCCGGAGCGGGACCTGCCGGGCCGCAAACGATTGTCGGTTCTGCTCACCACCGAAGGGACCTATCCCCATCACGGCGGCGGCGTGTCCACATGGTGTCATGCGCTGACGCAGCGGTTGCGCGACGTCGATTTCACGCTCCTCAGCGTGGCGATGCACCCCTATCTGAAACATCTTTACGAGTTGTCGCCCAATGTGCGCGAGCACGTCACCGTCCCGCTGTGGGGAACGGCCGATCCGGCCGAATCGAGACCGGGGCTCAGCTATGCGGCGTTTCTCGAGCGGCGTGCAGCGGCGTCGAGCGAACAGGCGCGAGACGCATTCGATACGTTGTGGACCAGGTTCGTCATGGCGGCCCTTTCCCGGCACGCTGATGCGCTGCCGCAGCTCACCACCGCTGTCGTCGGCCTCCATACGCATTTCGCCGCACACGATTACAAGGTGTCGTTCGACGACACGCGCGTCTGGCACAGCTTCGTGACGTCCTCTGTCGCCGCGTGGAAGTCGGAAACGCGCACACCCGAGCCATCGCTGGCCGAGCTGACCGAAGCGTTCCGGCTCGCCTATCGCTTCCTCATCGTGCTCGACGCAGAGGTGCCGGCAAGCGATGTCACACACTCGGCCGCGGCCGGGCTCTGCGGGCTGCCCTGCATCGTCGCAAAAGTGACGCGCGGCACGCCGTATCTCCTGACGGAGCACGGCATCTATCTGCGCGAACAGTACCTTAACCTGCGCCGCACGACGGCGTCGGTGTTCGTCCGATGGTTCGCGTCCCGGCTGATCGGCGCGGTCACCGATCTCAACTACATGCATGCCGATCTCATCGCCCCCGTCTGCGACTACAACACGCGATGGGAACGTTGGCGCGGCGTGTCGAGCGATCGCATCAGGGTGATCTACAACGGCGTCGACCCCGCACGGTTTCCTCCGTGCCCGCCTGCCACAAATGCGCGGCCCACCGTCGTCGCCGTGTCTCAGATTTTCGCGCTCAAAGGCCAGCTCGATCTCATCGAGGCGGCGGCGCTGGTGCGCTGTGAGATTCCCGACGTCGAGTTTCGCATCTACGGGGCCGTCACCGACAAGAGCTACTACGAGCAGTGCGTCAGCAAAGTTGTCGCTCTCAATCTGGAGAACACCGTGACGTTCTGCGGGTCGACAGATCGCCCGTGGGAGGCGTACCGCCGCGCTGACGTGGTTGCGCTGGCCAGTGTCTCCGAAGGGTTCCCGTTTGCGGTCATTGAAGCGATGCTCTGCCGCCGCGCCGTGGTCGCCACCGACGTCGGTGGCGTCAGCGAGGCGCTCGGCGAGACGGGTGCGCTCGTACCGGCGCGCAGCCGGTCGCATCTCGCAGCGGTGGTGACGCAGCTGCTGAGAGATCCTGCCGAACGCGAGCGGCTCGCCGGCATGGCAGTGGCGCGCGCGACATCACTGTTCACGGAAGACCGGTTTCTCCAGGCGTATTCCGACAGCTACAAGTCGCTACACGTTTCAATCGAGCACGACCGACGCACCGCGCGTCGCAGCATCCGCAGCGTAACCACTCGCATCGCTACGGGCATGCGGGCACGGTTGGTTTCGAAGAGAGAGGATTCATGTCGATTTCAGGAGCCGTTCGCCGTCCTACATTCCGTTACCTGATTCTCCTCGTCGCCCTCACGAGCGCACTGTCGGGCAGCGCGCTTACCGGCAGCATTGCGGTCCACGCGCAAGGTTCGACGACCGTTCCGGCCTGCGGCATCGGCCTCCGGCTGCTGGTCGTCTCGGCCGACGGCACCGAGGCCGCGCTGCCGGCGATCGAGTCGTCTTTGCGATATCTCGGCACGCCCTACACGCTGCACATCGCGACGCAGAATCCGAACGGCCTCACACCAGAGTCGCTGATGGACGGCTGCAAGGCGCGGTACAACGGCATCATCCTGACAACCGCGTCGCTGGCCTATTCGCCCGATGGCGGTACGACGTGGGCGAGCGCGCTGACCCCGGCCGAGTTTCTCGCGCTGGAACTGTACGAGCGGACCTATGGCGTGCGGCAGGTGACGTGGTTCACCTTCCCCACTCCCGACCTCGGATTCGAGTGGGGTGTTGGCATCGACACGACGAGCTCGCCGTTGGGCGTCACACTCAGTTCGGCGGGCCAGGCGGCGTTTCCGTACATCAACAATGGACCCTCTCTCGTCGGTTCGCTGGTCAAGAAGCTGAAGGATCTACTGTCCTTCAAACCGCTGGAGATCCGCAGCGCCTTTGCCTATCTGGCCAAACCGCTCGACGCATCGAATCAGACGCTGCTCGGCGATGTGCTGGGCAACGCGCTGATCGCGGTCAAGACCTATCCGGACGGCCGCCAGAATCTGGCGATGACGTTCGACACCAACCAGTATCTGCTGCACAACCAGCTGTTCTCGTACGGCGTCATCAACTGGGTCACCAAGGGCCTGTTCATCGGCGAGAAGAAGATCTACATGTCGCCGCAGATCGACGACGTGTTCATCCCCGACAGCCGCTGGACCTCGGCAACGCCGTGCGGCACTCCGGTGGGTGCGACCGGGGTGGAGCTCCGCATCACCGCTTCGGATTGGAATGCCGTGCGCGACTGGCAGGATCACAAGCGCGGCCAGCCCAACACGGGCAATCTCCGGCTGACGGTGGCCTTCAACGGCGTGGGCGCCGAGAACAAGCGCGAAGCGCTGACGAAGGCCGCGCGCCAGCACGAGGAAGACTTCTACTGGGTGAACCACACCTACGATCACGCGCTGCTCGACGCGGTCGATACGACGAAGGCGACCTGGGAAATCATGGAGAACAATCGCGTCGCCGGCGAGCTTGGCCTTTCACGCTGGAACGCGAAGAACATCGTGACGCCCGAGATCTCCGGTCTCACGAACCCGGCGTTCCTGCAGGCGGCCTACGCGGCAGGTATCCGGTTCCTGGTGTCGGACACGTCGAAGCCCGGCTACAACAATCCGTCTCCGAACACGGGCATCGTCAACGCGATCGAGCCGCGGCTGTTCATGATTCCGCGGCGGCCGAGCAACATGTTCTTCAACGTGGCGACGCCGTCTGACTGGACCTCCGAGTACAACTGCATGTACGAAGGCTACTGGGGCAAGCAGCTCTCGTACGAAGAGATGCTCGACGTCGAAAGTCAGCAACTGCTGACCTACATGCTTCGGGGCGACATGGATCCCTGGATGTTCCATCAAACCAACTTGAAGGTGCACACGTCCGGCCGCACGCTGCTGACGGACCTGCTCGATCGCACGCTCGCGAAATACAACGGGTATTTCCGGCTGCCGGTGCTGAGCCCGCCGATGGAGCAGATCGCCGCGCTCATGCAGGAGCGCATGGACTTCGACGCGTCTCAGGTTTCGGCGACGCGCTATCCCGGGTCGCTGAGCATCTCGGTTGCGAACGAGAGCCGTGATACCGGTTACGGGCGCTGTCGGTTCAGGGCGCCGAGTCGTACCGGCGGCCAGTCGATCGGCCGTTTTGAAGTGAAGGCGGGCGAGACCGTCACCGTTCCGCTCCCATGAACGCACTCGATGAATTGATCGCGACGCTCGATCGGACGCACCCGAAGCTCGTCGATCGGTGGGAAGCGACGGCGGTCGTGGAATCGCTGGGATACAGCGATCATCGCGTCGCAGAGTCGTTCGGCGTGGCGTCGACGTTTGCGCTCGGGTCCCTCCTCCTGCGAGCGCAGCGTCTGCACCCTGGGGCGGCGGCGGGAACGCCGCCGCCGGTCCAGAACGCCGGCGGAGAGACCACGCTCGTGAAAGCCGCGATGTCGAGCCTCATTTACGCGATGCCGTGGCTGCTGGTGTTTCTCGCCGAGTCGTGGAAACCGGAGATCCTCCACATGACGCCGGGACTGGCGGCGCCGCTGAGCCTGGCGCTGATGGCCAGTCTCGTGGTCAGCGGCGGATTCGTCCAGGCCATCGCACGACGCGCGCAGTTCTGCGTCGGGATTGCCCAACCCGGCGTCGCCCGGGCGACGTGCCTCTACCTGATTCTCGCGGGGCTTGCTGCCGCCGCCGTCGTGGCCGTCGCGGGCGTGCTGGTCGGGTGGTACTTCTCGCTGTTCAGTGTGCGCTTCCTCGTGCTCGCAGCGCTGTACTTCATCGTCGCGACGGCGCTGTGGATGCACTGTGCCGTTCTGGGAGTTGGACGCCAGACCTGGCGCATTCCGCTCGTGTTCGTGGCCGGCGCTGCGGCGTTCGCGGCGGTCCGGCTGCTCGAAGCACCAACGCTGGTGGCGCAAGTGGCCGCCATCAGCGCGGCACTGATGTGCGCCGCCGTTCAGTCGCGACAGATATTTGCGGGGCCGGACCACGCGCCGATCGAAAAGGTGTGGTGCACCCGTGGATCGTCGCCCATGGCCTTCTTCCATACTTTCTCTATGGCGTCCTCTACTTCTCGTTTCTGATTGCCGATCGCGTCGCCGCCGGTGCTGCTGTCGCCTCTCGCGGATCGGCATTCAACGTGCCGCAGGTCTACAAAGACGGGATGGACATCGCGTTGCTGACGTTTCTCCTGGCGTGCGCCGCTGTCGAATGCTGCAACCTGATATTGATGCGGGGCTGGCGCCAGGCGGGGCAGCTTCACTACGGCTCGGGATTCGCGAGGGGTGCGTCGCGGCTGCTCTGGCGGTGGCACGCACTGACAGCCGTGCTGGTCGCGGCGTTTGCGGGCGTGGCGTTCGGGGTGCGCGAGGTCGCCGAGCCGCTGACGCGTCGATCGCTCGATGGTCTGGCGGGCACGATCCTGATCGTGGGCGATATCGGCTATCTGCTCTTCGCCGTCGGCCTGCTCAACGCGCTCGCGCTGTTGAGCACCGATCGCGTGCTCGGCGGCCACGCGCTCGCTGGCGGCCGCCGTCGTCATCAACCTCGTGACGGGAACCGTGCTCGGGCATCTGTTCGGCGCCTATCTACGCGTCGGCCAGGGCTGGCGGCCGGCGGGGCCGTATTTGCCGTCGAGACGTCGCGCAAACTGCATCGCACGCTCGAGGACGCCGACACGTTGTCCGGAACCGCGTGACATGCAGATCCTCTTCGACGCGGGCCTCGGGATCTGGATTGCGATGGTCGTGGCCGGCATGTTCTCGCTGCCGCTGTTCATGCGGGCTGCCGCCGCACCGCCCAGCGAACTCGCCGCGCGAACGTTCCTGACGGTTTCCCTCGGCGTGCCCCTCGCCGCCGCAGCGCATCTCTTCAACTGGGCGACGGCTCTTCTCTTGTGCGGCGCGTCAATCGTGGCCGCAGGTCACGCCGTGCGCGGGACCGCCCCGCGTCGTATCCTGCCCGACGCCGATCTGCACAGATGGATGCGCCGAGCGAGATGGTGGGTGCGAAGCACCCTGCTCGATCGACGCATCCGCACGATCGCGAGCCTCGCGCTGCTGTCGGGAGCGGTGCCAGCAGCGCAGGCGCTGCTCAACACCCGTTTGTCGAGCGCGGACGAATATTCCCTGCTCGCATCGACCCATCGATTGCTGTCGGGCGAGTGGCTGGGCACTCTGCTGCCCGCGCCCTCGCTCGTCGCGATTGTGTCGATGGTGTCGGCAACGGATCCGATGCAGGTCGTGCGGTTCCTCAATCCGGTGCTGCACCTTGCCTGCGCCGTCTCAGTCGCGAGCCTTGTGAGGCGCGCGACGTGGCAGCGGCACCTTTCGTGGCTGTGCGGGGCATCCGCCGGTGTGGCTGTGCTGCGCGTCCACTCGAGCATCGATCTTCTCGCCATGACGACGCTCTTTGCCGGGCTGGCGATCCTCCAGCGCGCACGGCACACGGCGGGCGTCGCCAGCGCGTTCGGCGTCCTGGCGATGTCTGTTTTACCCGCACCGGCACTCGGCATGTTCGCGGCCGCGGCCGCGGCGGTGATTGTGGGGGCTCCACGGAGATTTGTGCCGGAAGGTGTCGGAATGGTTCTGCTGCTCGCAGCGCTCGTCGAGCCCCATCTCTTCGAGGGCACGGCGTCGCTGGCGCCCTGCTTCGTCGTGGCTGGAACGGGGCTCGCGTGCCGGCACCTCGTTCGCCCCCCGCTGAGAGGGCTTGCCTCCCTCGTGGGGGCGGTCCCGTACACACGCGCGGCGCTCGTGGCGCCTGCGCTGCTGATGTTGGCACTTCCGCAGGGCATGCAGGCAGAGTACGTCGAACCTGACTCGGCCCCGCGGCAAGCTCTCGCGTTGAAACAGTCGCGCATCGGCGGGCGATGGGCCGTTGTTGGCGCACAAGAACTGCAGATTCAGATCGGCGCGACCGCCCCCGTCATCGACCTGCAGGAATTCGTGACACGGTACGGCGCTTCGGCGGGAATCGCGCGCTTTCGCTTCGATGTGCGTGCGGACCGTGTCTTCGTGTTCGTCGAGAAGCGACCGATCCTCGAGGCCCACGCGGGCATCTGGCGTCGCGACGCCACGCTCGATCGCGCGGTGTATCGCATTCCTCGGCTCCGATCGAATCTGCAGCGCGCGGCCCTCGAATTGTGCGAAGCGTACCGGCGCGCGCACGCGGGCGTATCGGTTCATTATGAAGACGAGGATCTGCGGATCTATTCGATCACGCTGTAATGTCAGTCAGGACACATGTCTTCAAAGGTGATCGTCTTGTTGCTTGCAACGTTCGCTTCGGCTGTCGTCAACGCACCGGCGGTGCCATCGAGACTGGCGATCTATTACGGCTATCCCGGCCTGATTAACGGCGCGGCGTCCAACATTGCCGCGGCCGTCGCCGAATTTGCGTCGTATCAGGTCGTTGTGCTCGGCGATGGCCTGCAGTTCACCGATCACGCAGACAATGCGAACACCCGCAGAATCATCGCAGAGCTGCGGAAAACCGATCCTGGCCGGGAAGTGTTCGGCTACATTGCCCTCGGAACGGCCACGAACCTGGACGCCGCCGCCATCGAGCGCCGCGCGCAGTTGTGGGCGTCGATGGGGGTCACGGGGATTTTCTATGATGAAGCCGGGCGCGATTTCGGTGTCTCGTTCGCGCGGGTGGCAGCGGCAATCGGCGCGGCCCGCCGTCATCAACTGGCTGTGTGCCTGAACGCCTTCGATCTCTCCGCAATAGACGAAGGCATTCGGCAGCCACAACAGGCGACGCTGATTGGCCGGCGCGACGCGATTCTCATCGAATCGTTCGGCGTCCGGCTTGGCGTGCGGCAGACCCGGGCCGAAACCCTCGAACGGCTGCGAGCCGCCGACGCGCTACGCCAACGGACGGGCGTTCGCGTATTTGGTGTCACGACCACGACCGCGGATCGGACCTTCGACGCGGCCGATCTGGCATTCGCCCGCGGGCTGGCGGCAGAACTCGGTCTCGACGCGTTCGGCTGGGGCGGCATGGACTACGGTGCACGCGACAGCCGGCTTCGTGCGATTCCGAGGTAACGTCCTGCAACATCATCTCCAGCCCCTCGACGCCGCGTCCTTGAGCGCGTCCACCGTCAGGCGCGTACCCGCGCGCGCGTTTGCCGTGCGAATACGCTCGGGCGAGACGCCGTGATTGCGCAAGCCAACGAGCTCGTCGATCGTCAGACTGGTGTAGCCCAGCGCATTCAGCTCGCGCACGTATTCGGGCGACACACCGTGGTTTCGCAGCCGAATCAGCGCCTCGACCGGAAGCTTCTGGTATCCGAGCGTGCCGAGGTCGCGAACGTACTCGGGAGAGACGCCGTGATTGCGCAGGTCGACCACTGTTTCGAGCGGCAGCTTCGAATAGCCAAGCCCGACGAGATCTCGCAGGTATTGTGGCGACACGCCGTGATCGCGCAGCCGGACGAGCGCGTCGAGCGCGAGTCCCTGATAGCCCTGCGCCCGTAGCTCTCGCACATACTCGGGCGACACGCCGTGGTCGCGCGCACGGACCAGATCGTCAGACGACAGCCCTGTCAAACCTTCGGCCGTGAGCTCGCGGACATATTGCGGCGACACGCCGTGATCCCTCATCGTGATCAGGGCGTCGACCACCTTGAGGCGGTATCCCAACTGACCCATGTCGCGCAGATAGGTCAGCGACACGCCGTGCTGGACGGCGCGAATCAATTGCGCCAGGTCGGGGCGGGCATAATTCTGCGCAACCAGCTCATCGAGAAACGCGAAGCCGAAATTCGCACGCGCGAGAAGGTACTGCTGCTCGGCCGTGGGACGTGCAAAGCCGCGCTTGGCCATCGCGTCCGGGAAATCCGGGTTCGGCACGAACGTATAGGTGCCGGCACCGACGCCGCTTCGGAAAATTCCCTCGAAATGAAACACACCCGCATCGCGGCGCAGCGTGAACTGCGCGGGCCCGCCGACGCTCGACAGCAACGCGGCTGCAAGCCCGTTCAGTTGATCGACATCGATCGTCGACCCGTACGACCCGTCCCCTTCCGATGTCTCAGGTGAGATGGTCCGCGCAATCTCCGGCAGCCCGGATTTCCCATGTGCCCGGGCTTTGGGGCGTCGGCGACGAGGCCCCAATCAGCTGCGCAAATTCAATATAGACGCCTAGGCACAAACCGTCGGCCTCCCTCGAGCGGAAAGTGGCCTATGGGACGAACGGCCGTCGTGGCCACCGCGACCGGAACCAGCATCGCCATCATCAAAACGATGCCCGGCCGTGCGAACGTGCCACGTTGGCGAGGTCCGGTTGCGATTTTCGTCGAGCACGGCAAGCATCCGTCCTTCGATGTGCGGCGAGCCGGCCATGCTGACCGCAAGGGCAGGCGCCCGCCGGCTGCCAAGCGTGTATGCGAGAGTCGAGCAGATCTTCCGGCGTATTCGCGGGCCCGATGCCGACATCGAGCGCCCGATCGTCGCAGGCGAGCTCCCGCTCAACACGCAGGCGCCGCGCAATCCACCAGACCAGTGGATGTATCCAATAACACGCGCACGCGACAGCCGCCAGCATTTGCGTCAGGCAATCCCACCGGGCGACGTGCGCCAGCTCGTGGAAGTAACACGGCGCGGCGCCGCTGGCGACCAGCGTATCGGCGACGGCAGGAATCAAGATCGTGGGTTGCCAGAATCCCGAATGTCATCGGCATGGTCTCATCCGGGCTGCGCAGCAACCGGCATGTGCGGCGTATCCCCATCAGCCCGCACACTCTGCCAGAAGGCGCTGCCCACTCCGGATCGTGCACGGCCGGCGCGCGACCAGCGAGTCGCTGAAGAGACCGCCGCTCGACGAGTAACCGGGCCAGCAGGAAGTCAGTTGCAGGCCGCGTAGAACACCGGCAGCACAACCAGCCAGGGAACCGGGCTCGATTCTGGCCGTGCGTTGTTGCCGTTGATGGGAGAGACGCCGACAACCGCGGCAGACACGGGTTGTGATTCGACAACGGTGATCGCGTCTGGTGTGGGCGGTGCCGGCAGCTCGACAAGCGTCCACCCGGGCAGTGTGAACGACAACACGGGCAGCAGCAGCAAGGCCAGGACGGCGAGCGTCCACACGAAGTGCCGCAGGGCGGCCGACATGTGCCGCGCAGATGCGCCATGGACGAGGCCCAGCGCGCCGAGCGAGCGCCGTGGCTCTCCAACAGAACCGAGATAAGTGTCATCGCTTGCCTCCCTGACCGCGGCCGCGCTTCAACAGCGCGGCTAACCGTTTGTATTCGTCTTCCGAGAATCGGGGTGTCGGCGACGTCCAACAGCGCCGCCATCGCCGACCCGGGCGAATTATTGAAGAAGGTGCGCAGGAGTTGCGCCAACGCCGAACGGCTCGCCTCCTCGGGCTTGGCCGCCGGAAAGTACACATATCGCGGTCCGTCGTATGTGCGTCCCAGCAGACGCCGGTCGATCATGATGTCCAGCAGCTTGCGGACGCTGGACGGGCTCGGCGCGTCGCTGAGCTCCGAGCGGATGTCTTCGACCGTCGCGCGCCTGGCGCCGATGAAGGATTTCCATAATCTGGCTTTCGCGGCGTGTCAGGTTGCCGGCTCAGGTTTTGGCATGGCCTTGCGGGCGCCAAGCGCGAAATTTTTCGCCCACAGCGAATATATTCGCGGCCGGCGGCCGTCAAGGGCTACGGTGTTATATGACCTCACTAAGATATGGTATATTTATAGTATGACAAGACGGGCTCTCTCCGTCACCTTGGAGGCCGACAACGTCACGTGGCTCAAGGGACGCGCCGGCGCCACCGGCGAGAGCGTGAGCGAGCTGCTCGATCAGATCGTCACTGCGGCGCGGCACGGCGGCCATGCCGGCCCCGTGCGATCGGTTGTCGGCACGATCGATATCGATGCCTCGGATCCGCTCCTGGAGCAAGCGGACGCGATGGTCCGCGCGGTGTTCGATGAGGCGCTCGGCCGCCCGCTGACGGTACACGAAGGGCGTGCATCTCCGGTCCGAACCGGAAACCGCCAAAGCGCCGTGCCTGAGCCGCAAAGCGCCGTCACCGATACTCACCCGCTCGTCTTTTACGCGGCCGGCGGCGGACGGCTGGCTCGTCGCGCTGCCGCGTTCTTCGAGCGGTGTGAGCGTCAGGACGCGGTTTGTACGTTCCCACGGTCGTCATCTGGGAATGCAGTCTGCTCGCGCGAGTCGCGCGCATCAACCTGCGCCGGACTGTCCGGGGATTTTTCGACGACCTGTTCAGCAATCCCGCGTTCCAACCCCTCGATCTCACGCCCGAGCAGGTGTTTCTTGCCGATGAGCTGCGCTTCACCCGCGACCCCTTCGACGGCCTCATCGTCGCCGCCGCCGAGACCATTGGTCTGCCGCTCGTCACCCGCGACGTCAGCATCGCCCAATCGGGACGCGTTCCTGTGATCTGGTAGCGACGTTTTCCTCTTTACATCCCACAGGAACTGCCATAGTCTCCTCTAAGCAACCCACAGGAGTAGGGAATGGCGCCGCCGAAATCCGACATTCTTCAGGGCACCCTCGATCTGATGGTCCTGAAGACCCTCGACGCGATGGGACCGATGCATGGCTACGGCATCGCGCGCCGCATCGAGCAGATGAGTGAAGACGCGCTCCAGGTCAACCAGGGGACGATCTACCTCTGCCTTATCCGCCTGGTGCAGAAGCGCTGGATCCGCGCCGAATGGGGCACGTCTGAAAACAACCGCAAGGCGAAGTCCTATCGGCTCACGGCGGCGGGTCGAAAGCGGTTCAAAGAAGAGCTCGACTACTGGCAGCGGTTCTCGGGCGCGGTCGGATTCGCGCTCGAGGCTGCTCCGGAGGACGTATGACGGTCTTCGCGCGGCTGCGATCGTGGCTCCGCGCCGCGCTTGGCCAGAGCGACCTCGACCGCCGCATGCAGGTGGAGATGCAGACGCATCTCGACCTGCACGAAGCCGAGCTGCGGCGCCAGGGCCTGTCCGCCGTCGACGCGCACCGGCAGGCGCGCGCGGATTTCGGCAGCATCGAGTCGCACAAGGCGCATGGCCGCGACGCCTTCGGACTGCGTTGGCTGACGAGCTGCGCGGCGACATCACCTACGCGCTCCGTCTGCTTCGCCGCTCGCCGGCCTTTGCCATCGTCGCGCTGCTGTCGCTCGCGCTCGGGATCGGCGCCAACACCGCGATCTTCAGTCTGGTCGATCTCGTCCTGATGAAGACGCTGCCCATCCGCGATCCGGCGAGCCTCGTCTTCGTCGACACATCGGGTGGCCGTCCAATGGAACGAACGGGTCCGCCGTACCCGCTGTTCGAGCTGATTCGGGACACCGTGCCGTCTCTGTCCGGTGTGGCGGCCTTCAGCGAAGATCGCTTCAAGATCACGATCGACGGCGTCGAGGAACAGATCCGCGGTCAGTACGCCTCCGGCAACTACTTCGACCTGCTCGGCATTCGCGCGGCGCATGGACGACTGCTGATGCCGTCCGACGACGTGCATTTCGGCCGCGGCGGGGCTGAAGGAACCGCCGGCGTCATCAGCTACAACTTCTGGAAGCAGCGATTCGGGCAAGATGCGGGCGTCATCGGCAAGACCATCCTCGTCGGCCGCCGTCCGGTGACCATCGTCGGCGTCACGGCGCAGGGATTTCA
>CAVTJY010000035.1:0-414112 GCA_963735125.1 uncultured Alphaproteobacteria bacterium | reverse complement strand
CCTCGGGCTGTGCCGTGTGATGTCTCGCCCGGAAAGGCCGCGCTTCGAGTGAAATTGGGAGTTCGAACATGACCGAGCCGCTGGTCGTCACCATCCCGCACAAGCTCGGCAAGGAAGAGGCCTTGCGCAGGGTCAAGCCCGCGCTCGGCAAGGCCTCCGAGAGCTTCCCGGTGCTGCAAGTGGAGCAGGAGGTGTGGACCGGCGAGCGCATGGATTTCCGGGTGCGGGCGCTCGGGCAGATCGCGGCCGGCAACATCCAGGTCGGCGACAGCAGCGTGCGGCTGGAGGTGACGCTGCCCTGGCTGCTGCACAAGTTCGCCGAAGCCGTGCAGAAGGTGGTCAGCAAGCGCGGGCAGGTCCTGCTGGAGAAGAAGTAGCGCCACGGGCAGCTGCCCAGCGGAGTCAGGGAAACCACCTAGTCGGGCAACCTTCGCGCGGGCGCGGCGTTGCCTGGGCAGGAGGTGCCTCATGTCTACTGTTGTCAACCTCACGGGCGGCCCGGCCAAGGACGACCTGTTGCGTGCCGTGACGAACCCGCACGATGCCTTTACCGCGACCTTCGAGACGCCGCAGGGCGCCATCGAGGCCTCCATCGAGCGGCTGGAAGAGAACGGGACCGACGGCGTCAGCTTCCTGCTCTGGGGTCGCCTGGCAGTCGACCGAGCTGCGCGGCGCGGCTTTTGCGGCGAGCTACGACACCGAGACCCGCAGCGGCCGGCTGGCGCTCGCCAAGGCGGCCTGAGCCGACGCGGCGCGCATCGCTATGCCTTGCGCCGCCGCGCCATCAGGCTTGCCAGGCTGAACGGGCTGAGATCGATCTTGCTGCTGCCGCCGGCCAGGATCTGCGCCAGCGCCTCGCCCAGCGCGGCGGAGTGCTTGAAGCCGTGCCCGGAGCAGGCCGAGGCGAACAGCACGCGGTCGTTGCCGGGATGGCGGTCGATGACGAAGCGGCCGCCCTCCACCTCGGTGTAAAAGCACGTCTTGGTCTTCAGCGTGCGGCCGAGGTCGGGGAAGCACGGTCCGAAATATTCCCGGAACGCCGCCTCGATGCGCGCCTGCGGCTCGTCGCGCTCGACGCGATCGGGATCGACCACGTCCTTGCCTTCGGTCGCCATCTTCACGCCGCCGCCGCGGCTGATCTGCGGAAACCCGTAGATCGGCTGCGGCCGGCCCGCCGGCTCCCAGATGAAGACCGGGAACGCAGGCGGCATGAAGCGCTCCTGCGGCTCGGGCGCTTCCGGCCAGTGCATGACCTGCCGAGTCACCTTGAAGAGATCGTGGTAGGGCGGGTCGAGCTTCAGCAGGCCCGGCAGCCACGCGCCGGCACACACGAGAAGCTGCTCGGCCTGATAGGCCTGGCCCGCCGCAGTGACCACTTCCACGCCCCCGGACGCAGGCCGGAACAGCTTGATCAGGGTGTCGGTGTTGAGCTCCGCGCCCTGCTTCTGCGCCAGCTTGAGTTGCGCCTCGATGCAGGCCTCGACGCGCAGGTAGCCGGCCGACGGCTCGTAGTAGGCGGCCTCGTGGTCGGCGACATTGAATTGCGGAAAGCGCTTGCGGATGTCGGGTGCCGACAGGGTTTCGTGCGGGATGTTGTACGTGCGCGCGGCGCGGATGGTGTTGTCGAGGAAGGCCGGCACGCCGTGGCTTTCCTTGGCCTCGACGCGGTTGGAGATGATGAGGCCGCCGCATTGCACCAGCAGGTCGACGCCAGTCTCGCGCTCGAACTCGCGCCACAGCTCGTGCGAGCGGATAGCGAGCGGGCTGTATTCCTCACCTTCGCCGATGGCCAGGCGCGTGATGCGCGTCTCGCCGTGCGAGGAGCCGTTTGCGTGCGGCGGGCTCCAGCTGTCGAAGCCGACGACGCGCTTGCCCTGCCTGGCAAGGTGCAGGGTGGCCGCGCTGCCAACGGCGCCCAGCCCGACCACGATCACGTCCGCGCGGCTCATTTGCCCCCCGATCCGAAAGACGACACCCGGCGCTGCTCGATCAATCGCTCAAGGCACGCCTTGCAATAGCACTGCGTGTCGCTGCCCGAGACGGGCAGCACATGCGGCAGCTCACAACACCAGCAGGTCTGGTCGCCGTTCGCCATTCCGCATTCCACCGCAGCCCCGCAATCGGGGCACGCGTGGACGGTGCGGCCTTCGCCTGCGCGTCGCTCTGCCATGTGCAAGAATCCCCGTGGCGGTCCGCCAAAAGAATGAGCGGGAGCGGCATGGAGATCAATGGGCCGCTCCCGCTCGGTGCCAGCTCACGGGGGGAGAGCTGGTCGACGGCCTCTGAGGGGATGAGGCCATACCGTCGAGATAGGCTCCCACAGGCCACTACGCCAGGGCTGCGAAATGGTAAAATCTTGGTAAGGTCTTGGTGAATTGCCGTTAAGGTTGCTGCGCCTATTCGGCAGCCACGGCGCGGCGCCGCCAGGTGAGCTGGTGCATGAGGGCGCGCAAGGCCGCAGCCTTCAAGGGTTTTCTCAGCAGGGCGTGGCCCTTGAGGCGGACTTCCCGCAGCACCTCGGCGGAGTGATCGGCGGTAATGATGACGGCCGGGATCTGCAGCTGCGTGGCGGCGCGCAACGTTGCAATGGCACCGGTCCCGGTTCCCTCGTCGAGGTGGTAGTCGGCCAGGATGATATCCGGCGGTTGCAGGCCTTGCTCGAGCTGCGCCAGCGCGTCGTCCCCGCCGCGCGCGGTGATGACGCGTGCAGCCCCAGCCGCTCAGCAGCGTCTGCATGCCCTGCAGCACCGCCGGCTCGTTGTCGATGCATACCACCCTGAGGCCGGATAGCTGACCCGCGGGCTGCGCCGGCGGCTCGGCCGCCTGCGACGCCAGCCCTCGCCTCGGCGCGCGGCATGTCGACCGAGAACACCGAGCCGCGCCCCGGTATCGAACTCCAGCTGCGACGGGATGGTGCAGCACCTTGCCGATGCGCTCGACGATGGAAAGCCCGAGCCCCAAGCCCGCGCACCGAGCTGGCCGTCTCCTCCAGGCGCTGGAACTCCTTGAAGATGATGGAGCGCTTGCCCTTCGGAATGCCGTGGCCGGTATCGCACGACCTGCACGCTGACGTTCTCGCCGCGCCGACGCACGCCGAGCACAACCTTGCCGGCCGGGGTGTACTTGATGCCGTTGGCAGACCAGGTTCTGCAGCACGCGGCGCAGCAGGCGCCGGTCCGAGCGCACCCAGGCGCTGGTCGGCACCACGCGCAGGTCGAGGCCCTTGCCGCGCGCCATCGGCTCGAACTCCACGGCCAGGCGCTGCAGCACCTCGTTCAACGGGAACACCGTGAGGTCGGGCTCCATGCGGCCGGTGTCGAGCCGCGCGATCTCGATCAGCACGTTGAGGATCTCCTCCACCGCCTCCAGCGAGGCATCGATGTTGCGGGCGAGCGTCGCCTCGTGCCCGTCCGAGCGGCCGCTCCACCATGCTCGTCACGTACAGCCGCGCGGCATTGAGCGGCTGCAGGACGTCGTGGCTGGCGGCTGCCAGGAAGCGCGTCTTGTCGAGGTTGGCCTCGTCGGCCTTGCGCTTGGCGACCGCCAGCGCCTTGTTGACCTCCAGCAGCTCGGCCGTGCGCTCGCGCACGCGCCCCTCCAGCGTCTCGTTGGCGCGCGCCAGCGCCTCGGCCGCCTCGACCCGATCGGTGATGTCGGAGTAGGTGGTGACGATGCCGCCCTGCGGCATCGGGCTGGTGCGGATCTCGAGGGTGCGGCGACCGCCGTCGACCTGCTCCTGGAAGGTGTCGTGCGACTCGGCGAGCTTGACCAGCCGCTCGGCCACCAGCTTGTCGATGTCGCCCGGTCCGAAATCGCCGCGCTCGGCGCACGTGCGCAGGATCTTGTCGAGGGGCGCGCCGACCCGCCCCAGCTCCGCCGGCACATTCAAGCAGCTCGCGGAACTGGCGGTTCCAGCAGATCAGCCGCATGTCCTTGTCGAACACGCTCAGGCCGTGCCGCACCTGGTCCAGCGCGGACTGCAGCAGATCGCGGTTGTACTGCAGCGCCTCGGAGGCATCGTCGAGCAGGCGCAGGGCGGACTGGCTGCCGGCATCGCCGCGCCGCAGCAGCAGCGACAGCACCAGCCGCGAGGAGGCCGCGCCGATGGCGCTCGCCAGCAGATGCTCGGTGAACCGCAGCAGCTGGATGTCGGCGCCGGCCTCGGGCGACAGCGGCGCCCCGCGGCTTTCCGCGAACTCCGCAAACGAGCGTTCCGCACGCTCGGCGCCGAGATAGCGCGCCACCGTGTTCTGCAGGTCGCCGACCGTGATCGACGTGCGCCACAGCCGGAAGGCCGGCGACGCGGGCGGACGCGGCAGGTCGCCGGCAACGAACACCTGCGCCTGCAGCCGCTCGACGGGCTCCGGCGCCTTCAGCAGCGACACCGAGATGAACGCGCAGATATTGGCGGCCATGCTCCACAGCACGCCATGCGTGAGCGGCTCGAACCTCAGGTAGAACAGCGCCTGCGGCGACAGGAAGCCCAGGCCGAACGGGCCCTCCGGTCAGCACGCGAGCGCGGCACCCAGCCGGCCTCGATGATCCACGGCAGCAGCAGGGTATAGGCCCACACGGCAAAGCCGATGACGATGCCGGCGATGGCACCCCGCGCGGTCGCCTTGCGCCAGACCAGGCCGCCGAAGAAGGCCGGCGCGAACTGGGCGATGGCGGCAAACGACACGAGGCCGATCGAGGCCAGTCCGTGCGTCTGTCCGAGCAGCCGGTAGAACAGGTAGCCGAGCAGGACGATGGCGAAGATCGCCACCCGGCGTATGGTCAGCAGCAGCCGGGTCATGTCCTGCTGGTTGCTGGCGGATTCGTCGCTGCGGTGACGCAGCAGCAGCGGCAGCACCAGGCCGTTGCAGACCATGATCGCCAGCGCCACCGAGTTGACGATCACCATGGCGGTGGCCGCCGACAGGCCGCCGATGAAGGCCAGCAGCGTGATGGCCTCCGCCCCCTTGGACAGCGGCAGGGCCAGCACGAAGGTGTCGGCGTCGAACGCGCCCTTCGGCAGCCCCAGCAAGCCGGCCGCGGCGATCGGCACCACGAACAGGTTGATCAGGATGAGATAGACCGGGAACAGCCAGGATGCGCGCTGCAGCTCCCGCTCGGAGTTGTTCTCGACCACGGTGACGTGGAACTGGCGCGGCAGCAGCACGATGCACACCATGCTCAGGAACGTCACGGTCACCCAGGTGCCGCCATTCAGGCCTTGCGCGAAGACCTTGCTGAGCTCGGCCTCGGCGTCTGACGGCATTGAAGAAGTTGCCGATGCCGCCGAACACGGAGAACATCACGAAGAAGCCGACCGTCAGGAACGCCGCCAGCTTGACCAGCGACTCGGCGGCCACCGCCACGATCAGGCCTTCCTGGTGCTCGGTGGCGTCGATGTGGCGCGTGCCGAACAGGATGGCGAAGATGCCCATCGCCAGTGCGATGATCAGGGCCGTGTCGGCCGGAAAATGCAGACTGCCGAGCGCGCCCGGCCCCAGCAGAGCATTGACCGACAGCGCCACCGCCTTCAGCTGCAGGGCGATATAGGGCAGCGTCCCGGCCACCGCGATGACCGTGACGATGGCCGCCACGGCCTGGCTCTTGCCGTAGCGCGCGGCCAGGAAGTCGGCGACCGAGGTGATGTTCTGGCTCTTGGCCAGCCGCACGATGCGCAGCAGCACGCGCCAGCCGAGCGCGAACATCAGGATCGGCCCGAGATAGACCGGGAATGAAGTCGTAGCCGGTCGACGCCGCCAGGCCGACGCTGCCGAAGAAGGTCCACGACGTGCAGTAGACCGCCAGCGACAGGGCATAGATCAGCGGACGGCCGTCGCCGCCGCTTGCGCGAGCGCACGGTCCGGTCGGCGTACCACGCCAACGCGAACAGGATGCTCACGTATCCGAGCGCGAGCGCAACGACGCTCCAGCCTTCGATCATGCCTGCTGCTTCTCTGCCCGGGACCGCGCGCAGCCGCGCGGCGCCGGCGCCACGTTTCCTCCGAGACACGGGCATTGTGCGCAAAGCTTCGGCCGCTGTCCAACTGGCAGACGTTAACGACCTTAAACAAGCGTGATTTTCCACGCTCGCGCAGCCGGCCTGGGATTGCCGCGTGAGCGCGGGTCCCATAGGCTCGCCATGCACGTTCGATGCGCCTCGGGCAAGGCTGGCACCTGCTCGCATACGGATGAAGGGGATCGATCCCATGAACCTCAAGCTCCTCTCGGAATTCCGCGATTTCGCTCTCAGAGGCAACGTCGTCGACCTGGCGGTCGGCGTCATCATCGGCGCGGCCTTCGGCAGGATCGTCTCGGCCCTGGTCGACAACGTGCTGATGCCGCCGATCGGCTACCTGCTCGGCGGCGTCGACTTCAAGGATCTCGCCATCAACCTCGGCACGGCGCAGACCCCCGTGCTGATCCGCTACGGCATATTCATCCAGACGCTGATCGACTTCGCCATCATCGCCTTCGTGCTGTTCATGGTGATCAAGACCATCATCACCATGCAGAAGCGGTTTGCCGGCGAGCCGCCGGCGGTCCCGGCAAAGCCCACGCCAGTCCGAGGTCTACCTCAAGGAAATCCGCGACGCCCTGGTGAAGAAGTAGGGACGCGCCGGCTACTGGAACTCACTTCGCGGACGGTCGAGTCGGAACGGCTCCCCTCCCCCTGCGGGGAGGGGTCGGGGGTGGGGGTACAGCGTCGGAGATGATGCGGTTCACCCCACCCCTAACCCCTCCCCATCAAGGGGAGGGGAATCGGTTGTGCAAGCTTCGCGGTTCGCGCTCCATCGATTCCACGCGCCAACTCGCGTTGGTCGAACATCGGTCGAATTCGGGTGCCTCGATGCGGCCTGAAATGGACCGCGGCGGAGAGGGGCAATGGCGAGCCGGCAGGCTGTCACCAAGTGGTTGCTCGAGGGGGATGCAGCGATCCGCTGGCAGGTCATGCGCGACCTCACGCACGAGCCCGACGCGGTCGTTGCGGCCGAGCGCGCGCGGGTTGCCTCCGAGGGCTGGGGCGCGCAGCTGCTTGGCCTGCAATCTCCCGAGGGCCACTGGGGCGACGACACCCGGCACGGCTGGATGACCACCACCGACGCACTGCAGGTCCTCAAGGACCTCGGCGTCGATCCGGCCGGCAAGACCGTCCGCAAGGCGATCGGCCTGGTCGAGGACCGCATCACCTGGTTCATGCTCGACGGCCAGCCGCCGTTCTTCGACGGCGAGACCGAGGCCTGCATCAATGGGCGCATCCTGGCGTCGGGCGCCTACTTCGGTGCCTCGTGCGACGGGCTGCTGGAGCGCCTGCTCGGCGAGCAGCTCGAGGACGGCGGCTGGAACTGCGAGGCGCCCAAGAGCAAGCGCTCCTCCTTCCATTCCACCATCTGCGTGCTGGAAGGGCTGCTCGCGTACGAGAACGCGCGGGGGCCGACCGCCGCGGTGACGCAGGCCCGGGCGCGCGGCGAGAGCTATCTGCTGGACCGCCGCATGTTCAAGTCGCTGTCCACCGGCGAGGTGATCGAGCCACACTGGACGCGCTTCTCGTTTCCGGTGGTCTGGTACTACGACGTGCTGCGCGGTCTCGACTACCTGCGCAGCGCCGGCGTCAAACCCGACGAGCGCGTCGCCGAGGCCATCGCGGTGGTGGAGGAGCAGAGCGCACCAGAACGGCCGATGGCCGCTCAATCACCTGCACAAGGACCGGACCCGCATCCCTATCGAGCTGGAGACCGAGGTCGGCAGCGCCAGCCGCTGGAACACGCTGCGCGCGCTGCGCGTGCTCGACTGGGCGTCTCCGGTCCGCAGCTGCGATTGATCTAGCGCCCCGAGGTGGAGATTTTGCAGCATGGCGAAGATCGTCTTCGGAATGAATGTGTCCCTCGACGGCTATGTCGATCACGAGAAATTTGCGCCCGGTCCCGTGCTCTTTCGTCACTGGATCGAGCAGGTGCGCGGCGTGACCGGCAGCGTGTACGGCCGCCGCATGTACGAGATCATGCGCTATTTTGACGAGGACCATTCCGAGTGGACCCCGGAGCTGCGCGAGTTCGCGGCGGCGTGGCGGAGCCAGCCGAAGTGGGTCGTGTCGCGCTCGTTGAAGTCAGTCGGCCCCAACGCCACGCTTGTCGCGGACGACATCGAGGCGGTGATACGGGGGCTGAAGGATCGGCTGGTTGGGGAGATTGCCGTTTCCGGACCAGACCTGGCGCGAAGCCTGACCGACCTTGCTCTTATCGACGAGTATCACTCTACTTCCACCCCGTCGTGCTTGGTCGCGGCAAGCCTTTCTTCGCCGGCCCCCGGCCGCCACTCCGACTTGTGGCCAACGATCGAATTGGCGAGGACGTGATTAGATTGACCTACGTGCCTGCCTAGTCACGCAACTCCACGGACTGCGCGGCACGGACCTCTGAGGCAGTGGTTCTGTGTCAACCTTAACGCCCCGAGCAGCTGCCGCCGCCGAGCACGCAGAACTTCGAGCAGTGCGGATGGCACAGCTTGACGGCGCCGCCCGCGAACATGCCGCCCTGCGCGCGCGCCGCGTCGGCCAGCGTCGGCCCCATCTCGAACGCCTCGTCGTAGGGAATGAGCGTGCACGGCACCACGCTCGGCCGCTCTGCTCCCTGGCGCTTGATGACCATGCGGCTGGTGGCGCACATCATGTCGCCCGGCCGCTTGTCGAGGATCGCCCAGCAGCGGGTGGTGATCTCCGGCACATCGTGGCCGCCGTCCATCTCCGGCAGCAGCACCAGCTGCGTGCCGCTGTGCGGGTCGATCGGCCAGCCCTTGTCGGCGATCAGGCGCGCGTAGCCGGCGCGGCTGTCCTGCCTCGCTCTCGTTCCAGCAGGTGCGCCCGGCGATGGCGACGGCGAAGCCGTTGCGCGCCAGCCAGTCGAGCCCGGCGATGGTCTTGGCCCAGGTGCGCGTGCCGCGCTCGGCCTCGTGCAGGGCCGCCGTGTGGTGGTCGAGGCTGACGCGCAGCTTGAGCCGGGCGCCGAAGCGGTCGCGCAGCGCCAGCAGCCCCTGCTTGGTCTTGGGCCGCTGCATCGGCTGCATGGCGTTGGTCAGCACCAGCGCCTCGAAGCCGCGCGACAGCGCGCCCTCCAGCATGGCCAGCAGCTGCGGGTTCATGAACGGCTCGCCGCCGGTGAAGGCGATCTCGCGCGTGCCGAGCCTGTGGGCGACGATCTCGTCGAGGTAGGCGGCGACCTCGGCGGCCGTGATGTAGACGAGCCGGTCGTTGCTGGGGCTCGATTCGATGTAGCAGTTCTGGCAGGTGATGTTGCAGAGCGTGCCGGTGTTGATCCACAGCGTGTCCAGCCGGTCCAGCGCAACCGTGGCGCGCGGCTCGCGCTTGGCCGTCCAGTCGGGGTCTGCAAACTTGGCGAGGGGCGCTTCCGCCTCTCCCGCTCCGGTATCCAGCTCCATGCCGCTCCGTCTCTCCACCTGTGCCGCCCGAAGCTAGCACAAGCGGGGAGGGGCGCGCACTCACATCCGGTTCACACTTGCTGGATCGCAATGACCCTCAGCCCTGAGCGTGTCGAAGGGCGAATGAGTTCGGCAATGCCGCGCTTCGACGGGCTCAGCGCTGGGTAGCGCCTGCTGATCGCGATCCTTTAAGCCGCTTGGCTGGAGATCATGAGCAGGAACGGCAGGGGCGCGTCGTTCTTGTGGGGAATGAGCGAGCCGATCGCCGTCACGACGTCGCGCTCCTTGTTCTTCATGACGCCGTTCAGCTCCCAGTCGGCGTGCGCCTTCAGGATATCCCTCTCGATGTACTCGAAGAAGGCCGTAACGATCTCGTCGGCGGTCTTGTGCATCAGGTCGGGCGGCCCCTCGAAGGTATAGGAACCTTCTCCGCTGGTATTGGCATCCAGCATCCGTGCGTAGTATTGCGGCATGGCCCCCTCCAGCGCTGACAGCGTTGCGCCTCATATGCCGGGGCGTTTGCAACAGACACATGACGGGGAGGGGAAACGTCGCACTGGGGCTGCCCGACCCGCACGGGTTTGACGGCGCAAGGCCCGGCGCGCGCTACGATTTTTGCGTCGTGTCGATAACAGCTGACAGCGGCCGGGCGGAAGAAGTACGCTGCGGGGCTCGCGGGTGTAGCTCAATGGTAGAGCAGGAGCTTCCCAAGCTCACGACGAGGGTTCGATTCCCTTCACCCGCTCCAACATCCTGATGTCCGGCCGGCGGAATCCGAACGGCGCCTAGTCGTCCAGGTCGCGCACGAAGATGACGCGGAAGGTGCGCATCACGCCGTCGTGCTCCTTGATGGACACGTACTCGCCCGGCACGAAGTGATGGCTGTCGAATTTGAAGCCGGGTTCGTCGTCCGCGCTGCCTTTGGGGTTGTAGTCGAACGCCCATGAGCCGCCGCGGCGGTGCACCAAGTGGCCGATCTCGTTCTTCTCGCCCGGCCAGAAGCGCTTGACCCGGCAGCGCTCGCGTTCCTTGCGCCATTCCTCGGCGGAGAGGTGGCCGTCGTCGTCGAGCGGGGCGGCGAACTCGTAGCCGCGTTCCCTGCTGCCATCGGGGAACTCGTGGTCGCGCGCCAGTTCCAGCCGGATCCGCTTCATGGTCATGGTGCCTCACTCCTCGTCGCCTTCGCCTACCCTTATGGGCGCATGCGCCATCCTCCATTGATCCTGATCAATAAATCACTTCGGAGCGTGGATACGTCGCGCAATGGCCGTTCACCGCCGACCAACCGATGTGGGTCCAGCCGAACGGATGCGAACCCGCCCTCAATCGTCGTCCTTCCCATCATCGTCGTCCTCGTCGGATTCCGCCTGCAGGGCCTCCATCAGGTCCTCGATCTGGTCGCTCAGCTCATCGAGCGACTTGACCATCTCCTCGCGCTGGTCCTCGCTGCCCCACTTCGGACTTTCCTCGAGCTCGACCAGCTTGTCCGCGAACACGGCACGCAGTTCCTCGACTTTTGCCGCGAACTCTTCCGGTGTCATCTCGTCCCCTCCTTGAGAATCAGGCGCTCGCGCGCATCGTTGCGCAGAAAAAAGACGAAGAAAAGAAGCAGCCTTGCGCCCCATTGTCGCCCGCTTGTCCTGTAACGGCGCCTGGGGCCATGGCCTGCACTCGCCAAGCTTCGGCCGTCCGTGCGAAGCTGCCCGGTAATCCCAGGATGCCGCACCATGAGGCATGTCCCGCCATGCAACACACGCTAACCGCTGCGCAGCAGGAGATCCGCGAAGCGGTGCTCAAGATCTGCACGCGCTTCGGCGACGACTACTGGCTGGCCAAGGACCGCGACGGCGGCTTCCCGCAGGACTTCCACCGCGCCATGGCCGATGCGGGGTGGCTCGGCATCGCCATGCCGGAAGCCTACGGCGGGGCGGGCCTCGGCATCACGGAAGCGGCCGTCATGCTGCAGGCGGTGGCGGAGTCGGGCGCCGCCTTCTCGGGCGCGTCGGCCCTGCACATGAACATCTTCGGCCTCAACCCGGTGGTGGTGTTCGGCACCGAGGAGCAGAAGCAGCGCTTCCTGCCGCCGCTGATTCGCGGCGACGAGAAGGCCTGCTTCGCCGTCACCGAGCCCGACGCCGGCCTCGACACCACCAAGCTCAAGACGCGCGCGGTGCGCGACGGCAACCGCTATCTCGTGCACGGCCAGAAGATCTGGATCTCCACCGCACAGGTCGCCGAGCGCGTGCTGCTGCTGGCCCGCACCACGCCCCTCGAGCAGGTCAAGAAGCCGACGCAGGGGCTGTCGCTGTTCTACACCGCGCTCGACCGGCGCTACGTCGAGGCGCGCGAGATCGACAAGATGGGCCGCAAGGCGGTCGACTCCAACCAGCTGTTCTTCGATGGCCTGCCGGTGCCGGTCGAGGACCGCATCGGCGAGGAGGGGCGCGGCTTCGAGTACATCCTGCACGGCATGAACCCCGAGCGCATCCTGATCGGCGCGGAGGCGATCGGCACCGGGCGCGCGGCCCTGCAGCGGGCGGCGAAATACGCCAGGGAGCGCGTCGTCTTCAATCGCCCGATCGGCCAGAACCAGGCGATCCAGCATCCGCTCGCCAAGTGCTGGATGGCGCTGGAGGCGGCCAACCTGATGGCGATGAAGGCGGCCCATCTCTACGACGCCGGCCTGCCGTGCGGGGTGGAGGCCAACGCCACCAAGTACCTGGGAGCGGAGGCCGGCTTCGAGGCCTGCGAGACGGCCGTGCTGGTGCACGGCGGCATGGGCTACGCCAAGGAGTACCATGTCGAGCGGCTGATGCGGGAGGTCATGCTCGCGCGCATCGCCCCGGTGACGCGCGAGCTGATCCTGTGCCACGTCGCCGAGAAGGCGCTGGGCCTGCCGAAGTCGTATTAGAGTTCCTCTTTTTTGGATGGAATAGCCCGCGTGCATCACTCCCGGGCAGCCCTTGCGGCTCCTCCCCCTGTGGCGAAGGCCGTCTCTTCAGGCCTTCGTCACGCACGAGGGGGGAGGATCGGAATGCCACGAGTTTAGCTCGCCCATCTCCAGGTCGATCAGCGATCGCAACCGGCGAGCTAAGCTCGATGGCATTCCAGGTGGGGGTGAACGCATCGCGCATGCCGCCGGTCACCCCCACCCGATGCGTCCAGCGACTTAGGCTGGCGGTTGGAGCAAAGCGCATGGTCGGCGATGGCCAGCCTAAGCCGCGGACGCATCGCCCTCCCCCCTCGTGCGCATCGAATGCGCGCATTCGATGCAGGGGGAGGCGAAGCGCAGAGCCGGCGCATGTTTCAATCAAGGTCGGAACGGTACCAGACTGCGGAACCCGCCTCAGTCGCCGAGGGACCGCAAGCGGTCCTTGGCGCTGGCGTGGCCGAGCTGATCGGCGCGCGCGTACCAGTGCCGCGCGCGCTCCTTGTTGCCGACCATGCCGAACACGCCGAGCGACCAGAGCCGGTTGGGATCGTAGGTCGAGGCGAGCGCCAGGGCCGCCGGGCCGCTGCCCATCTCGGCGGCCCGCTCGTAGACGGCGCGTGCGCCGACCACATCGCCGCGGCCGAGCAGCTGGTCGCCCCGTTGCAGCAGGTCCTTGAGCGCGGCCGGGTCGAGCCGCACGGCCTTCGCGGATTCCGGCGGCCGGCACGAATATCCATGCCAGGGTGCGGGCCGCAACGCTGCCGTCGATGCGCCGCATCTCGACGCCGACTTCCACAGGCGTGGTGGTCCATTCCGGCAGCGACAGCTCGAGCCTCGGTATCGAGTTGGGCGGCAACAGCCAGGAGTCGGAGCCGATCCGCCTGCCTCCGCTCAGCTCGGCGCCGGCGGGCAGTCCGGACAGCACCAGGATGAAGCTCTCCTGCACGGCCTCTTCCGGCTCGACCAGCAGCGGCAGGCGCGCCGCCTGGCGCGGCTCGAAGCGCAGCGGCTCGGTGATCGTGCCGATCGGCGCAATCTCCAGCCCCGCGTCGAGGGTAGCGCACGCGTCGTGAAGACGCTGCTCGAGACCGCGTCGCGTGGATCGGAGTTCAGAAATGCGCGCGTGCTGTTCGAGGCCACCTCGCCGTTGCGGGCGGCGCCCTGCTGCATGACGCCGAGCGTTATCACGACCGCCAGCACCGCCACGACGATGGTGTTCAACGCGGTCGCGAGCACGAACACCCAGGGGCTCAGCGAGGCCGACTTGGCGGCGGGCGCACCGGCAGCCGCATACTGCTCTTCGGGCCATCCCTGGCGACGCTGATAGGCGCCGTCGTTCGGCGGCGCCCGCTCCTCGGGCGGGATGATCGGCAACTGCTGGATGCGATCGAGCATGTTCTTGATTGCACGAACTCTGTCGTCATCTTCGGGAGTGTTCATCGGTCTCGACCCCGTTTCGAAACGCGCTGCAAATCCTATTGACGGACTGACTGACCGGCGTCGCCGAGCGACTTGCGGGTCCAGCCCACGAACTCGTCGAAGAGCTTCTTCTGCTCCGCCGCCGGTAGATCGGTCGCGCCGGGCTGACGCGTGGCGCGCAGGAAATCCTCGAACCGCTTTTGCAGCGAGCCCGCCTGCTGCTCCCTGGCCTTGGCCAGCCACTCCTCGGCGGCGGCAAAGCGCGACCATCCCGGCAGCGTCGCCGCGAGGTTGACCTCTCTCCACTTGGGATGGCGATCCGAGAGGGCGAGCCCGGACAGTGCTCCGAACAGGACCGGAATGACCTTGGCGACCCTGCGCGCCGTCTCCTCGCTGCCCTTGCCGCTGGTGGTGAGCAAGCACCGGGCTGACCGCCAGCGTCTCCACCATCTGGCCGGGCGGGACCAGGGCCGGGTAGTCGTCGGCGACCAGGACCGCCGGAGAGTAGGCTTCATCGAAGCTGCCCGCGAACGACGAGATTCAGCAGGCGAACGCTGCCATCCCTCGCCAGTCGGGCCAGCTGCGGCAGGGGCTTGCCGCCGACCAGCAATGCCGCAGCCAGGCTGCCCGCACGCACCTTGTCGATCGCATCGGCCGGGTTCGCCGTCACCAGCTCGACGCGGATCTGCAGCCGGCCGAACAGATCCTCGGCGGTGAACTGCGCCGTGCCGTCGTCGGCCGGCACGGCGATCTGCTTGCCGCGCAGGTCTTCGATCGACGCCACGCTGCGACCGACGAGGAGATGCACCTCCTCGCTGTAGAGCCGGGTGATGTAAGTCATGCGCTGCGCCAGCCCGCCGCCCAGCGCCTCGTTGGCCTTGGCATGCGTGAGCACGTTGCTCGGCACGATGGCCATGTCGATGCCGCGCAGAAACAGCAGGTCGCTCAGCGTCAGCGCGCCGCCGTTGCTGGCGACGGGCAGCATGCGCACGCCGTCGCTCGCCGAGAACAGTGTCGCCATGTCGCTGGCCATGCCGAAATACGTGGCGCTCGGGTGGCTCGTTGCCACCAGCACCGTGCTTTCATTGAGCTTGGTGCGCAACGCCTGCTGCTGGATGAGCGCGCGCTGCTCTGCAGACGGCTGCACCTGGGCTTGCGTGGCGTCGAAGCGCGACGGCATCGCCAGCGCAAGCAGCGCGAAACCGACAATCGCCAGCAAGCGGGCTCGAGCAATCGCTCCGTCATTCGATGTTTGATGAGTAACGCGTCGTGGCCGTCGCCCCCGCATGCGATACGCCCTCTCACATTTGAATGGTCGCTTCCGTCGCGTCTCGCGCGCGCCGCCGCGCGAGTTTCTCCATCGCAATTGTCATCGTGCGGGCGCATTGCGGCGGCAAGACGATTTAACTGTGATCCGCGTTGCACATAACGAATGATGTTCGTCCTTCATCTGATAAAGAACTCGATCTCCGGTGGGAGGCAGAAATGACGGTGACGTACCAGCCCATGCTCGTGCTTCTTTCGATCGGCGTGGCGATCCTCGGATCACTGACGGCCCTCGCACTGACATCGGGCTCCGATGATGCCGAGAGCAACTCCTGGCTGACCAGCTTTGCTCTGGCGAACGGCGGACTGATCATGGGCGGCACGATCTGGTCGATGCACTTCATCGCCATGATGGCCGTCGATTTCCCGATCCTCGTGAACTACGACCTCGTCGAGACGATCGCGTCGATCTGCATCGCCATCGTCGCGACCGGCACCGGCCTCTATCTCGCCAGCGCGCGCAAGCTAGGAGGCTGGAGCATCCCCGTCGGCGGCGTGTGCATGGGTCTCGGCATCGCTGGCATGCACTATCTCGGCATGAGCGCCATCCGCGGCTGCGGCCTTGCCTATGACTTTCGCCTCGTCGCGGCCTCGGTCGGCATCGCCATCGGCGCCTCGATGGCAGCGCTCTGGTTCGCGTTCTACAAGCGCGGCTTCTTCACCACGTTGGCGGGCGGCGTCGTGCAGGGGCTCGCCATCGCCTCGATGCACTATACGGCGATGGCAGCCACCTACTTCGTGCCGCTGGGCGTCAGCGTCGAGCTGAGCACGCCGCTGTTCGCGCAGAGCCTGCTGGCCTACATGATCGCCTGCGGCATCGCGGTGCTCTCGATCGGCAATCTGGGCCTGCTGGCGCTGCTGTCGATGCAGAACCGCTCGGCATAGCGGCGCGCGGAAGTTCAAATCGCCGCAGGCAGGGAAATTTGTCCTTGGCCTGCCGCGTCGACTGTTGTCTTATTCCCTAGCATAACGCCACTAGGAGGTGCGCGACCCCTGAAGGGGCCAAGGCTGTGCCGCGGTCGATTCCGGAGCGCTTTGAACGGCAGCCGACGCTGCCGGGAGACCCGCCTTACGCAGCCATGGAGCATGCCGATGCACACCCACGGTCCTCTCATCTCGACCATCGTCGTGGGATTGGTGCTGGCTTTCGTGCTGGGCGCGCTTGCCAACCGCTTCCGCATCTCGCCGCTGGTCGGCTACCTGCTGGCCGGCGTGCTGCTCGGCCCCTTCACGCCGGGCTATGTCGCCGACCAGAAGCTCGCCAATGACCTCGCCGAGATCGGCGTCATCCTGCTGATGTTCGGCGTCGGCCTGCATTTCACGCTCGACGACCTGCTGTCGGTGCGCGCCATCGCGCTGCCGGGCGCGATCGCGCAGATCGCCGTCGCCACGCTGCTCGGCATGGGGCTCGCCTATCTGCTCGGCTGGTCGATCGGCGCCGGCCTGGTGTTCGGCCTGGCCCTGTCGGTGGCCAGCACCGTCGTGCTGCTGCGCGCGCTGCAGGAGCGGCGCCTCGTCGAGACCGAGCGCGGCCGCATCGCCGTCGGCTGGCTGGTGGTCGAGGACTTCGTGATGATCCTCACGCTGGTGCTGCTGCCGTCGCTGGCGGGCGTCCTCAAGGGCAACCCGTCCGTCGGCATAACCGCGCTGGCGCTGCCGATCCTTTGGACGCTGGTCAAGGTGGCGGCCTTCGTCGCGGTGATGCTGGTGATCGGCAAGCGCGTCATCCCCTGGGTGCTGCACTCCATGGCGCACACCGGATCGCGCGAGCTGTTCCGCCTGGCGGTGCTGTCGATCGCGCTCGGCGTCGCCTATGGCGCCAGCGTCATCTTCGACGTGTCGTTCGCGCTCGGCGCCTTCTTCGCCGGCATGATCCTGAGCGAGTCCGAGCTCAGCCAGCGCGCCGCCTCCGAGACCCTGCCGCTGCGCGATGCGTTCGCCGTGCTGTTCTTCGTCTCGGTCGGCATGCTGGTCGATCCGCTGATCGTCGTGAACGATCCGGGCTGGCTGTTCCTGACGCTGCTGATCATCGTGATCGGCAAGTCGCTCGCCGCCTTCGCCATCGTGCGCCTGTTCGGCTACCCGACCTCGCACGCGCTCACCATCTCGGCGAGCCTCGCCCAGATCGGCGAGTTCTCCTTCATCCTCGCCGGGCTCGGCGTCAGTCTCGCCCTGCTGCCGCCGCACGGTCGCGACCTGATCCTGGCCGGCGCCATCCTCTCGATCCTGCTCAACCCGGTGCTGTTCGTCGTGCTCGACTGGTATCTGGCCAGGGGCAAGGCCGCCGCATCGGCTGCCGACCTGAAAGCCGCCGCCGAGCAGGCCTTGCGCGAGCCGATCCGGCCGACCGAGCTTACCGATCACGTCGTGCTGGTGGGCTTCGGCCGGGTCGGACACCTGGTCAGCGACGGCATCAGGGCGCACGGCCTGCCCATGCTGCTGATCGAGGAAAACCGCCCGCTCGCCATCCAGGCGCGCGCGGCGGGGCTGGAGGTGATGCATGGCAACGCGGCCACCGCCGAGGTGATCGAGGCGGCCAACCTGCCCGGCGCGCGGCATCTGATCGTCGCCATCCCCGATGCGTTCGAGGGCGGGCAGATCGTGATGCAGGCGAGGCAGATCAACCCGACGCTGCCGATCATCGCCCGCTCGCATTCCGAGGAGGAGACCGCGCACCTGAAGTCGCTCGGCGCCACCACGGTCATCATGGGCGAGCACGAGATCGCCATGGCCATGCTGGCCGACATCGAGTCCGGTCGGCGCCGCCTCTGAGCGCCTGTTCAGCCTTCCGATTACATGCACTAATGCTATTGCAACCACGAGGGCTGAATGGCCGCCACGAACATCGACCTGCTCGCCTACAGCGATGCCTTGCTGGTGCTCGGCACCGCCGGGGTGATCGTGCCGGCCGTGCATCGCTGGCGCGTCAACCCGGTGCTGACCTTCCTGGTGGCCGGCGCCGTGCTCGGACCGCTGGGCATCGGCTCGTTCAAGAACGTCTGGCCGAGCCTGCAATGGGTCACCATCACGGACGCCAAGAACGTGGCGGCCATTGCCGAGCTGGGCGTGGTGTTCCTGCTGTTCCTGATCGGCCTGGAGCTGTCCTACGAGCGCCTGCTGACCATGCGCCGCCTGGTGTTCGGACTGGGCAGCCTGCAGGTGGTGATCTCGTCGGTGGCGATCAGCATCATCGCGGCACTGCTTGGCAGCACGGGGGCCGCCGCCGTCATCATCGGCCTGTGCCTGGCGCTGTCGTCGACCGCGATCGTCATCGAGCTGCTGTCGGAGCAGCGCCGCCTGATGAGCTCGACGGGCCGCGCCAGCTTTGCGGTGCTGCTCCTGCAGGACCTGGCCGTCGTGCCGATGCTGCTGCTGGTCAACATCCTGGGGGCAGACAACGGCCCCTCGATCGCCACCGGCGTCATGATCGCGCTGGCGCAGGCCGCGCTCGCCGTCGCCCTGATCGTGGTGATCGGGCGGCTGCTGCTGCGGCCGTTCTTCCGGCTGGTCGCCGCCACCGAGACGCCGGAGCTGTTCGTCGCCGCCACCCTGTTCGTGATCGTCGGCACCGGCGTGGGGGCGGCGGTGGCGGGACTGTCGATGGCGCTCGGCGCCTTCGTCGCCGGCCTGATCCTGGCCGAGAGCGAATTCCGCAAGCAGATCGAGGTGACCATCGATCCGTTCAAGGGCCTGCTGCTCGGCATGTTCTTCTTCACGGTCGGCATGGGCGTGGACTTCCGCGAGATCGGGCGCGAGCCGTTCCTGGTGCTGGGCGCGGTGGTCGGCCTGATCGGCTTGAAGGCCCTCATCCTGACCGGCCTGGCGCGGCTGTTCGGACTGAGCTGGTCATCCTCGATCGAGATGGGCCTGCTGCTCGGCCCCGGCGGCGAGTTCGCCTTCGTCGGCATCGGGCTCGCCACCCTCGCCGGGCTCATCACCGCCAACGTCAGCACCTTCGTGCTGACCGTGACGTCGCTCACCATGGTGCTGATCCCGGTGCTGGCGCACCTGGCCCGACGCCTGTCCGGGCGCATCGCGGCCAAGCGGCCGGTGCCGCCGGAGCTGACCGCGGTGCCCGCCGGCAGCGGCAAGGGGCGCGCCATCGTCGTCGGTCATGGCCGGGTCGGGCAGATCGTCTGCGCCATGCTGGAGCGGCACGGCTACCCCTACATATCGACCGACCGCGATCCTGCCGCGGTATCCGAGTGGCGCCGGCGCGGGCGCGAGGTCTACTACGGCGATGCGGCGAGCCCTGCTTTCCTCAAGAGCTGCGGCCTGCTGGAGGCAGCCGGCGTGATCGTCACCATCCACGACCAGGACGCCATCGACGAGATCGTCGGGGTGGCGCGCTCGCTGCGGCCCGACATCCTGATCGTCTCGCGCGCCCGCGATGCCACCCATGCCCGCCACCTGTATGCGATCGGCGTCACCGATGCGGTGCCCGAGACCATCGAGGCGAGCCTGCAGCTCTCGGAAGCGGCGCTGGTCGGCCTGGGCGTCCCGACCGGCCCGGTGATCGCCTCCATCCACGAGAAGCGCGACGAGTTCCGCCACGAGCTGCAGGAAGCAGCCGGAGGCGCGGGGCAGGCGGAGACACGCGCCATCCGCCCCAAGACGCTGCGCGGGTCTTAGACCGTGACTCTGATTGCGCGACCTGATTGGCCATTTGCCTGGGCAGCGCATAGACCTGCGTTCGCGCGAAAGTTGACCCACTGGTCGCGTACCGCGAACGTCGCGTTGTTGCCGCCGATGCGTGCACTATTGTCATCCGGACAGGGGAGACATTGCATGGGGGCACGCATCGTTCGCAAGGCCGCCGGCGTAGCGGCGCTCGCGGTGGCGGGGGTCGCCGCCTATCTCTGTCTCTGGCCCATTCCCGCAGAACCCGTGGCGTGGCCGGCGCAGAAGCCGCCGGGCTACACGGGTCCTTTTGCGCAGAACACGCGCCTGTCCGGTCTGCGCATGATCGATACCGGCAGCGAGGTCGGCCCCGAGCACATCGCCATGGGACCGGACGGCAAGCTCTACGCCGCCATGCATAGCGGCAACCTGATCCGCATGCAGCCGGACGGCGGCAGGCAGGAGGTGTTCGCCAACACGGGCGGTCGCGTGCTCGGCTTCGACTTCGACGCCCAGGGACGCATGATTGCCGCCGACGCCATGAAGGGGCTGCTGGCCATCACTCCCGACGGCCACGTGACCGTGCTCACCGAGCGCGTGAGCCCCGATGATCCGATCCGCTATGCCGACGGCATCGTCGTGGCGCCGGACGGGACGATCTATTTCACCGATGCGTCGACGCGCTTTGCCCCCGCGCAATGGGGCGGCACGTACCCGGCGAGCGTGCAGGACATCATGGAGCAAGCCGCCACGGGGCGCGTGCTGGCGCATGACCCGGCTACGGGGCGAACGCGCATCGTGGCGCGTGGCTTCTCGTTCGCCAACGGCATCGCCTTGTCATCCGACGGCCATTCCCTGTTCGTGGCCGAGACGGGCCGCTACCGCCTGTGGAAGATCGACGGCCGGGCGAACGACCTCGATGTGCAAAGCGGATCGCCGCAGGCAAGCGTGCTGCTCGACAACCTGCCTGGCTACCCGGACAACCTGATGCGCGGACGCGATGGCCGCATCTGGGTCGGGCTGTTCAAGCCGCGCAACCCGGCGGCAGACTGACTCGCCGAGCGGCCGTTCCTACGCAAGGTCCTGCTCAGACTGCCGCGCTTCCTGCTGCCGCTCGGCCAGTCGTACGGACACGTCTTTGCCATCGACGAGGACGGCCGCGTCACAGCCAGCCTGCAGGACCCGAGCGGCGCCTATCCCGAGGCCACAGGCGCGACCGAGACCGCCGATCGCCTCTACATCCACAGCCTGCATGCGCACGGCATCGGCTGGCTGCCGCGATGAAGCGCGCGCCAACCGCATGCCGGCAATCGGGACATGCAAGGAGGTCGTGGTGACTTGGAAGACCGACCGGCTCACTCGATCGGGCCGCCTCAGATCGATCGCAACGGCTGCATTGGCTGGCGTTGTCACACTGCTGTCCGCCGCGGCAGCGCCTTCGGGCAACGCCGCGCCCCGACCGAAGGCCGCGCTGGAGGAGATCTACATTCTGCGCAGCATTCGCGAACAGCGGGAGCCCGTTGCAAACTGGTGCGCCTCGGCGAAGACGGGGTTCGAGCCGTTTGCAACGGACCCCGAGCGCTTCTTCTCGTTCTGGAGCGTTCGGGTGCGGCCTGACGGGCGAGTCGTCGAGACGAAAGACAAGCGCGCGGCCGAGCTGCGCGGCTGCTTCGGCGCGACCAGCGAACCGGCGCGACAGAACTTCTACGCCGAGATCAAGCTGGGCTCGCTGTCCTTGCGCGGCAACGGCGAGTGCCTCGCGCTCAAGATCGACTTCCCCGAAGCCGGTCTGTTCCCGGTGCGGTGCCAGCTCGTCCTGAGCGGACTGCCGGCCCCGTATGTCGGCGGGCTCCTGACGACCAATACGATCACCAGCCGGGCCGGCTTCGGCGGCGACACCGATCCTCCCGGGTACACGCAGGCCTCGATCGCCACGATCCGGCTGTGGAAGGCCAGGTGAGGCGCGCAGCGGTCGACCATTGCACGGTCGGAGCCGCTTCAGCGCGCCGCGATTGGCGTAGGCCCGCCAGAGGGCCGCAGCGGTCGACCATCGGTCGCCAGCGCGCAGCCGACTACGGCCGCAGCCGCCGGAACCGCGCCATAAAACAAGAGCAGCACCGCGCCAGCCGCCTGACCTCGCCTTTTCTGCGAACGGATGCTCGGGCACAGGCTCACCCGCATAAAGATCGGGAAACAGGTAAGTAAAAGAGTCTATCTCTTCTTCCGCGCGCAGCGTGGTGCGAGATCCCGCCCTTTGTGAGGTCGCGCAGACCAGCACGTATCGCACCTCGCTACGACAAACTCGCGCGTGTATGGTTTGCGACTTGGATCGAAGGATTCCGCATGGGACCGTTCAAGGACATCGGCGTCGAGGTCGCGGACATGGTGGCGACCATCGAGATCCGCCGGCCGCCGCACAACTATTTCGACATCGCGCTGATCCGCGAGATCGCCGGCGCGCTGGAGGCGCTCGACGAAGACCCTGCCGTGCGCGCCGTCGTGCTGGCCGCGCAGGGCAAGGCGTTCTGCGCCGGCGCCAAGCTCGACGGCGGCGGCGATGTGGTCGATGTGCTGCAGGACAAAGCGGCCAAGGGACAAGCCGGCACGCTGTACGCCGAGGCGGTGCGCACGTTCCGCACCAAGAAGCCGATCGTCGGGGCCATTCACGGCGCGGCGGTGGGCGGCGGCCTGGGGCTGGCGCTGGTGCCGGACCTGCGCGTCACGTGCCCGGAGGCGCGCTTCTGCGCCAACTTCACGCGGCTGGGCTTTCATCCGGGCTTCGGGCTGACGGTGACGCTGCCGGAGCTGATCGGGCCGAGCAAGGCCGCGCTCATGTTTCATACCGGGCGGCGCTTCACGGGCGAGGAGGCGTTCGCCATGGGCCTCGCCGACGTGCTGGTGGCGCAGGATCGCGTGCGCGCCGCGGCGATCGAGCTTGCCACCGAGATCGCGCAGTCATCGCCGCTCGGCGTGATGGCAACGCGGGCCACGCTGCGCGAAGGCCTCGCCGACCGCGTCGCGGCCGCGACTGCGCGCGAACTCGCCGCGCAGATGCAGCTGCGCGGCACGGCCGACTTCCGCGAGGGCGTCGCCGCCATGGCCGAGCGGCGCCTGCCGCGGTTTGTGGGGAGGTGATGAACATACGCCGGCCGCGCTTCGCCTCCCCCTGCATGGAATGCGCGCATTCCATGCGAAGAGGGGGGAGGCTGCGCGCCATCAGGTAGCCCCGCCATCACCAACGGTGCGTCTGGCTCGACAGCGGGGCTAAATAGATCGTGGTTGGGTCAAGCGGAGCGCAGACCCAACACAGCAACCTATCTCGATCGTGTTGGGTCATCGCTGACGCTCGACCCAACCTACGCTGGTCGGATTCGCAGGTCGCGTGGAGACCAGCGAGCTAAACTGGGTTCGCAATCCGAAGCAAAGAAGCGGAGGAATAACTTATGAAGAATGTTTTGATCATAGATGGCGCGGAAAATTGCGAATACTCTATATTCGCAATGGCGGACGATGAATTTAAGGTTGCCTTTCCTGGAGATTCGCAGAATGTTGAATTTATAGAAGATCTTGTTGATAAGAATTGGCGATGATGGTGTTTCTTCTTTGTTCGAGCCCGTTTGGCGGCGAGAAGTCCAGAAGCCCGACGTAATCGGGATCCATGGGACCATCTTTTTCCAGCTCTACTGGAAGAAGAAATTCTACCCGACAAAAAATGATCGGGAAATGACGCCAGCACTTGGGCAGCGGTATGCTCGACTTTCTTATCTCATTAGGAGTCGTGCCGGCGCGATAAAGGGTGCTGCTGGGGGCTAAAATATTGGAACTGCAGTTGGCTACCCGCTGATCGACCGCTCCGGCAGTGGATCGATGCAATGCGCTGCCGCTTTTTGCACCCTATATCGCGGCAGCAACCCTCACCCCCGTCAGGAATGCCATCGAGCTTAGCTCGCTGGTTGCGTTCGCGGATGGCTCGCAGATGAGCGAGCTAAACTCGTGGCATTCCGTCCTCCCCCTCGTGCGTGACGAAGGCCTGCAGAACGGCCTTCGTCACGGGGAGGGGCGCGGGTGGCGAGGCAATTCCATAGAGTAGATCGGTGCAATACGGCTTACGCCTATTGCACCCTACTCGCGGCCCGTTGCGCGCCGCCGCCTAAGTCACCGAGATGACGCGGATGTTGTTGGTGGTGCCGGCCTGGCCGAAGGGAACGCCGGCGAGCACCACGACGTAGTCGCCGCGCTTGGCGTAGCCCTCGCTGGTGGCGTGGCCGGAGGCCTTCTCGACCATCTCGCGGAAGCTGGCGATCTCCTCCGACTTGACGCTGTGCACGCCCCACAGCAGGGCGAGCTGGCGCGCCGTCTGCTCGTTGGGCGTGACGCCGACGATCGGCACGCGCGAGCGCTGCCGCGCCAGGCGCACGGCCGTGTTGCCGCTGGAGGTGAAGGCCACCATCACCGCCGCGCCGAGGCGGTCGGCGATCTCGGCGGCGGCGGCCGACACCGCGTGCGAGACGGTGCCCTCGATGCTGGGCTCCAGCGCGTCGATGATCGAGCGATAGGCGCCGTGGTTCTCGGTGTGCGAGATGATGCGGTCCATCATGGCCACCGCCTCGATCGGGATAGGCGCCCGAGGCCAGACTCGGCCGACAGCATGACGGCATCGGCGCCGTCGTAGACGCCGGTGGCCACGTCGGAGGCTTCCGCGCGGGTGGGCGTCGGCGACTGCACCATCAACTCCAGCATCTGCGTGGCGATGATCACCGGCTTGCCGGCCATGCGGCACTCGCGCACGATGTCCTTCTGCCAGCCGGGCACGTCCTCGGCGGGGATCTCCACGCCGAGGTCGCCGCGCGCCACCATGACGGCGTCGGCCAGCTGCACGATCTCCTTGATGCGCTTGAGGGCGGCCGGCTTCTCGATCTTGACCATCAGCTGGGCCTTGTCGCCGATCAGGCTGCGGCCCTCGATGACGTCGGAGGGCTGCTGCACGAACGACAGCGCCACGAAGTCGACGCCGAGCGACAGGCCGAACTCCAGGTCGGCGCGGTCCTTGGCGGTGATCGGCGACAGCTGCAGCAGGGTGTCGGGCAGGTTCACGCCCTTGCGGTCGCTGGCCTCGCCGCCGACCAGCACGCGCGCATCGAAATGCGTGGGCCCGCAGCCGATCACCTCGAGGCGCACGCGGCCGTCGTTGATCAGCACCTGATGCCCGGGCGCGATGCCGGCGTACACCTCCGGGTGCAGGAGGGGCAGGCGCGTGGCGTCGCCGGGTTGCTTGTCGGAATCGAAGCGCACGACCGTGCCGTTCTGCAGCATGGCCTTGCCGCCGGCCACCGCGCCGATGCGGATCTTGGGGCCCTGCAGGTCCTGCAGGACGGCGATCGGCCGGCCCAGATCGCGCTCGATGCCGCGGATGATCTCGTAGCGCCGGGCGTGGTCTTCCTTGCTGCCGTGGCTGAAATTGAGGCGGAACACGTCGACGCCGGCCTCGAACAGGCGGCGGATGATGGCCGCATCCGAGCTGGCCGGACCCAGCGTCGCAACGATCTTCGCCCGCCGATTTCGCCTCATGGTGGTGTTCCCCAGGTCGGTCCGATGCCAGTGTGATGATCGAGAACGGCGCGGCGTGGCCGGCGTTCCTGCAAGTCGCAGTCGTCGCTCATAGTACACGGCACAGACGACGGTTCAGAGGCCGTTGTTGCCGAGCGGAGTCAAGGCCGCGTCGGTTGGTCACGTCACCGCATTGAAGGGGCGGCCGGCCTGGAACGCCTGCATCATGTCGATCACCTGGCGCCACAGGGTCTGCATGGCCTCCTGGCTGGCCCAGCCGACGTGCGGGGTGATGATCACGTTGGGCCGGCCCATGATCTCGCGGAAGCAATGGTCGGCCGGCAACGGCTCCTTGGTGATGCAGTCGAAGCCGGCGCCGGCGATCAGGCCCTCCTTGACCGCCTGCACGAGGTCCTCCTCGACCACCAGCCCGCCGCGTGCGGTATTGATGAGCAGCGGCCGCTTCTTCATTTTGCGGAACTCGGCCATGCCGATCATGTTGCGCGTGCCGGGCAGCAGGGGGCTGTGCAGGGTGATGACGTCGCTGGTCTCCAGCACCTCGTCGAACGGCGTGTAGAGGGGGCCGAGGCCGCTCACGCCCTTGTGGGCGGCAAACAGCGTGCGCATGCCGAACGCCTGGCCGAGCCGCGCCACCGATTGGCCGATGGCGCCCTCGCCGATGATGCCGAGCGTGGAGCCGGCGAGGTCGCGGATGGGGTGGGTGAAGAAGCAGAACTGGTTGGCCTTCAGCCATTGCCCGTCGATGACATCCTGGCGATAGCCGACGATGCCCGCGGCGCAGCGCCAGGATGAGCGCGAAGGTGTGCTCCGGCACCGTGTTGACCGCGTAGGCGCGCACGTTGCAGACGGTGACGCCATGCTCGCGGCAGGCCGGCACGTCGATCACGTCGTAGCCGGTGGCCGCCACCACGATCAGCTTGAGGTCGGGCAGCTGCTTCAGGTGATGGCCGCGGATCGGCACCTTGTTGAGGATGGCGATGCGCGCGCCGGCCAGCCGCTGCACCACCTCGTCGTGCGGGCTTTGCGCATGCTCGATCCACTCGTGCGCGAAGGCCGGCTTCGTCAGCTCGACCGAGGGGCCGATCGTGCCGCGGTCGAGGAAGACGATGCGAACCATTGGGGCCTCGTGTCTCTGCTGCATGTGGCGCTCGCCTAGCTTGGCACGGCGTGCGCCTTGACGGCGACCTGCGCGGCGCCGGCGAGCGCGCCGGGAATCGGCGGGTAGATATTAAGCGATCGGCCGAGTTGCTGCACCAGCCCCAGCACCATGTCGATGTAGGGTGTCTCGACACTGACCAGTCTGCCCATTTCCTGCACAGAGGTGAGCAGCGCGTCGATCTCCAGCGGCCGGCCGTTCTCCAGGTCCTGCAGCATCGAGGTGCGGTGCGCGCCGACGCGGGCGGCCCCGTCGACGCGGCGCGTGATGTCGACGCGGAAGGTGGCGCCGAAGCGCGTGGCGATCTCCTGCGCCTCGGTCATCATGTGCATCGACAGCGTCCGCAGGCTCGGCTCGGTCGCCACGATGTCGAGCGTGGCGCGGGTCAGCGCGCTGATCGGGTTGAAGCACAGGTTGCCCCACAGCTTGAGCCAGATCTCGCTGCGGATGTCCTTCAACACCGGCGCCTCGAAGCCGGCGGCCTCGAGCACGTGGGACAGGCGCATGCATCGCGTCGAGACGCTGCCGTCGGGCTCGCCCAGCGCGAACTTGTCGGCCGTAGGTGTGGCGCACCACGCCCGGCTCGACGATCTCGGTGGCCGGATAGACGACGCAGCCGATCGCCCGCTCGGGGCCGATCGCCGTCCATTGCCGATCATCGGCATCGACGCTGTTGCAGCCGCGCGTCGGCGAACCGCGCATCGAGGCCGTGCGTGTACCACCACGGCACGCCGTTCTGCCCGGTGACGACCGCCGTGTCCGGCCCGAGCAGCGGCGCCATCCGGTGCGCCGCCTCCCAGGCCTGGTGCGCCTTGAGGCAGACGATCACGTAGTCCTGCGGGCCGAGCTCGGCGGGATCGTTGGTCGCCTTCGGCCGGCAGACGCGGGTCTGTCCGTCGATCAGCAGCTTGAGGCCGCTGCGTCTGGATGGCGGCCAGATGCGCGCCGCGCGCCACCACGGACAGCTCGACGTCGTCGACCTCGCTCAGTCCCGCCGCCAGATACCCTCCGATGGCACCCGCGCCATAGATGCAGATCTTCACGAGCGGCCTCCTTATCAAGCGACCTTGCTCAGCTCCATGCGCGGCGCGGTCTGGCGGAAGTGCTCCTGCGCAGCCGCCACGCCCGACCCCGCCGCCACCGGCACGCCGACGTCGCGCAGCGCCATCTCGCAGCCGGCCAGCACCTGCAGGATCATGATCTCGTTGACGTGGCCGATGTGGCCGATGCGGAACACGCGGCCCGCCACCTTCGACAGGCCGACGCCGAGCGACAGGCGGTAGCGGTAGTAGGCGGTCTTCACCACGTCGTCGCTGTTGAAGCCGGCCGGCACGCAGATCGCCGTCACGGTGTCGGAGTGCCACTTCGGCGCCTTGGCGCACAGCTCGAGGCCCCAGGCGGCGACGCCGTGGCGCGCGCCTTCCGCCAATCGATGATGGCGGGCGAAGACGTTGTCGAGCCCCTCGGCCAGCAGCATGTCGACCGACGCGCGCAGGCCCCGCAGCAGCGTGGTGGCCGGCGTGTAGGGGAAGAAGCCGTCCTTGTTGGTGCGGATCATGTCGGCGAAGTCGAAGAAGCAGCGCGGGCACTTGGCTGACTTGTGCGCGGCCAGCGCCTTCTGGCTGACCGCGACGATGGCGAGCCCGGTCGGCAGCATGAAGCCCTTCTGCGAGCCCGACACGGCGACATCGACGGCCCACTCGTCCATGCGGAAGTCGATGCTGGCGATCGAGCTGACGCCGTCCACCATCAGCAGCGCCGGATGCCTGCGCCGCATCGAGCGCCTCGCGCACGCCGGCGACATCGCTGGTGACGCCCGTCGCCGTCTCGTTGTGGCAGACGAGTACGGCCTTGATCTCGTGGCTCTTGTCGGCCTGTCAGGCGCGCCTCGCAGACATCGAGCGGAACGCCCTCGCCCCAGGCCACGTCGATCACATCGACGATCAGGCCGTGACGCCGGCACAGGTCGGCCCACAGATGCGAGAACTGGCCGAACACCGCGATCAGCACCTTGTCGCCGGGCGACAGCGTGTTGGTGATGGCCGCCTCCCAGCCGCCGGTGCCCGACGAGGGGAACAGGAACACCTGGCCCTTGTCGGTCTTGAACACCTTCTTCAGGTCACGGAACAAGGGCAGCGTGAAAGCCGGGAAATCCGGCGAGCGCTGATCCTCCAGCGGCACGTCCATGGCCTGGCGGACCGCGAACGGCATGTTGGTGGGGCCGGGAATGAACAGCCCATGGAAGCCTGACATTGCTACTCCCTCCGAGATTGATGGCCGAGATTGCCATGGATTGCTGCTGCCGGTGCGTGCGGCCGTTACGACGGGTAGATCGGGAAGCGGGCGCACAGGCGCAGGGCTTTCGCCTTCACCCTGGCCTCGATGAGCGCGTTGCCGCTTTCGCCGTGCGCGGCGAGACCGTCGAGCACCTCGACGATCAGCTGGCCGATCTCGCGGAATTCGGCGATGCCGAAGCCGCGCGTGGTGCCGGCGGCGGAGCCGAGGCGGACGCCCGAGGTGATGGTCGGCTTCTCGGGATCGAACGGCACGCCGTTCTTGTTGCAGGTGATGTGGGCGCGGCCGAGCGCCTTCTCGGCGATGTTGCCGGTCAGCCGCTTGGGCCGCAGGTCGAGCAGCACCAGGTGCGTGTCGGTGCCGCCCGTGGTGAGCGCATAGCCGCCCGGCCTGCAGCGCCTCGCCCATCGCCTTGCAGTTGTCGACCACGGCGCGCGCGTAGGCCTTGAACTCGGGCCGCAGCGCCTCGCCGAACGCCACCGCCTTGGCGGCGATGATGTGCATCAGCGGGCCGCCCTGCAGGCCGGGGAACACGGCCGAGTTGATCTTGCGGGCGATCGTCCTCGTGGTTGGTGAGGATCAGCCCGCCGCGCGGGCCGCGCAGCGTCTTGTGCGTGGTGCTGGTCACGACATGGGCGTGCTCGAGCGGGCTCGGATGCACGCCGCCGGCGACCAGGCCGGCGAAGTGCGCCATGTCCACCATCAGGATGGCGCCGACCTCGTCGGCGATGGCGCGGAAGCGGGCGAAGTCGATGACGCTCGGGTAGGCCGAGCCGCCGGCGACGATGATGCGCGGCCGGTGCTCGCGGGCGAGCTGGGCCAGCCGCGTCGAGGTCGATGCGCTGGTCGTCGCGGCGCACGCCGTACTGCCACGGCCTTGAACCACTTGCCCGACAGGTTGGGCGCCGCGCCGTGCGTCAGGTGCCCGCCCGCCGCCAGCGACAGCCCGAGGATGGTGTCGCCCGGCCTCGCCAGCGCCAGCAGGACGGCCTGGTTGGCCTGGCTGCCCGAACTCGGCTGCACGTTGGCGAAGTCGCAGTCGAACAGCTGCTTGGCGCGATTGATGGCCAGCGCCTCCGCCTCGTCGACGTACTGGCAGCCGCCGTAGTAGCGCCGGCCCGGATAGCCCTCGGCGTACTTGTTGGTGAGGGGCGAGCCGGCGGCCTCCAGCACCGCCTGGCTGACGATGTTCTCCGAGGCGATCAGCTCGATCTCGTTGCGCTGGCGGTCGGTCTCGCGGGCCACGGCGGCGTAGACCGCCGGGTCGGCCGCCGCCAGCCCCGAGGCGAAGAAGGTGTTGGCTGCCCCAGGTACGCTTTCGACGGTCGCCGGCATCGGCCTTCTCCCTCTCTGGTCTGATGGCATGCCATATACCAGAGCGAGAGCAATCGATCAATGGAAATGATTTCCATTTTTCGAAATGGCTGTAAAGTGCGAGATTGCGCTGGCGGCGCAAGGGCTCCGGGAGCAAGCACAGTCGGCGCGCTGGGAGCCGAATTCATGGCGTCGGGCGCCATGGACCGGCGTTCGCGACTCCTCTATCCGTCCCTCTATCCGTGCCTGGGCGCGCGCGCCGAGCGCGACCGCAAGCGAGACATTCGACATGGCAGGCCGTCCCCGACTGACGAAGCTTCCCGGGACCGATGACGAGAGCGGCGCGCACCAGTCGGGCTCCGTGCAGGCGCTCGATCGCGGTCTCGCCCTGCTCGGCATCATCGCCCAGGCCGATGGCCTGTCGCTGACCAGCATTGCGCAGCGGGCGGGCATCGCCGCGTCCACCGCGCACCGCATCCTCGCCACCCTGAAAGCGGCCGGCTTCGTCCAGTGCGACGATGCCCGCGGCGGCTACCTGATCGGCGTGAAGGCCTTCAAGATCGGCAGCGCCTTTTTGCGCAACCGCAAGCTGGTCGATGTCGGCCGCGGCGTGATGCGAGACCTGATGTCGGCTGCCGGCGAGACCACCAACCTCGGCATCGAGAACGACGGCTACGTGGTGTTCGTCTCGCAGCTCGAGAGCCACCATCGCGATCCGCGCCTTCCATCGGCCGGGCGCACGCGGGGCCCTGCACGCCTCCAGCCTCGGCAAGGCCATCCTTGCAGTCGCTGCCGGAGAAGGCGGTGACGCAGATCCTGCATCGCGTCGGCATGGCGAAGTTCACCGACCGCACCATCGTCGACCCGCAGGCTCTGCTGGCGGAGCTGGCGCTGGTGCGCAAGCGCGGCTGGGCGATCGACGACCAGGAGCGCTCCGACGGCATGCGCTGCGTCGGCGCGCCGGTGTTCAACGAACACGGCGAAGTGGTCGGCGCGCTGTCCGTGTCGGGACCAACCGTGCGGGTTACGGAGGAGCGCCTCGGCGAGCTTGGGCCGATGGTCAAGCGCGCCGCCGCCGACCTCACCGAGCGCATCGGCGGCGTGGCGCCGAAATTTTAGACCCGTCATCCCGGAAGCCGAGGTGTTAGCCGAGGCTATCCGGGACCTCGTTGACCCGAGCTGCGAGAGATCCCGGATCGCGATGCAAGCATCGCGTCCGGGATGACGGGTGAAATATTACGTCCACGCCGGCGCGGGCAGGCCGGCGTGCCGGAAGGCCGACGTGGTCGTATTTGCCAGCAAACAGGCGATTGTCATGGGCCCGACGCCGCCGGGTACGGGCGTTATTGCGCCGGCTATGTGCCTCACCTCGTCGAAGGCCACGTCGCCGACCAGCGCGTTCTTGCCGTCGCTGCCGGCGATGCGGTTGATGCCGACATCGATCACGGTGGCGCCGGGCTTGACCCAATCCTTGCGCACGAAGTTCGGCCTGCCGACGGCCGCCACCAGGATATCGGCGCGGCGGCAATGCGCCTCGATGTCCCTGGTGCGCGAGTGGGTGACGGTCACCGTGCAGCTTGCGTTGATCAGCAGCTGCGCCATCGGCTTGCCGACGATGGTCGAGCGGCCGATCACCACCGCGTCGAGGCCGGCGAGCTTGCCCAACCGCGCCTTCAGCATGATCAGGCAGCCGAGCGGCGTGCACGGCACGAACGCCTTGTCCTCCTGGCCCGTCGCCAGCAGCCCGACGTTGACCGGATGAAAGCCGTCGACGTCCTTCGCGGGGCTGACGGCCTGCAGGACGTCGGTGGTGCGGATGTGCGCCGGCAAAGGCAGCTGCACCAGGATGCCGTGCACCGCCGGGTCGGCATTCAGCCTGCCGATCAGCGCCAGCAGCTCGGCCTCGCTGGTCGTCCTCCGGCAGGTGATGATCGATCGGCACGATGCCGGCGGCGCTGGCCTGCCGCGACTTGCTTTTCACGTACACCTGGCTCGCCGGATTGGCCCCCACCAGCACCACCGCAAGGCCCGGCGTAACGCCCGCCGCCGCCTGCAGCCGGCCCACCTCGGCCCCAACCTGCTCACGAAGGGCTGCCGCCTGCGCGGTGCCGTCGATGATGTACGCAGCCATGACGTGAAGCCCCCTCGGTTTGCAACGCCGCCTCGATATCAGGTGACGCCGTGCACATGGAACGGCACGCGGCGGAGTTCGGTGACGAGCCTCGGATGCCCACCGATTGCCGCTGATCATAGCGCCCCAGCCAGACCATATCCTGCTGTCTGGAACTCGATGGCCAACCGCACGTCGGAGATCTCGATTTATGAAATCCCTTTCCGATATCTACGTTACGACACTAATCGTTTGATATTGCGAATATTAATTCGACTTCATGCCAGCCCGACCCCGCATTTCTGGAATTGATCAGGAAATCAATTCCACGACATTTGCATTGCCATGCGCTGCCCATTGGCATACCATATGCCATATAATGGGTGCCGCCAACAAGCCGCGAGCTGTTCGCGAGAAGACCCGGACTGGGATCGGAACCGTCGCAAATTGGGGGGAAGCCCGTGGAAGAAATCACTTCGCTTATCGGCGGCTTCAAGGTGGCGTTGTCCTGGTACAACCTGGCCTTGATGCTGGTGGGCATCCTGCTGGGGGTGATCATCGGGGTGCTGCCGGGCCTGGGGGGCGCCAACGGGGTGGCGATCCTGCTGCCGCTGACCTTCACGATGCCGCCGACCTCGGCCATCATCATGCTGTCGTGCATCTACTGGGGCGCCCTGTTCGGCGGCGCCATCACCTCCATCCTGTTCAATATCCCGGGCGAGCCGTGGTCGGTGGCCACCACCTTCGACGGCCATCCCGATGGCCCAGCAGGGCAGCGCCGACGAGGCGCTGACCGCCGCCTTCACCTCCTCGTTCGTGGGCGCGCTGGTGGCGGTGATCCTGATCACCTTCCTGGCCCCGCTGGTGGCCAGGTTCGCCCTGCAGTTCGGCCCGGCCGAGTTCTTCTCGGTGTTCTTCCTGACGTTTGCCAGCTTCGTGGGCATGAGCAAGGGCTCGCCCTTCAAGGTGCTGGCGGCGATGTGCCTGGGGTTCGCGCTGGGCTCGGTCGGCCTCGACAAGATGACCGGCACGCTGCGCATGACGTTCGGCCACAGCGAGCTGCTGGTCGGCTTCGACTTCCTGATCGCCGTGATCGGCCTGTTCGGCATCGGCGAGATCCTGTCCTCCATGGAGAGCGGGCTCAAGTTCCAGGGCAGCGCCGCCAAGATCCGTCTCAGCGCCGTGCTCGACACCTGGAAGACGCTGCTCAAGTATTGGGCCACCTCGATCCGCAGCTGCATCGTCGGCTGCTGGATGGGGATCACGCCGGGCGGCGCCACGCCCGCCTCCTTCATGAGCTATGGCCTGGCCAAGCGCTTCTCCAAGCGCGGCGACAACTTCGGCAAGGGCGAGATCGAGGGCGTGGTGGCGCCGGAGACGGCCGCGCACGCCGCCGGCACCAGCGCGCTGCTGCCGATGCTGACGCTGGGCATCCCCGGCTCGCCGACGGCGGCCGTGCTGCTGGGCGGCCTGATGATCTGGGGCCTGCAGCCCGGCCCCATGCTGTTCGTGGAGCAGAAGGACTTCGTGTGGGGCCTGATCGCCTCCATGTACCTGGGCAACGTGGTCGGCCTGATCGTGGTGTTGACCTGCGTGCCGCTGTTCGCCGCCATCCTGCGCATCCCGTTCTCGATCATCGCCCCCATCATTCTCGTGATCTGCGCGGTCGGCGCCTACACGGTGCACAACTCGATGTTCGACGTGTGGATGATGATGGCGTTCGGCGTGGTGGGCTACGTGTTCCAGAAGCTCGGCTATCCGCTGCCGCCGCTGGTGCTGGCCATCGTGCTGGGCGACAAGGCCGAGGAATCCTTCCGCCAGGCCATGCTCGGCAGCCAGGGCAGCCTGACCATCTTCTTTTCCAACTGGCTGGTCGGCACGATCATGACGCTCGGCCTGATCCTGCTGCTGTGGCCGCTGATCACCTGGGCCCTGCAGAAGGCCAGGACCCGCTCGGGCGGCGGGCTGGCGCCGGCCTCGGCGGGTGCAGCCGCCAATCCCGATCACAGAGCCTGAGCCGGCCAGCCTGATCCGCTCAGGGTTCGCGCAAGACCAACAAGCAGGCAACCAAGGAGGAAAACCAATGCTGAGAGGTCAACACCGCACACATCGCTTGGGGCTGGGCGGCATCGCACTGGCCGCGCTCGCCGCGATGAGCGTGCCGGCGTCCGCGCAGAGCTGGGAGCCGAGCAAGCCCGTGCAGTTCATCATCCCGGCCGGCACCGGCGGCGGCGCCGACCAGATGGCCCGCTTCATCCAGGGCGTGGTGGCCAAGAACAACCTGATGAAGCAGCCGCTCATCACCGTCAACAAGGGCGGCGGCGCCGGCGCCGAGGGCTTCCTGGAGGTGCAGAAGACCAAGGGCGACCCACACAACATCATCATCACGCTGTCCAACCTGTTCACCACCCCGTATGGCACGGGCGTGCCGTTCTCCTGGAAGGACATGACGCCGGTGGCCATGCTGGCGCTCGACCAGTTCGTGCTGTGGGTGCCCGCCGATACGCCCTACAAGACGGCCAAGGACTACATCGAGGCGGTCAAGGCCGGCGACGACAAGACCTTCAAGATGGGCGGCACCGGCTCCAAGCAGGAGGACCAGATCATCACGGTCGCCCTGGAGAAGCTGACCGCGCCCAAGAAGTTCACCTACGTGCCCTACGGCGGCGGCGGCACGGTCGCCACCCAGCTGGTCGGCAAGCACGTCAACTCGTCCGTCAACAACCCGATCGAGGCGGTCTCGCAGTGGAAGGCCGGCGCGCTCAGGCCGCTGTGCATCTTCGACAACAAGCGCTCGACCTACACCGGCAAGGTGACCGCCGACATGGCCTGGTCGGACATCCCGACCTGCAAGGAGGCCGGCGTGCCCACCGAGTACCAGATGCTGCGCGGCATCTTCATGTCGCCCGACGTCAAGCCCGAGCAGGTCGCCTTCTACGTCGACCTGTTCAAGCGCGTGATGGCCACCGACGACTGGAAGCATTCATGGAGCAGGGCGCCTTCAACCAGACCTTCATGGCCGGCGACGAGTTCAAGACCTGGGTCGCCAACGCCGACAAGCAGCACCACGACCTCATGAAGGAAGCCGGCTTCCTCGCCGCCGGCAAGTAATCCACACACGCCAGACCCGGTTGCCGCCGCGAGGGACGGCAGCCGGGCATTCCTGACCGCGCCATCGCAAGCGAGTATCGCCATGCACCAAGACGACAGCTCCACGGCCGAGCCGACGCTGGTTTCCAACCGCACGCTGGAAATCGTCGTTGCCCTGCTGTTCCTGGTCGCCGCCGCCATCGTGTTCTACGACAGCAACCGCATCGGCTTCGGCTGGCAGGCGGAAGGCCCGGCGGCCGGCTTCTTCCCGTTCTGGATCGCGGCCGGTCATGGCAATCGCCAGCCTCATCAATCTGGCCCAGGCGCTGTACGACCGGGCCGCCGCCGAGGAGGCGTTCACAACGCGGCCGGCCTTTGCCCGCGTCCTGACCGTGCTGATCCCGAGCCTGGCCTTCATCGCCCTGATCGGCGGGGTTTCGCTGGGACCCGTCAGCATCCCAGGCCTTGGCATTTACGCCAGCTCCGCCATATTCATAACAGGCTTTATGCTGATGGTCGGCCGCGAGCACCCGCTCAAGGCGCTTGCCATCGGCATTGCGGTGCCGCTCGTGCTATTCATGATGTTCGAGCGCTGGTTCCTGGTGCCGCTGCCGAAGGGACCCATCGAGAGCATGCTCGGCCTCGGCTGACGAGGCCCCAGTACGCGGCTCGGATCTACACATGCTTTGCCGAGCCGCCTGCCTGCCAGGAAACACATCTGAGGCGAGGCAACGACCATGGACCTTCACGAATTCCAGGCCAAGGAGCTGCTGGCCCGCTTTGGTATCGAGGTACCGAGCGGCCAGGTCGTCGAGACGGCGTCGGACGCCGAGCGGGCAGCGGAAAGGCTCGGCAGCCGCCGCTTCGTCGTGAAGGCGCAGATCAAGGCCGGCGACCGGGCCCAGCATGGCGGCGTGCGCTTTGCCGCCGGTGCGGACGCGGTCGGCGTCGAGGCCGCCGCCCTGCTCGGCAAGCGGATCGCCACCGCGCAAACGCCGGAGGCCGGCCTGCCGGTCAAATGGGTGTACGTGGAGGAGGCCATCGACGCCGAGCAGGCGCTGTACGCGGCGGTGGTGCTCGACCGGACCACCGGCCGCCCCCTGCTGCTCGCCAGCGCCGAGGGCGGCGATGACATCGAGGCGCGCGCCGAACGCGATCCCGACATCATCCAGAGCATCCCGTTGACCATCCGCGACCACACCGCCGACGGCGATTTCGCCGGCCTGGCGGCCCGCATCGGACTGACCGGCGATGCTGCGTCGGCTGCCGCGCACCTGTTCCGCCAGCTGGCCACCGCGTTCGTCGCGCTCGATGCCAGCCTGCTCGAGATCAACCCGCTGGCGCTGGCCGACGACGGCCGGCTGGTCGCGCTCGATGCCAAGCTCGCCATCGACGACAACGCCCTGTTCCGCCACCCCGACCTGCGGGCCTTGCGCGACTTCACGGTGCGCGACGAAAGCGACCCCGTCGAGCTCGAGGCGCAGCACCACCAGATCAACTACATCCGCATGAAGGGCGACATCGGCGTGCTGGTGAACGGCGCCGGCCTGGCGCTCGCCACCCTCGACATGCTGGGCGATGCGGGCGGCAGGCCCGCCAACTTCATGGATATCCGCACCACCGCGTCGAGCCTCGACATCGCCCGCGGCTTCCAGCTGATCCTGGAGAACCCGTCCGTGCGGGCGATCCTCGTCAATGTGCACGGCGGCGGCATGCAGGCCTGCGATACCATCGCCGAAGGCATCGGCATCGCCGTACGCCGCTGCGCCGGCGGCCGCGAGGTGCCGATCGTCATCTCGATGGCCGGCAACCACGCCGAGTTCGCCCGCACCGTGCTCGAGAACACCGGCGTTCGCTACGTCGCCGGCAGCTCGCCGTGGGACGCCGTGCAGAAAGCCGTGGCATCCGCCAAGAAGGACCGACCCTCATGGCTATCCTCGTTGGTCGCGAAACGCGTGTGATCGTGCAGGGCCTGACCGGGCGTGCCGCCACCTTCCACGTCGGCCGCATGCTCGACTACGGCACGCGCATCGTCGGCGGCGTCACACCCGGCAAGGGCGGCAGCCGCCATCTCGACCTGCCGGTGTTCGACACGGTCGCCGAGGCCGTCCGCGAGACCGGCGCCAACGCCAGCCTGGTGTTCGTGCCGCCGGCCAGCGCCGGCGAGGCCATGATCGAGGCGATCCACGCCGGCGTACCGCTCGTCGTATGCGTAACCGAGCGCGTGCCGCTGCTCGATATGGTGCGGGTGCGCCAGGCGCTGGACGGCACGCGCACGCGCCTGGTCGGACCCAACTCGCAAGGCGTTCTGGCGCCCAAAATCGCGCAGCTCGGCGTGATGTCGACGGCCAGTGCGGCCAAGGGCGGCGTCGGCATCGCCTCGCGCTCGGCCTCGCTGACCAGCGAGATCGTGGCGCAGGTCACCAGGGCCGGGCTCGGCCAGTCGACCACCGTCGGCATCGGCGGCGATCCCGTGCACGGGCTGACGCTCGCCGAATGCGTCGAGCTGTTCGTTGCGGACGACGACACCAAGGGCATCATCCTGGTCGGCGAGATCGGCGGCTCGGACGAGGAGCAGGCCGCCGAGACCATCGCCCGCCTGCGCCCAGCCAAGCCGATCGTGGCGCTGGTGGCGGGACGGCATGCGCCGAAGCTGCGCCGCATGGGCCATGCCGGCGCCTTCACCACCGAGCGAGCCGGATCGGCGGCGCAGAAGATCGACGCGCTGCGTGCCGCCGGAGTGCAGATCGCGCCCAATGCGCGCCAGGTCGGCGAGATGATGCGCGACGCCCTGGCCGGCGTCTGACAACCCCTTGTCATCCCGGAATTTCGCGCAGCGAAATATCCGGGACCCAGAGCGAGCGATCAGCATGATGGTCCTGGGTCCCGGATATTTGCCTGCGGCAAATTCCGGGATGACAGGTCCCGCCACTACCACTGCATGGCGGAGGCGGGCGCGGGCATCTGCTGGAAGGTGGCGTCGCGGAAATCGGCGAGCGTCGCGGCCGCCGCGAGCAAGCCGGCGGCCGGCATCGATCGCCATCCGCGTACGCGAAACACACGGCCGTCGCCGGCGAACAGCAGGTCCTCGCGCAGGTTGATCCAGTCCACCCACATGAGGCCGGCGGCGAGCAGCGCCTCGGCCAGGGCGGCATGCTCGGCGCTTTCGGTCGGCGATCGGCGCATACGCCGATAGGCGATGCTGGAAGTACGCCAGCGATGCGCGCACGCGCACCGACCTCGGGATCGGCACGTTTCTCGATGGGCGTCAGGCCGTCCTCCGACTCCCGGAGCAGGATATCGCGGTCGGCGCGGAAGGTGCCCCCACCCGTCCAGCGGCCGAACGACGGCCAGATGGCGAGCGCCGAGAAATACGGCGGCGTGCTGACGGCAGTCCAGCTGCCCTTGACCTGGCGCGGCGGCGAGCGGGAGTCCCGCGACACCGTCGAGCGCTGATAGCGGGGCACCTTGCGATTGCGCCGGCGCGGCTGCGCCCAATCGCTGCGTCGCAACGGTTCGTAGGGCCCGCCGGGCCCCCTCGCGACCCTGCGGGCGTAGAACTGCTCGGCGAAATACATGAGCTTGTCGCCGCTCGGCGACAGATCGGCCAAACGGACATTGCCGCGCATCCACTGGCCGGGCTCGAAGGTGTCGGTCGCCGTGTTCCAGAGGATGAGCTGCCAGTGCACGCGCGGACCGCGGCGGAGGATTACGGCCCTGGGCGCACGCGCTGCAAACAGCACGCTGGTGCGCGTCCGGTACGGCCGATGCTCCTCGTCCGCCATGGTCTCAGCGGTATTCCTTGGGCCGCGTCAGCGCCACGAACAGCGCGTTGACGATGAACGAGGCCACCATGCTGCACAGCGCCATGATCACGTAGTGATGCCCGGAGAAGCCCTGGCGCGCCGCGTTGGTGAGCTTGCGCGCACCGGGAATGGTATCGCCGGTGGCACTGAGCCCATTCAGCGAGGCCTGCCAGACCCAATCGGCAAAGCGCAGCAGGGAGGCATAGGCATCGGGGTACAGCGCGTTGAAGCTGAACAGCACGACCGCCAGCACGACGGTGGAGGGGATGCTGACCAGCGCGATGCCGATCCGCTGCATGGCCGTGCGCGTGCCACCGAGCACCTTGTTCAAGGGGATGCCGACCAGCAGCACGGCAATCATGATGGCCGGCAGCGACAGGATGACGTGGGTCATGTTCACGCGTTCGCGCAGATGGTTCACCGCCACCTGCCCCCAGTGGCTGCCCGACACCAGCTTGTCGAAGCCGTCGACAATTCCGCGCCCGGCGTTGAAGGCCCAGGTGATGACCGGCTCCAGCTCCTTGTCGTACACCACCGACAGCACCATGATGCCGAGCATGATGATGTAGCTGGTCGTGCCGATGCCGATCGAAACGACCACGCGCCGGAGCCATGCTAGCGCTGCCATCTGCGTTTCTCCCTCAATGCCCTGAGTCCCGTCGCGGGCGAGCATATAACTCCCCGCGGGCGCCGCGAGAACCAAACCACGTGCAACGTGCGATTTTGATGGCGGGCTGTGCCTGCTCCGCACGATCCAGCCACCCGTCATCCCGGAAGCCGAGGCGCAGCCGAGACTATCCGGGACCTCGTGAGGGAGCTGCGAGAGGTCCCGGATCGCGATGCAAGCATCGCGTCCGGGATGACGGGTCAAGCCATCACAAATCGCGATACCGCCATGCAGAACATATGATTTTTCGGCTGCACCCGGAGCAGCTACGAGTTGCAGGAACGTATTGCCGCCCGCCAGGAGAGACCCGTGCAGCTCGGCTTTTTCACGATGCCGATCCATCCCATCAGCAAGGATTGGCGGGTGTGCCTGGCCGAGGACCGCGAGGCATTCATCCTCGCCGACGAACTGGGCTTCGTGGAGGGCTACGCCGGCGAGCATGTCACCGACCGCGCCGAGAACATCACCTCCAGCGCCATGTTCCTCGCCACCCTGGTCGACCGCGTCAAGCGCATGCGGCTCGGCACCGGCACCGTCAATCTGCCGAACGCGCATCCGGCGGCGGTGGCCAGCCAGATCGCCATGCTCGATCACCTGCTGGAGGGCCGCTTCAATTTCGGCATCAGCCCCGGCGGGCTGCTCTCCGATGCCGAGGCGTTCGGCAACCTCGACGCCAACCGCAACGAGATGTTCGTCGAGGCCATCAACCAGGTACTGGCCATCTGGGCCGGCGAGGCGCCATACAATCTGGACGGCAAATACTGGAAGATCTCCACGGCGCGCACCACCGTCCGCGAGATCGGCCAGGGCTCGATCGCCAAGCCGCTGCAAAGGCCGCATCCGCCCATCCTCGTCACCGCGGTCGCCCCCTCCTCGCAGGGCGTAGCCGAAGCCGCCGCGCGCGGCTGGGACCCGATCTCGGCCAACTTCCTGATGCCGGTGTGGGTCAAGAGCCATTGGCCGAAGTATGTCGAGGGGTGCCGCAGAGCCGGCCGCCCCGCCGACCCCGCCAACTGGCGCGTCGCCAAGAGCATCTTCGTCGCCGAGGACGACAAGACCGCACGCGACTATGCGACGGCGCCCAACAGCCCCTATCGCCAGTATTACGGCTCGCTCAGCAGCAAGCTGATCAAGAACGGCCGCGCCGAGCTGTTCAAGACCTCCCGCGAGATGGCCGACAGCGACGTCACGCTCGATTTCATCTGCGACAAGCTCGTCATCTGGGGCTCGCCGAGGAAAGTCGCCGACGAGATCCTCGAGTTCCACGAGCAGGTCGGCGAGTTCGGCACGCTGCTCTATGCCGGCAAGGACTGGCTCGACCGCGACCTCGGCCGCCGCTCCATGATCCTGCTGGCCGAGCAGGTGATGCCGCTGGTCAATGCCGCGCTGGCCAAGAGCAAGCGCGCGGCGGAGTAGTATCCCGGTCCGCCTTTGCGGGTTTTTCCGCTGACTTTCCGGGCATCGAAATGCAGCGCGGAGCGTCGACGGACGCACCCCTCGCGTGCTAAGTCATCGCCCGCGCAAGCACCTCTGGAGGAGGCGACCATGCAGATCGGCATCGCCGGCGTTGGCCGGATGGGGGCAGCCATCGCGCTCCGCCTGATGGAAGTCGGCCACCAGGTCACCGTCTGGAACCGCAGCGCCGACAAGACCGCGCCGCTGGCCGCAGCCGGCGCCAAAGTCGCTGCGTCGCCCTCGGCGCTGGCGAGCGAGGCCGACGTCATCCTGACCATCCTCACCAACGCCGAGGCCCAGTCCGCCGTCTATGATGGCCCGCAGGGCATTCTGGCCGGCAACATCTCGGGCAAGCTGGTCATCGACATGAGCACCGTGCAGCCGGCCGAGATCTCGGCGCTGGCGGCTAACGTGCGCGCCAAGGGCGCCGCCTTCGTCGAGTGTCCGGTGGGTGGCACCACGGGTCCGGCTCGGCAGGGCAAGCTGCTGGGCCTCGCCGGCGGCAACGCCGCCGATGTGGCCCGCGCCCGCGCCATCCTCGACCAGTTGTGCCGGCGCGTCGAGCACGTCGGCCCGGTGGGTGCCGGCGCCAGCATGAAGCTCGCCATCAACCTGCCGCTGATGGTGGCCTACCAGGCGCTGGGCGAGGCCTACGTGCTGTGCCGCCACCTGGGCGCCGACCCCAAGTGGCTGATGGAGTTGTTCGCCGATACCTCCGGCGCGCCCAACGTCCTCAAGACGCGCGGGCCGGCCGTTGCCGAGGCGCTCGCCGGCGGCCCCGGCGTCGCCACGGCCTTCGACATCGACTCGATCCGCAAGGACCTGCGCACCATGATCGCCGAGGCCAAGGTGCTGGGCGCCAGCCTGCCCGTCACCGAGCGCACGCTCGCCATCTTCGACGAGGCCTCCAAGGACGGCTGGGGCGATCGCGACGGCTCCACGCTGCCCTCCTACTGGCCGAAGCGCATGCCGTAAAAATTTGCGCCGCCCCTGATCCAGATCAATTCCGCGCGCGTATGAGCCGGCAAAGTCTCCCCATCTTGAAGGGGAGATTGCACCATGCGCGAATTCCTGATGGCGGTTGCCATTTCCGGTTTCATCCTCGGCCTCGCTCTGGCCACCAGTTGAACCGGCCAACCTTATGGCTTCGCGAATGCCGCCGAGGCCAGGCCATGCCGAAGCAGCCTGTTACTTTGGTGGCCGGCCTCGTGCTGATGGCGATTGCCATTGCCCTGATGCTCGCCACCCTGCCGCCTTGAGGGCGCGGGGATAGCTGTCACACGTGAAACAATCGCCCGCCGCCGGCTGCCTCGTGACGAAGCCGGTTCCGCGCCGCCGTCCTGCCCGATGCCGACCAGTACCGGCCAGCATCCCCGTTCCCGCTACAGGCGACGGACAGCCCGCCGCCCGCCGCGCGCGTCTGTGACGGACGCGCCTCGCGATGCACGCGCTTGTGGTCAGCGACCGCCCCCGCGCTCCGTCTCGGACAGCGGACGCGCCGCACGCACGGTTGGAGACGGCCGGATGCGCGAATGGCATACCTACCGGCCGCGATGCCCGGACGGACAGCCGCCCGGACATCGCCGCGAACGCGTTAAGCGTTCAGAGCCCGAAGTCGGCGTCGAAGCCGACGCGGGCCAGCACCTTGGTCTCGTAGTCCTTGCCGCCCTTGGTGTACTCGACCAGGATGCCGGTGCGATTGCCGTCACGGCACTGCGGCGTCGGCTCGATGCAGAAGTTGATCGGGCCCGCGGCCAGCCCCTGGTAGTCCTTGATGCTGGCGAGTGCATCGCGGATAGCCACTCGGTCGGCCTTCAACGTCGCATCCGTCAGTCCAAGCTTGGCGCGGCTCAGCGCCAGCTTCACGAGTTGTGCGGACTCATAGGCCTGGCTGACATCGTGGTCCGGGCAGCGAATGCCGTACTTCTCGCGCGTCAGCTTGACGAAGGCCTGCGCGGCCGGGCGGTCGTCGTTGCAGTTGAAGGCCGCCCCGAACACGAGGCCCTTGACGGCGTCACCGGCCAGCTCCGGCACCGGCGCATTCGACGCCGCTGAGCTCGCCACGCGCGGTATTTTCGTGGAGATGCCGATTTCGAGTGCCTGCTGCATGATGCGCGCCAATGCGTCGTGCTGGCCGCCGATCGCCAGCACCTCGGGGTTCAGCGATTTGACCTTGAGCAGATGCGCGCGGAAATCCAGATCCGCCTCCTGCATCTGCGCGTCATAGACCGGGTCGACGTTATAGTTCTTCTTCATGTAGGCCATGTATTCCTTGGCAAAGGCCAGGCCGGCGCCGTCGGTCGTGTAAAGATAAGCGACCTTCTTGCCTGCGTTCTCGGACATGTACTTCGCCGGCAGCGCCACGAAGAATCGCTCGGAGATCGCGGTGCGGAACACCCAGTTGCTGCCCTTGCGCGTGATGCTGGTGTTGGTCGACGAAGTTACCAGCTGCGGCACCTCCTCCTTCGCCGTCACGTCGACCATCGGCATCGACACGGAACTGCAGGTCGAGCCCAGCACCACGTGCACCTTGTTCTGGTGAATCAGCCGGTTGACGTTGGCGATGCCCTTGTCCGGCTTGCACTCGTCGTCGAGCAGGAACACCTCGATCTTCTTGCCGTTGATGCCGCCGGTGGCATTCACCGCCTCCAGTTCGTCCTTGGCCATCTGGCCGTACTTGAGGCCGTTCTCCACCACCATGCGGAACGTGATGCCGACGCGGATCACGCCGTCCTGGGCCAGCGTCGGTGCAGTGCCGCCGAGCCACAAGGCGAGCGCCGGCAGTGCCGCACTGCGCAAACCGCCGTGCGTTGCGTGTCATTCTGGTTTCCTCCTTTGTCATTTCGCGGCGGGTCGGTGTGGCCCGCCTTTAAGTCTCCCGCCCGGAAAGCCGGGCTCAGGAAATCGTCGTGCCGCTGTCGGCCATCAGGATCGAGCCCGTGGTCATGCGGGATTCGTCGGAGGCGAGGTACAGCGCCGCGTGCGCGATATCGATCGGCTCGCCGATGCCGAGCAGCTGGCTCTGCGTGATTCTCGCGACCGTCTCGTCGCCGCCCATCATCTTGAGCGCGCGCTCGGTGCGGGTGGTGGCCGGCGCAATCGCATTGACGCGCACCTTCTGCGGCGCGTAGGCGACTGCGAGAGATCGTGTGATTGCCGAAACTCCGCCCTTGGCCGCCGTGTAGGAATCGCGGCCCGGAAATCCCATCAGCGCCACGTTCGAGGTGGTGTTGACCACCGACCCGCCGCCCGCCTTGATCAGCTCCGGGATGCCGAAGCGGCAGCCGAGGACGGTGCCGAACAGGTCGAGCTTGATGGCGCGCCAGAACTCATCGAGCGGCACGTCCACCACGGTGGCATCGCGTTTCGTCGAGCCGCCGGCATTGTTGTAGACCACGTTGAGCTTGCCGAAGTGGCGCACGGTCGCCTGCACCGCCGCCTGCATGCTGTCGGGATCGGTCACGTCCGTCCTGATGGCGATGACCTTGTCGCCCTTCGGCGAGGCCTCGTGCGCCGCGCTCTCGGCCGCCTCCTGCAGGATGTCGAAGATGGCGACGCGCGCGCCCTCGGCGGCAAACAGCTTGGCCGCGGCGCGTCCAATTCCCGAGGCGCCGCCCGTGATAAAGGCGACCTTGCCGTCCAGACGGCCCATCCTTCGGTCTCCCCGCATGGCCTCGCTCCAAGGTTGAGCGAGGCTGATTTTTATATTGTCGCTGTCAAACTCACATGGTGACAGACTATGTGACAGCCCCCGCAGGGTCAATCATGGCATGGGCGACGCGTCGCGCGATCTGAAATCCGATCAAAACTCCTTTTTCAATAATGGCCTAGCGCACCGGCGTGCACCGTTGGGCGGATCAGCGGCTGCGCGCATGGCTGCATCGCAATTGACCGATCCGCTCTCGAATTGTCAAATGGTCGGATTGAATTTTGAATTGTGAGAACCAACAACAACGCGGGACAAGGAAACGCGGGCATGGTTGGGACGAACCCTGACGAGTTCGACTACGTGATCGTCGGCGCCGGGCCGGCGGGCTGCGTGCTCGCCAACCGCCTCACCGAAGACCCCACCGTTTCCGTGTGCCTTCTGGAGGCCGGGCCGAAGGACACCGACCCCATGATCCGCATTCCGGGCGGCGTCATCAAGATCCTGTTCAACCCGCGCATCACCTGGCAGTTCAAGTCGGAGCCCAGCCCAGGCTCCGCCGACCGCGCCGTCTTCATACCGCAGGGCCGCACGCTCGGCGGTTCGAGCGCCATCAACGGCATGATCTACAATCGCGGCCACGCCACCGACTTCGACGCCTGGGCGCAAGCCGGCAACCGCGGCTGGAGCTACGCCGACATCCTGCCCTACTTCAAGCGCTCGGAGCGGCGCATCGGCGGCGTCGACAGCGACTACCGCGGCCGCGACGGCCTGCTGCCCGTCACCGACACCGACTGGCGCAAGCCGTTCGTGGAAGCCTTCATCGACGGCGTCGCCGGCCTCGGCATCCCGCGCAACCCCGACTACAACGGCGCCTCGCAGGCCGGCGTCGGCTACATGCAGCGGCTGATCGAGAACGGCTGGCGCGTCAGCTCCGCGCGCGCCTTCCTGCGGCCCGCCACCAGACGCGGCAATCTCGACGTCCGCGTCGGCGCGCACGCCTCCCGCATCCTGCTCGATGGCAAGCGCGCGGTCGGCGTCGCCTACGTCGAGGCCGGCAATCCCTCCGCCCAGCACGTCGTGCGCGCGCGCCGCGAGGTGATCGTCTCCTCGGGTCCCTTGAACAGCCCCAAGCTGCTGCACCTGTCCGGCATCGGCCCCGCCGGCGTCCTGCGCGACCTCGGCATCGACGTGCTGCACGATCTGCCGGGCGTCGGCGAGAACCTGCACGACCACTACGGCGCGCGCGGCGTTGCCCGCATCAGGAACGCCAAGACCGCCAACGACCTGTCGCGCTGGCCCTATCTCGGCCTGGAAATTCTCAAATGGCTGACCGGCCGCCCCAGCATCGTCGGCTTGAGCGCGTCCATCGCCTACGTGTTCTGGAAATCCGACGAGGTGCTCGACCGCCCGGACCTGCAGTTCGTGCTGACGCCGATCAGCTTCAAGGCCGGCCAGTTCGGCGTGCTCGACGACTTCCCCGGCATGTCGCTCGGCGTCTGGCCGCACCGCCCGCAGAGCCGCGGCTACGTGCGCGCGCGCAGCACCAATCCGCTCGACCCGCCCGTCATCCAGCCGAACTATCTGTCCTCGTCGGTCGATCAGCGCACGCTGGTGGCGGGCCTGAAGATGGTGCGCAAGTTCCTGGCCACGCCCCAGCTCAGCCATTACGTGGAGCGCGAGGAAGTGCCCGGCCCGCAGGTCGTCACCGACGACGAGTTCCTCGACTTCGCCCGCCGCAACGGCTCGACCATCTACCACTTCGCCGGCAGCAACCGCATGGGCCCCGACCACGATCGCATGGCGGTGGTGGGCCCCGACCTCAAGGTGCGCGGCCTGCACGCCCTGCGCATGGTCGACTTGTCCGTCATCCCGAGCCTGCCCTCGGCCAACTCCTACGCCACCACCCTCATGATCGCCGAAAAAGCCGCCGACCTCATCAAGGCGGCGTAATCCCGTCATCCGGAAGCGCGTAGCCCCGGCCCACAGGCCGGGCGAGACTGTCCGGGACCTCAGGCAGCATGTTGCGACAAGATCCCGGATCGCGATGCAGCATCGCGTCCGGGATGACGGGTGGTAAGGCCGCAGCGCGCCCTACCCCAACCCCGCCGTACGCCAATACTGCCCGGCGCTGAAGATCAGCGGCTCGCCCTCGGCGAAGCTCGCGCGCAGCACGCGGCCGATGAAAATCAGGTGATCGCCGCCGTCGACCGTGGAATTGATACGGCACTCCAGCCAAGCCAGGCACCCCTCGATCAGCGGGCAGCCGCCCTGGCCCGGCGCATGCGGCACGCCTGCGAACTTGTCGGCGCTCGGCGTCGCGAAATGCCGCGACAGCTCGCGCTGCCCAGCCGACAGCACGTTGACCGAGAACAAGCCCGAGCTCTCGAAGGCCGGCAGCGACGCCGCGTTGCGGCGCAGGCTCCACAGCACCAGCGGCGGATCGAGCGACACGGCCGCGAACGAGTTGGCGGTCAATCCCTCGAGCTTGCCCTCCGGCGTGCGCGTGGCGATCACGGCCACCCCGGTCGCAAAGCGCCCCAGCGCCTGCCGCAGACCGGGCGTGTCCACGGCATCCCCCTCGAGGGTGCAGGCTTGCAGCGTCATAGGCCTCGACACTTGAAAAAGAAGGCGGCGCGCCCCCGATGCCCGCAAGGGAACTGTATACGCAGGCTCAGGTATTCGGCAAAATAATATGACGTGCTTGAAGCGATCACGTTTGCAAATGGCGCCGCCGATGTCCGAAAGCCTGCGCGACTTCCACCTGTTCGTCGCCGTCTACGAGGAGCGCTCGTTCACGGCCGCCGCCGCCCGCGAGCATGCCACCCAGTCGGGCGTATCCCAGCACGTGCGCAAGCTGGAGGACAGCCTCGGCGTACGCCTGTTCTCGCGCGACAAGGGCCAGGTGGTGCCGACGCCCGCCGGCGACTCGCTCTACCAGCGCTCCATCGAGATGCTGCGCCTGCACGAGCAGGCCAAGCGCGCCGTGCAGACCTACGGCAAGGGCGCCGAGGGTAAGCTCACCGTCGGCCTGATGCCGACCATGACGCGCTGCGCGCTGGCACCGGTGCTCGACACGTTCACGCAGGCCAACCCCAACGTGCGCGTCAAGATCGTGGAAGGCTACAGCGGCACCCTCACCCAGCAGATCCGCGTCGGCGAGCTCGACTTCGCCATCGTACCGGCCTTCGCCGGCGCGCCCGGGCTCACCAGCCGCCTGTTCCTCACCACGCCCGAGGTGCTGGTCGCCAACGCATCCGCCAAGCGCACGCACCTGGCTCCCGTGCGGCTGGCCGACCTCGGCCCGCTCAAGCTGGTGGTGCCGGGCAAGCTCAACACGCGCCGCACCACCATCGAGACCTACTGCGCCTGCAACGGCGTGCGCATCGAGCAGCTGGTCGAGCTGGACGCCATGCTGGCCACGCTCGATCTCGTCGCGCGCAGCGACTGGGTCACCGTGGTGCCCGGCATCATGATGGCGCTGGACACGGGCTCGCCGCCGCTGAAGGTCAACCCGCTGACCGGCCCGCCGCTGTCGCTCGACCTCGTCATGATCGAGCCCTCGCGCCGCTCCATGTCCGACATCGCGCGCGCCTTCCTGGCGGCACTCGAAGCCCAGGCGCAGCGCCTCAACCTGCGCTGGTCCGCCCTCCCGCCAGCCGCCGCGCCGAGCAAGAAACCCGCCCGCGCGCGCTAGAAGGGCATTCGATCCCGGCGCTTGCTCCCGAGCCCGTCTCGCTCCCGACACAGTCGGTTTGGCCCCTGAAAGCTGGCTTCTCGGCTGGTCAGCTCTCTGCCGCGCACGACGTCGATCAGCCTCAAACCTCCGTTCTGAAAATCCGCATTGGCCGCCTCGCCAGCATGGTATACCGTATGCCTTTCTGGAATGCCGTATGCTGTATGCCAGAAGGCGGTCCTGAGAACCGCCGAAAGAACCAAGGACGGGAGAACGCAAGCGCACATTTTGCTGGCTCGCCGTGGACTGAACCCACGCGTCCAAGACTTCGCGACCGCGCCTCGCGCCGCGGGTGCCGAAGGGGACCGCTGGAGAGCGTGCTCGCAGGGAACAAAGCCGCGCAACCACTTTGAGGGGACTGAGTAGATCTCAGGCAAGGCAACGGTCATGCATTTCCACTCATTGTTTGCCAGATTGTTTGCCAGGGGACAGCCGGGAGAACACCTCGCCGCACCAGGCTTGCGACGCCTCGCGATAGTCCTGCTCTGCCTCGGCGAGATAGTGCTGCCCACGTTTGCCCGGGCCTCCGATTTGCGCATTTCACATCAGTGGGCCCCGGGCGTGGACGCCCGAGATCGCGCGGCCCGTGTGTTCGTCACGGAAGTCGCCAAGCGACTCCCGCACGTCAAGATCAGCATCCATCCGCGATCCTCGCTCGGCATCGCGCCCGCCGAGCAGTACGACGCGATGCTCGACGGGCGTGTCGAGATGGCGATCTTCCCGTTGTTCTATTTGTCGCCGCGCATCCCCGAGCTTTCCATCACGCTGCTGCCGGGGATTCCCGCAACCACGGAGCAGGCGCAACTGCTCAAGGGCTCCCGGTTTCACAAGCGCTTCCAGGCGTTCTGCGAGAGCAGGGGCATCCATGTGCTGACCTGGTGGTGGCTTGCCGGCGGCATCGTCAGCCGCGCCCCGCAGATCGGCGGACCAGCTACGTTCAAGGGCCTTTCCGTGCGCAGCGGCGATCCGAACTTCGATCTCATGTTCGAGGCGCTGGGGGCGACCACGCAGATCATCGATTCGACGGCCATCGCGCCCACCATGCAGCAGGGCAATCTCGACGCGGCACTGGCCTCGCTCGAATCCCTGGTCAGCCTCAACATCTTCAAGCAGGCAAAGCACGCGCTCGTCGGCGGCAACACCATCTATGTGTCGCTGCATCCGCTTATGATTTCCATGCAGACCTGGAACAGCCTGAACTCCTCCGAGAAGGCAGCCTTCGAGCAGGCCGCCGGGCTCGCCGATGCCGACTTCCTGGACAGCCAGCGCTTGGTCGAGCAGCGCGCGGTGTCAGCGTTCAAGGACGCAGGTGCCAGCGTCAGGCCAATGACCTTCGACGAGTACATTGGCTTCTTGCGCGTCGCCAACGCCACCTCCTGGAACGCCTACCGGGAGATCAGCGAGCCCGCCAACGAGCTGTTGGAGTCCATGCTGCGGAGCTTCATCGACAGCGGCCGCCGCCCGTAGGATTGCCTCCTATGGCGGCGCATAACGGTGAAGCCTGCAACTGCCGGGTCCCTCGCCTCGTCGACAAGGATCGCTCTCCGCCCCTTTCGCTCATGCCCTTCGCGGTCCGCAGTTGAATGCGTGCTCCAGCCAAGGAAGATTTCAGCACGCTCTCGCGAGGCTTCGCCGGTTGAGCGAGGCGGGTCGTGCCGGAGGCGCGCAAAGAAAAGCCGTGCCGGAGGCGCGCAGAGAAAAGCTCGGCTGTCCGACACCCAACCTAGGATTGAGCCACGCGGCAGAAACACCCTGTACTTGTGGCCAAGCTGCAATAATTTGATGCGCATTCAGCAAGTGATTCGACCACAGCGGGGGAGCGGTCATGCGATTCAAACTGACGCTAGCGATCATCGCGAGTTTTGTGGCGGCCCCGGCCGTCGCTGACGGCAGGCGGTTGCCTGAACAAGGCACTCCGGCAGCACGCCGGCGCGCGGTGTCTACGTCGGCGTGTTCGGCGGTTGGGGCTTCAGCACCAGCACTAACGTCAACCAACTCGGCACCGCCTTTTTTACCGAGGCCGAGGGAGGCCCGCTGGCCGTCAATGCGAGAGGACACACGGATAGCGGCGGTGTCGGGTTCATCGGCGGGCAGATCGGATATGAATTGTCGTACCGCTCGTTTGTGCAGCCCGCCTTCGAGCTCGAAGGCTTCTATCTCAGGACCGGCAACCGGAGCGGGACGGTGGACAGCCCCACGGACCGGCTTGATCAGCACACGTTCGACAATAGCTTCTCGATCCGCAACTCCGTTTACCTGGCGAGCATGGTTCTCAGCTTCCCGACGCTGCATCCGGGCATGACGCCCTATATCGGCGGCGGCATTGGCGGCGCCCGCGTCTCCGTCAGCGGCGCCAATTCCCTCCAGACCGCCCCGCCGGAGCCTGGCGTCAATCACTTCAACTCCGGCACCGACTCCTCCGTCTGGACCTTCGCGGCCCAAGCCAAGGCTGGTGTTCGCGTCGCCCTTGGACCCCACGCCTACGTGTTCGGCGAATATCGCTATCTGTACGTCGGCTCCAACGATCAGATTTTCGGCAACACCGTGTACGCCGACCATGCTCCCACCACGGCCTGGACGGTTCGCTTCGACGATGCGTCCTACCATCTGGCAACCGCCGGCATCGGCTTCAATTTCTAGTCTGACGCCATAGACCTGCCGCCGGGACACCGCGTCTCGGCGGCCGCTCCGCGCCTTGCGCCATTGCCAGCGTGACGCCTGCCGTCACTTGCCCGCAATGCCCTCCAACCCCGCATCGCGGATCACCTTGCCCCAGCGCTCGATGTCCTTCGGCAGGAAGGACGCCAGGTATTCCGGCGTGCGCTGCTCGGCCGGCAGGATGGTCAGGCCGAATTCGGCCATGCGCTTCTTGACGTCCGGCCGCTCGATCATCTCGCTGATGGCCTTGTTCATCTTGAGAACGATCTCGCGCGGCGTGCCCTTGGGGAAGAAGAAGCCGTTCCACACCGTCGCATCGACGCCGTCGAGCCCGGCCTCCGACGTGGTCGGCAGATCGATGATCGGCACGCGCTGCGGTCCCATCACCGCCAGCCCCTTGACCATGCCGCCCGTGGCCTGCTCGGCGCCGGTCTGGATGGTGTCGCACATATAGTCGAGGCGCCCACCCACGACATCCTGCATGGCCGGGCCCGCGCCTCGATACGGCACGTGCACGACGCTGACGCCCATCACCATGTTGAGCAGCGCGCACGGCAGGTGCGTGCCGGAGCCGACGCCGGCCGAGCCATATTGCATCTTGGCCTGGTTGGCCCTGGCATAGGCGATGAACTCCTTGAGGTTGCTTACGGCCAAGTCCTTGCGCACCACCAGGATGCGCGGGCTGTCGGTAGTGATGCCGACCGGCTCGAAATCGCCGACCGGATCGTAGGGCAGGCTCTTGTAGAGCGTGGCGGCGTAGGCGTGCGTGCCCGAGTTACCGATCAGCAGCGTGTAGCCGTCAGGCGCCGCCTTCGCCGCACGCGCCGTGCCGACCGTGCCGCCGGCCGCGCCGATGTTCTCGACCACCACGGTCTGCTTGAGAACTTCTGCCAGCGCCAGCGCCTGCAGGCGTGCGTTGGTGTCGATGCCGCCGCCCGCCGCAAAAGGAACGATCAGCGTGATGTTGCGTGCAGGCCAGTCCTGGGCAAGCGCGCTCGCTGCAGACAGCACAAATGCGGCGCATCCGACTGCGATCGGCTTGAGCCTCACGACCGACCTCCCCCAAACTCAAGCTCGCATCAGTGCCGCGTTCTTGTCCAGGACGCGCAGGACCTCGTCTCGCCCCAGGTCCGGCACCTCGAGCAACACGCGGTCGATGCCGGCCTCTCGATAGGGCGCAAGCTTCGCCGCGTCCGCCGGCGCCGCGAATACGGTAATGGATAAGCTCTTCGGATCGCGGCCGGCCTCCGTGGCCGCCTTGTTGAGGCGCTCCACGGCACTCTTGGGCTCCCAATTATTGCGCGGGCGCGGGAACCAGCCATCGCAGAACTCCACCACACGTTTCAGCGTGAGGTCGCTTTCGCCGCCCAGCAGCAGCGGCGGATGCGGCGTCTGCTTGGGTTTGGGATAGAGCCATACGGGATCGAAGTTGACGAACTCGCCGTGAAACTCGGCTTCCTCCTTCGTCCATAGCTCTTTCATCGCCAATACGCGCTCGCGCAGCAGCTTGAAGCGCGTCTCGTACTTGGCGCTGTGGTTTTCCATCTCCTCGACGTTCCACCCGCCGCCCATGGCGAACATGAAGCGCCCGCCGGACAGCTGATCGAGGCTCGCCACCGACTTGGCGGTGATGATCGGATCACGCTGCGGTATCAGCGCGATGCCGGTGCCGAGCTTCAACGTGCGCGTCGCCGCCGCGGCAAACGAAAGCGCCACGAACGGATCATGCGTGTGCTTGTAGCGCTTGGGCAGGTCACCGCCGCTCGGGAACGGCGTGCGACGACTTACCGGGATATGGGTGTGCTCGCATACGAACAGGGACTCGAAGCCGCGCTCTTCCAGTGCGCGCGCCAGCTCGGCGATATCGATCCCGTAGTCGGTTGGAAAGTAGAAGGCACCAAAATGCATGAACTCCTCCCGATCTTCCCCATCTCCGAGCCGGCAAGAGTTAGCACGCATTCGCCGTGAGCGCACGGCATCCAGCGTGGCGCCTGTCGAATCCGCAAGGCTTGATCGAGCTACACCACGCGGCGCAGGCCCCTACTGCGTCGGCACCTTGCCGCCGGCCTCCTCGCCCCACACCGCCTTGACGCGCGCATCGCGGCCGCAGCTGAAGCGGTAGTAGCGGTACTGCAGCGGGTTCTTCGTGTAGTAGTCCTGGTGATACTCCTCGGCCGCCGTGAACTGGCTGGCCGGCGTGATGGCCGTCACGATCTTCTTGCCCAACCTGCCGCTGGCATCCAGCGCCGCCTTGCTCGCTTCCGCGAGGCGCTGCTGCTCCGGCGAATGCGCGAAGATCTCCGTGCGGTACTCGTCGCCGCGATCGCAGAACTGCCCGCCCGCGTCCAACGGATCGACCGTGCGCCAGAACACGTCGAGCAGGCGCTGGTAGCTCACCTTGGCCGGATCGTAGGTGATCTGCACCACCTCGGCGTGGCCGGTGCCGCCGGCCGATACCTGCTTGTAGGTGGGGTTGGGCGTCTTGCCGCCCATGAAGCCCGAGACCGTGGACAGCACGCCCTCGACCTTGTCGAAGTCCGATTCCACGCACCAGAAGCAGCCGCCGGCAAAGGTCGCCACCTCGCTCTTCTGCACCGGCCCCGTCTGCGCTGGCCCCGTCTGCGCCACGGCCGCCGCCATGCCGGCCACCAGCATGCACGCCGCCAGCCACTGCCTGGCACCCGCAAAGTTCAACATCTGTTCTCTCCTAAGACGACTTGCCGTCCGGCATGAACTTCATCGCCACGCCGTTCATGCAATAGCGCAATCCGGTCGGCTTGGGGCCGTCGTCGAACACATGGCCGAGGTGGCCTCCGCAGCGGCGGCAGTGCACCTCGGTGCGCAGCATCCCCCAGTTGCGGTCGCTGGTCGGTACCCACGGCATTGTCGAGCGGGGCATAGAAGCTCGGCCAGCCGGTGCGGCTGTCGAACTTGGTCTTGGAGGAGAACAGCGGCAGATCGCAGCCGGCGCAGGCGTACGTGCCGGCGCCGTACTGCTTGTCCAGCGGGCTGGTGCCCGCCCGCTCGGTGCCGTGCTTGCGCAGCACGTAGTGCTGCTCGGCGGTCAGCAGCTTGCGCCACTCGTCATCCGTCTTGGTGATCTCGAAGGTGCCGCTGGCCGCGACGGCCTCCTGCGATCCTGACCGGGTGAGGGCGGCGGCAGCGGCGGCAACTGCAGCACCGATACCGGCCAAGGTGAGATTGCGACGGTTGATCACGTAGCTGGCCTCCCATGTTCGGCGCGGCCCTGTTCGCAGGGTCGCTTGCACGACCGCAATATAAGCAGCCGCAACCGCAAGCACGAGCCCGTCACCGATCACGGATGATCAAGAGTGCGTAGGTGGCCGCCTCCGATCAGGCCGCCGCCTGGCCCTTTTCCTCGGCCAGCAGGCGCACCACCTCGCTGTAGGGCAGCGGCACGCCGGTATGGAAGCCCTGCACCTCGGTGACGCCGAGCGCGCGCACCCAGGCCAAGCTGGTCTTCCGTCTCCACGCCTTCCGCGGTCGTCACCATATCCAGTCGCGCACCGATGCCGGCCACCGCCTCGATGATGGCGAACGCATGGTCGCTGCCGCCGAGCCCGTGCACGAACGACTTGTCGATCTTGATCTTGTCGAAGGGGAAGCTGCGCAGGCTGCTCAGGCTCGAGTAGGCGGTGCCGAAGTCGTCCATGGCGATGCGCACGCCGGCATCGCGCAACTGGCCGAGCGTGGTGAGCACCTTGTCGGTGTTTTCCAGCAGCAGGCTCTCCGTCACCTCCAGCTCCAGGCGATTGGCGCCGAGCCCGGTCGCCGCCAGCGTCTCCAGCACCAGCCGCACCAGGTCGCCCTGGCTGAACTGCAGCGCCGACAGGTTGACGGCGACGTTCACCGGCCGCGGCAGGCTGACGGCCTGCGCACAGGCCGTGCGCAGCACCCATTCGCCGATCGCAACGATCAGCCCGGTCTCCTCGGCGAGCGGAATGAACTCGGCCGGCTCGATGCGGCCGCGCCTCGGATGGTTCCAGCGCAGCAGGCTTTCCACGCCCACGATCCTGCCGTTCTCGACGTCCAGGATGGGCTGGTAGAACAGCTCGAACGCGCCCTTGCCGATCGCGTCGCGCAGGTCGATCTCGAGCTGCCGGCGCGCATGCATGAGCGCGTCCATGGCCGGCTCGAAGAACCGATAGGTGCCGCGCCCGTCGCTCTTGGCGCGATACAGCGCCAGGTCGGCGTTCTTCAGCAGCTCGTCCGCGCTCTCGGTATCATCGGGCGCGATCGAGATGCCGACGCTGGCACCGACCACGATCTGGTGGTCGTTGATCTGGAACGGCGCGCCGATCGCCTCGATCAGGCGCGCGGCGAGCACGGTCGCACCGACCGGCTGGCTGGTACCGGTCTGGACGATGGCGAACTCGTCGCCTCCGAGCCGCGCCACCGTATCCTCGGCCCGCACGCAGCTCTGCAGGCGCTCGCCGACGCCCTTCAGCAGCGCGTCGCCGGTCGCATGGCCGAGCGTGTCGTTGACATCCTTGAAGCGGTCGAGATCGAGCCAGAGCACCGCGATCGGGCCACGCTGCGCACCCTCTTCGAGCGCGCGCTCCAGCTGCTCGCGCAGCAGCAGGCGATTGGGCAGGTCGGTCAAGGCATCATGGTGCGCCATGTGCTTGATGCGCGCCTCGACGTTGCGCTGCTCCGTGATGTCCTCGTGCGTGGCGACGAAGCCGCCGTCCGGCATCGGCTGATGCTTGATCATGATGGCGCGGCCGTCGCTCAGCTCGGTGATCCTGGTCACCGGCACATTGTCGGCCGTGATCGCGAACACGTCCCGGACATAGCTTTCGTCCGAGAGGAGACCCGCGACAGCCCTGTGCGCCACGATGGTCTGCAACGTGGTCCCGGGCCGCGTCATCTCGTGCGGCAGGCCGTACAGCTCGGCATACTGGCTGTTGCACACCAGCAGGCGCTGCTCGCGGTTGAACATGCACAGGCCTTGCGACATGTTCTTGAGCGCGGCGTCGAACTGCGTGTTCTGCACGTTCAGCTGCAGCTCGCGCTCCCTGAGCAGCTCGTTCTGCCGGGAGAGCTGGGAGTGCAGCTTCTCGCGCTCGGTGACGTCCTCATGCGTGCCGATCCAGCCGCCGCCGGGTATGGGATGATGGATGATGTTGACGGTGCGCCCGTCGCCCAGCGGCACCAGCCTGGTGCTGCTTTCCGTCTGCTCCACCAGCTTCAGGATGCGCGCGATATAGGTCTCGCGATCGACCCCTTCCTGACTGCCTGATGCGAGCCGCTCTTCCAGCATCTCGCGCAGGTGGCTGCCGCGCGCGGTCACGGCCTGCGACAGCCCGTATATCTCGCGATAGCAGTCGTTGACGATCAGCGCGCGCTTGTTCGCGTCGAACATGACGAGCCCGATCGGCATGTTGTTGACGGCACGCAGCAGCTGCTGCCGTTCCATCCCCGCGCCCGCGGTGTCGTCGTCGCCTGGCGGAGACGTGGGTTGCGGCCGCGCGGCAAGATAGCCACGTGACGGCGGCCAGGCACGGGACGGCAAGCGCCAGCAGCACGACCATGCCCGGGCCCGCGCCGCTGCTGACCGCCCCGAGCAGCCAGGCCGCGAGCATGGCAAGGAACACCGAGCAGAAGCCGGCAACAGATCCGATGTTGGCCAGCCGAACTCGGCGCGATACCCGCGTCCACCATCCAGCCTGTGGCCGGAGTCCGCGCGGACCTGATCGCCGCCATGTATCCAACATGTCGCCTACCTGGATCTCCCTCGCCGATCCCACGGCATTCGTCCGAAGCTGGTTGAAAGGAGGAACCCTCTAAGCGTGCCCTCTACGCGTGATCGTGCCCGGATCGATCAGCGTAATGTGGAAATTACTAAAAAAGTATCGCGCCGCCGTTCACGGCGGAGTGCGCAGCTCAAACTGGCACATGGATAAATATTGCGCCCACCAGGGCTTTGCTCGGCCGCGTCGCGCGATCCAACAGCGCCCCGAAGCGGGATGAATGGCCCCAGGGCGGAGGCCCGCGCCAAGGTATTGACTTGGGTTGAACCCATCCCCGAACGCTGCCATGGTCGATACATGAGCGAACAAGCATTCGGCTGGATCGTAGCCGTCACCGATCCCTCGTCAGGGGTTAAACGATACCATGTCGCGGTCCGCAACAGAGCGGACGCCGTGAGCGCGGTGAAGCGCCGCGTCGCGGGCGCGGCAGCGGCGCAGGTCGAAGCGGTGTCCATGCTCTCCCAGAGAGACGTGTCCATCCAGCTCCGCCTGAAGCCGGGAGAGGTCGTCGCCATCTCATAGTCGAGCGCCGCCGCCGCTACCCGTCATCCGGAACTACCCGTCATCCCGGACGCCGAGCCCCGGCCCGCGAGCCGGGGCGAGACGATCCGGGATCTTCGCGATTGTACTTTCGGCAGGTCCCGGATCGCGATGCAAGCATCGCGTCCGGGATGACGGGTGGATAAGGCCGACCTACTTCCCCGCGCCGTTGCGCATCTTCACCACCACCTTGATGGCGTCCTCCACCCGGTCGCGCGCATAGCGGATCGCCTCGGGCAGGTCCTCCAGCATGAAGGTGTGCGTGTGGATCTTGCTGGCGTCGAAGCGCTTCTCGCGCATGAAGGCCTCCGCGCGGTGCGTGGCGCTCTTGCCCTCGCCGCGGATGCCGAAGATGTAGATGTTGTTGCGCACCAGGTGCGCCACGTCGATCAGCGCCGGATCGTGCGGGAAGGCGGCGAGGCAGATCTTGCCGCCGCGGTTGAGCATGCGCCCGGCCTCGTTGATGGCATCCGGCGCGCCCGAGCATTCGATCACGTAGTCGACGCCCTTGCCGCCGTTCAGCCGCCGCACGGCCTCGACCGCATTCTCCTTCGTCACGTTGATGACGTGGTCGGCGCCCAGCTCGCGGCCCATCTGCAGGCGCGCATCGCGCGTGCCGGTCAGGAACACCGGATAGGCGCCGAGCGCCTTGGCCACCGCCACCCCCAGCAGCCCGATCGGGCCGGGACCGATCACCACCACGCTCTCGCCGGCGATCAGCCCGCCCAGCTCGGTCAGCCCATACATCGACGTGCCGGCGGTCACCACCAGCGTCGCCTCCTCGTCCGACATGCGTGTCGGCGATCTTGATCAGCGTGTTGATGTTGTTGATCGCGTACTCGGCGAAGCCGCCGTCGGTGGTGAAGCCGTTGGCGCGATGGCCCTTGTCGACCTCGCCGTAGTTCAGCCCGTAGTTGAGGCACGACGTATACATGCCCATGCGGCAGCGCTTGCACTGGCCGCAGCCGGCGTGGATCTCCACCGTCACGCGGTCGCCGACGGCGAACTCGTCGACGCCGGGCCCGAGCGCCGCCACCGTGCCCATGTACTCGTGGCCCGGCGTCCAGTTCTTGTTGAACGGCAGGCCGCCCTTGATCAGCGCCGGCGGCCCGGACTTGATGACGTCGAGATCGGTCGCGCAGATCGCCACCGCATCGATGCGCACCAGCACCTCGGCCCTGGCCGGCACCGGCACCGGCTTCTCGGTGAAGACCAGCTGCTCGGGGTCGCCCAGCACCCAGGCCCGCATGCTTGTCCGGGACGGCCAACTTGTTGTGCATCGGTCTTGACGCCGGCAGGTGCGTACATGGACGAGGACCTTGGCGAGGGCAGTTGAGAGATTACAGCGTCAGGCAGCCACTTCCAGCCGCACGCCGTCCGGCACCGGCAGCGGCGCGTTGGCGCTCTGCAGGTACTCGACGGTGGTGAACAGCAGGTCGGTGTCGCCGATGTTCTCGACGCTGTGCAGCAGGTACTCGCCCTTCCCGTAGGTCATGTGCTTCGTGTCGCCGGGAAAGTGCGTCGTCTCGGTGATGCTGCCGTCCTCGTAGTAGCCGCGCGCGCGCCCGTGCGTGTGGCAGGTCCAGAAGTAGTCGAGCACATGCCGGTGGAAGGTGCAGCGCCGGCCGGCCGGGACCAGCAGGTGCCACACCCGCACCTTGTCCGTCTCCGACACCAGCGTGCTGCCGACCATCGGACTGAAGGCGTTGTCCAGCATCTCCTGCTTGAGGCCGGCCGGGCCAGCGGTCGAACGAGTCCGCAGGCGCAATGGTCTCGTAGTTGGCCACGGTCTACCTCCCGAAGCTTTCCGCCTTCGCCCGACATCGACCGCGCAGCGGCACAGTTGTTGCAGTGCGGCTATGGTTTCCAAAAACCTAGCACGTCGATTGCGGCCGCGAGAACCGCATCAGACGGCATGATGCCGCCTCATTACAACAACTCATCAATTGACAGCCCCGGGCCGCTCATCGACAGATAGAGCCAAGCAACAAGAAACGCAAATTCTCCAGGAGGAGGCTGCATGTACCTTTCATTCAGGGCGCGATTCCGCCTGCCATCGCTCCCATCATTGCTTGCCGCCCTGGTCGTGGGACTGGCATCGGTCCCCGCCAGCGCCGAAGACATCAAGCTGCGCATCGCCTCCGGCCACCCCGCCGTCAACACCTACGTCAACCTGATGCAGACCTTCTTCGTGCCGGAGGTGACCAAGCGCGTCGCCGAGCGCACCAAGCACAAGGTCGAGTTCATCGAGGGCTACGGCGGCTCCATGGTGAAGGTCGCCGACACGCTCGAGGGCGTGCAGTCCGGCATCATCGACGTCGGCGGCTACTGCTTCTGCTTCGAGCCGTCCAACCTGCCGCTGCATGCCTTCCAGGTGATGCTGCCGTTCGGCACCATGAGCCCGGAGAAGAGCGTCAAGATGGCCCGCGCCGTCTACGACAAGGTGCCGGCGCTGGCCAAGACCTTCGAGGACAAGTTCAACCAGGTGCTGATCGGCCTGATCGCCGACAACGGCTACAACCTCACCACCACCTTCGAGTGGAATACGGTCGCCGACCTCAAGGGCCGCAAGCTGGCCGGCGCCGGCCTCAATCTCAAGTGGCTGGAATATGCCGGCGCCGTGCCCGTGCAGTCGTCGCTGCCGGAGGCCTACACCTCGCTGCAGACCGGCGTGTACAACGGCTGGATCATGTTCCCGTCCGGCGTCGTCAACTTCAAGCTGCACGAGGTGTCGAAGTATCTACACCGAGATCGGCTTCGGCGCGATCACCTGGCACGGCCTGACCGTCAACAAGGCGCGCTTCGCCAAGCTGCCGAAGGAGGTGCAGGACATCATCGCTCGAGGTCGGCCGCGAGTACGAGGCCAAGACCGGCACGGTCAACGAGGCCAACTATCCCAAGCAGCTCGAGCAGCTGAAGGCCGCCGGCGCCGTGGTGCGCAAGCTGCCCGACACGGTCGCCGTCGAATGGGCCACCTCGCTCAAGGGCTGGCCGCAGGAGAAGGCCGACGAGCTCGACAAGGCCGGCCTGCCCGCCTCCCAGGTCCTGAAGCTTGCGCTGGAGGAAGCCGAGAAAGCCGGCCACAAGTGGCCGGTGCGCTACCAGGTGAAGTGAGCGCCCGAAGCTGTCATCCTGGGCCTTGTGCCAGGATCCATCCTCAGCGTGCGCCGGTGCTCGCGGATCGATGGATCCTCGGGACAAGCCCGGGATGACAGGCGAGAGGTGCCTGCGATGCTCGACCGCGCCCTCGACCGCATCGCCCAGACGCTGCTGGTCCTGGCCGCCGTGCTGGGCTTCGGCCTGTCCTTCATCGTCGTCGCCGACGTGATCGGCCGGGTCGCCTTCAACCGGCCGCTGAAGGGCACGCCGGAGATCGTGTCCTTCTCGATCGTGGTGATCTGCTACCTGCAGGCCGCCTACGCCATCCGCTCGGGCGGCATGATCAACGTCGACGCCTTCACCATCCATCTGCCCGACCGCGTCCAGTCCCTGCTGGCGGCGTTCGGCTGCGTGCTCGGCACGCTGCTGTTCGCGCTGGTCTGCTGGGGCAGCATCGACGGCGCCGTGCATGCCTGGACCAGCGGCGAGTTCGAGGGCGAGGGCGCCCTGCGCGTACCCGTCTGGCCCGCCCGCTTCGTCATCGTGCTCGGCTGCGCGCTGGCCGCGCTGAGCTACTTCCTGCTGTCGCTGCGCCAGTCAACGCCTCTTTTCAACGGCGAGCTCCGTCGCCTCTCCAGCAGCACTAGAGATGCGAGCGCCAGTCGCGCTGATCGATTCCGTCGTCCACAGCCGCGTCACTTGAGCGAGGACGCACGCCGATGCTTCGACGGACGCTGGCACGCATGTTCGACGCCTGGCAGATGTCTGATCATCGCGTGCTGCTCGGCCTCGTCTTCTCCGGCGTGCACATCGCCGTGGCGCTCGGCATCACGTCCGCGCTCGGCCTCTACCTGATGACCGGCGACATCGACGTGGTGCGCACCTTCATGGCCAACACGGCCTACGAGGCGCTGCGCGACTACGTGTTCGCCGTCATCCCGCTGTTCATGCTGATGGGCGAGTTCCTGGCCAAGTGCGGCGCGGCCACCGACCTGTTCGCGCTGGTCAACCGCCTGACCAGCCGCGTGCCGGGCCGCCTCGCCATCGCCACCGTGATCGCCAACGCCATCTTCGCCTTCGTCACCGGCGTCAGCATCGCCGCCGCCGCCGCCTTCTCGCGCATCGCCTGGCCGGAGATGAAGCGGCACGGCTACGAGCGCAAGTTCGCGCTCGGCTGCATCGCCGGATCGGCCTGCCTCGGCATGCTGATCCCGCCCTCGGTGCTGATGATCGTGTGGGGCGTGCTGACCGAGCAGGCGATCGGCAAGCTGTTCATCGCCGGCATCATTCCGGGCTTCGTCGTGGTCGCCGCCTACTGCACCTACATCCTCTACGTCGCCTACACGCAGCCGCACCGCGTCGGCGAAGGCGTCTCCACCGCACACGCCGCCGGTGCCGCGGCCATCGGCCAGCCCAAGCCGTCGGCGCCGCACGATGACCGCAGCATGCGCGAGATCATGCTGAGCACGCTGCTGGTCGTCATCCTCGTGCTGGGCGTGCTGGGCGGCATCTGGCTCGGCTGCTTCACGCCGACGGAAGGCGCCGGCGTCGGCGCCGCCGCCTCCCTGCTGCTCGCCCTCATCAAGGGCGTGCGGCCGAAGGAGATCTTCGAGGTGATCCTGACGGTGGGGCGCACCTCGGCGCCGCTGCTGCTGCTGCTGGTGTTCGCCCAGCTCTACAGCCGCGTGCTGTCGATGACCGGCGTCACCGGCGCGGCCAAGGCGCTGTTCCTCAACTCCGGCCTCGACCCGTGGCAGGTGCTCGACCATCATGGTGCTGATCTGGTTCGTGCTCGGCTGCCTGATCGACTCCATCTCCATCATCCTGCTCACCGTGCCGGTGTTCGCGCCGATCGCCGTGGCGCTCGGCTATGATCCGATCGCCTTCGCCATCCTCGGCATCCTCGCCATCGAGACCGGCCTGCTCACCCCGCCGTTCGGCATGCTGGTGTTCACCGTCAAGGCTGCCCTGCCGCAGGAGACGGGTGACCACCGGCGAGATCTTCGCCGGCTCGGTGCCCTACTGGATCTGCCTGCTGGTGGTGATCGTCATCATCGCCGCCTACCCGCCGCTCGCCACCTGGCTCCCCAACCTCGGCCGGTAGCTCCGCCTCCCCCTGGAGGGGGAGGGCTGCGCGCCATCACTTAGCCCCGCCACCGAACGGTCGCGTCTGGCTCGACAGCGGGGCTAAGCGATTCTTGGCGCGCAGGGTGGGGGTGCACCGGCGGCATGCGCGGCGTACTCACCGCCCACCTGGAATGCCATCGAGCTTAGCTCGCCGGTTGCATTCGCTGATCGCGTGGAGGTGGGCGAGCTAAACTCGTGGCATCCGATCCTCCCACGCTCGTGCGTGACGAAGGCCTGCAACACGGCCTTCGTCCCAGGGGGAGCGAACCGCAAACGGCGGCGCTGGTGCCGGCAGTTCTACTTCATCGGCGGATAGCGCTCGAAGGTCGGCAGTTCGTGCGCCTGCTCCATCCAGCCGATGCGCTCGGCGACCTGCACGTGCGCGCGCGCCGGCATCGCATCGGGATCGTCGTAGGTGGCGCTCTGCACGTCGATGATGCCGGGCAGATTGACGGCGTTGGTGTAGAACAGCCCGGTGCCGCAATCAGCACAGAAGTGCCGCCGCCCGTTCTCCGAGGACGCATAGACCTTCGGCTCCCCCTTCGTCGCCTTCACCGCATCTTGGCGGTACATGGTCCAGCCGACCATCGGCGCGCCGGCGTGGCGCCGGCAATCCGTGCAGTGGCACAGCGCGTGCGTGATAGCCTCGCCGCTCGCCTCGTAGCGGATGGCGCCGCAATGGCAGCCGCCGGTGATGGCCATGACAGCTCCTCCCTGCGTGATCGATCGAATGGCGGCAGACCGGGCTAGGCCCGCACCGCCGCCGCCGCGCCGAAATCGGCGGACAACTTGTCGGCCGCCGCCTGCACCAGCTTGGCGCGGCTCTGCAGCACCTGCAGCGACAGCCGCCAGATCGGCCCCGAGACGCCGATCGCGCCGATCACCTGGCCGGTGAAATCGCGCACCGGCACGGCCACGCAGCGCAATTCCGCGTCGAACTCGCCGTCGTCGTAGGCGATGTTGGCGCGCCGCACGTCCTCGATCTCCCGACGCAAGGCGCCGACCTCGACGATCGACTTCGGCGTGTGCGGCTTCAATTCCGCCCGCTCGAGATAGCGTTCGAGCTGCTCGGGGCGCAGCGCCGCCAGCACGATCTTGCCGAGCGCGGTGCGTGCGCCGGCCGGATCACGCCGACCCGATCGGTCAGCTGGAAGGCCCCCGACCCGCTGGTGCGGGCGATCACCACCACGGAATCGCCCATGCGCACCGCGAAATGCCCGCTCTCGCCCGTCTCGCGCGACAGGTCCTCCAGGATGGGCGTCGCCATGCTGACCATCTCGACGTCGTCGAGCGAGCTGGCGGCGAGCGCGAACAGCGGCCGGCCCACCCGGTAGCGCTTGGAGTCCTTCAGCTGCCGCACATAGCCGAGCGTCACCATGGTCTTGACCAGGTGGAACGTCGTGCTGTTGTGCAGCCCCACCCGCTTGCTCAGCTCGGCCAGGCTGACGCCGTCGCGGCTGCGCGCGATCTCTTCCAGGATGGCAAACGCGCGCCCGATCGACTGCACGCCGCCGCCGCGCGGCTCGTCGGCCAGCTCGTCGACGTGCACCGGCCGTTCGCGAACCGCCATGTTCTTGCGTGCCACCGACGGCGCCCCTGTTGCCGACGGCGCGCCGGCCGCGGCTTCTTTCGCAGCTGCTCGATGTCTCACCAGGCGATCTCCGACTTCCTAAACCCCGTTGCACTGCATCATGAATGCGTCGGGGACGTACGTACAGCTTCCTCGCAAGCAGCCCGGCAATCCCGCATGGCCGGTTTGCTGCCGGCCCTGATGCGCCAACCCCACGCGCCATTTCTCAGATTGGCAAACTCAACCTCACGATAGCAAATGAATTTGACTTGAGCTACCTACGCAATAAAGTGCGGGCCGCACGCCGCGCCGTGTGCTACGGCGCCCCGGGTAACCTCCAACGGCCAATCCGCAGCGGCCTGAAATGGCTCGCTGCCTGTGCTTGGATTGCGGGCATCGGCGTGCGCCGCAGGGTTCATCTTGGCTCCCGGCAGCAAGAACCGGGACGAAAGCGCGAGGCAATACGGGACATGACCAGCAAGCTGCCTGCATCCAGCGATGTCGTGGTGATCGGCGCCGGCAACGCCGCCTTCTGCGCGGCGCTTGCCGCGGCCGAGAGCAAGGTCTCGGTGCTCGTGCTCGAGCGGGCGCCGGAGGACGAGTCCGGCGGCAACAGCCGCTTCACCGCCGGCGCCTTCCGCTGCGTCTACGACGGCGTCGAGGACCTCAGGCGATTGATGCCCGACCTGACGGACGAAGAGGTCAAGAACACCGATTTCGGCACCTACACCGAGGAGCAGTTCTTCGACGACATGGGCCGCGTCACCGAGTACCGCACCGACCCCGAGCTGTGCGAGGCGCTGGTCACGCGCAGCCGCGACACCATGCTGTGGATGCGCTCCAAGGGCATCCGCTTCGCCCCGATCTTCGGCCGGCAGGCCTTCAAGGTGGACGGCAAGTTCAAGTTCTGGGGCGGGCTTGACGGTCGAATCCGTCGGCGGCGGACCCGGACTGGTGGAAGGCCTGACCGCCGCCGCCAGGAAGAACGGCGTCACCGTCGCCTACGAGGCCCGCGCGCTGTCCCTGATCAGCGACGACGACGGCATCAAGGGCGTGCGCATTCGCTACAAGGGCAAGACCGTCGAGGTCGCCTGCAAATGCGTGGTGCTGGCGGCCGGCGGCTTCCAGGCCAACGCCGAGATGCGCACGCGCTACCTGGGCCCCGGCTGGGAGCTCGCCAAGGTGCGCGGCACCCGCTTCAACACCGGCGACGGCATCCGCATGGCGCTCGACATCGGCGCGCAGCCGACCGGCAACTGGTCGGGCTCGCACGCGGTCGGCTGGGACCGCAACGCGCCCGAGTTCGGCGACCTCGAGGTCGGCGACAACTTCCAGAAGCACAACTATCCGTTCTCGATCATGCTGAACGCCAACGGCGAGCGCTTCGTCGACGAAGGCGCCGACTTCCGCAACTACACCTACGCCAAGTACGGCCGCATCATCCTGTCCCAGCCGATGCAGTTCGCCTGGCAGATGTTCGACAGCAAGGTGCTGCACCTGCTGCGCGACGAATACCGCATCAAGCGCGTCACCAAGGTGCGGGCCGACACGCTGGAAGAGCTCGTCCAGAAGCTCGACGACGTGAACCCGGTGAAGGCGCTGGCGACCATCAAGGCCTACAACGCGGCCGTGAAGGCCGACGTGCCGTTCAATCCCAACGTCAAGGACGGCCGCGCCACGGTCGGCCTGGCGATCCCCAAGTCCAACTGGTCCAACATCCTCGATACGCCGCCCTTCGAGGCCTACGCCGTCACCTGCGGCATCACCTTCACCTTCGGCGGCGTGAAGATCGACAGCTCGGCGCGCGTGATCGACACCGACGGCCAGGTGATCCCCGGCCTGTTCGCGGCCGGCGAGCTGGTCGGCGGCCTGTTCTACTTCAACTATCCGGGCGGCACCGGCCTGATGAACGGCGCCGTGTTCGGCAAGATCGCCGGCACCACCGCCGGCCAGCGCGCCGCCCAGGTGCCATGAGCCCTGCGCCGGCCGGCTTCGGAGGCCGTCTACGACGTGGTCGTGGTGGGCGGCGGCGGCTCGGGCCTCGCCGCGGCGATCGAGGCGCGCAGCACCGGCCGCTCGGTCGCCCTGATCGAGAAGAACCCGGCGCTCGGCGGCTCCACCGCCTGGTCGATCGGCTCGATCAGCGCCAGCTCCACGCCGCACCAGCTCGCCAAGGGCATCCAGGACAGCCCCGCCGAGCACTGGCGCGACATGGCCGGCTTCAATGGCGACCTCGACCCACGCGACAACCGCGACCTGCGCCGCGTGCTGGCCGATGCCATGCCCGACACCTTCCGCTGGCTGCTCTCGCACGGCATCCGCTTCTACGGCCCGATGCCGGAGCCGCCGCACAAGAAGCCGCGCATGCACAACGTGCTGCCCAACTCGCGCTCGTTCATCGCCCACCTCGGCCGCGCCGCCCGCCGCGCCGGCGTCGACATCATCTGCTCGACGCGCGCCGTTGCGCTCTCCAGCGACGCCGGCCGCGTCGACGGCATCGATTGCGACACGCCCAAAGGCAAGCGGCGCTTCTCCGCACGCGGCGGCGTCGTGCTGGCGAGCGGCGACTTCACCAGCGATCCCGAGCTGAAGGGCCGTTTCATGGGCCCGCGCGAAGCCAAGGTCGACGGCGTCAACATCACGGCAACCGGCGACGGCCAGAAGCTCGCCCTCCCGCTCGGCGCCCGCATCCTCAACGGCGATCTCGCGCTCGGGCCGGAGCTGCGCTTCATCGCCGCCGCGGCAGCCGAACCTGCTGCTCAAGCTGCCGCCCTGGCGAGCGCTCGCCAACCTGATGGCGTGGTCGCTCGAGCATATGCCGAGCGCCATCCTGCGCCCCTTCGTGATGAGCTTCGTGACGACGGCGCTGGCGCCCTCGCCGGCGCTGTTCACGGACGGGGCGATCCTCGTCAACGCCGACGGCGAGCGCTTCACCGACGAGACCGACGCGCCGTCGTTCGCGCTGCCCGATCAGCCCGACAAGGTCGCCTACATCCTGCTCGACGCGCGCATCGCCGCCAAGTATTCGGCCTGGCCGCACTTCATCTCGACCGCGCCGGGCGTCGCCTACGCCTACGTCGACGACTACCGGCGCAACCGGCCCGACGTGTTCATGCAGGCGCCGACGCTGCGGAAGCTGGCGGACGATCTCGGCATGCCGCCCTCGTCGCTCGCCAAATCCGTGGCGCAGTACAACGAGACGGCCGGCAACCGACCGAAGCTCGGCGAGGGCCCCTATGTGGCGCTCGGCCCCGTCCGCGCCGTGTTCGTGCACGCCGAGGGCGGCCTGGCCGTCGATGCCGAGCATCGCGTGCTGGGTGACGGGCGATCAGCCCATCCCCGGCCTCTACGCCGCCGGCTCGACCGGCCAGGGCGGGCTCCTACTGAAGGGCCACGGCCACCACCTGGCCTGGGCCTTCGCCTCCGGCCGCCGCGCCGGCCGCAACGCCGCCTTCCGCGCCACCACCCCCGATACGGTGGCCTGACATTTCCCTCTCCCCACGCCTCTTCCGGCGTGGGGAGAGGGTTAGGGTGAGGGGCAGCCAGCGAGCGCCGGAGCAAGCGTCTGCCCCTCACCCCCGCCCTCTCCCCGCCTGTTTGCGTTTGCGGAGAGGTTAGCGATGGCGGGGAGAGGGAGACGCGCGCGTCTCAATCGTCCGTCGGCGGCGAGGTGATCACCAGGAACACCAGGTCGGTCAGCCCCGAGTTGGCGATCGAGTGCTCGATGCCGGGCGGCAGGAAGATCACGTCGTGCTTGCGCACCACGCGCGTCTCGTCGCCGATCTCCATCAGCCCCTCGCCGTCGAGCACGTGGTAGACCTGCTCCTGCACCTTGTGCTTGTGCCGGGCCACGTAGGCCATCGGCTGGTACATCGAGATGCGGTGGTCGAAGTGGCGCGCGCCGACCGTCTCGGGCGTCGCCAGCGGCTTCGACAGCGCGCCGCCGAAGTGGTTGGGATATTCCTTCCACGGCACCTCGGCGATGTTGCGCACCACGGCCCCGCGCGTTTCCTTGGTCATGTCCGGACGCTCCTTGCTAGCTCGTTGTCATCCCGGGTTGCCTGCACTCGGACGTCGAGTGCACCGGGACGGCCCGGGATGACGGCAATCGATGGCGCCGCCTAGCCCGGCAACCACGGCTTGCCGAAGGCCGGCTCCTTGTGCGGCGTCGGCGGCAGACGCCAGGTGCCGGTCGCCGGCGGCCGCACGTCGGCATCGACATGCACGTCGAGCAGGAACGGCTTGTTGGCCTTGATGGCGTGCTCCAGCGCGCCCTTGAAGTCCTCCGACTTGGTGATCGTCATGGCATCGACGCCGGTGGCCTTCGCCCAGCCGGCGAAGTCGGGGTTGTAGGGCTTGTTGTTGGCACCGGAGTGGAACATGGTGCCGAGCTCGCGCCCGCCGAACATGCCGAGCTGGATGTCGCGGATCGAGACCCAGCCGAAGTTGTTCCAGATCACCCACACGACGGGGATGTTGTACTCCACCGCCGTGCACAGCACGTGCGGCACCATCGTGAAGCAGCCGTCGCCGGCGATCGCCACCACCGGCCGGTCGGGCGCCGCCAGCTTGGCGCCGAGCGCACCCGCCGCGCCGAAGCCCATGCCGGAGAAGCCCCACGAGTTGAGCATGGTCTGCGGCCGGCGCGCCTTCCAGAACTGCATGTACCAGTTGTGGTTGACGCCGACGTCGCAGGCCAGGATGGCATCGTCCGGCAGCACCGCCTGGCAGTCCGCCACGATCCGCTCGGGGCGGATCGGCGAGGCGTGGATATCGAAATTCGGCTGCGTGAACTCGTCCCAGTCCGCCGACCACTTGACGATGTCGGCGTGCCAGGCCTTCAGCGCATCGCTACGCTTGGGCGAGCGCCGCTCCAGCTCGGCCAGCATCTGGCGCAGGAAGGTGCGCGCGTCGGCCAGGATGGCCACGTCCGGCGGATAGTTGCGGCCGATCTCGTCGTGATCGACATCGACGTGGATCAGCTTGGTGGTCGGGAAGTTCCACGAGTAGCCGGGAATCCACGACGACGCCGAGCGGTCGTCGAAGCGCACGCCGACCGCCAGCACCACGTCGGCGCGGCGGCCGGCCTCGTTGGCGGGATAGGCGCCGTTGCGGCCGATGAAGCCGAGCGACAGCGGATCGGTCATGTCGAGGCAGCCCATGCCGTTCGGCGAGGAGATGACCGGAATGCCGCGTCTTCCTGGCGAACTCGGTCAGCTCCTTGCTGGCTTCCGCCAGCGTCACGCCGTGGCCGATGAAGATCACCGGACGCTTGCGCCTTCAGCAGCAGCTCGAGGGCGGCGTTGATCTCCTCCGGCCCGGCGCCGTTGCGCTTGGTGCCATGCACCGGCGCGGCGGGCGGCATCTCGACGTCGTCCTCCTCCTGGAAGACGTTGAACGGCACGTCGATGTTCACGGGGCCCGGCCGGCCCGACAGCATGGTCGTCATCGCCTGCCGCATCATCAGCGGCAGCATGTCGACGCGGGTCGGCTGGTAGCTGCGCTTGACCACCGGGCGGATGATGTTGGGGAAGTCGGCCTGGTAGTGCTTGTTGATCTCCTGGAACGGGCTGCGGCCGAACTGCTGGGTCGGCACGTTGGCCGTAATGGCGAGGATGGCCGAGGAATCCGACATCGCCACCTGCAGCGGCATGACGATGTTGCACGAGCCCGGGGCCGCACGAGGTCAGCGTCGCCACCGGCTCGTGGCGCACGCGGAAATAGCAGTCGGCCATGTGCGCGGCCACCTGCTCGTGGCGCGGCGAGATCATCTTGATGCGATCGCGCGCGTGGTAGAGCGGATCGAGCATGCCGACGTTGCCGTGCCCGCAAATGCCGAAAACGTAGGGGATCTTGTTCTTGATCAGGTATTCCGTGATCAGCTCGCCACCCTTCATGCGCGCCATGCACTTGTCTCCGTAATATGCGCCCTGCCGTTAGCCGTGGGCTGCAAGCGGTCCTCCCGGCCAACGATGCCCCCGCACCGGCCGTGGCCCACTATAAACCGGTTGCCGTAATATGAAAAATGATTTCACAGCGTCGCACATGCGACGGGATCGCCGCGCGCGAGTACCCAGCTTACCGAAACCCTTGCCCCACACGCAAAACTTGGCGGCTGGAACGCGATCCGGCCGGCTTACTGACCCTGCATATTGGCCTCAGCCCCATGCTCCACCCCGCCCTGAGCTTGTCGAAGGGCGATCTGAGTCCACCATGCCGTGCTTCGACAAGCTCAGCACTGGGTCGGCGGCTCGGGCTCAGCAGTAGGCCGGCGGCATGGATCGGTGAGCTAGCGCTTGTCCGGCAGCGGCGGGGTGCCGTGCGTGTGGAAGCTCTCGATGGTCTTCAGGCCCCAGGCCTGGCCCTTTTTGCGCTCGATCTCGGTCCAGGTCACCGTCGGGTTGTCGGGCGCCAGGATCAGGCGCGCGCCGGCATTGGCCACCTCCACCCGGTTGCCGGCCGGCTCGTAGACGTACAGGAAGAACGTCTGCTGGATGGCATGCTTGTGCGGCCCGGTCTCGATGAACACGCCGTTCTCGAGGAACACGTCGGCCGCCTCCAGCACGTGCTCGCGCTGGTCGACCGCGTAGGTGATGTGGTGGAAGCGCCCGTGCCCGCCCGCCGTATCGCGCGTGTAGGCCACGTCGTAGGACTTGTTGTTGACCGTGAACCAGCAGCCCGCCACCTGGCCGGTATCCAGCACGATCTGCTCGGTGATGCGGCTGCCGAGCGCCTTCGGCATGAAGTCGCGGATGGCGCCGACGTCGCCCGCCAGCAGGTTGTAGTGGTCGAGCCGGCGCACCGCCGCGCCGCGCTGATGGTTGCGCTGCGGCTGGTTCTTGAGCGCCGGCCGCTCGCCCTCGGGCGCCACGTAGCGCTGCGTCTCGTAGTAGATCTCGAACACGTGCCCGTCGGGATCGCGGAACTGGAACGCCGGCCCGTGGCCCAGGTCGCCGTCCGTCCAGCCGATGCCGGCCCCCAGCGCCTGGATGGCCTCGACGCGCCGCTGCAGCGCCTGCGGGCTCGACGCGCGATAGCCGACGTGCCGCTTGCCGGTGGTGTTGGCGGCGGTCAGCTTCAGGGTGTGGAATTCGTAGTCGTCGTAGGCGCGCAGGTAGACCGAGTTGCCTTCCCGCCCGCTCTCGGTGAGGCCCAGGATGCGCACGAAGAAATCCAGGCTCTCCTGCGGCTTGTTGGTCAGCATCTCGACGTGGCCGAGATGCGCGACATCGAAGCAGGGTTCAGCGTTCTGCATTTTTCACCGCCTCCGGACCCAAGGGGTCAGACCCTTCATCCGCGACCTTGCCGTGTCCACCGGGCGAGCCATAGGGTCTGACCCCATATCTCCGCCCCTCACCCTGACCCTGCGTTCACTCCGGCTCGTCGCGATAGGTCAGCCCGGCCTTCGCCAGCGCCTCGCGCATGCCATAGAGGTCGAGCCCCAGCTCGCCGGCCGCCAGCCGCTTGCGCTTGCCGTCTTCGCTGTCGGTGCGAGCCTTGGCGGCGGCGGCAACCTCCGCGCGCGCGCGCCCGCGGCACCACCACCACGCCGTCGTCGTCCGCCACCACCACGTCGCCCGGCGATACGGCCGCACCGGCGCACACCACCGGCACGTTCACCGACCCCAGCGTCGCCTTCACGGTGCCCTTGGCGGAAATGGCCCGCGACCACACCGGAAAGCGCATCTCGGTCAGCGTCTTCACATCGCGGCAGCCGGCATCGATGACGAGCCCCACCACGCCGCGCGCCATCACCGAGGTCGCCAGCAGGTCGCCGAACATGCCGTCGGTGTTGTCGGAGGTGCACGCCACCAGCAGCACGTCGCCCTTGCGGCACTGCTCGATGGCCACGTGCAGCATCCAGTTGTCGCCGGGATGGGCCAGCACCGTCACCGCGCTGCCGGCGATCTGCGCGCCGGGCCAGATCGGCCGCATGTAGGTTTTCATCAGGCCGATGCGCCCCATGGCCTCGTGCACGGTCGACACGCCGTGGCCGGCCAGCTCGGCGATGGTCTCGGCCGGCGCGCGCTGGATATTGCGGATCACCACGGGCTTCATGCCAACACCTCCAGCGCCTCGGGGAACAGCCGCTGATAGGCCTCGCCGTAGGTCATCGGCTTGCCCGAGTTGCGCCCGCCCTGCATGCCGCGGTTGAGCGCCACGCGCGTATAATACTCCCAGAGATGCTTCTGCGCGGCCAGCACCTCGAAGGCCTTGCGCTTGGTCTCCCACACCGCGTCGATGTTGAGGATCACGTTCGGCTTGAAGTTGCACTGCTCGGGCTGGTGCGGCTCGAACAGGAACATGGCCGGCGCACTGTAGGCCCGCGCCGGGTCCGGCTTGTGGCCGGCCGCCTGGGCGATGACGCGTGCCTCCTGGGCGAAGTGCGCCGCCTGGGGGTGATCGAAGTTGTAGGGATCCTCCAGCGCGTGCGACAGCACGAAGGAGGGCTGCACCTCGCGATAGATGTCGACCGTGCGGTCGAGCATCTCGGGCGTGGTGCGCAGCGGATAGTCGCCGGCATCGAAGAACTCGATCTCGGCACCCAGCACGGCCGCGGCCTGCTCGGCCTCCTCGCGCCGCTGCGCCTTCACGTCCTCCAGCCGCACGCCGGCCTTCTTCCAGGCGAACTGGCTCTCGCCGCGCTCGCCGTACGACAGGCACACGATCTTGATGCGGTAGCCCTTGCTGGCATGCAGCGCGATCGCCCCGCCTGCCCGCCACACGAAATCGCCTGGGTGGGCGGTCACCACGAGCCCGGATTTGCTGGTCACGCCTTCCTCCCCGGAAATACACGACCCTCTGGGGGCGGCACCGCCGGACGGGCGGCACGAGCGACCACTTACGCCCGCCTTCGATCGCAGTAAAGCCCCCGCCGGGGCGGGCAGACGCCCGATCCGGGCCGGAAGGGGGCATCGGGCAACAGGTCTGTGGTGGACAGCGCAAGCCGCGCCGAGGCGCCGGTATTGCCAGGCGGCCGGTTCAGTGATTAGATGCTCTTACAAGATAGCATGCTAGCAGGTGCTAGCATGCGGTGGCAAAGGTTGATTTGGAGTTAACGATGCGTGTGTGGGCGGCACTGAGCCAGAAGGGAGGGTCGGGCAAGAGCACCATCATGCTGCAGCTCGCCATCGCCGCCACGGCGGCCAACCGCGTCGCCTCCGTGATCGACCTCGACCCGCAGAAATCGGCCGAAAAATGGGGCGTCTCTGCGCGGTCGCAAGACCAGGACCGACGACCCGATCATCGTGCACGGCCTGCCGACCCAGCTCGACAGCATGCTCGACAAGGCGCGCGAGACGGGCCACGAGCTGGTCCTGATCGACACGCCGCCGACCATCGACCGCACCACCATCCTGGTCGCCGGCCAGGGCCGACCTGATCATCGTGCCGACCCGCACGTCGATCCTCGATCTGCAGGCGCTCGACGACACGCTGACGATCCTGAAGGCTACGCAGGGTGCCAACCGGATCATCGTCGTCATCAACGCGGCAGGCCCCGACGCCAAGGCCCGGGATGCCATCAAGAAGCTGGTGCGCAAGGAGCACGGCATCCCGCTGCTCGGTGCCGCGCTCGAGGAGCACCTGGAGTTCCGCACCTCGCTCGGCAGCGGCAAGGGCGTGGCGGAGGCCGCGGCGCAGAGCCCGGCCGGCAAGGAACTGAAGAAGCTCTACGCGGCGCTCAGCCGCTGGGATCAACAGCTCGCCAAGAGCCGCAAGGGGGTGGCCGCATGAAGAAGCGCAAGCCTGCAGCGAAATCCGCCGCCATGAGTGCAACGCGCCGCCGCGAGGAGCTGGAAGCCGTGTCCGGCGTCGAGCGGAAAAAGCCGCCCGCGCCGTCCACGCCGCCCGAAAAGGGCCGCGCCGGGCGCAAGGGCGTGGTGGTCTATCTCGATCTGCCCGCCAAGACGCAGCTCGCCGATCTCGCCCACGAGCACCGCAAATCGCTGCAGGACCTCGGCGTCGAAGCCTTCAACCATCTGTTTCGTGCCTACGGGCAAAAGCCGATCGCGTGAGCATCGGATTTTTTCAGTCGTAAGGGGTGCGTCATGACCATGACCAAGAGAAGCAAGGAAGCCATCGCCGCGCGCAGACAGGCCCTGCTCGCCGCCGCGCACACGCCGCGCTATCCGAGCGTATTCATCTCCTATTCGCGCAAGGACAGGGCAGCCGCCAAGGCGCTCGCCGACGATCTCGGCGCGGCCGGCGTCCCTGTCTGGTGGGACCGCGAGATCTACCCCGGCGACGACTTCCACAACGCCATCGTCACCGCGCTGGATCAGGCCCAGGTGGTGATCGTCATCTGGTCGGAGGACGCCGCTGCTTCCCCCTGGGTGCGCGACGAGGCCCGCCGCGCCGCCCGGCAGAAGAAGCTCATCACCGTGCACGTGCCGGGCTTCGACCCGGCCGACATCCCGCTCGGCTTCGGCGACCACCACTCCGAGAGCATCGCCGACCGCGACCGGCTGATCGCCGCCCTCGTCGCCCGCCGCCCCGCCGCCGCCTGAGGCGCGCCGACCAAACGCACAACCACTGCGGGCATCGAAAGTCGCGATAGGCCCCTGCCGGACCGTTGCATTCTTGCATCAAAGTCCGGCAATCGAGCCTGCTGGTCACCAGCAATGTGACATTGGCATCGCCCCGATCGAGCCAAGTTGCCGCGCCAGGCCCGCGTACAGTCAATATTCATGGACGGGACGCTAGAGGCGCCTGTACTTGCCTGACGATTGCCTCCCGTTGCCAGCCTTGTGCCGATCGGGCAACAGTCGTCCGGGGAGATGCGGCCGCGGGAGACGGATGATGGGGTGCGACCCCGTCTGGCAGTAGTGATGTGCCATGCACAGCACGAGTTCGGGCGTACGGATCGGGGGGACTGAGTGAAGCTCGCGGGAGGGGTCGCAGGTCGCGTCGGCCTCGCGTGCGCCGTTATCTTTGTGGCCATGGCAGCCTCGATCGCTGCCAGCCAGATTCGGCCGCCGCTGCAGACCCCGCAAACCACGTCCGCGTCCAAGGGACCGCAGCGCGCGCCCGAGGTGCTGCGCGTCAGCAGCCCTGCGCAGTCGCTGTGGGAGAAGCGCTGGTGGATCGACAAGACCGCCAAGCTGCTGCGTGCCGGCGAAGGCATCGGCCCCGACGACGATATCGAGGCGCTCCTCAAGATGTCGGAGGAGGAGATCGCCCGCCACTTCATGAACGACGCGCGCTTCGGCGATGCGCTGCTCGACTTCAATATGTACGTCATGGGCTTCAAGGCCGACGACATCAAGACCGATGGCGCCTACAACGGCCACGCGTTCGACTTCCCCAATACCATCTCGGCCTCCCAGGCGCTGCTCAGCGACGGCGACTACTTCAAGCTGTTCGACCTGGAGGGCCCGTTGTTCATGGCCCCGCTCCGCCGCGAGGTCGACCCCGAGAACATGCTGCCGGAGGATGCCGGCCTGACGGCTGCGCAGCTGCGCCGCAAGGTGGTCGACGAGATGAAGGCCGTGTTCGCCGGCCTCGCTGCGTCCGCGGCGGCGCAGATGGCGAGCAACGGCCAGGAGCTGTGCCGCAAGCTCGCCGACTTCGGCGGCCGCAAGGATGCGTTGACCGAGCGGGTGCACCGCGCCTTCGACGACGCGGAGATTTTCATCCTCACCCGCGCGCAGGTCGTCTCGTGGCCGCTCGACGGCATCGCCAAGGCGGCCAGGGAGGAGTGCGTCAAGTACAAGCCGAAGGCCGACGTCAAGCGCCTGGCTGCCGCCATCCAGACCGCATCCGACCAGTTCAGCAAGGCGTTCGCCGAGATCTTCCGCTTCGAGCCCGAGGTCTACGAGCCCAACTCGGTGCTCGACTTCAAGGCCGTCGACCTCACCGCCTTCCCCACCGGCAACAAGTGGCTGGCGTTCGGCTACGAGCAGGCGCGTCGCGCTGCAGAACTCGTCGACCAATTTCAACCGCAAGCGCTCGGCCTATGTGCTTGAAGCGCTTCTTCTGCGACGACCTGACCCCGGTCGGCTTCGAGGACCCGCAGGAGCACGTCGCCGGCGCGCACGGCTCGCGACACCTCCTGCTTTGCCTGCCACTACAAGCTCGATCCGATGGCCGGCTTCTTCCGCGGGCTCGGCGCGCAGTTCTACGACTACTCGCGCGAGCGCACGATCATCTTCGACGACCTCGCCGACGACAGCCGCTCGCGCTACGAGGCGACCTGGCGCGCGCGCAAGGGCGCCGACCGCAAGTGGAACATCGGCTACGTGCGCTCGCCGCGCTGGGAGAACCAGAACAGCTACGGCGAGACGCTGGGCGACCTGTCCAGGATCATTCGCGACGGCGCCCGAGCCCAAGCGCTGCCTGATGAAGCGCCTGTTCGAATACATGACCGCCGAGAACCAGACCATCGACGGCGGCTATCTCGACCACCTGACGCAGTCGTTCGAGAAGGAAGCCGCCGTCGAGTTCGTCGGCGGCGATGAAGAACGCCATCGTGCGCATCGCCAGGAGCCAGACCTACCACGAGCGCAATGCCGAGCCGCAGCACTGCTACGACCACGCCCCGGACGCCAAGGTCGCCAAGGGCCCGCCCTGCCGCGTCGCCTACATCCTGCAGAAGAACTGCGCGCAGTGCCACGGCACCATCTACGGCGGCGACGCCAGCCTCGACCTCGGCGCCTGGATCACGGCGCCCGACGGCAAGAACCGCACCTTCCCGCACCTCGACGACGACATGCGGCAGCGCCCCGCGCAGGACACGATCACGCGCATGATGGAGCGCCTGTCGCTCGAGCGATCCCAAGCAGCGCATGCCCAAGAACAAGATCATGTCGAGCCAGGAGCGCCAGGAGCTCTACCTGTGGGCGCAGCAGGAGCTGTCGCGCATCGGCAAGGGGGACGCGCAATGAAGCCGCTGGCGGTCGCGCTCGTTGCCGCCGTCGCGCTGTGCGGCGCCGCGGCCGACGGCGCGGCGCAGACCTCGCGCTTCAAGGGCTGGGCCGCCATCTCCAAGGAGCTGTCGACCCGCATCGCGCCGAAGGGCGAGAGCCTCGACCTCGACCGCTTCCTGCCGGCCGACCGACATGGAAGACCTGCTCGGCACGTGGTCGACCTTCGGCTCCGAGCACGCCTTCCAGAACGGCCTGCCCAACTCGATCAACATTGCCATCTGGCACGCCACGCTGTCGAACTTCGCCAAGAGCATCGGCGCGTCCTGCAGCCAGCCGCAGCTCGAGTTCCATCCCAAGTTCGCGCAGACCCTGCAGAAGCTCTGCACCTGGCCGGCAGCCGGACGCCAAGGCCGACGCGCTGCTGATGGACTTCTGGCTGAGCATCATGGGCTACAATGCGCCGCGAGACCGAATACGTGGCCTGGCGCGACTACTTCCTGGCGTCCTACAGGGACCAGCCGGCCGCCGAGACCGTCGCGGCCATGACGCTCGCCATCACCATGAACCCCTACTTCCTGCTGCACAAGTGAGGCGGCGCAGCATGCAACCCCTCACGACGCGACGTCCTCCGCTTCGGCGCGTTCGGCGCGGGCACGCTTGCTGCTGCCCGCGCCGACAGCTTCCGCGACGCCCGTCAGTCCGCCGACGCCGGATCCGCATTTCTTCCTGCTGGTCGTGCTGAACGGCGGCGCCGACTCCTCCTACATGTTCGATGCCCGCCCGCTGTCGATGACCAAGGCCGGCAAGATCCAGAACTACCTCGGCAAGGAGCCCGATCCCTGGATCGGCAAGAACGGCGTGCACGACGCTCGCCACCTCGCTCATCAAGCCGCTGGCGCCGTTCCGCGACCGCTTCAGCGTGCTCAACGGCGTGTGCATGACGCCGAGCTTCGACGGCCATCTGCAGAACATGAACTTCCTGTTCGCCGGCAAGCCGTTCGGCGGCGACATCGTTCGTCCCGCATCTCAACTCGGCCGAGACCGGCCGCAAGCCGGAATCGCTCGACGCCATCGTTCCCACCGACCCGCTGTTCATCAACGTCGACAACCATTCCGGCGTGGTGCCGCTGCGACCCGGATCGGTCAAGGCGCTGTCGGCGACGCTGCGCAATGTCGAGCCGCCGCGGCTCCGGACGACGGCCTCGTCGACTTCATGCGGCGCCGGCTGGCGGCGCAAGCCGGCGAGCAGCGGGCGCTTCTCGGCCGGCTCCAGCCTGATGCTGGCCGGCCTCGACGGCGCCGCGCAGGTGCATCGCCAGCTCGCCAGCCTGACGGCGCCCGCGCGAGGACCTGAGCCCGGAGCAGCAGTCGCTGGCGCTGATCGCCGAATGCTTCCGCCTGTCGATCTCGCGCTCGGCCATCTACGTGCTGCCCGAGCAGCTTCGACGTGCACGCCCCCGACCAGGCCAAGGCGCAGCCGAAGCTCTTCACCGACGCCATCGGCCAGCATCGCCACGCCTGTTCAAGGGCCTGAACGACACGCCCTTCGATGCCAAGCGCTCGATGTTCGACGTGACCACCGTGATGGTGGCGAGCGAGTTCGGCCGCACCATGCGCGGCGCCGGACTGCCGATCGACCAGACCGGCACCAACCACAACCAGTTCTCCAACTCGATCCTGATCGGCGGCAAGGGCATCCGCGCCGGCATGGTGCTCGGCGCCTCGGACCTGCGCCGACGAGAAGGCCACGGTCTCCAAGGCGCACCTCGCTCTGGACGCCGGTGCTCGAGAAGGCCATGGGCCTGCCCTTCGACTTCGCCACCCTGAAGCCGCGGCCCGACCAGCCGGAGGCCTTCGACATCGAGGACTACCTGACCATCGGCTCGGTCGTTAACACGGTCTACGCCCTGTTCGACGTGCCGAAGGCCAACTATCGCTCGCTGCGCCGCGACCTTCCGGCCGCTCCCGTCCTGCACGGCCTGCTCGCCTAGTGGCTGGCGGGACGGAGTACCGGCATCTCGGGCTTGTCCCGAGATCCAGCGTCCGCAGCGCCGGAGCTCGGATGGCTGGAGCGGACAAGCCCGACCTGACACTTGGAGCCTGCGTGGACGCCGCGTCGCTTCGCCTGCGTGTCAACCTGCTCGGCTGCGCAGCGCTCGCCGGCTACGCCGTGCTGACCGTGCTGTCCTGGGTGCAGGCACCGGCGCTGTGGCGGGCCGAGAATGCCACGCACGATGCTGGCGTTCTTCGACGACTTGGCGACGCGCTTTCCCATCCTCGGCCTCTATCACTCGTTCCCATCCAGCGAGGCCGTGATCGCCAGCACCTGGGCCCCGCTCGGCCTCGCGACGCTCGCCTGCATCCTGCTGGTCCTGCTGCTCGCGCGCCCCTCGGCGCTGGCCGATGAAGCCCTGCTGCGGCTGATCTTCAACTGGTCGCTGGCCTTCGCCGCCGTCTGCCTGCTGGCGTTTCCGGTGTTCACGCAGGACATGTGGCTGTCGGCGGTTTGGGGCCGCATGATCTCGGCCGGCATCAACCCCTACTACCAGCTGTTCACGCCGGACACCGTGCCCGGCCTGCCGCTCGACCATTTCCCGATGGTCATGTCGTACGGACCGCTGTGGGGCGTCATCTCGGCGATCGTCATGCTGGTGGCCGGCAACAGCGTCCTCGCCGCCGGCATCCTGTTCAAGGCCGTGCTGGCCGCCGCCTGGATCGGCTCGCTCGCCCTCATCGAGCGGATCACCGCGGACCCGGCCGGCGCGCGAGCGATGCCTTGCCATCGCCATGTTCGGCTGGGCGCCCGCCAGCGTGTCGCAGTCGCTGGCCGAGGGCCACAACGACATCGTGCTGATGTGCCTTCGCCCTGCTGTGGATGCTGCTCCTGCTGCGGGCGCATTGGGCCGCGCCCGTCGCCCTGGTTGCATCGGCGCTCTGCAAATACGTGACCGCGCCCCTGCTGCTGATCGATGCCATCGCGGCCCTGCGCCGGGAGCGTGCGGGCTGGACGCAGTTCCTGGCGCGGCAGGTCGCGCCGGGCTTGCTGGGGCTCGGGACGCTGGCCCTGTTCTATCGTTCGCCCGCCTTCTTCGATGGCATCAGGGTGGTCAGCGAGTGGCACTTCCTGCGCCCGAGCGATGCCCTGATGGCCATCGAGCAGGCTGACCGGCCTGCCGCTGCTGGTGCCGCGCATCGCGGTGATGGCTGTTCTTCGTCCTGCACGCCGCCTACTGGCTCGCCGTCTGCGTTCTGGTCGCCGACCATGACAAGCCTGCAAAAGGCGGTCATCGCCAGTCATGGCCGCGGTCCTGTTCTCGGCCGTCAGCCACGTCTGGCCCTGGTACGCCATCTGGGCATTGGCGCCGGCTGCCGTCGTGCCCGGCTGGTGGCTGTCCCGCTTCGTGTTCGGCGTGTCGCTCGTCGATGCCGTTCAGTCTCGCGGCGTGGTGGAGCGAGCCCTTCCCCCACCACATGGAGTTCGCGGCGCTGGCGGTGTACGCGGGCGCGTGCCTCTGGACCATCGCCACCGCTGCGCGAACGCGGCGCAGCTGACGCCGTCGTCTCGCAACCGTCGGCGGCAGGGCAGCCACACCCTGCGATGAATGGACGTTCAGGAACTCGCAACGCACTGTCGATCTGACAGAATTTGTGACCGCCAGAGCACACTTTCGACTTCCGCGAGGGCTCGGCATCAGCGCATTATGTCTTGGTCCGTTGCGACCTTACGGTTCGCGGGCTAGCTTCCGACGCTCGCGGACGGGTTGGTGCGCGGATATCATTTCGGGGGTGCGTACACGGTTGCCCAAGTAACCCGTACGCGCTGTTATCGTGCAGCATCAGCTGCTCCAATGCCGGCCGGGGGTCGGTTGCGCGAGGGGTTTTGCCATCAACCGGGTCGAGCAGAATTTCTCCGCCAAGCAGGGGGTGTTTGTGGCGCTGATCGAGGGGCTCAGGCTTCATCAGTGGGCCAAGAACGTCCTCATTTTCGTGCCGCTCCTGCTGTCCGGCACGATCCAGAGCCTGGACGCCTGGATCGCCTGCGTGATCGGCTTCTTTGCCTGGGGCATCCTGGCATCGGCCACCTATCTGCTGAACGATCTGTGGGATCTGAAGTCGGATCGCAGCCACTGGTCGAAGTGGCGCCGGCCGATCGCGCGCGGTGCCCTGCCGATACCCCTTGCCGTGGCGGCGGCCATCGCCGGCATCGCCGCCAGCATGGCCATCGGCTGGACGCTCACGATCGGCGCGCTGCTGATCCTCATCGCCTATGCGGTGCTGACCATCACCTATTCGCTGTGGCTGAAGCGCCTGCCCATCATCGACGTGTTCCTGCTGGCCTCGCTCTACACGCTGCGACTGTTCTTCGGCATCGAGCTGGCGCAGATCTCCTACTCGCCCTGGCTGCTGGTGTTCTCGATGTTCGTGTTCCTGTCCCTGTCGCTGGCCAAGCGCTACACCGAGGTCGGCCGCGGCGGCAGTTTCGGCCGCGAGACGGTCGAGGGGCGCGGCTATGTCGCCAAGGATGCGCCGCTGATCTTCGGCCTCGGCCTGTCGACCGCTGCCAGCGCCGTGCTGATCATGGTGCTCTATCTCATCAACGAGGCCTTCGGCGCCACCTTCTACCGCACGCCGCTGCTGCTGTGGCCCGTGCCCGGCCTGCTGTTCCTGTGGCTCGGCCGCATCTGGCTGCTGGCGGGCCGCGACGAGCTCGACGACGACCCGATCCGCTTCGCCATTCGCGATCCGGGCAGCCTGGGTCTCGGCGCCGCCATCACGTTGTCCTTCGTCATGGCGTGGCTGGTCTGATCCGAGGATTGGGTCGATGAGCGCAGCGTCCCTGGCGCGCAAGCTTGCCGGCAATCGCATCGCAGTCTGGCTTGCCTGCGTGCTCGGCGGCAGCGCCATCCACCTCTACCTGTGGCAGGTGTCCGAGCCGCCGGACCTGTTCAGCGATTTCTACAAGGCCTACTACCCGGCCGCCGAGTATCTCTGGAAAAAGGCCTGAGCGCCACCTGGCCCCTGACGGAGGCCGCCGCGGGCGGCTTCGTCAACATCCCGATCATCGCCTGGCTGTTCGTGCCGCTGGTGATGCTGGGCGAGGAGGAATCCGGATGGGCGTTCCTGGCTGTCGGCGCAGTCGCCGCGCTGACCGCCTGGTGGCTGCTCGCCCGCATGCGGCGGCCCGAGGCAAGGAACGCCGCGCCATTGCTGCTGTTTCTCGGGCTCGTCAACGGCCCGATGATCAACAGTATGCGCGAGGGCAACACCACGCACATCATTCTGTTGCTGCTGGTGCTGGCCTTCGTGTTGTGGCGGTCGGGCTGGGATTTCGTGGCCGGCCTGCTGCTCGGATTGTGCGCCCTGATCAAGCTGCCGCTGCTGCTGTTCGGCGCCTACTACATCCTGCGCGGCAAGTGGCGCGTGGTGCTGGGCGGCGTCACGTCGATTGTCACGGCCGTGCTGCTGTCGATCGCCGACTACGGCCTGCAGGGCAACATCGCCTGGTACAAGGACAGCGTCGAGCCGTTCCTCGGCGGGGTCATCCCGGCCTTCAACGTGCAGTCCATCGACGGCTTCCTGATCCGTCTCTCGACCGGCGCGGCGCGCCTGCACGATTGGGATCCGATGGTGCCGGACGCCGTGCACAAGGTGATCCGCAATGGCCTGTTCCTGCTCGTCTACGGCAGCGCCATCTGGCTCGGCTGGCGCGCCACCCGCGCCGCGCCGCTGCCGGCCATCAACGGCCGGCTCAGCGCGCGCGATACGCTCGAGTTCGTGCTGGTGATCACCTTGGCCATCGTCACCAGCCCCATCTCCTGGACCCACTACTACCTCCTCCTCCTCATTCCGTGGGGCCTCTATCTCGGCGACCGGCTGCCCGTGCCGGATGACCGCACGACCCGCTGGCTGATGTGGGCGAGCCTGCTGCTGACCTCGCTGCCGGTCGTCATGCCGCAGCATTCGCCGGGCCTGCTCAGCGAGGTGCTGGCACGCACCGTCGTGTCGGCCTGGTTCTTCGGCGGCCTGCTGATGCTGGCCGTGCTGCTGCGCGCGCTCTGGAAGCTGGTGCCGTCGGACAATCTGCAATCGACCAACGCAGGTAGCCATGCCCGGTCATAGCAACGCATGGAGCGACGCGACCGCACCCTTCACGCTGCGCCTGGGCCTGTTCCTGCTGTTCTGCGCCGTCGTCCTGAACGGCCTGATCTACGCGACAGCGCCGGCGCAGCTCAAGGAGAACGCGCTGAACCACAGCTGGGACGTCCTGAACGGCCGTGGCTCGGACAACTCCTGGGGCGCCATGCAGGCGGGGCTCGACTATTTCGCGACGCCCAACACCACGCCGCTCTATTCGGAGATCTTCTTCAACCGCGCAGTATCGCTTCCAGTATCCGCCGTCGGCACTGTTCACCCTGCAGGGCCTGCAATGGCTGGCGCCCGACAATGTCCGCACCAACGAGGTGCAGACCTTTCCCGGCGTGACCCTCAACGACCTCGTCGGCTGGGCCTTCATTCTGGCCACCGGCCTTGCCGCGGCGGCGCTGCTCGAGCTGCAGATCCGCAAGCGATACGAGGTCCACTCCCGCGTGCTGGTTGCAGCACGCTTCGTCAATCGCCGCGGGCTTCACGCTGACCTTCTATCCGATCGTCAAGGCCTACACGCTCGGCCAGCTGCAGGTCTGGATCAACGGCCTGTTCGCCGTGGCGCTGCTGTGCTGGGCGCTCGGCTGGAAGTCGTTCTCCGGCTTCCTCGTCGGGCTGACCTGCCTCATGAAGCCGCACTACGGCCTGTTCCTGGCGTGGGCGCTGCTGCGCGCGGAATGGCGCTTCATGGCCGTGTGCGCGGCCACGGTGGCGGCCGGGCTTGGCGCTGCCGTGCTGGTGTTCGGGTTCGCCAACCACATCGATTACCTGCGCGTCGTGTCGTTCCTCGGCGAGCGCGGCGAGGCCTACTACCCCAATCACTCCATCAACGGCCTGCTCAACCGCATCATGAGCATCGCCGATCCGGAGCAATACAAGAACCTCGAGTTCGTCGCCGGCCACTTCCCGCCGTTCAATCCCTGGGTCTACGGCCTCACCGTGTCGAGCTCGGCCGCGATCCTTGCTGCCGCACTCCTGCATCGGAGCACCACCGGCGATCCCGCCCGCCTGTACGATTTCTGCCTGATGGCGCTCAGCTGCACGATGGCGTCCCCGATCGCCTGGGAGCACCACTACGGCATCCTGCTGCCGATCTTTGCCGTGCTGGTCGTAGCGGTCGCGCCGAAACCTCTGCCCCTGGGCCTGCTGGCTGCGGCCTACGCGCTCGCCAGCGTCTACATCCCCGCCACCCATGCTGCTGGCATCCACACCGCTCAACTTCGCGCAATCGTATCTGCTGTTTGCCGCGCTGATCGTGCTGGCGCTGCTGCACTGGCGGCCGTGGGCGGACGCCGAAGACGGCCTGACACGCAAAAAGGGCTCCATCGCTGGAGCCCGAGTTTTGCGTTGCCTGCAATCAGAGGGAAGACGGACGCAGCACTAATCAGCAGCTTGCTCGGAAACCGGCGCGTCCGCACCGAGCTTCATCGGCGCGTAGTAGCGCTCCTCTCGCCGGCAAGCGACGACAGCAATCACCGTACAAAGCAGCGCCACAGTCACGAATTTCTTGGACATCGCAATTCACCCTCTACTGGTTGGATCGGCCCCCCCGGGCCAAACTTGCACGCGACCAGTTGCTCCCGTTCGGTGTGTACCCGCAATCAGAGCGTGCGGGATTTGAACAGCTTGCCCCCGCTTTCCACAGAGCGCCCGCCCGTCCACGCGCGATTGATCGATAGCCCAGTGCCGCCGCGGATCGGATCGACACGGGACAGAACGGGCCGAGCCCTTAACGCTTCTGCGATGTTTACGCGCAGGGAACTTCAATCCGAGCGGCGACGTTCTAGCTAACTAAAGGCCCGCTACCGCACAATCCCGCCTGTCACCCAGTGTTCCTGTCACCCAGCGTTCAAGCATTCGTGATGCCAAAACGATCGTCGCAAAACGCCGGCAAAGTGCTGAAGCGCGCCATCGCCAAGAGCGATCCCACCAAGCAGCGACCGACCGTCGGCGAGCCCGTCATCATCGATCCGCCGAAGAAAACGAGGCTCAGCCCGGCCGCGCCGTCGAAGACGCGCCATCCGCGACCACCCAAACAGGAGGGCTGACCGTTGCCCGCGTTCCGGACTGCACTTGCTTCCCTCGCCTTCGCCTGCTGGACATCGGCCTCGGCGCTGGCCGACCCGCAGCTCGCCGACTTCTCTTATCCCTACCCGGTGCAGACCTATCAGTTCCGCTCGCAGGGCCAGCCGCTGTCCATGGCCTACATGGACGTGCAGCCCACGCAGCCCAACGGCAAGACCATCGTCCTCCTGCACGGCAAGAACTTCTGCGGCGCCACCTGGGAGGACACCATCCGCCCGCTGCGCGATGCCGGCTATCGCCTGATCGTCCCGGACCAGATCGGCTTCTGCAAATCGACCAAGCCGCAGGCCTATCAGTTCAGCCTGCACCAGCTCGCCGCTCAACACGCGGTCGCTGCTCGCCAGCCTCGGCGTCGAGAAGCCGATCATCATGGGCCACTCCATGGGCGGCATGCTGGCCATGCGCTACGTGATCAGCTTCCCCGGCGAGACGTCGGCCTTGGTGCTGGTCAACCCGATCGGCCTGGAAGACTGGAAGGCCAAGGGCGTGCCGTTCGCGCCCATCGACCAGCTCTTCGAGCGCGAGCAGCAGACCTCGTTCGAGACGGTCAAGCAATACCAGCAGTCGACCTACTACGCCGGCGACTGGAAGCCCGAGTACGACCGCTGGGTGAACATGCTGGTCGGCATGTACCGAGGCGCCGGCGGCAGGCTGGTGGCGTGGGACCAGGCGCTCACCTCCGACATGATCTTCACCCAGCCCGTCGTCTACGAGCTGGAGCTGATCTCGGTGCCGACGCTGCTCATGATCGGCCTGAAGGACACCACCGCCATCGGCAAGGACCGCGCCGCCGCCCGAGATCGCCAAGACGCTCGGCAACTATCCCGACCTCGCCTGGGAAGCCCAGCAGCGCATCAAGAACGCGACCCTGGTGTCGTTCCCCGAGCTCGGCCACGCCCCGCACCTGCAGGACCCGGAAAACTTCAACAAGACCCTGATCGACCAGCTCGCCCAGCTGCAGTAGGCCTCCTCCCGCACCTCCACCCGTCATCCCGGAAGTCGAGCCCCGGCCCACGAGCCGGGCGAGACTATCCGGGACCCCGGCAACCGGCTTCGTGGTGGCCCCGGATCGCGATGCAAGCATCGCGTCCGGGATGACGGGTTGATAGACTGCTGACCGAAACGAGCCAACGGGGTCGGCATGGGCAATCAGTCGGCAAGGATCGTCATCTGCGGGGCGGGATTGGCCGGCATCTCGGCGGCCTACTATCTCGCCATCGAGCACGGCTGCGAGAACATCGTGATCGTCGAGCAGGGCAATCCGCTCTCGCTCACCTCCGACAAGTCGACCGAAGCCTACCGCAACTGGTGGCCCGGCCCCGATACCGCCATGACCGCCTTCATGGACCGCAGCATCGACCTGCTGGAAGGCATCGCGCGCGCCACCGACAACCGCATCAACCTGAACCGCCGCGGTTATCTGTTCGCCACCGCCGACCGCGGCAAGATCCCCTTCCTGCAAGACATGGCAACGATGGCCGAGGCGCGCGGCGGCGGCCCGGCGCGCCTGCACGAGACCGCGTCGAGCCCCTATGCGCCATCGCCCGAGCGCGGCTTCGACTTCCACGCTCACCGGCGCCGACGTCATCACCGAGCCAAGCGCTCATCCGCCGCCACTTCCCCTACCTAGCGCCCGAGACTGTCGCGGTGGCGCACGCACGGCGCGCCGGCTGGCTTAGCGCCCAGCAGCTCGGCATGGTCATGCTGGAGGCCATCCGCGAGCGCGGCGTCAAGCTCCTGCGCGGCCGGATGGTGGGCATCGACACGGCCGGCGGCCGCGTCCGCTCGGTTGAAGTCGAGCGGGACGGAGAGCGCCAGTCGCTGGAAGCCACCCACCTCGTGCTAGCCGCCGGCCCGATGCAGAAGGAGATGGGCACAGTTGCTCGGCATCGATCTGCCGATCCTGGCCGAGTGCCACCTGAAGGTCAGCTTCCCCGACCCGCAGGGCGCGATGCGCGCGGCGCCGATGCTGATCTGGCTCGACGACCAGCATCTGCCCTGGAGCGATGAGGAACGCGCCACCCTTGCCGAGGACGAGGAGTCGCGCTGGCTGCTCGAGAAATTCCCCTGGGGTGTGCACGGACGCCCGGAGGGTCACGGGCCCGGCTCGACCTTCATCGTGCTGTTCAATCATCACCAGGGACCGGCCGACATCGTCTTCCCGCTGCCCGAGCAGCCGCACTATCCCGAGATCGCGCTGCGCGGCATGGCCACCATGGTGCCGGCGCTGCAAGGCCTACATCGGCACGTCGGCGCGGCCCTACGTCGACGGCGGCTACTACGTCAAGACGCGCGAGAACCGCCCGCTGATCGGCCCGCTCCCCGTCGAGGGCGCCTACATTTCCAGCGCCTACTCCGGCTTCGGCGTGATGGCCTCCTGCGCCGGCGGCGACCTCATCGCCCGCCACATCACGGGCAGCCCGCTGCCCGACTACGCGCCCGCCTTCCTGCTGTCCCGCTACCAGGACCCCGCCTACCGCGCCCTGCTCGACACCTGGGGCGACGGCGGGCAGTTGTGACCATCCCCTCTCCCCGCTCTTCCGCGGGGAGAGGGTTAGGGTGAGGGGCAGACGCTTGCTCCGACGGGCGTGTGTCGCTGCCCCTCACCTCATGCCGGAGGCATGGCTCCGCCATGACCCTCTCCCCGTAAGGACGGGGAGAGGAAGCAGCCTAACCCCGCCGCTTGGTCGGCAGGTCGATGGGCAGGAACTCGACGCCCGACTGCTGCACCGGCTGCGGGTAGAGCTTCATCAGCTCCAGCACCTGGAGGGGCATGCCGACCTTGACCGGCAGGCCGAGGCTGCGCGCCTCCTCCGCCGTCAGCGCGTAGTCGTGCGTCCACTGCCCGCCCGCCAGCTTGGCGGCGAGGTCCTCGGCGGCCTTCTGCTCCATGCGCGGGGTCAGCAGCTCGACCGCGCCGCGCTTGACCTGGGCCAGCGCCTTCTCGCTCACGTCGGCCAGCACCAGCGTCAGGTCGAACACGTGCTCGACCGGCTTGCATCGCGCGCCCGCACGATGCTTGCCGCCGGCAGCCCGGCGATCTGCGGATCGATCGGCCCCAGCACGGAGAACTCGCCGAGCACGATCTCGTCGGCGGCCAGCGCGATCAGCGTTCCGCCCGACATGGCATAGACCGGCACGTACACCGTCACCTTGGCCGGATGCGCCTCGACGGCGCGCGCGATCTGCATGGCCGCCAGCACCAGCCCGCCCGGCGTATGCAGGATGAGATCGATCGGCCGGTCGGGCGGCGTCTCCTTGATGGCGGCGATGATGGTCTGCGCGTCCTCCAGGTCGATATGCCGGGACACGTTGAAGCCGAACAGGCTGCGCTTCTCCTGCCGATGGATCATGGTGATGACGCGGGCGCCGTGCAGCTTCTCGATGGCCGCGATCGCCTGCGCGCGCTTCAGCGCGAACCACCGCCCCATCAGGATGGGTTGCAGCGCCAGCACCGCCAGCAGGATCCAGATCATGGAGGTGAAGTCGAAGGACATCCGGGCTTACTCCGCGCAATCAACGCGCAAGGTCCCGTATCAGTGCCGCGATTCCCTTAAATAATCTCAACTAGCCTGGCCCGCGCTTGCCGCGTTCACGAGGTTGCAACCGCATCATCGTCTGCACCCCTTAGCTCAAGCGCGCATCGAGGAACTCGGTTGCGCGACCAGCCCCCATGTCGTTGAGGCTCTTGATGTAGCTCGCGGCCATCTCGAACGCGACGCCTGCACGTTGCTTTGCCGGGCCCCTGTTGCCGTAGCTATTTACGTTCATCCTCATCGTGAACCTCAGCGGCAGCCTGACCGGGCCGGTCTGCTCGACGAATGACCCAGGGGATACCGCGTAGAAGAGAACCACATCGGAGAAGGAACTGCGGCCAGCAATGGTTATTGGCGTGAACAGCCGCGCGCCGGCACCCGGCGAATCCCCGAATTGTCGGTTCTGAAATTTCATGGTCGCTCGAGAGTCGGGCTGAGTAACCTCGAGATCGAAAGACAGAACCGTACCGCGCTGGGCGCCATCATTGGAGACGGTGATCGGAATGGCGAACACATCGTGACTGCCTTGGCGGTACATATAGATGAGAGGGGGCTGGTAAATGCCGAGAACGGGCCGCTTCAGCACCGTCGCGTAGAGGCTGTAGCCCGAGACTACCAGCGCCAGGCACGACGTCACTATGGCGGCTCCCGCCTGCGTGAGCGTGAACCATTCCTCCATCGCTCTTTGGACTCCCCCTGCTGACCGAACTGCGAAGGCCCGCCACAACCTGTGGCGCTCCGCCTACTTTCAGATTGAGACGCAGAGGAGCAACCAAAGCGAGGCCGCAATGTGGCGTTTGGACAGGGAGTAACTCGGCCGAAGATGGAGACCTGGGCACCATCTGCCGCGAGGGGCACGGCGTGCGCGCGTGTCTTCACGTATGCGTTGATTCCCTGGTAATCCAATGCGGCGAGAAGCACATTTCCGTGATCCTTACGTGATGTGCCACGGCCTGTCGGCCCGCCCATCTTCGCCACGCGAACCGATCTCCGCCCGCCACGCCGGCCGCGCCTGCGTTCAGGCGCAACATCACGCCAAACGGAGCAAGTGTGACCTAGAGCCTTTGTGCGCCGAAATGCTTAGCTCGGCAGCTAACGGACGATTTATAGGTCGGACCTGGAAAACATCGGGCATGCAACTCAGAGACAGCACGCCCCCATGAGCACCGACGCAAAACAGGCCCCCGAGCGCCCCCAGGCCGACGTGGTCGCCCTGAAAGGGCCGAAACCACTGCCCACGCCATCACAGCCGCCACGTCCCGACGAACGGCCGTCCCCCAGCGACGATGCGGCGGCGCAACTCGCGCCCAACAACGGCGACGAGGCCAAGGCCCCGCTGCCGGATGGGGAGCACGATGCGCGGAAAAACCAGCAGAGGACAACGCCAGCCACGCCGGAGAGCAGGGCCACGAGAGCTTCCTGCGGCGCCATCGCCATCTGTTCCTGATCGGCACCCCCCTTGCGCTCATTCTCGGCGTCGCCGGCTACATCTACTGGGACCATGCCAGCCACTTCGAGTCGACCGACGACGCGTTCGTCGAGGCGCGCCAGTTCGCCATCGCCCCGAAGGTGCCGGGCTACATCACCGAGGTGGCGGTCACCGACAACCAGCGCATCGTCACCGGCAATCTGATCGCCCGCATCGACCCGCGCGACTACCGCGTCGCGCTCGAACAGGCGCAGGCGCAGGTGGCCGTCGCCACCGCCAACATCGAGAACATCGACGCGCAGATCGAGATCCAGCAGGCCCAGATCAGCGCCAGCACGGCGCAAGTCGAGCAGGCGCAGGCGGCGCTGACCTTCGCCGAGCAGCAGGCAGCGCGCTACAAGGACCTCGCGGCTCGCGAGGCCGGCACCGTGCAGATGGCCGAGCAGACCGTCTCGAGGCTGCGGCAGGACCAGGCCGCGCTCAGGAACGCGCAGGCGGCCCTCGTCGTCGCCCAGCGCCAGGTGCATTCGCTGAAGGCGCAGCGCACCGCCGCCGAGGCAAGCCTCGCGCAAGCCAACGCCCAGCGCGATCAGGCGCTGCTCAACCTGTCCTACACGACCATAACGGCGGCACAGAACGGCCGGGTGGTCAATCTCACCGCCGCCGTCGGGCAATACGCCCAGGCCGGCACCAACTTCAGCCTGTTCGTGCCGGACGAGCTGTGGGTGATCGCCAACTACAAGGAGACCCAGCTCGCCGACATGCGGCCCGGCCAGCCGGTGACATGCGCATCGATGCCTATCCGAACCGCGTCATCCAGCGGCCATGTCGACAGCGTGCAGCCCGGCTCCGGCACGGCGTTCTCGCTGCTTCCCGCCCAGAATGCCACCGGCAACTACGTCAAGATCGTGCAGCGGGTGCCGGTCAAGATCGCCATGGACGACCCGCCAGCCGACGTCGCGCTCGGCCCCGGCATGTCGGTCGTGCCGGTCGTGCGCGTGCGGCCGGGGCCATCGCTCTATGAGCGCCTGCTGGGCCGGCGATGACCGCCACCTCCGCCGCCATCCCCCGTCCGGCCGTCAACCCCTGGGTGATCGCGATCGTGGTTGCCATGGCGGCGTTCATGGAGGTGCTCGACACCACCATTGCCAACGTCGTGCTGCCCTATATCGGCGGTGCGCTGGCCGTCAGCTCCGACGAAGCGTCCTGGGTGGTGACGACCTATCTCGTCGCCAACGCCGTCGCTCTCACCTCCAGCAGCTATCTCGCCCGCCGGCTCGGTCGCAAGCGCTTCTTTCTCATCTGCGTGGCGCTGTTCACGATCAGCTCGGTGCTGTGCGGGCTGGCCTGGAACCTCCAGTCGCTGCTGTTATTCCGCATCATGCAGGGATTGGGCGGCGGCGGCATGGTGCCGGTTGCGCAATCGATCCTGGCCGACGCCTTCCCACCCGAGAAGCGTGGCCAGGCCTTCGCCATGTTCGGGCTGGCGGTGGTGGTGGCGCCCGTGGTCGGCCCGACGCTGGGCGGCTATCTGGCCGACAACGTCGGATGGGAGTGGTGCTTCCTGGTCAATGGTCCGATCGGCATCTGCTGATGGCGCTCGTGTGGATGATCCTGCCGCAATCGGCATCCGAGGAGGAAGAGCGCCGCAAGCTCAAGAAGCAAGGCCTTCGCTTCGATCTGATCGGCTTCGTGCTGGTTGCCGTCTTCCTCGGCTCGCTGGAGGTCATCCTCGATCGCGGCCTGGAGGACGACTGGTTCGGCTCGACCTTCATCGTCACCATGACGCTCATTTGCGCGCTGGCGTTCGCCCTCATGATCCCGTGGGAGTTCACCCGCAAGAACCCCGTCATCGACCTGCGCATGGTGGCGACACGCCAGTTCGGCGCCTGCTTCGTCGTCATGCTGATGGCCGGCGCCATCCTGCTCGCCACCACGCAGATCCTGCCGCTGCTGGTGCAGCAGAACTTCGGCTACACCGCCACCTGGGCCGGCCTGATGCTGTCGCCCGGCGGCGTCGTCACCATGATCATGGTGTTCCTGTGCGGACGCCTGCTCGGCTTCGTGCAGCCGAAATACCTGATCGCCGCCGGCGGCCTGATCGTCGCAGCGGCCATGTGGGGCCTGACCAGTCTGTACGGCGACGTCACCTTCTCGTACTTCGCCTGGTCGCGCATCTACGTCGGCATCGGCCTGCCGCTGATCCTCATTCCGGTTCTCACCGCCTCTTACGCCGGCGTCCCGCCCGGCAAGACCGATCAGGCCTCCGCGCTGATCAACGCCGCGCGCAACATCGGCGGCTCGATCGGCATATCGCTGAGCACCAATGTGCTGGCGCACCGCTCGCAGTTTCACCAGAGCCGGCTGGTGGAAAACGTGACGCCCTCCGACCCGGAGTATCAGGACACGCTGCGCAAGGTGACGGAGTATTTCACGATGCAGGGCAGCTCCCACGAGCACGCCCACCGGCAGGCCATCGAGTGGATCGGCCAGCAGGTCAGCTGCAGGCCTCGTTCCTGGCCTTCATCGACGTGTTCTGGACCCTGATGCTGCTCGGGCTGGCCATCGTCCCGCTTGCGCTCATGCTGCGCAACATCAAGCTCGGCAAGGCGTCCGCCGCGGAATAACGCGATCGCTACGACCTTTCCGCATCCGACCCTGTGGCTCGGCGCCGCCGCTTGCTGCGCCTCCCCCTGCATCGAATGCAGCGCATTCGATGCGCACGAGGGGGGAGGGCTGCGCGCCATCACTTAGCCCCGCCACCGCAACGGCGCGTCCATCTCGACAGCGGGGCTAAGTGATCGTGGCGCGCAGGGTGGGGGTGACCGGCGACATACGCGGCGCTTTCACCCCCACCTGGAATGCCATCGAGCTTGCTCGCAGGTTACCTTCGCGGATGGGTCGCTCATGGGCGAGCTAAACTCGTGGCATTCCGTTCCTCCCCCCTCGTGCGTTCCGAATGCCTGATGGCCTTCGTCACAGGGGGAGGAGCCGCGAGGGGCTGCCGGCGATGCCAGAATTCGAAGCCGCCGACACTATGCTACCGGCCCTTGGTGTCGCTGCCCACAATCTGCGCGAAGTGCTGGTAGAGCGTCGTGAAGTCCTGCTCGCCGAGCCCCTGCTGCATCGCCCGCTCCAGCAGGCCGGCCGTCAGCGCGCCATAGGGGCCCGGCTGCCCAGCCTCGCGCGCGAAGTCCGCAGCCATGGCCAGGTCCTTCGCAAGGTTGGCCGTTCGCGACCGGCCGTCGAAGGTGCGCGAGACGATGTGATTGGGAAAGCGCTGCTCGCTGACGAAGCTGCGCGCATTGCCGGCGTTGATCACCGCGATGGCCGTCTCCAGCGGGATGCCGACGCTCTCCGCCAGCCGGCAGCCTTCGCTGGTCGCCAGGAAGATCGTGTGACAGATCATGTTGTGGATCAGTTTCATGGCGTGGCCGGTGCCGGTCTCGCCGACATGGACGACCTTGCCGGCGATCAGCCCGAGCAGAGGGCGGCACGCCTCGACCACCGCTGGGTTGCCGCCCACCATCAGCGTGATCGTGCCAGCGTCCGCGGCCTTGGCGCCGCCGGTCATGCCGCCATCGATGTAGTCGCGCCCCGCCGCCTTGGCCTGCGCGGCGATCTCGCGCGTCGCGGTCGGATGCGAGGTGGTGAGGTCGATCAGCACCTGCCCCTGGTGCGGCTGACTGAGCAGTCCACCATCCAGCACGGCCCGGATTTCCGCCGAGCCCGGCACCACGAACAGCACGGCCTTCAATCCGTCGACAGTGCCTGGCTCCGCGAGCTTCACCGCGTCCGACAACCCGGCGCGCTGCAGGGCCTCGGGGCTGCTGTCCCAGGCCGCGGCGAGGCGCCCGCCCCGATCGAGGTTGCGGGCGATGCCGCGCCCCATCTGCCCCAGTCCGACCACGGCTACATCGCGCATGACTGCCGCCTCGCGGTTCTCGCCCGTGCCGTGCCCCGTCATCGCGACATCTGCGCCGGCAGCCAGAGCGACAGCTCCGGGAAGGCGATCACCAGGGCCAGCACCACGAACATGATCAGATGGAACGGAATGGTGCCCAGCACCACCTCGGACAGCTTGCCGTCCCAGATGCTCTGGATGACGAACAGGTTGATGCCGATCGGCGGCGAGATTTGCCCGAGCTCGATGTAGATGACCAGGATGACGCCGAACAGGATCGGATCGATGCCGTAGCTCTGCAGCACCGGATAGAGCAGCGGCACGGTGATGACGATCATGCCCAGGCTCTCGATCAGGCAGCCCAGCACCGTGAACAGCACGAACAGCGCCAAGTAGAACTCGAACTTGGAGAGCTGCAAGTCGATGATGAACTTGGTGACCTGCTCGCCGAGCCCGGCGAAGCTCAGCGCGGTGGAGAAGATGTAGGCGGCCAGGATCAGGAACAGGATGTTGCCGCTGAAGATGATGGTGTTGAAGACCGACTGGATGAAGCTCTTGAGCGTCAGCTCCCCCATGGTGACGCCGAGCAGGATCGACAGGAAGCAGCCGACCACGGCCGCCTCGGTGGTGGTGACGACGCCGAAGTAGAGCCCGCCCAGCGTGCCGAGGATGAGCAGCACGAACGGAACCACTTCGCCCAGCGCCCGCAACAGCTCGCCACCGGAGCGCGGGCCCGCCTCGCGCGGCGCCACGGTCGGATCGATCTTGGCGTGAATGGCGATGTAGATCATGAAGCAGGCCGTCATGATCAGGCCCGGAATGACGCCGGCCATGAACAGCTTCGGCACCGAGGTCTCCGTGAAGGTGCCGTAGATGATCATCGGGAAAGCTCGGCGGTATCAGGATGCCGAGCGTGCCGCCCGCCGCCAGCGAGCCTGCCGCCAACGGCCGGTTGTAGCCGCGGCTCAACAGCTGCGGCAGCGCCACGCCGCCGATCGTCGCCGCCGTGGCGATGCTCGACCCGTTGACGGAGGCAAACACCGCGCAGCCGGCGATATTGGTCTGCAGCAGGCCGCCCGGCAGCCGCGCCACCAGCTTGGCAAGGCCGCCGTAGATGCGACTGCTCAGGCCGCTGGCGCTCAGGATCTCGGCCATGAACATGAACAGCGGCACCGCGGTGAGCGCGAACACGTTCATGCTGCCCCAGCTCACCAGGCCGAGACTGTTCAGCGCCGGTATGCCGCCCTGCAGCAGCAGGTAGATGACCGCCGGGATGGTGATGGCGAACGGCACCGGCATCCCGGCGGTGAGCAGGCCGAGAAACAGCATGCGTTACGACCAGAACCTGGAGTTCAGGACCCATTGCGTCCCCGGTCGGTGCTGCCGAGAGACCGCAACCGCCCGATATCGGCGACCATCGACCGCAATAGCGAGATGCATAGCGCCGCCATGCCGATCACCAGCAGGCATCGCGGCAGCCAGAGCGGCGTCTCCAGGAAGGTCGGCGCATGGTCGCCGAACCGCCAGGACGAGCGCACCAGGTTTATGAACTGCCAGACGAAGATGGCGCAGAAGACCAGCGCCACCAGCTCGAAGAACAGCGAGGAGATCAGCTTCCCGCGCATCGACAGCCGCGCCTGCACGAACTCGACGCGATGGAAGGCGCCGTTGATGTGCGATACCGGCAGGCTCAGGAAGGCGATGGCGACCAGCATGTAGGCGGCGACCTCGTCGGAGACCTCATAGGAAAAGTTGAAGCCCCAGCGCGTGACGACGTCGATGCCGACCACCACCAGCAGCACCATGAGCGCCAGCGCGCTCAGGTACTTGCAGGTCTTCTCGACCACGCCTTCCGAGTTGGTGCGATCGAGCGGCGGCTCGTCCGCCGCTCCCTGGCCGGTATCCACCATCATTCCCCCAGCCTCGACTACCGTCCCAGCGCGGCGCGGACCTTGCCGAGCGCCTCCACCACCTCGGGGCCGCGCGTCTTCGCCCACTCGTCCCAATAGGGCTTCATGGTGTCGACCGCCTTGGCGATCTCGGCCGGCTTGGCCTGGGTGAGAACGTAGCCGGCATCGCCCAGCGTCTTCTGCGAGGCGGCCTCCTCGGTCTTCATGGTGTCCTGGTTCCAGCGGCCGATGTCGGCCGCGACCTTGCGCAGCTTGGCCTGCAGGTCCGGCGACAGCTTGTTGAAGGCCTCCGTGTTGGCGATGATGTAGGAGTTGTTGACGTTCACCACCATCAGGAAGCCGTACTTCAGCAGGTCCTTCCACAGCACGGCGCCGACGCCGGCCGTGAAGATGCCGTCCACCACGCCGCGGTCGAGCGCGGACGGCACTTCCGGGGCGCTCATGGTGATCGACGTGCCGCCGAACCGGCGCACGAACTCGCCCTGCTCGGGTGCCGCGACGCGCAGCTTGAGGCCCTTGATGTCCTCGAGGGATTTCGAGCTTCTTCTTCCCCCACATCACCTGCATCGGATAGCTGTAGGCGGCGAGCACCGTCGAGCCCTTGGCCGCGAACGCCTTCTCGATGTAGGGCTGCAGCACCGCCGCCGCCTTGGTGAAGTCCTCGTAGGACTGCACCAGCATCGGCAGCCGCGGGATGCCGGCCAGCGGGATGTTGCCCGAGTTGAACAGATCATCGCCGAACTGCACGATATTCTCGCCGACCGCCTTGGTGATGTCGGACGGGGCGATCTGCAGCGTGCCCGAGAGATGCAATTGCATCTTCAGCTCGCCGTTGGTCGCCTTCTCGATCTCCTCGGTGAGCAGCTTGGCGCCGCGCGAGGTCGCGAAGTTGGGCGCCGACTGATGCATGTAGAATTTCCAGGTCTCCGCTGCCGTGGCGGCCGTACCGAACAGGGCAAGCGAGGCGCAGACAGCGGCGGCAGCCGCCGTCGCGCTTGCGGTCTTCGAGAGCTGCTTGAACATGGCATTTCCTCCCACAACTTCTGTTTTTGTATGCGTCTGCTGCACGCGGCTGGCGCCGCGATCTTCACTCCATCCTAGAACAAGCGCGACGACGCCAGCCGGGCGCCCTCGCTCAGCGCCGCAAGCTTGGCCCACGCGACATCCTCGGCCACGCGTCCCTTGCCCGCGATCGATTCGAAGCCGCAATCGGTCCCGGCCATCACGCGGTGCGGATCGCCGATCACGGCCGCCACCCGCTCCAGCCGGTCGGCCACCACCTCGGGATGCTCCACGAAGTTGGTGGTGGTGTCGATCACCCCGGCAACGATGGTCTGCTGGTCGTCGACCAGCAGGTCCTTCACATAGCGGAACTCGTGCGCGTGCCGCGGGTTGGCGAACGGCAGCACGAAGCCGCCGACCTTGGCGCGCCGCATCACCGGTATGACGTCTTCGAGGGGAACGTCGCAGTCGTGCGGCCCCTCGTAGTTGCCCCAGCACACGTGCATGCGCACGCGATCACGCGGGATGTTGCGCAGCGCATGATTGATGGCGTCGATCACGCGGCCGGCGAAGCCGAGAAAGTCCTCGAGCGGCTGGTCCTGGTAGGTGTTGTGCCGCTCGCGCGCGAGATCGGGGCAATCGAGCTGCAGCAGGAAGCCCGCATTGACGATGGTCTCGTATTCGACGCGCAAGGCCTCCGCCAGCGCCTCGAGGTAGGCCTCCTCGCTCGGATAGTGCTCGTTGAGAACGATCGCCGACACCATGCCGGGCGATGGCGCCGTCAGGAACCCCTCCACGAACGAAGCCCGGCTCTTCTCCAGCGCGGCCTTGAAGTCCGCGCATTCGGCAGCGACCGGCCCGGCATCGAGATAGCGGATCTCGCTGCGCGCCCTGGTCAGGCCGCGAATGTCGTCGACCGACTCCTTGCTGTTGTTGGCCTGGAAGCTCTGCTGCTTGAAGATCGGATAGCGCTCGACGTCGGCACGCTGCCGCCGCGTCCAGGTGCCGTCGAGCCCGCTCAGGCGGTCGCGCACGTAAAGCAGAAAGGAATCGCGCTGCTGCTCGCCGTTGTTGGCGACGTCGATGCCGACCTCGGCCTGCTTGGCGACGACCCAGTTCAGCGCCGCCTTGCCCGCCGCCTCCAACTCGTCGGCAGACACCGTCTCGCCGCGCGATCGCCGAGCGTAAAGTCGGGTAAGCTCCTGTGGGCGAGGGAGACTGCCGGTATGCGTAGTAAGAACGCGACGTTCACTTCTCTGCATCATCCCCCCGGGAATGCATGTCCCCTCGACGGGCACGCTTGCTTGCAGCAAGGCTTGTTATAACGCGTTACCATGGGTCATCCTGGGGGGCTGTCAAGCCGAAATGGCTCGGGTCACGCTTGCCCACTCCTGCCCACTCGGAGGGCCGAGATGCGCTTTCCGCCCAAAGCGGGGCCATCCTGGCGCCAACACGCAACATTCAATTCGAGGGATGCAAAATGCTTTTGCGCTGCGGCGGCTACCAGGGGGAAGACTCGGTGCATACGCGTGCGCTGCGCGTGCTCGATGCGGAGATCGGCGGCGCCGGCTCAGGCGTCGAGATCGAGCTGACCCCCAACATCACCGCGTCAGGACGCAAGGCCAGTGACCTGCTGGCCCTCGTGGAAAGCGGCGATCTCGATCTGTGCTATTTCAGCTCGAGCTATCTCGCCGGCCGCGTCCCGTCGCTGCGCGTGCTGGACCTGCCGTTTCTCGTCACCGACCGTGAGCGCGCCTACCGGGCGCTGGACGGCGATCTCGGCAACCGCCTCGCCGACGACATCAGCCGCGCAACCGGCTTTCGCGTGCTGGCGTTCTGGGACAACGGCTTCCGCCACTTCTCCAACCGCCTGCGCCCGATCCGCCACCCGCGCGACTGCCAGGGCATGAAGATCCGCACCTTGGACAACGCGCTGCACCAGCAGGTGTTTCGCGCGCTGGGCTTCGAGCCGGTCACCATCGACGTGAAGGACATGCCGGCCGCGATCGCCTCGGGTGCCGTCGACGCGCAGGAAAACCCGCTGACCAACACGCTCAATTTCGGGCTGCATCGCACCCACCGGCACATCAGCATGACCTCGCACTTCTTCGGCGTGGCCCTGGTGCTCGCCAACCGCGCGAGCTTCGACGGCTGGTCCGCGGACACGCGCCAACTCGTCGGCAACGCGATCGCAACCGCCACGCGCGCGCAACGCGGCTTCGCCACCGGCGAAGATGTCGACTGCCTTGCCCGCCTGCAGGCCGACGGCTGCGAAATCGTCCCCGCCGACGCCATCGATCGCCCCGCCTTCGAAGCAGCCGTGGCCGACATCCGCGCCGCCGAGATCGCTCGCCTCGACCCGGCGCTGCTGCGGGCCCTGTAGGGTGCAATAGGCGTCAGCCGTATTGCACCGATCCACCCGCACAACGGCGCAATACGGCTTCGCCTATTGCGCCCTACTGCACGTCGCGCCGCGACGCCGGCGGATCTCGCTGATCACCACGCTGTTGTCGTGGTCGCCTTCGCCGTTGCGGACGCAGGCTTCGAGGATCTCGGCGTTCAGCTTGGCGAGCGGCAGGTCCTGGCCCAGCTTGCGCGCCTGCGCCAGCATCAGCTCGACGTCCTTGAGCGTCTGGCGGGCGCGTCCTTCCGGCGCGAAATCGCCGCGCACCATCTTCGGCCCCTTGGTATCCATCACCTGCGAGTAGGAGGCGGCCTGCCGCGCCACCTCGAGAAACCGCGCAGGCTCGAGCCCCATGCGCTCGGCGAACACTAGCCCCTCCGCCAACGCCAGACGGTTGAGGCCGAGGATCAGATTGATGGCGAGCTTGGTGCGGCCGGCATTGCCGGCCGGCCCCATGTGGAAATAGGACGGAAACACCGCGCCGAGCACATCGGCGACCTCGGCCAGCTTGTCTGCCTCGCCGCCGACCAGGGCAACGCCCCGGCCCTGCCGCACCTGCTCGCTGGTTCCGGAGATCGGCGTGTCGAGGAGGTGCACCCCCTGGGGCGCAATTCGCTGCGCGAGTGCGGCGATGCGGTCGGGATCGCAGGTGCTGGCGCACAGGAGGATCTTGCCCGAGCTCGCTCCGAGCGCCGGCAGGAGATCGCGCTCGACCACCTCCTCCACCTGCTCGGTGTTGAACACGGCCAGGAACAGCACATCGCACTGCCGCGCCACGTCGGCAGGAGAGGCGGCCGCCGTTCCGCCGAGCTTCTCCAGGCTGCGCAGCTTCTCCGCGATCGATATCGAACCCGACCACGCCGTAGCCCGCGCCGATCAGGCGCTCGGCCAGGGCACGGCCCATCAGGCCGAACCCGACAATCCCGATCTGCTTTGGCGTCGTCATGCGATGCTCGTTGGCGCGCTAGGCCCGCGACCTCACGCGAACAGGCGCTTGGAGGCAATGCGCGCCCCGTCGGCGAGCGAGCGCAGCTTGGCCCACACCACGTCCTCCGCCACCCGGCCCATGCCGGCCGAGGTGTCGAACCCGCAATCCGTTCCCGCCAGCACGCGCTTCGGATCACCGATCGCCCCCGCGATGCGCTCCAGACGGTCGGCGATGACCTCCGGGTGCTCCACGAAGTTGGTCTGCGTATCGATCACGCCGGCAACGATCAGCTGGTCGTCCGCGAGCTGCCCGAGCAGGCGGTACTCGTGCTCATGCCGCGGGTTGGCGAACGGCAGCACCAGGCAGCCGACGTTGGTCTTGAGGATCGCGGGCAGGATGTCATCCAGCGGCACGTCGCAGTCGTGCGGGCCCTCGTAGTTGCCCCAGCACACGTGCAGCCGCACGCGATCGCGCGGGATGTTGCGCAGCGCCTTGTTGATCGCCGCGACCACCAGCTCGACGAAGCCGACGAACTCGCCGAGCGGGCGGTCCTGGTAGGACGTGTGCCGCTCCAGCGCGAGATCGGGACAGTCGAGCTGCAGCAGAAACCCGCTGCGCACGATCGTCTCGTACTCGACCTGCAGCGCCGCGCTCAGCGCATCGAGATACCTCTCGAAGCTGTCGTAGTGCTCGTTCTGCACGATCGAGGCGATGATGCCGGGCGACGGAGCGGTGAGGAACGGCTCGACGTAGCCGCCGCCGGCTTCCTCCAGCGCGGCGCGGAAATCGCTGCATTCGGTCTCGATCGCCTTCGCGTCGGCATAGGTCACGGCGCCGATCGCCTTCGGCAGGACGGCGCGGTTGGAGACCGTATCCTTGCCGGCCGTGCGCTGCTGGAACTCGGCCTTGTAGGCCGGATACTTGTCGAGATCGGCGTGCATCGGCCGCGAGCCGCTGCCGCCGAGCCCCGTCAGGCGATGGCGCAGATAGAGCACGAAGGATTCGCGCGACTGCTCGCCGTCATCGATCACGTCGAGGCCGGTCTCGATCTGCTTCTTGACGATCGCGCGCAGCGCCGTGCGCCCCTCCGCCTCGATCGCCGCCGGATCGATCGCCTCGCCGCGCAGGCGCCTGGCGAACAGCGTGGTCAGCGTCGCCGGTCGCGGCAGGCTCCCGGCATGCGTGGTCAGGATGCGATTTTCACTACGCTGCATTGCTCTCGCTACCCGTTGCTCGCAGCTCCCCTCGCTTGATATCGTCACAGCGGAGTAGAGCTTATCGCGCCGATCCTCGGCTCTCGCGGGAACACTACAGCCATGACCACAGCTGCGACGCAAGCCGGAAAGTCTCCGGCCGGCGGGTTCGACTTCGTCGTCGTCGGCGGCGGCGCGGCGGGCTGCGTGATGGCCAGCCGCCTGTCTGCCCACTCCGGCGTTTCAGTGCTGCTTCTCGAAGCCGGCGCCGACACAGCGCCGGGTCACGAGCCGGCCGACATCCTCGATGTGTACCCCACCTCCTACTACAACAAGAGCTACATGTGGCCGGCGCTGAAGGCGCACTGGCGCACCAGGGACACCTCCAACGCCACCGGCTTCGACCAGGCCCGCGTGATGGGCGGCGGCTCGAGCGTGATGGGCATGGTGGCGCTGCGCGGCACGGCCGACGACTACGACGAATGGGAGCGGCTCGGCGCGGCCGGGTGGAGCTGGCAGGGCGTGCTGCCCCACTTCCGGCAGCTCGAGTCCGACCTCGATTTCGCGGGCGACGCGCACGGCAGCGACGGCCCCATCCCCATCCGCCGCGTGGCTCGTCAGAATTGGACGCCACTCGCCCGTGGCGCCGACGCCTACGCCGCAGTTGCGGCAATTGCCGTTCATCGCCGACATGAATGCCGATTTCCGCGACGGCTACTGCTCGCTGCCGATGAGCAATACCGAGACACGGCGCGCCTCCACCGCCATCTGCTACCTCGATGCCAACGTGCGGCGGCGCAGCAACCTCACCATCCTCACGCGCGCCAATGTGCAGCATCTCCTGCTGGATGGGCGCCGCGTCACCGGCGTGCGCGCGTTGGTTGACGGCGAGGAAAGAGACTTTCTCGCGCGCGAGGTGATCCTGTGCGCCGGCGCCCTCTTCTCGCCGGCACTGCTGATGCGCTCAGGGATCGGACCGCAGGAGCACCTGCGTGAGCACGGCATCGAGCCGCACGCCGACCTGCGCGGCGTCGGCCGCAACCTGATGAATCATCCGGTCCTGTTCTTCGGAGCCCAGCTGCGCCGCGCGGCCCGGCAGCCGGACAGCCTGCGCACGCTGCAGGTGTCCTGCTTCCGCCTGTCGTCCGGATTGCCCGGTTGCCCGGCAACAGACCTTTGCATCAACGTGCAGAGCAAGTCGTCGTGGAACGCCACCGGCCGGCAGATCGCCAATTTCGGCCCGGTGTTGTGGAAGCCGTTCTCGCGCGGGCGCGTCTCGCTCGCCTCGCGGGAAGCGTCCCACCAGCCCCTCGTCGAGTTCAACTTCCTCGACGATGAGCGCGACCTGCGACGCCTGATGCACGGCTTCCGCTGGGTGGTCGACTTTCTTTCCTCTGACCCGGTACGTCCGCTGCTCGGCCGCCCGTTTCCCGTGCGCTTCACGGACCGCCTGCGCCGCCTCAACCGGCTGACCAGGGCCAATGCCGTGCAATCCAGGGTGATTGCCGCACTCCTCAATATCCATCCGCGCCTGAGCGACTACGCGCTGCAGACCCTGACGGGCGGCGCCGTCGACCTCGATGCGCTGTGTGCGGATGAGAATATGTTGGCTCAGCACGTGCGCGCCAACGTTGCGGGAACGTTCCATGTCAGTGGGACGTGCCGCATGGGTGCGGCAGACGACCGCGACGCCGTGGTCGATCCGGACGGCCGCGTGATCGGCGTCGGCGGATTGCGCGTCGCCGACGCCTCGGTGATGCCGGTTGTGCCGCGCGGCAACACCAACCTGCCGACCATCATGGTCGCGGAAAAGCTTGCCGCCGCAATCGCCGGTCACTAACGTTTCCCGCAAGAAACAAACACATATGCTCGATGGAGGAGCGCCATGAACAGGGTCACGCGGCGAACAGTTCTGTCTGGCGCCGGCGCTATCGCAGGCGCGAGCCTCGCAGGCCACCGTGCGAAAGCCGCCGAGTTCAATCTCAAGTACGGCAACGACCTGCCGGCCGCGCACCCGATCAACAAGCGCGCCGCCGAGGCCTGCGATGCGATCCGCGCCGCGACCAACGGACGGGTCGACATCCAGATCTTCCCGAACAGCCAGCTCGGCGGCAGCACCGACATGCTGAGCCAGGTGCGGTCGGGCGCGCTCGACATCTTCACGGTGGGATCGCCGCTCGCCAACGTGGTGCCGGTGTCCTCGATCAGCAGCATTGCCTTCGCGTTCCCGGATTTCGCGGGCGTGTGGGCCGCGGTCGACGGCGACCTCGGCGCCCACATCCGCCAGCAGGTCGGCACCATCGGCCTCGTTGCCTTCGACAAGATGTGGGACAACGGCTTCCGCCAGATCACCACCAGCAACAAGCCGATCAACGAGCCCAACGATCTCAAGGGCCTCAAGCTGCGCGTGCCGGTGAGCCCGCTCTTCACCTCGATGTTCCGCGCGCTCGGCACGGCCCCCACCGCCATCAACTTCGTCGAGGTCTACACGGCGCTGCAGACCAAGATCGTCGACGGCCAGGAGAACCCGCTGGCCCTGATCGAAGCCGCCAAGTTCTACGAGGTGCAGAAGTTCTGCTCGCTCACCGGCCACATGTGGGAAGGCTTCTGGATGGTGGCGAACCGCCGCAACTGGGAGCAGCTGCCGCAGGACCTGCGCGACACGACCGCGCGTCTGCTCAACGAAGGCGCCGTCAAGCAGCGCGAGGACATGGCCAAGCTCAACGCCACGCTGGAAGCGCAGCTGAAGGAGAAGGGGCTGACCTTCAATGCCGTCAACAAGAAGCCATTCCAGGACGCCCTCAAGGCGGCCGGCTTCTACGCCGAGTGGCGGCAGAAGTACGGCGAGGAGGCCTGGAAGATCCTCGAGAAGTACAGCGGGAACCTGACCTGACCCCCACGCACATGCCGCACGCACCCGATGGCGTTCGATCCGCCAGCCCGCGAACCTGGATCGAAGCCGTAGAGACGCTGCTGGGTCGTGCGGTGGCGCTGGTCGCTGCGGCCATCCTTCTCGTCGAAGTCGGCCTGCTGTTCTGGGGCGTGGTGGCGCGCTACGTCTTCCACCAGCCGCTGGTCTGGGCGGACGAGCTGGCCTCCACCCTGTTCGTGTGGCTGTCGGTGCTCGGCGCGGTGATCGCCATGCAGCGCAGCGCGCACATGCGGCTGACGGCGTTCATCAGCCGCGCCGCGCCCGCGACCCGCCAGAAGATCGAGGTGGTCATCCTGCTGGTGGTGGCCGCCTTCGTCTGCATCCTCGCCTATCCGGCCATCGAGTACAGCATCGACGAGGCGATCGTGCGCACGCCCGGCCTCGGCATCAGCAATTCCTGGCGCGCGTCCGCCGTCGCGGTGGGAGCGGTGCTGATCGCGATCTTCTCGCTGCTGCGGCTGCTGGTAATCGCTCCGAGCCGGACATTCCTGGCGACAGCCGTCATCGTCTTTGTTGCTGTGTGCGCGGCGCTGTGGTTGGCGCGCCCGATCTTCATGGGGCTCGGCAACTACAATCTGCTGATCTTCTTCGTGCTGGGCGTCGGCGTGGCAGTCGCGATGGGCGTGCCGATCGCGTTCGCCTTCGGCATCGCCACCGTCGGCTATGTGGCGCTGGCGACGCGGGCGCCGCTCACCGTCGTCGTCAGCCGCATGGACGAGGGCATGTCGCACCTGCTGCTGCTGTCCATCCCGCTGTTCGTGCTGCTCGGCATCCTGATCGACATGACCGGCATGGCGCGCGCCATGGTCGGCTTCCTCGCCTCGCTGCTCGGCCACGTGCGCGGCGGCCTGTCCTATGTGCTGCTCGGCGCCATGTACCTCGTGTCCGGCATATCGGGAGCCAAGGCCGCCGACATGGCAGCCGTTGCCCCGGTGCTGTTCCCGGAGATGAAGGCGCGCGGCATGAAGCCCGGCGAGCTCGTGTCGCTGCTGGCCGCTTCCGGAGCCATGGCGGAAACGATCCCGCCGAGCGTCGTGCTGATCGTGATCGGCTCGGTCGCCAGCGTGTCGATCGCCGCGCTGTTCACCGGCGGCCTGCTGCCGGCGGCCGTGCTGGCCCTGGCGCTCGGCATCGTCGCCTACTTCCGCTCCGGCCACGACGACCTCGTAAAGAGGAAGCGCGCGACCGGGACCGAGATCGCCCGCGCGTTCGTCATCTCGGTGCCGGCGCTGATCCTGCCGTTCATCATCCGCGCCGCCGTGGTGGAGGGCGTGGCGACCGCCGTCGAGGTGTCGACCATCGGCATCGCCTACACCATTGCCGTGGGCATCGTCGTCTACCGCCAGTTCGACCCGCGCCGCATCTGGCCGATGCTGATCGACACGGTGTCGCTGTCCGGCGCGATCCTGTTCATCGTCGGCACGGCCACCGCCATGGCCTGGGCGCTGACGCAGTCGGGCTTCTCGCACACGCTGGCGACCGCCATGGCCAAGGTGCCGGGCGGCGCCATCGGCTTCATGGCCTTCTCGATCGTGGTGTTCATCATCCTGGGCAGCGTGCTGGAGGGCGTGCCGGCGCTGGTGCTGCTGGCGCCCCTGCTGTTCCCGATCGCCCGCACCATGGGCATCCACGACGTGCACTATTCCATGGTGGTCATTCTCGCCATGGGCATCGGCCTGTTCGCGCCGCCGTTCGGGGTGGGCTTCTTCACCGCCTGCGCGATCGGCAACGTCGATCCCGACGAGGCCATGGCGTGCATCTGGCCCTATCTCGGCGCGCTGCTGATCGGCGTCATCGTCGTCGCCGCCGTGCCCTGGATATCGATCGGGTTCTTGTGAGCATCATCCCTCAGTAGGACTCGGCCGACGCGCCCCCGCCGCTATCTCGCTGCACGAGACAGCCACTCACCACCCGTGTGGCTCGATGCCGGCAGCAGCTTTGCCTTGACCGACCTCAGGATCTCATCGATCGAGTAGGCACGTCGCAAGCCTCTTGCATGGGCCTCTTCCGTGCCGCCTTCGAAGATGTGGCTCAGCCGCGGAAATTCCGACGCATGGCCGTGTCGCATAATACTTCAATCCGATGTTCGCCGCGTAGTGGGGATGCCCCTTCTTGACCAGGATCAGGTTGTTGAGGGCAAACTTCTTCTTGTGCAATCCGAGGCTGCGATATCTGCCCGAGACGAGCATGTTGGAACGCACGTTCTCGTCCGCCATCCCGCAGAAGAGGGAGGCGAAGCCGAATTTGTGCAGCACCTCCATCAGATCCTCCGTCGAGCCATGTGCCGGAAATCCGGTGCACTGGACCAGGAAGATGCCGTCGTCCTTCATCACCCGCGAGAAGATGGTCAGGTACTCGTAGAGCGCGTTGCGCGTGAACTCGTTGAGGTTGGCATTCGAGGTCACGACGTCATACTTGCCGATCCGCTCGTGCAGCTTGCCCAGCGTCCACCAGGGATAGTGGAAGCAGCGGTGGGCCGGAACTTCCTCCTCAGCCAGCACCACCGGCTGCTCGAGGTCGCGATGGATGTGCAGGGCGCGATCGGCAGCATCGGTGAAAGCAAGATCGCGGAACTCATGTCCGAACAGGTAGGAATTGACCATGCTCTGCAGGACATAGAAGCTCTCGCATGCTTCGACCTGGCTGTAGTCCCTGAGCGTCTCGTGCGCGGCCAGGAAATGGGAGAGGTAGCCGCAGCCCGGGCCTACCTCGAGGACCGACTCCACAGCGGGCTTGAAGCCGACGATCTTCTTGTAGAGGACCAGCGACGACAGCATGGTCGAGAACGGCACGCACGGCTTGCGCCGCGGCAGATGCGCCATCTGGAACTTCACGGAACTGACCAACGCATCCGTGAGACTGTCCGCCTCGGCGGCCGTGAGACCTCCGAGCTCCGTCATGAACCGCTCGAACCTCTTCTCCTGCATCGTGTCGAGGAGCTGGCCGACCTCATGGCGCGACTCGATGCGCACCGGAAAGCCGACGCGGATGAAATGGTCGACCAGATGCGTCTCGGCGATACGCCAGTTTGAGATCGTCGACCGTCCGAGCTGCTCACCCAACCTGTAGTCCGAAATCTCGAGCATTCTGGCCTCTCGCTGTCGTGGGTTCCCGGCGGGCTTCGCGCTTGAGCCGGCGCGTCAGGTCGCCGACCGCATCACTTCCCCGCAAATGCTGCGCAAGATTTCCGTCGCTCTGCATAATGCGCGGTGCAAGCTCCGCCGCCTCCCGGAGCCGGCCTTGTCGCCACAGCATGAGAAGCAGGCGACGGGCGACGATGCCGTTGCCGTCAAGCATGAGGATGCGGCGATAAAGCTGGTCCGCAGCACTGGCATCTCCCCGAAGCTCGGCGTGGCGCCCCAAAATCTCTGCCGCCCGAATGAACGCCTCCCGCGACCTGGGATCGGCCGCACTCGCCCGAGCCAGCTGTTCATCCGCGATCACCTCGCGAAACAGCTGCAGGGCCTGATGGGTCTCGCCTGCCGCGTAAGCGCGCCATGCCAACTCGAAGCGTTCGAGCGAGCGACCCGGTGGAAACGGCGCCAAGCGCCTCGACCTCCTCCGTCAGCTCCGCCCGCATGCTGGCAAGGCACCTGTACACCGGCGATTGCTGGGGGCTCAATCCGAGGCGCTCGTAGAATGCCAGCGTGACCTTGGCAACATTGTCGACGATGTTGAGCTTGGCGATCGCGTCGTAGCTGTCTGCGCACGCTGTCGCTGGGCGGAAGTTGGAGCGAGGCAGAAGCGCAGCAGCTGGGTCGAGCGCGTGGCCGCACGACTGCGGTAGCGCTTTCTGGCGATCTCGTAGAGCCGTGGCGCCGCGCGCTTTGCGCGTCGCAAAACCGATCGCGGGCTCGCACATCCGGCCCGGAGTTGCCACTCGCCTTGGCGTGCGACCTCTGAGGCCGACTGATGCAGCAGCGACAGCCTGGTTGTCATAGGGCGGGCCCTCGCGACACTGAACTTAGCGACGCCGCGGCAACTGAAACGGTGCGGGATGCTCCCGCAGTGGCGATGCGCAATACGGCGTGCTTTGCCAATGCGCTTCGTGTTTGCTGGACCTTTGCCGGGTCGTGGAATGCGACGCCTGGCGACTTCGGCATGCTCCAGCACGCGCTCCGATGTGCCGTTCACGGGATCGAGCATCGACCAGGTGAGATGGCTGTAGTCGATGTCCGCGTCTATGCAGAAGACGCTCTCCCAAATCCATTGCAGCGGCGAGACTCGCCTTCCCCCACAAGCCGGCACCGGGTGCGACGGTGCCCGGATCGACGATGAACGCCTTGGGAAAATTGTCGCCGGCATCCGAATAGGTCAGAAAAATCGCGTTCCCAGCCGCTATCGGCAGCCGGCTGGTAACGACGTGGAGGAACAGGAAGCGGCGAAGCATCTCCCTCGCGGCCGGGCGGCTCTCGATCGCTTCCACCACCTCCTTGAACCGGCTCTCCGTCTTGGGCAGGACAACGGTGAAACCGGACTGGAGCCGGCGAAAATGACGATGAAATCCGGGAGCAGCTATGGTGAGCGCAATATTCTTGGCCGCGGTAGCGTCGGAAAACTGCCGTGCGCGCCAATATACTCGCGTCGCGGCCGCCAGGTAATCCAGCGTCGTGTTGAGGAGCTTCGTCTTTGCACGCGTCACCTGTCCCCGGCCCTGCTCCAGCGCGCGCCCCTGATCGAGTGCGATATGGGTTGCGCTCCTGGAGTAGGCGGCGCCGTTCGCATCGCGGAAAATTCCAAGCCCAGCTGCCAAGGTTCATCACCCGGGAATAGTCCCGGTGCAGCTTCGGCCAGCGATAGTATTCCTCCACGAATTTCAGTGTCGGTTCTGCACTTACGCCCAGGATTTCGAGATAGCAGGTCTTGGCTCCCGGCGAGAGGGCATCGAGCGTATAGGAGACGGTGCGTGTGCTCGATCTGACAGCGAAAGGATGTGATCCTGTCTCGGACACGACCATGCTCTCGGGCGAAAGCTGGATCGCGATCTCGGGATGAGCGACGAAGAACGTGCCCGAGCAGGCAGCGGCGGCGTGCTTCGGATTGACGTGCCTGATGAAGAGCTCGACCGCCTGGAGCGAGGTGAAGCTGATGTACTCGTGGCCGTCGACCCTGCGCAGACCTTCGAGCTCGACCACCACAGTCTCTCTGCAGACCTGAGGCAGCGTGCCATAGACCGTGTCATGCTCCTCGAGCGCATCGATGATCGTACCGAGGCTCCCGGCCGCGTAAACGCAGTCCGGGATGATGACGAGGAACAGATCGAAGTCTCCGTTGCGTCCTGCTACGGCATGCTGCCATGGCACCCAATGACTGGCGCGCGCCGTCGCGGGAAGCTGCTCGAGCTGCAGCACCTCGACCTTCACAAACTTGGACAGCGCATCGAAGCTGTCACAACGCTCCAGGAAATCCCGGGTCGGTCGATCCGTGTAGAGCAGCAGCGTCACCTCCTGCTCGCGCGACACGAGCGGAATGTTGCGCGGTTCCAGGAGAGAGCGGACGCAGTAGCGGGCGAAGAAGTCTGCAAACTCCTCACCCCACACCAGGCAGACCAGCGCCACGCGCAATTTCACATGCGGCTGCCGCAACAAGACACTCGATGCGCGGACCCGAGACCCGTTTCTGTATGACATGTGATGTGCGCGCGCATTCATAAGATGGGTTCGCCCGGAAACGGCCGCGACCGCCCGCTTGGCGGTGATCGGCCATACGAAGACCTCAGCTGAATCCCCTTCACCCCACGGGCACCGACATCGCCTTCACAAGCGCGACGAGCGACGCCGGCTCCGCATGTCAACCTCTGCGCTGGGTGCCCATGCGGGTCAAGATTGGCAGGGCGCTTATGCAGCACTAAGATCAATCCACTGTCCTACAGAGCATGGGCTGCAGCCTAGCGCGCTGAACCGCGTCCGATCAGCCCTCGGTAGAGATCGAGGTACGCACGCGACATGTGCTCCAGCGAGTAGGCCTCGAGCATCTCTGCCCTCGCCTCGTCGAGGCCTGCCTGTCGCGTTCTTCGAGTGCGACGGGCCTGCACGCGTAGGAGGGCCCTGGACATTGCATCCGCGTCCTCACGTGGCACCACGTCATCGGGCAGCTCGGCAAAACGGGCGACATCGCCGACGTCCGTTGCAACGATCGGCAGTCCTGCTGCCGCAGCCTCTATCGCAACCATGGGCAGCGCTTCGCCGTACGACGAACCGATGACGACGACATCGCAGGCAGAGAGCAGGGCGTCCATATCGTGCCGGGGGCCAAGCAGGATGCTGCGATCCCTGACGCCGGCAGCTTCGAGCATCGCCAGTAGCTCACAATTGTCAGCCGAGCATCCGGCCCCGACCAGGAGCAACCTGGCATCCGCACTCCTGGCAACAGAGGCGAATGCCGTGGCGATAAGCCCGTGGTTCTTTTGCGGGTCGAAGCGGCCGATGGCCGCGATCACGAACTGATCCTCGGTCAGCCCGAGTGCCGCCCGAAGCTTGGTACGTTGCAGGATATCGAATTGGAAGGCGGCGAGATCGACACCATTGTGGACGACGACGCTGCGGCTCGGCGCATACCCATTGCGTTCGTGCACGAGCCGCGCCGTCTCGGAGCAGTAGAGAATGCGCGTCGGGACGTACCGGGAAAGAGCAGCACACACGCGATCTAGCCGTCGGGTCGAGCGTTTGGAATTGGTGGCCGAGAGCGTCGTATTGTGGATCGCCCACAGAATTGGAATACCCAGCCCGGCTGCGGCGAGCGTGAATGCATTGCCGTGATAGAGCCAACCATGCACAAGATTCGGCGCGATCTTATTGACGTGCTGGCGCAGCTGATGCAGCTTCCCCAACGCTTGGCCGGAGCGAGGTTCTCTCGTTAATCCAAGTGTCTCGACCGGGGCCTCGAACCGGAAAAACGGCTCGTCGGCGAGCAGGGATAGGACGTGGTGATCGACGCTGAGACGCTGACTGCTCAGCAAGTTCGCGAGCACTCGTTCCGCACCGCCCTGCCCCAGGCTCGGAACAATGTGTAGGACCTTTGGTCTCATTAGCGTTCGGCTGGTGCTGGTCGCAACGTCACACAACAAGCAAGCGTAGGGTTGGTTCGACAGTGATGGGCGGGCCGACGTGGGTGGCCCGGAGAAGCCCGATTAAATGGGCTCGTGCCGTCGGACACTTTCGAACAAAACTGGTCTGAACGGTATAGGTCAGTGGAAATGCGCGCCCTCCTCCACAAGATTAGCAGCGGGTTGCGCAGCCGAGGGCTCAATTATCTCGTTACCGCACCGGTGAACGAATTGGCCAATCCGCGGCTTCCGATTACGCGATACGTGAGGAGCGCGATCATCGGCGTCCGGGACCGCTTTGGCGGAGCAAAGGCAGACAGCCAGGCGTGGTCGAACGGCGCACTCCAGTTGGTCTACGACCTGGCCGCCTCTCCGGTGACATTCGACTTCGCCAGCTATCTTGCAGCGGCAGAAGTCGAGCGTCGGCTGCGCAAGCTCAGGGACATCAACGTCATCTTCGTGCTCGGGCCAAAGGCCGGAGTCCGCGAGGAACTGCCCGACTACGAAGCGGCCATCGACGTCCCCACGCGCTTGGCAAGGCTGCGCAACATTCTCGTGCCTATGCTTGCCTTCTTGCCGAGCGTGAAGGGCTATGCAGTGTGTGGCTCTCGCGAGCAGGCCGAGGCGATCATCGCGGCCGACAAGACTAAGATCTATCCGAGCGACTATCGCGTCTACCTGCCCCGGCAGCCGGCGAAGAAGGTCATCTTCGAGCACGCGCGCGCCGGCTTGTCGATCTGGCCCATGCTGCGCGCGACGGATGCGGGCAAGCGGTTCGTCGGCGACTTCCTGGCGCGCGAGGCGAAGGGCCGAAAGGCTGTCGTGATCACGCTGCGCAACTACGACTATTCCCCGGGGCGCAACAGCAATAATGGAGATTGGATCGCCTTCGCGAACAGCCTCGATCCCGCCGTCTACGTGCCGATCTTCGTGCATGACACCGAAACGTCGATGCGCGAGCCGCCTGCCGATTTCGGTCAGCACGTCGTTTGCCACGCGGCGACCTGGAGCCTGGAAATCCGCATGGCGTTGTACGAGGCGGCGTGGGTCAACATGGCGCTCATGCATGGACCGATGGAGTTGTGTTGGTACAACGAGGCGGTCCGCTACGTAGTGTTCATGGCCGTTGGCACGGCTGCAATCAACACCGAAGCGTCCTTGATTGCGAACGGACATCGGCTTGCTGCCGATCTCGAGTTTGCGAAACCCTACCAGCGCATCGTGTGGGAGCGCGACGACCTGCCAGCTCTGAACGGACGCCTTTGCCATGATGGAAGAAGTGCTCTCTTCCGATCGGCCGTTTGCGGCACGAACCCCGCTTCGTCGGCTTGATGAGGCGTCAGCGCCACGGGCGGTTCTGGGGATCACGACAACATGCAGCTAGAGGTAAATCCGACGGCGGGCACTTTTGACGACACAGTCCGGCCCCACGTCATGGGGGCTTGGGACGACTTGGTCGGAGGCTTGCGCAAATACCATCTTTGGGGACGCCTCGGTTGGCTCGAGATCAAGCGCCGCTACCGGCGCACCATGATAGGTCCGTTTTGGACCTGCATCAGCCTGTTGATATTCGTCATCGTCATCGGCAGTGTCGGCTCCGGTCTACTCAGCAAACAGACAGCGGAGTATCTGCCGTTCCTGGTCGCTGGGATGATTGTATGGGTGACACTGCAGAGCATGCTGCTCGAGTTGGTGAACGTGTTCGTTGCCGGCGGCGGCCTGATCCGGCAAATGAACTTCGAGTACTCCATACTGGTCTATGCGCTGGTGTGGCGGAACTTCATCGTTTTCGCCCACAACCTCCTCGTCTACCTCCTGATCTTGCTCATCTTCGCGCCGGACAAACTGGGCTTCGCCAACCTGCTGGCAATACCGGGCCTTATCGTGCTGGCGGTCAACTGCACATGGCTTTCATTGCTGTTGGGCATGATCTCGCTGCGTTTCCGCGATCTCCAGCAGCTGGTCATGAGCGTTGTGCAGGTGTCGATGTTCGTCACGCCGCTGTTCTGGCCGCCGGAAGGCTTGGAGGGGCTGCGTCGCGTCTTCTTCGTCACGCTCAACCCGCTCTATCACTTGCTGACGATCGTGCGTGACCCACTGCTCGGCGGCAAGCTGCCACCTGTCAATTCGTGCATCGCCGCGGCTCTGATTACGATCGCAGGCGGGGCGTTGACGTATGCAATGTTCGCCAAGTACCGCAAGCGCATCCCCTACTGGCTCTGAGAGACACCGATGACCGCTCTCGTACTCGACAACGTTTCCGTCGACTTCCCGATCTACGGCATCCAGCGCAGCTTGCGCCGCGTGCTGTTTGATCGCGCGACGGGTGCCTTTGTGCAGCACGAGAGGGATCGGGTGACGGTCAAGGCCCTCAGGAACATTTCCTTTACGCTGCGCGAGGGAGATCGGCTGGCCCTCGTCGGGCACAACGGCGCCGGCAAGTCCACCCTGCTGAAGACCATCGCCGGCGTCTACCAGCCGGTGCAAGGACGCATTCTCATAAGCGGCACCGTCACCCCGCTGTTCGACGTCTTGCCGGGCTTCGATCCGGAGGACACCGCGTATGAGAACATCCGCACGGCCGGTATGCTCTTCGGGTTGTCACAGGCGGAGGTCGAGCGGATCTTGCCCGACATCGAAGAGTTCAGCGAGCTCGGCGAGTACATGGGCCTGCCGGTGCGGACCTATTCGACTGGAATGACCATGCGGCTCGGCTTCGCTTTCGCCACGGCAATGGAACCCGGCATCCTGCTCCTCGATGAAGGCATCGGTGCCGGCGATGCGCGGTTCCTGGCGCGGGCGGCCAAGCGCATGGAGGACTTCATCGGCCGCAGCCGTATCGTCGTCTTCGCCAGCCACTCCAACACCCTCGTCGAAAAGATGTGCAACAAGGCAGCGCTGATGCAGGGCGGGCGCATGCTCGCCATCGGCGGCGTCAAGGACATCCTCGAGAGCTACGACGTGCTGATTCGCGGCGGTGGCGTCGGCGCCTCGATCGAGGGGGCCGCCGCGTCTGCATGAGCCGAGCGCGCGATGCGGTGAGCAGCGCACAGCGTACGTCGCCGCCGTTCGGCTATTTGGGTCGAGCAGTGCCGCCTGCAGAAGCCGCAGAAATCGTCGCGAGCGGGTCCACATCCTGCCATCTACGGACGAGCCTTGCCGAGAACGGCCCCAGGATGAAGCCGAGCGTGTGCGTGTTGAGGATGCAGAAATTGCGGAAGATGAAAGCGGCCCAAGATCCGAACCGACGGCGGACCTTGCGTTCTGCCAGGGCCAGCAGGATCAGCGGGTCGACGACGCGATCGAAGTTGCGCTGCATCTCGGTCGCGTCGCGGTCGCCACGGTGCAGGCGGCAGGTACGCAGGCCATAGATGAGCTTGATGTCCTTGATGGCGTGGGCATTGAACAGGTTCTGCAGCAGATGGACGCGCGGGAAGTCCGCCAGCGCCAGCTCGTCGACCAGATCGTCGCGCGTGAGATCGAGGGCCAGGCAGTCGCGAGCCTCGTTGACGACATAGATCTCCCGCCAGCTGGCGCAGCACAGCTCCGGCAGCTCGTGGTCGACGAAGCCCTTGAAATCCTCCACCTGGCGACGCGGCCAGGCGACGAAGGTCGGGCCCTGGAAGAAGCGGAACAGCAGCTCGTCCGGATGCGGCCGGTTGCACACGTAGGCCTTCCACGACAGGCTCGCCTCGTGTTCGATCAGGAACTGATCGTTGACCGGATGCCAGTGCCTGAAGAAGAGATCGATCAGCCAGTCGCTTTCGGGCGCGAAGGTACCGTCCGGCGACGCCGCGATGAGCTCTCGCAGCTCGGCCCGTGCGGTGTCCCGCTTCACGCGCGGGCCGGGCCCGATGATCACGCGGTAGCCCCGGCGCAGGCGGTCGACGAACAGCGCGAACGAGCCGCGGCTATAGACCTGGTCGGGGCCGACGAAGAACAGCGCGGCATTCTCCCGAGCTGCGTCGACGACGAAGATGCGCTGGCTTTCCACCATGGGACCGTACTTGCCGTGCCTGGCGTCACCCCTGAGGCGCGCGGCATCGAGTATCTCGACGCCTATGCGCCGGCGCAGGACCGGCAGGGCAGCCGAGGCCTCGATCCGAGGAATATCGTCCCGCGTCGTCACGATGCGCACGCGGCTGAGCCGCCGCAAGTCCTCGGGAATTTCCAGCACCAGGGCGGCCAGGTTGGCGAGCAGGATTTCCGCGAGGAGGTTCGTGTAGCTCGCACCGTAGACGAAGATGCAGATGTGGATGCCGTTCGGCATAGCCGAGTTGGAAGGCTTGGGCGCAGTCGTCACGGCTAAGGCCGCTCGGCAGTCAGTTGCGCTGGAGCAAAGGCGAATGCCGGCGCAGGGCGAACCGGCAGGTCCGCCAGAGCTTCGGCCGCCAGGTATCGCAAGTCCACATCGGCAGCGTCGCGCGGCGCCGGCGGCAGGGACCAGCGGCACTCCTGGTAGTACATTCCCTCACCGTAGTAGACGAGGGCAGTGTCGATATCTCCCTGGCGCCGGAGCAGGCCGGCGTATTGTGCCGCCGCCACCTTCTGCCCAGGGTCCCGACGGACGGCGAGCGCGAAGGCGGCGCGGGCTTCGTCGTTGCGTCCCATTGCCATCAGCAGCCGCCCTCGATTGGCGGCGGCAACCGCGCTGGGATGTGGCTGGGACGGCGCAAGGTCGGCGGCTCTCCTGCCGCGCATGGCGCGCTCGAAGCAGCGCAGCGCTTCAGCGTTGGCGCCTTCGTCCTCGTGCATGAAGCCGAGTTCCAGCCATGGCTCGGCCCAGGACGGGTGTTTCTCTACCAGCTTCATGAGCAGAGCGCGCGCGGCCTTCGCGCCGCGCGCGCCGTCGAGTTTGTGTCGCGTCAACAGCTGGCGCAGGTAGACGAGCGGCATGGAGCGGAAAGGGCCCGCGCCCATCCTTGTCTCGCAATCGACGAGCACTGCCTCGACAGCCTTCAAGGCGCGATAGGTGCGTACCTGGTCGAGGCTCTCGATGTCAGAGGGGCGACGGTGAGCCGGGCAATCACGTCCTTGAGGGATGATGACCCCATCGCCTGTGTCCTGATCTTGCGCAAGGCCAGACGCAGGCCGTCACGCCGGATCAACCCGGCCACGCGCCGGGCCGAGGCGACATGAGGTTGCGCATGACGTCTTGCGCTCCTTACGCCGCGAAGGGCCCAGCGAGCCGCTCGGCTCAAGACGGAAGCCCTCAGGCGAGCGGCCAGATCGAATGCGCTCCGCCGGTCTTTCAGTTGCCGAACGGCGTCTCGTGCTCGATGAACGATTGCGTAGGGTCGCAAGCGGTTCTTGATCGGCACCTTGAAATAGAACGGAAACAGCAGGGCTATGAACGGCTCGACGAACGGAATGTGCAGGGCGTAGAAAAGCGCGCGGTGAAAAATCGACTTGCGCGCCCAGCGGGTCACGACAAACGTGCCGCCCCCGGCCCGCGGGTCAGGCGGCCGAGTGCTCATCGGCATCTCAGATGGTCGTTGCGACATCGCCGCCCTGCTTCGTCCGGCAGCAGCGTGTGCTTCGGCCGCCTCCCTCCAGATGACCTTGTCGACGGGATAGATCGTGAATGGTCCGACGCCAATCGGCTCGCCCGCGCTTTTTGCGAAGTCGAGCAAGGCACCAGCCGGCAAACCGCGTGCCGTGACCAGCTCCTCCTCGCCAGCCACCTTTGCGGGCGACTGTCCGATCAGGCGCTTCAGCCTGCGCGAGGAGCCAATCTCATCCTTACCCAAGACGACGTGGTCGCTGATCAGGTCGAGGAACTCTCGTTCGCGACCCGGCTGCAGCAAGGCTCGCACCTTGTCGCCGTCTGGCCCGGCAAGCGCCTTATCCGTCGGCACCAGCACGATGGCACGGCGGCGCACGCCGATGCGGCGACGCAAACGTCCGGCATAGACTGCTGCAGCCAGGATATTGGCGGCGCGGAAGCATCCATGCGCCCTGAGCGCCACGAACAGACGATAGAGCTTGCCCGCCGCTACGACTTGCGAACGGTAGAAGCCGCCAGCGGCGACCGCGCGCGCTCGAGCTGCCCGCCATTCCTCGTCCTCCTGCCGGGTGACCTCGAAGGGAAATTGGCTCTCGCGCTCGCACGCAGCCGTCGCGAAGCCGTCCCACCATCCCGCCAGGTTCGACAAGCGGATTTCGTCGAGAGGCCATGGACGATAGTAGCCGTGCACGCGCTTGAGAAGCGGCTCGACGCTGACCGTCGAGCACGGCTCGAACGCCAGGGTGTCGAGGTGATCCTCGGGGCCGTAGTGCTTCAATGATGGAGTAGAAGCTCGGCTGCAAACAGAATGGGTGCGAGACCATCTCGCGAATGACCATGCCGCGCCCGGGCACGAGACGCAGATCGTATTCGGGATGGCTCGGACGCCGGCGCGCGTCGTGGCGCATCGCCGCGTGCAACGGATGCAGATGGCGGCCCAACAGATCAAACAGCTGATTGCGATCGAGGTCGTAAGGGCTCTCGTGCCCAGGGAACCGCTGCTCCAGCTCGGGCACGATGGTTTCCAGCACCACTTGCGGACCGATGGTGAAGATCGCCCGCTTGCCCTCGGCAAACCGCTCCGCCCAACGCACGAGCGTTCCGTTGGCATACAGCAGGTCGGGAATGATGAAAAACAGCACTTCGCCGTTGCGGCGCGCGAGGTCGATTGCGCGCCACCAGAAGCCGCCATGCTCGCCGTAGTTGGTCGTGTCGATCTCGCTCGGATCAAACAGCGAGAGGGAAACATTGGCACTCTCGCGCAGGCGGGCGAATGCAGGAGCTTGCTCGAGGCGTCTCCGCGTCCCGATGCGTCGTATAAATCGTGTAGACGACCTCGTGAGCGGATGCGAGGTCCGGAATGTTGCCTTTGCTCGAGAAGACTGCGCAGTCCTACGCGAATGAACGTATCTGACGTACTCTTGGCCCCAAACCACGGTGACCAATCGAATTCTCACCTGAGCTTCCCCGCACTGCGCAGTCCGACTCGACTAGCCGAACACCCCGGATCAAGCAAGCAAGCTTGGCGTCCGTGCACAGGCACTGGAGCCTTCAGCCATGCGCGCGCATGCTCCACTAACAAACATCCTGCAGAGCACTCGCCGCGGTGGCTTCGATTACCCACTGCGCTGTGCGAACGATGGGTCGACTGCGCTCGCTTGGCTATCTGAGGCTGTATACGATCGCGCCAGATTGCACCGCAGCGCACGGTGACGCTAGGCCCATGCTTGATGTGCAGACCTACCGAGCCAACGAGCTGCTGGCGAAGTCCATGGTCCCGCACTGGCGCATGGCCCAGACGCACAATCTCGACCACTTCGAGCGGGCGGGCTTTCCGGTGCGGATCGACAGCGTCCGCGAGCTCGGGCCGATCTTCGACACCATGCAGGAGAATCGGTTTGCCAAGTACATGAGCGAGCTCGGTGGACTATCCGATGCGGAATACGACATGACGCTCGCTGCCTGCCGCGACGCCGTGCTGTTCCAGATGACCTACCTGCCGCACCGCGAGCCGGTGCTGCCGATCTCGACGCTGCTATCCGCGCTGGCGCTGTACAAGAAGCTGTGCGGGGTGAACGAGACCTTCAAATCGGTTCTCGAGATCGGCCCAGGCTGCGGTTATCTGTCGTTCTTCCTCAAGCACCATCGGACGCTGACGAACTACAGCCAGATCGAGGCGTGCGAAAGCTTCTACATCCTGCAGAACCTGATCAATATTTACTGCTTCGGGCACCGCTGCGACGAGCGCGCCCTGCCGCACGAGAGCACGCGGGCGATCGATGTGTTCTCACAGGAAGGACCGGTAACCGAGCTTTCGAGCAAGGTGCGCCTGAAGGGCCATTCTCCATGCTGCCATCACTATCCCTGGTGGCGGATCGGCGAACTCGTCTCGCAAGACCGGCGCTTCGATCTCGTCTCCTCCAATGCCAACCTGCTCGAGTTCAATCCGGCCGCGCTCGACGACTACCTGACATTGATACAGCGTGTGCTCTCGCCCGCCGGCGCGTTGGTGGTTCAGTGCACGGGCTTCCCGGCGCAGGGCACTGACGAGCAGCTGCTGGACAAGATGCACGCTAAGGGCTTTGCACCGCTGTTCTTCGTGCAGCAGAACAAGCCGATCAAGAACCCGCTCGAGCAGGCGGCGCTGAGCGCAGGCACGCTCAACTCCGTGCAGTTCGACGTGACGAATGCGCTCTTCGTGCGCTCCGGACATCCGCTTTTCGTGCGTTACTACCAGCCGCCGAAGTCGGCTGCACTTCGCCGCGGCAGAGCCCGTGGTCGGCAGCGTTTACTTCGAACGTCCACCGCAACGGCGTTTTCCGACGGCTCAGGAGTTCCTGGAGGATACGGAGCGAGCGTTGTCTCGATGACCAGCGGAGCAAGCGCAACGAATTATGCTGCGCAGACTTCCGCTGTTGACTTCCGCTTTGTTCCCTTCTGTCCGGATACAAAGCGCTGTAAGACCGCTTGAGTGCTGGAACCGTCACGATCGCCCGAGGTGCATGCCATGGACATCTCGTTATCCGAGCGATCCCGGCGTATCCCGGATGTCAACGCAAGGTGGGGATTGCGCGATCATGACCGCAGATCTCAAGCTTTGGGACAAGCTTCTTCCTGACCAGCGGCTCAACAACATCCATTTCGGGGGCGGCGACTATCACCACACCCTCTACGACCTGATCGTGCACACGAGCGGGCTGCAGCAGCCGCAGGAGAGCTTCAAGCTCGTCCTGTCCGACAAAGTCACCATCGAGGAGATGGCGTCCAACCCGGTGCAGCTGCGGCTTCCTCGACCTCATCGTTCGCCTGCTGCAGCCCAAGCGCATCATCGAGATCGGCGCCTTCATCGGCCTCTCCGCCATGACCATGGCGCGGGCCATGCCGGCCGGCGGCAAGCTGACGACGATCGAGAAGTTCGATCATTTCGCCGACATCTGCCGGCGCAATTTCGACGCCAACGGTCTGGCCGATCGCATCACGGTCGTGCAGGGCGATGCCTTCGAAGCGCTGGACAAGGTCCCGAAAGGCGAGCTGTTCGACCTCGCCTTCATCGACGGCAACAAGGAGCGCTACGCCGACTATTTCGAGATGCTGGAGCCGCGGGTGCGCTCGGGCGGCCTGATTCTGGTCGACGACGTCTTCTTCCACGGCGATGTGCTGAACGCCAAGCCAACGACCGAGAAGGGCGAAGGCTGCAAGCGCTTCATGGAACTCGCGGCCCGGCGCACGAACTACGTGAAGCTGGCCCTGCCGGTCTGCAACGGCTTGATGCTCATGCTCAAGAAGTGAGCTGACCGACAACCACACGAGACCAAAGGCGAGGGCGAGATGAAGAAGGCGCTCGTAATCGGCGGCGGGTTCGCCGGCTGCGCATCGGCGCATCAGCTGCTGCTGATGGACACCTGGGACGTGACGCTGGTGGAGGCGGCGCCATTCCTCGGCGCCGGCGTGCGCACCTTCTGGCACGGCGGGCACCCCTACACGTTCGGCCCACGCCATTTCCTCACCCAGAACCGCGAGGTCTACGATTACCTCGACAAGTATTGCCCGCTGCGCCGGTGCCTCGACCACGAGTTCCTGACCTACGTGGAGCGGGACAACGAGTTCTACAACTTCCCGATCCACCGCGACGACATCGAGCGCATGCCCGACAGGGACAAGGTCAACGCCGAACTCGGCCAGCTCAAGGGCGCTGCGGAGGCAAAGACCTTCGAGGACTATTGGATCAGCTCGGTCGGCCGCACGCTGTATGAAAAGTATATCGACACATACAGCAAGAAGATGTGGCTGATCGACGACAACAACAAGATCGACACCTTCAACTGGTCGCCCAAGGGCGTCGCCATCAAGGAAGGGCCGCGCGCAGCCTGGGACACCGCGCTGTCGGCCTATCCGATCGCGCCCGACGGCTACAACCAGTATTTCGATGTCGCGACCAATGGTGCGCGCGTCCTGCTCGGTACCAGGATCGAGCACTACGACATTCCCAACCGCACGGTGACGATCAGGGGCGAGAAGCAGAAGTTCGATCTGATCGTCAGCAGCATCTCGCCCGACCAGATGTTCAAGAACTGCTATGATGCGCTGCCCTATGTCGGCCGCGACTTCCACAAGATCGTGCTGCCCCTGGAGTTCGCGTTCCCGGAGCACGTCTACTTCCTCTACTACGCCAACGATGAGAAGTTCACGCGCCTGACCGAGTTCAAGCGTTTCACGCATCACAAGTCGCACACGACGCTCGTCGGCATGGAGATCCCGTCGATGAACGGCAAGTACTATCCCCTGCCGATGAAGTCGGCGCTGGCGCAGGCGGCGCGCTATCACGAGCTGATGCCGAAGGGCGTCTTCGCCGTCGGACGTCACGGCAGCTATCGCTACGCGATCGACATCGACGACTGCATCGAGCAGGCCATCGCCATGGCGAGGCTCGTCAAGGAGGGCAGCTGGGAGCACCCGGTTCCCGGGGCGAAGTGGCGGTAAGTCAGCCGCCAGACGGACCTTCGCCGGCCCGGATCTTCAGCCGGCGCGAACCTCTTTGGCGTAGCGATCGATCATGGCGCCGATCTCCATGGGCTCGTATCCCCAGCGGCTGATCGCACGCTCCGAGGAGAGCGTGAAGGAGGGCTTGGCGGCGGCGATCTCCTCGATGCGGGCTTCGACGCCGAGGCCCTTCGCCAAGCGGTTGATGGCCTCGCGCACGGAGATCTGGCCGCGGGCACCGACGACAATGGCATCGAATCCCGTCCACGGCCGCGCCAGCGCCTGCGAAACGAGCGCGGCGAGCTCGGCGATGTGGGCGGCGTTGTTGAACGGGGCGTCGAGATGGAAGGCGCGTACCATCTCCCCGGCGCGCAGCCTGGTTGCCACGCCAGACAGCCAGTTGCGATGGGCGCCGGGACCCAGCACGCCGGGCAGACGGATTGCAAGGCACGGCAGCCGCTCGGCGCGGGCCGCCAGCAGCAGCTCGCCCAGATACTTGGTGGCGCCGTAAGCGTCCGGATTCACGATCGCAGTCCGCTCATCAACGACGCCCGCGGTGACCTCGCCATAGAGCGACAGCGAGGAGAAGAAAACAAAGGCCTTTACGGCCCAGCGCTCGGCGGCCTCGACCAGCGCCTGCGTGCCCGTGATGTTGTCGCGCACCATCTGCGCCACATCGATGCCAGGGGCGGGAGAGGTGGCGGCCACATGAACCACGGCGTCGAAGGGTCCAGGCAGCCTCGCAGCGTCGACGAGATCGCCGCGGTGCGTGCGCACCCGCGGCTCTCCGCTCAACCGGGCCAGGAAGGGCGTTTCACTGCGGTGCAGGCCTACAACGTCGCGGCCGCTGCGCGCCAGTTCCCGGGCGACGAACGAGCCCGCGAATCCCGACGCGCCCGTGACGAGAATGCGCATGCCTCTGCCGTTCAGGCTACCAGGTCGAGGATGCGTCCCGGCGACAGTCCGTGCGATGCGAGCAGATCGTCGTGCGAGCCGTAGTTGTGGATGAACTCGTCCTGCAGCGTGAAGACGTCGAGACGGCAGGTGGCCTTGCTGTCCCAGGCGAGCTGCTTGGTCTGCGGCGCCAGCCCGCCCTGGGGCGCATGCTCCTCGATGACGATCACGTGCTTGTGCCGCTGCAGCGCATCGACGATACCGGCACGATCGAGCGGCTTGAGCGTATGCACTGACACGAGCGAGACCGACTTGCCCTGCTCCTGCAGGCGGTCGGCAATGGCCGCCGCCATCTTGCTGATGACGCCATAGGTGAGAATGCATACGTCGGTGCCGCGCCGCAGGTAGCGCACCTTGCCGAACTGCCAGGGCTCGGCCCCCTTGGTCAGCACCGGCTCGCCGGCTTTGCCGATGCGCAAGTATACGGGCCCGTTCTTCTGCTGCGCGCACCAGCGCGTTGCCTCGGTGCACTCGAGCGGATCGCAGGGCGCAATGATCTGCATGTTGGGCAGTGCACCGGCAATCGCGATGTCTTCCTGCGAGTGATGCGTGCCGCCCAGCGTCGAGTAGATGACGCCCGCGCCCATGCCGACCACCGTCACCGGCAGATTCTGGTAGCACAGGTCGTCGCGCACCATCTCGAAGGGCCGATACAGCGTGAAGGTGGCGATCGTATAGGCGAAGGGCTGACAACCCTTGAGCGCCAGGCCGGCGCAGATGCCGATCATGCTCTGCTCGGCAACGCCGACGTTGATGAAGCGGTCGGGGTACTGGCTGGAGAACTTGGCCATGCTGCCGGCCGGCGAGATGTCGGACACGACGATGTAGATGCTCGGGTCCCTGGTGGCGGCCTCATAGAGCGCCTCGGAGAAGGTGTTTCTCACGTCTATTGTGCCTCCAGTTCGCGCAGCGCCTGCGCGTACTCGTCCTTGTTCGGAGAGCGGTAGTGCCAGATGGGCGCGTTCTCCATGTAGCTGACGCCCTTGCCCTTGACGGTCTTGGCGCACACCATCAACGGCTTGGTGCCGCTGCGTCCCATGACGGCGGCGTGGATGGCGCCGGGATCGTGCCCGTCGATCTCCGCCGTCTCCCAGCCGAAGGCCTCGAACTTGGCCGCCAGCGGATAGAACGACGGATGCGTCTCAGACGTGCGGCCGAGGCTCTGGAAGTCGTTGTTGTCGACGAAAGCAACGAGGTTGGCGAGCCTCAGCGAGGAGGCCATCAGAATGGCTTCCCAGGTCGAGCCTTCCTGCACCTCGCCGTCGCTCAGCACCGTGTAGACGATGCCGTTGGTGCCGCGCCCCCGCTCCGCCAGCGCCATGCCCACCGCCATCGACAGGCCGTGGCCGAGGGAGCCGGTGGACGCCTCGATGCCGGGATTGCCGTAGTCGGGATGCGTGCCGAGCCGGCCCTTCGGGGTGCAGTAGGCATCGAGGTCGGCTTTGCTCAGGATGCCCAGGTCCTCGAGGATGACGTACTGGATCATGCAGCCGTGACCCTTGGACATCAGGAACGTGTCCGGCGACTTGCCGCCGCGCGCGCCCGGCCGCATCAGCTCATTATAGATGCAGTCGACGATCTCGGTGCACGAGAATGCGCCGCCGATATGCAGCGCCGAGACGTTCTGCGACATGTCGAGGATGCGCCGCCGATACTTCTTGCAGCGCGCCCGCGCCGTGGCGATGTCAAAGGCGTCGTCGTGCCGCCGAGCCGTTGCCGTCTTCATGGCTGCCCTCACTCGATGATCGTCCAGTAATAGTCGCCCGTGTACCCGGCTTCCTTGAACAGCTTGATCCAACCCTCGGGGTAGTCGTGGAACTTGGCCGTGAGAACCCAATCCTCGAACACCGCCTTCTGCTCCGGCGTGCGATAGGAATCGACCTGCACGAACGCGCGCCCGTCCGACACCCGCTGCAGCTCCTGCAGGGCCTTGATGCAGCCGTCCCGATCGAAGTTGTGCACGGTGTTGAGCGAGATGGCGGCTTTGAAGCTGCCGTCGGGGAACGGCAGATCGGTGCCGGTGCCGAGATGCAGCCGGCCGACCACCTCCGGCTCGCATGTCATGAGCGCGTAGCGCGAGATGTCCAGGCCGAATGCTTCGAGGCGCGCGCAGCCCCTCATGAAGTCCTTGACCAGGAAACCCTTGGCGCAGCCGACGTCGAGAACCCGGTCGCCGGGCTTGAGATTGAAATGCTCGATCATGTCCAGCGCCACCGGCAACCAGCGTCCGTCGTAGCGGTAGCCGCCGTAGCCGTACTCGCGGGGCCCGTCGAAATAGAGTTCCCCGTACTCGCGCGAAATGCGGATATGCTCGTCCGTTTTGGCCGTAGCGCGCGCGCCGACGTTGCGCTTTCCGCGGGGCAGCTTGGCGAGCAGATTGATCTCTCCCATCGCGGTCCTCGAACGCGCCCTTGCCCGGCTGGCTCAAGCGCTTGATGTAGTCGTAATTTCATATCTGCAGCAAAGCAAAGCGCAGCCTGAACGTCGGTAATCCACCGCATCCTGGAGCAGTCACTCGCCCACCTCGCGGTGCACGCGGGCGAGGCCTCGGTCCAGCCGCTCGAAGTGGAAATCCGGAAACGCCTTGAGGCATTGCGTGATGTCGAAAAAGCGATGCAGCAGGTGCGGCCGTGGACCGGGCCGAGACACCGATTTGACCTGCGCCGGCGGCTCGAATTGGCGCGCGACGATATGGGCGATGTCGTGAAAGGAGGTGGCGACGCCGGTGGCGGCATTGAGCGCGCCGGTGCTGCGATGGAGCAGCATGCGCACCGCCAGGCGGGCCACATCCTCCACGGCGACATGGTCGCGCTTCTCCTCGCCCTCGCCGAAGATGGTGATGGGCTCGCCCTTGGCGGCTTGGCGGCGAAACCTGTTCGGCCCGTAGCCCGAATGCGGATCGCGCGCGCCGTAGATGAGGGTCGGGCGCAGCAGCCGCAAACGGCCCTCGATATTCGCTGCGGAACATCAGCTCGCGTGCAGCGTGCATCATGCCGTGGATCGTCGAGGGAGCCACCGGCGAGCGCTCGGTGACCGGGTTTGCGTCGTCGGCGTAGACCGCGTCGGAGCTGATGTAGAGCAGGTGCGCCGGCGGCACGGCTGCGAACGCGGCAAGTGCCGCCTCGGCCATGCGCAGGTTGGCCATCAGCTGCGCCGCGTTCTTGGCAGGTGCGACGGCCGACGACGAACACGACGGCATCGTCGGTTGAGAGCTTGGACTTGAGCCGATCGCTGCCGCTGGACCCGAGCAGGTCCACGTCCTTGCGCGTCAGCGCCAGCGTGGGAATGTCGCTCCTTGCGAGTTCCTGCACGATGGAGCCACCGACCATGCCGCCAGCGCCGATCACGACCGCGCGCTCAGGCTTGGCGGGTCGAGCATTCAGATGCGTGAGAGCGAGCATGCTTCCTCCTCACGCGACGCCGAGCGTGCGGTAGTCGAGCCCGGCGGCTTTGGCCTTGTCGCGCGTCGAGCACGCGGTAGGGGTCGAGCACCAGACGGCCGCGCATGACGCGCGCGAGATCCTCGCACGCCAGCTCGCGGAACTGGGGCCATGGCGTCATGATCGCCAAGGCGTCCACGCCCTTGGCCGCATCGAGCGCGGACGCGGCACCGATCGCATTCGGGTGCGGTGCCGCCGATGCCGGCACCACCGGATCGAACACCCGCAGCGCCCACGGCGTCAGGTTGCGGATCAGGGCGAGCGAAGGCGAGTTCTTCACCGAGTGGGTGTTCTCCTTGTAGGCCAGTCCGAGCACGCCGATCCTGGCCTGCGGCTCGCGCGACAGCACCAGCTCATGCAGGGTGCGCAGCGGCCAATCCCGGCGGTGCGCGCTGTTGCCGACGAAGGCGCGAATCAAGCCGGCATCCGTGCCGTACTCCTCGCGAGAAGCGCAGCACGGTCGCCAGGTCGCGCTCGAGGTTGCCGCCGGCGAGGCCGAGGCCCGGTGCCAGATAGGAGTAGGCGCCGATACGGCGATCGAGCCGCAGGGCCGGAGCGATCTCCGCCCAATCGGCGCCGATGCGCTCGCAGAGCTCGGCCAGCGTGTTGGCGACCGTGACCGACGCCACGAGGCAGCAGTTGATCGATATCTTGGTGAGCTCGGCGCTTTCGAAGCGCATCGGCAGGATCGGGCAGCCGAACGCCGAAAGGAAGTCGGCGAGTGCGGCCGGCAGCGGCTCGGCAGGCTCCGGCGAACCGACGATGATAGCGCTCGGGCTTGGTGGCGCGCTCCACGGCGCGGCCGAACACCAGCGTCTCGACCTGATAGTAGAGCAGGCGTCCGGCGCGCTGGCGGGCGCGCGTGTAGCCGGGCGGCACCTGGCTCAGGATCACGACGACGGCGTCGGCGCGCGTATTGGCCAGCACCAGCTCCAGCAGGCGGTCGAGGCCGGCAAGGTCGCTAGCGCCGCTGTCGTCAGTGGGCACGTCCGGTGCCACGTAGACGAGGTCGCAATCCTGCAGCCTTGCCGGGTCGGCGCTGAAGGTCATGCGCGCACGGTTGTCGCGCAGCAGGTCGTCGAGGTCGGGCTCGACCACCGGCAGGTTGCCGGGCTCCAGCCGGGCCACGAGTGCGGCATCCGTATCGAAGCCCAGCGTGGCGAAGCCCTTGCTGGCCGCGGCGATCGCCGAGCAGAGGCCGAGGTGCGTCATGCCGGCATATGCGACGCGGGGCTTGCTCATGCAGCATCACCCGTCTTGATGGCCTCGCCCGACAGCCGGCCCAGGACGCGCAGCAGCCAGCGGTCGTTGCCGAGGTCGGTTGGCACCTTGTCGGCGATCAGCCGCTTGAAGTGCTCGTATTCCAGCGCCCAGGTCGGGTCCTCGCTCACCAGGGTCGTCGCCTGCTCGGGCGGCCGCCCGCTCGGGAGTACGCGGCGTGCGATGCGTGAACGTCGTCGGCCCCCACTTGCACAGCGACTCGATGTGGGCGGTGCCGTTCTCGGCCAGCACGTCGCAGGTGAAATGGTTGCGCCACGACAGCAGCGTCATCTCGAACTCGAGCTTGGGCTTGGACGTCTCGGAGCCGATCACGACATGGTCGGGAGCGCGGTTCTCGAACCGGCTGACGGAAATGAGGCGGAAGTCCTCGCCGATATCGCCGAACCAGAATCGGGCGGTATCCAGCAGATGCGAGCCGAGATCGGGAAGCACGCCGGCGCCCCGGTCGCGCCAATCGGAATTGCGCACCAGGCGGGCGGTGCCGTTGCCGTAGAACATGCGACAGCGATAGATGCGCCCGAGCGCCCCCGATTGCACGAGGTCTCGCATGCGCACGTAGTGCGGCTCGAAGCGGTGATTGTAGGCGGTGTAGCAGACGGCGCCTTTCGCCCGTGCGATGTGCTCCAGCTCGACAAGTTGCCCCTCGCGCTCGGCATGCAGGGGCTTCTCCACCAGCACATGCTTGCCGTTGCTCAGCAGATAGGTCAGCAGCGCCATCTTCGGCTCGTCCGGCGTGCACACCAGTGCGCCGTCGTAGCTCTCGAGCGGGACCTCGCTGGATGTCGCGGAAGTCGGCCTCCGCTGCCACGGGATCGACCACGCCTGCACACTCCGGCCCGGCAATGCGCTGGCGCTTCTTGCCCTGGACGCCGTACCCGACGATGAGGAACCGCATGGTGCGACGTCACCGCGCTAGCGGAAATTGGCGAGCCGCTCGAAGCGCTCGAGCTTGTCGGTCACGTTCTTCGGGCTGACGGGCACGTTGCCTTCGTGCTCGCATTCGACCGCGGCCGCCAGCGAGCCGAGCACCGAGGCGATCAGCGGGCTGCCGCTCGAGTACAGGGCGAGCGCCGCGTAGGCGAGCAGCGCGTCGCCCGATCCGACCGCGTCGACGACACGATCCGCAAAGCTGTCGAGCGCGAAGAAGGCGCGGACGTCCTCGACCTTCTTCGGCACCGACTGGAAGGTGAGCAGCCCGCGCTCGCCGAGCTTGAGGATCAGCGTCTTGCAGGCGGCCTGCCGATAGAGCTCGAGCCCGAGCGGTCGCACGATCAGATCCTGGTCGCCGAGCGCGAAGCGCGCCTCGCGCTCGTTGGGCGTGATGAGATCGAAACCGCGGAACTCGAGGATATTGCCCCAGCGGCTGGCGACCTGGCTGTCGGCCACCTTGAACACTTTGGGCGGCAGGGCCTTGGTCAGGTGCGGAATGGTATCGCGGTTGAAAATGCCGTGCCGGAAATCGCTGAACACGACGATATCGGTCGGAAGTGTCGACGATCTGCTTGGAGAGCGTGCGAACGATGCGTTCGGAGATCGCGCGATTGTCGAGCGTGTCGACCTTGAGCAGGTTGTAGCCACCCGCAACGATGGCGTTCTTGTTGGTGGTCGGCCGCGTGCGGTCGATAATCGGCTGACAGTGCACACCCGCGGCTTCCAGATCCTTGAGCGCGAACTCCGCGAGCGCGTCGTCGCCGAGCACGGTCGAGAAGCGTCACGATCGCGCCGGCCGCCTTGAGATGCTTGGCGACGATGCCGGCACCGCCGACGAAGTCTTTGCGGTTCTCGAAGCGGACGCTCATGGTCGGCGTCTTGGTCATGCCGCCGATCAGGGTGGTGTGGGTGTAGCTGTCGACGATGGTGTCGCCGACCACGTGCACGCGGATGCCGCGCGAGCTTGGCCAGCGCTCCGCGCAGGCTGTCGAAATCGAAGCCCTCGGCTTGCAGCAAGGAGAGCAGCTTTTCGGTAGCGATCCCGGGCGGCTCGCGTCTCGATGAGGCCGGATGACGAGTAGACGATGTCACCGGGCGTGAAGAGCATCTCGCCACCGTAGGCCTCGACCGCCTCCTTCTCCACTGCCGTGCGCGGGTGCAGGCCGTCTTTGGAATACTCGTAGCCCTTGGCGAAATAGTCCGGCTTGATGATCTCGATGTTCTTGATGGGCGTGGCATCCTTGTCGATCACCACGTAGTCGACCATCTCCAACGCCGCCAGGTTGAACGCGCGCAACTCCTGGGGAACGAAGGGACGAAAGTTGGCTTTGATGATGTGCTCGTCGCCGGTAAGGCTTGCCACCAGAATGTCGCCCTTGCTCGCGGCATAGAGCAGATGGCGGATGTGGCCTGGATGCACGATATCGAAGGTGCCATGGCACATGATCACCTTCTTGTCGCGCGGACGCGCCGCCCACGGCGGCAGCCACCTGCTCCGCCGTCTTGATCTTGTGGCTGAGGAGTTTCGTACTGGCTTCGTCCAGCATGGTTCGCACCTCACACCAGACAGCGCCGTAAACCAGCCCTCGGTCGCTTTGGCGATGCTCTCGGGCTCCCACAGCGGAGCGTCGCGCCAATAGTCGATCTCGGCAAGGATGCGGCCGACGCCCTCCTCGAAGGAGACCTTCGGCTGCCAGCGCAGATCGCGCCTGATCTTGGTGATGTCGGCAAACGTGCAGTCCGGCTCGCCCGGGCGCTTCGGGATGTGCACCACCGATCCGCCGAGCAACTCGACCAGCCTGTTCACCGACTGCGGATTGCCGGCGCCGAGATTCCAGACTTCGCCGGTCGCGGTCGTGGTCGCCGCCTTGAGGAAGGCCTCGGCCACGTCGGTCACGTAGAGGAAGTCGCGCGTCTGCGTGCCGTCGCCGACCACCGTGAACGGCTTGCCGGCGAGCTTCTGCTTCAGGAACACGCCGAACACGGCGCCGTAGGCGCCCGAGGTGCGAGAGCGCGTGCCGTAGGCATTGAAGATGCGGATCGAGTTGACCGGCAGGCGATAGACCCGGTGCCAATGCAGCGCGGCCTGCTCGCCCTGGTATTTGCTCAGCGCATAGGGATATTGCGGCGCTATCGGATGGTCTTCGCGCGTCGGCGTCGTGGCGAGCCCGTAGCAGGAGGAGGAGGCGGCGTAGACGAACTTCTTGGCGCCGGCCGCGCGCGCGCACTCCAGCATGTGCACCGTGCCCTGCACGTTGACCGACATGTACTCCGCAGGCCGCTCGATCGAAGGCACGATGTCGCCGATGCCGGCGAAATGGAATACGTAGTCCACCCCCGCAAACACCGGATGGCCGGGCTGGAAGGCGCGGATGTCGGCGGCTTCGAAGGAAAAGCGCGGGTTGTTGCCGTGGTGGGCGATGTTGCGCTCGCGCCCGCCCACCAGATTGTCGATCACCCGGACCTTGCAGCCCTGTCCGATCAGGAGATCGACCATGTGGCTGCCGATGAACCCGGCGCCTCCCGTGACGAGAGCGGTCTTTGCGGTCCCCGTCATCTGGCCCCGATCTTCTTCATGGTCCGGACGTTGAAATACCAGTCGTCATCGAAGCTGTCCGGCAGCAGGTGATTGCGGAAGGCGCGCGCCAGGTCGCGCACCGCATCCTCGATGGTGCGCTTGGGCTCGAAGCCGAGCACCCGCTTCACCTTGTCCGAGTTCACGTGATACGAGCGCATGTCGTTGGTGGGCGTGGTGACGATATCGATCTCGCCCTTGTCCGGGAACTCCTCCTCGACCACCCGCTTCACCATGCGCGCGATGTCGGCAATGGAGTGGTTCTGGAAGCCGATATTGAAGGTCTCGCCATGGATCTTCTCGTGCGGCGCCTCGAGCATCAGGAGATAGGCGTCGACCATATCCTCCACGTGCAGGTTGGGTCGCATCTGGTTGCCGCCGAAGACGGTGATGGTGCCGCTTGTTCGACGGCATGATTGGTGAGGATGTTGACCGACAGATCGAGCCGCGTGCGCGGGCTGTAGCCGCAGACCGTGGCCGGACGGATCACGACGCAGGTGAAGTCGTCGGCCTTGTGCTTCCACAACAGCGGCTCGCACATGCCCTTGAACTTGTTGTAGAGCGTGAGCGGCACCAAGCGGGTGGTCCTCGGTCACGTCGGGCGAGTCGCTCACGCCGTAGACGGAACTCGACGAACAGTAGACGAAGCGCTTCACGCCGGCCGCTTTGGCCGCGACGACCATCGGCTCGAAGCAATCGTAGTTGATGGTCTCGGACAGCTTCTCGTCGAGCTCGAAGCTCGCGTCATTGGAGATGCAGGCGAGATGCAGCACCGCATCCTGACCCTGCAGGGCCTCGGCCAGCCTCGGCGTGTCGCGAATGTCGCCCTGGATCACGCGCAGGTTCGGGCTGTTCGGCAGCCGGCAGCCGAAATAGAGCGTGTCGTAGACGGTGACATTGTAGCCCTCGGCCAGCAGGCGCGGCGTCAGCACGTGGCCGACATAGCCGGCGCCGCCGGTGACGAGCACGTTCCTAATATCAGGGGACATGATGCTCCATAGGTTGGTTGGGATTGGGACGCGTGGGCGCGCCGGGCCGTCGGCGGCGCGCCGATCGGGGCCGCTAGGCGGCCCGCGCGGGGACAAGCGGAATGGCGTACCTTGCCGACACCGCATCCTTGTAGAACATCGCCACCGTGTCGCGTGAGTACTCGTTCAGATCCTTGCCGATCAGCGACAGCTTCTTGAGATGGTCGCTGGTGACGGTGATGATGTGGCAGCCGATCTCATCGGCCTGGAAGATGTTGAGCAGCTCGCGCGGGCTCGCCCACAACAGCTCCGCCCTGGGCCGGTCTCGCAAAATCTCGAGCGCTTCCTTCATGTGCGGCACGGGATCTCGCCCGGTGTCGGCGATGCGGCCGGCGAATACCGACACGACCGCGGGCACCGTCTCTGCCAGAGCGTCGCCGATGCGCGCGACCTGGTCGAGCGTCATGACAGCCGTGACGTTGAGCTTGATGCCGGTGCGCGACAAGGTGGCGATCAGGGGGCCGGCAAAGTCGCCCCTGGTATTGGTGACGGGAATCTTGACGTAGACGTTCTTGCCCCAGGACGCGATCTCGTGCGCCTGCTGCTCCATGGTGGGGAAGTCGTCGGCAAACACCTCGAACGAGATCGGGCGGTCCGGGATGGCCTCGAGAACCTTGTGGGCGAAGGCCTTGTAGTCGCCAACGCCGGCGGCACGCATCAGCGTGGGATTGGTGGTGAAACCACGGATCAGTGGATTGGCGGCGGCCGCCAGCATCGCGCTTGGTATCGGCCCCGTCGGCGAATATCTTGATATTCAGCGTCCCGATGCTTGGTGTGGTCATGACACCTTTCCCTCGCTGTGCTCATGCCCGATGATGTACGCGACCGCTTCCGGTAGCGACCGAACCGTCTTATGCGGCGTGCTCGGCTTCTCGTGATCGCTTTCCCCGTCGATCATTATGGTCGAGACAACCGGCCGCCTGCCCGGCCTCCATGTCGCGCCAGCGGTCGCCGATCATGATGCTCTGTGTCAGGTCGATGCGCCGCTCGCGGGCCGCGTCGAGAAGCATGCCGGGCTTGGGCTTGCGGCAGTCGCAGCGGTCGGCGTCGACGTGGATGCAGACCTTGACCTCGTCGAGCGGCAGGCGCCGGCGCATCTCGTCGTGCATGGCGTCGAGCGTTGCCATGGTGTTGCGGCCGGTGCTGATGTCGGGCTGATTGGTGACCACGATCAGGACGAAGCCGAGTTCCTTGAGACGCCGCGTTGCCTCCTCGACACCCGGCAGGATGCGGAAGTCGGCCATGCTGGTCGGCGCCACCGGTCGCCCGTCGCGCTGCACGTTGGCGCTGATCACGCCATCGCGGTCCAGAAATACGGCGCGCGTCACCACTTGGTCGCGTTCCTCTGCAGCTTGGGGTGCGAGACGAGGCAATGCCAGACGACCGCCTGAAACGCCTCCTGATGCGGCGTTACGCGCTCTTCGCCCACGGTCGGAATGACCACCACGACATCGCCGGCCTGCTTGGTGTAGCCACCATCGCGTCCAACGATGCCGAACACCTTGAGGCCTCGCGCCTTGGCCTCCTTGATGGCGGCGACCAGGTTGGGACTGACGTTGCGCTCCAGATCGCCGCCGCCCACGGAGAAGATGAGGATCGCGTCCGCGGCCTTGGCGCGGCTGACCTTGAGCCACTCGGCAAACACTGTCTGCCAGCCCTCGTCGTTGGTGCGCGCCGTCAGCTCGGAAACGTTATCGGTGGGCGCGTAAGCCTCGATGCCGCACAGCTTGCGGAAGTCGTTGACGGCGTGTCCGCAATTGGCGGCGCTGCCGCCGACGCCGAGAATGAACAGCCGGCCTTCCCGCTCGCGCAACGCAACGAGCTCGTCGCAAAGATTCTCCACAACTTCTGTGGGGGTGCGTCGCGCGATTTCTGCAACCTCCGTGAGGAAAGTCGCGGCGTGAGCCATAGCATCCCTCGCGTACGTTCCAGCAAGTCAGTCAATCAATAAACGTTGACGGACATCGGTTTGGAGCGAGCTACGACAAGCGACCTGCATACACGCGGGACGCGAACTCGCTATCCGGCCGGGACAATACACACGTTCGAACGCAATCGAAGGTGCCTCCGGCCGGTTTTCAACAACTCACGGGCGCTTGACTGCTCGCGACTCGTCTCCGGTCTTCCAAATCGATACGAGAGCGGACAAATCCGCGCGAAGCAGCTGTTCGGCCGTGGTGCTGGCGCGAGGAGATTCGAGGAGCCGTCTTCGTTCGGCAGGCGGGTCAGGTCGCGGTCCAGCCGCCATCGACCGGCAGCACGGCGCCGGTGATGTCGCGGCCGCCGGGACCGCACAGGAATGCGATCAATGCACCGACGCTCTCCAATCCGACGAACCGACCGGCGGGACGGCGGCCTGCCAGATACTGGCGCGTCGCTTCATCCGCGCTGATGCCGCTCGCCGCAGCGAGCTTGTCGATGCGCGCCATGATGTCGGGTGTCGCCAGCGTGCCCGGGCAGATCGCATTGCAGGTGATATCCTGGTCGTCCGCCTCGAGCGCGATGGCGCGCGTCATGCCGATCAGTGCGGTCTTGGTCGTGACGTAGCCGATCCGATCTTCCGCACCGCGCGAGCCGTAGTAGGAGGAGAGGTTGAAGATGCGCCCCCAGCCCCGCGCGCGCATCATCGGCAACACCAGCCGGGCAATGTGGAACGGCGCCGAGAGGTTGACGGCGAGCGACTGCTCCCATTCCGCCGGCGTCAGTTTCTCGATCGGCGCGAAATGACGCGCGACGGCGTTATTGACTACGATATCGATGCTGCCGAACCGCGCCACCGAAGCGGCGACTAGCCTTTCGATCTCCGCCAGCTGCGAGATATCGGCCCTTTCGTAGACGGCATCGACGCCGAATGCGCTCGTCAGCTTCTGCTGCGCGGCGGCACCTTCCCCGGCGGACGCTATGCCGTTCAAGACGATGTTGCAGCCCTGCGCCGCCAGCGCCTCGGCGATCGCAAAGCCCAGCCCCGCGGTCGAACCGGTGATCAGAGCGCACTTGTCGGCCAGGATGGCGGCCATCTCAGCAACCCGCGAGGCGCATGACAGAGCCGGCGTCGGTACTACGATCGAGCGACCAGATCGCATCGATCAGGGGCGAGGGATCGAGCTTCGGGCAACCATGCCTCGCCAGCTCTTTTACCTTCGCTTCTATGTCCGCGTCCGACATCGGACGCTTCGGGGTGCCTCGGCCCTGCTCGACGAATGAATGTAGTGTTGCGCCGTCAGCGAGCGTAACAGTCACGTGCGCTGCCTCGACCGGCGTGCCCGGCCGCTCGCGGACATGCACTTTGCTGCGAAGCGCAAGGATATCGGCGCTGTTTACGACCGCATCCTCGAACTGAGCGACGCCAGCCAGACCGTGGGTAAGGGCCACGGCAACACTGTGCTGCGCACTTACCTGCGCCTCGCGCCCGGTGGTGACCGAGGGCCGGTCGGTGCGTTCGCCAAGCAGCGAATGGCCCTCAACGATTATATCCGTGATCGCATCGAGCGTTGAGGTCAGGGTTCTGCGCGCGCAGATCGAGGCAAGCGTCGATGACGGGAAACAGCACCACACCGCAAGGATACGGCTTGTGGGTGTTCGCCCTCAGCTCCCACGTCTCTCCGAGGCCCTTGGATATGGCGGCGAGGTTCGCCTCGTTGCCCATCACCGATGTGAACCCGCGCGGCCCCGCGATGGGCTCGGCCGGACCCGTGACACCAGCTTCGGCGAAAAACGCCGCCGACAGCCCCCCTCGTGCCGAAGCTCCGACGCCGATGCTCTTGGCCATGGTGCCGAGCGTCTCGATCAATCCCGATGACTGTGCGGAGGCGTTGCCGATCGTCCAGAGCATGCGAGCCGCGTCGAACCCCAGGACTTTTGCAGCAGCCACGGCCGCGCCGAACACGCCGCAGGTGGACGTGATGTGCCAGCCGCGCTTGTAGTGCCACGGCGATACCGCATTGCCGAGACGGCACTCCACCTCGACCCCGAGCACGAAGGCGTGCAGCAGTTCCTCCCCGGTCATGGCGTGGCTTTCCGCGAGCGCGAACAGCGCGGGCGCCACCGGGGCGGTCGGATGAATGATGGTCGGGTGATGCGTATCGTCAAAGTCGAACACGTTGCCGCTCGCTGCGTTGACAAACGCTGCGCCAAGCATGTCGAGCTTGGTCGCGTGACCGACCACCGTGGCGCCGCGCGGACCCGAGAAGCGATCCAGCACAGCCAGCACGCCCTTGACGGCTGAATCCTGGCTGCCGCCGAGAGCCGTGCCGAAGAAGTTCAGGATCGACCGCTTGGCGGCGTGGCGTACATCCTCAGGTACGTCCTCCCATCGGGACGAGACCAGGAAGTCGACGAGGGGACCTGTGACGGGCGTTTGCATTGGTCAGCCGATCGTTCGCGGGAGCCAGAGCACAATCTCGGGAAAGACATACAGCAGCCAGATGAAGCCGAGCATCAGGAAGATGAACGGCGTGACCCCGATCAATGATGTCGCGCAATTCGACGTTCGGGCTCATCCCCTTCAGCACGAACAGCACGAGACCGACCGGCGGCGTGACAAGTCCGATTTCGACGAGCAGGACGAGCATGACGCCGAACCAGATCGGATCAAGGCCGATTGCCACGATGATCGGGAACGTGACGGACAGCGTCATCAGCATCATGGCGATCAATTCGATGAAGCAGCCCAGGATCAGATAGACGATCACGATGATGAGCATCACAGCCCACGGCGCCAGGTTTGCGTCGTTGACCACCTGAACCATGGCGCGCGGCAGGCGAAGGAAATCGAACACCCAGCTCAGGATCGCGGCAGCGACCACGATCAGCATGATGAACGCGGTGACCTTCACGGTATCCAGCAGCACGTCGTAGAACGTCGACCAGTCGAGCCGCCTCCGCTGCACGGCCATGATCAATGCCACGCCCGCGCCGAGCGCACCGGCCTCCGTCGGCGTCGCTATGCCGAAGTAGAGCGAGCCCGAGCACGGCGGCGATCAGCAGGATGAAGGGCAGAACGGCGACGGCCGACGTGGCCTTCTCCTTGAAACTGAAGCTTTCACCGCGCGGAACTGCGGTCGGGATGAAGTAGGCCCAGATGGCGACGACCAGCATGAAAAACGCCGACAACAGTAGCCCAGGAATGATGCCGGCAATGAAGAGCTGCGTGACCGCGACGCCGACCACGTTGCCGTAGATGATCATGGCGATGCTGGGGGGAATCAGGATGCCGAGCGTTGCGCCTGCCGCCACCACGCCATAGGTGAGCTTCGGGCTGTAGCCGCGCTTCACCATCTCAGGCGCCGCGACCGACCCCAGTGTAGCGGCGGTGGCGAGGCTGGAGCCGCACACCGCCGCGAACGTCGCGGACGCCACGACGCTGGCGTGCGCGAGGCCGCCCGGCGTGCGGCCGAACCATTTCACCAAGGCGTCGAACAGCTCGGACGTGATGCCGCTGCGCACGAGAAGCGACCCCATCAGCACGAAGCTCGGCACCGCGGTCAGCGTGAACGTATTGATGCTGGTCCAGGAGCGATCCGCGACAACCGGCAGCTGGGTCATTGGGAGCAGGAAGTAGAGTCCCAGCATTCCGGTCACGGCCATCGAGAACGCTACCCGAACGCCCATCGCGAGCAGGAGGCACAAGGTGCCGCCGAGCAGCAGCCCGATCCAGAGCTGCGAGGAGCCGCGCGCGAAATAGAACAGCACGCTCAGCACGGCCATGAGCGCAACCACCGCGAGGGTGACGCGCATGCCACTCGAAGCAAGCATGCAGACGACGAGCGCCGCGCAGATCGTGACCGTGCCCCAATCGAAGCGGGTGCCCGTGATCTTCACATCGCCGCGCCCGAGGGCGAACAGGATCGCGACGACACCGAGCGCCACGGCCAGGATCACCCACTGCGCCACGGCGCCGCTGGGCGGACGCAGCTTGAAGATGTCACGCAGAAGCGCGGCGACGAACAGGGCGTATCCGATCGCGAGCGGAACCTGCGGAAGCCATTGCGGCGTTCCGAGCAGACCCCAATCGCGTGCATCGTGGAGATACTCGAGAAATGTGAACCGCGCGCAGTGCCACGCGGCGATGGTCGCGAAAAGAACGCCGAGCCAAAGGCCGACCAGCTCGATGAACGCGCGTTCCTCCCTGCCGAGGCGGTCGACAAGGATCTCGACCTGGATATGCGCGTTGGCGCGCTGCGCTTCGGCCAGCCCCAGAAAAACGACGGCGACGAACAGATAGGTGCTGACTTCCGTCACCCAGGTCGTGGGGGCATTGAAGAGGTAGCGGGAAATGACCTCGTAGCAGACCACGATCGTCATGATCGCGAGCGCCACCGAAGCGATGAAACCGGCCGACGCCGAGATGCGATCAATCGCCCGCACGACGGCCAAGTCGTCCGCACCTGGCGCGTGCAAAGCCGGCGCAACAATCTCGCTCATGGGCGTCCTCCCGCCATTTCTTACTTGCCCTTGCGCCTACACCAACTCGGCTTGACATGCAATCCGACCATCATATTGTATGATTGCGTGACTGATCCCACGCGAACGCATGGCACGGCCACGCACGGCCGTGAACAAGACGTATCCCAGGAGGAAACTGATGTTGCTTGAACGCAGAGGCGTGGTTTTTGGAGCGATCGTCGCCGGCACGGCGCTCATGGCCCAGCCGGCATGGTCGCAGAAGAATTACGATCTCACGATGGGCATCATCGTTTCGCCGGGCGATGCCTACACGGCGATGACCGCCAGCGTTCCGGAGCGGATCAAGAAGGCCACCAACGGCCGGGTGTCGGTAACAGTCAGCGACTCGCTGGTGGCGCCGGCGCAGATCGCCTCCGCGGTACGCGACGGCCGGCTGCCGATGTCGGCTGCGCTGCACACGTACCTGGCGGCGGACGAGCCGCGCATGGGCATCTTCAATCTGCCCGGCCTGATCGACAACATCGACGAGTTCCACAAGGTGCGGCAGGCCTTCTGGGCGAAGGACACCGCGCAGATCTGGCTCGACAAGTGGGGCGCCGTGGTGCTCGCCGAAGGCGCATGGTGTCCGACCCGTCTGTTCTCGAAGGTGCCGATCCACACCATCGAGGACTTCCAGAACAAGCGCATCCGCGTGCACAACCCGCAGACTGCCGCCCTCCTGAATGCGCTCGGCGCCAAGCCGACGCCGATGGCGGTTCCGGAAATCATGCCCGGCCTCGAGCGCGGCGTGATCGACGGGGTATTCATCTCGACGTGCGTGGGCGGTGCGCTGGAGTTCTGGCGCGTGGCCAAGAACGTGCAGGACTGGGGCATCGGTCCGATCACCGGCTGGGCGATCCTCGTCAACAAGGCCGAGTGGGAAGGCCTGCCGGCCGATATCCGCCAGCAGATGCAGGGCGCGATGACCGAGCTCGAGAAGGACGCTTACGGCCAATACAACGCCTTCGTTCAGGCGGCCCTCGACAACATGAAGAAGAACGGCATCGAGCCGTGGAGCGCACCGGCGGCGGAACGCGCGAAGCTGAACCAGGCGCAATACGCCAAGCCGGCGATCGACAGCTGGGTTGCGCGCGCCAAGGAAGTTGGCTTCGACGGCGAAGCCTATATTGCCAAGGTGCGTCAGGCGTTAGGCAAACCAGCGCCCTAGGTCGGCGCCCGCGAGACCGCGCGGCCTCGGCCGTGCGGCTCGCGCCTCCGACGGGCAAGATTCGGCGGCCGCATGACGTCGACATTTCGCGAGCACGATTTCCGGGTGGAGAAGATCGCCGCGCCACTTGCGCCACGGCGTGACCGAAAGCATCCGCTATGCGATCGCGCTCGGCCGCTTCAAGGGCGGCGAGCGACTGCCCGAACGGGCACTGTGCGAGATGACGGGCGTGAGCCGGACGCTGGTGCGCGAGGCACTGCGCCAGCTCGAGTCCGAGGGCCTGATCAAGGTACTGCCGCATCGGGGCCCCGTTGTCGCCAAGCTGACCACCAAGCAAGCCGAAGGCGTCTATCAGGTGCGCATGGAGCTTGAAGGTCTTGCCTGCCAGCTGTTTGCCGAGCACGCGTCGAAAGAACAGCGGGCGGCATTGAATGCAGCTTTCGCGGACCTCAAGAAGGCGTTTCGCAAGCCCGATCCTCTCGCACGGTTGAATGCAAAGAACCATTTCTACGACTGCCTGATCGAAGGGTCCGGCAACGAAGCCCTCGGCATGAGCCTGCGCATGCTGAATGCGCGCGTCATGCTGCTGCGCGCCACCTCGTTGCGCGCTCCCGGCAGATCGTCTGAAAGCCTCGCAGAGCTGGCCGAACTGGTGGATGCGCTGATGGATCGGGACGCCAAGCGCGCCCGCAAGGCGGCCGTCAGCCATGTTCGCAACGCCGCACAAGCGGCGATCGCATTGTTGCAGGATGACAAGACGGGAGGAAATTCAACATGAAGCCTATGAAATGGATCGCAGTCTGGCTGATCAGCTTGGCTGGCATCGTGCCGGTCGCGGCGCAGAATTACCCCGACCGCGTGATCACGATGGTTGTGCCGTTCGCGGCCGGCGGGCCGGGCGACACGATCGCTCGTATCGTCGGTGCTGCGATGAGCCCGCACCTCGGCCAGCAGATCATCATCGAGAACACCCTGGGTGCCGGGGGAACGATCGGCACGCATCGGGTCGCAAAGGCGCCCGCCGACGGCTACACGATCCTGCTCATGCATGTCGGGCAGGCAACCAGCGTCAGCCTCTACAAGAAGCTTCCCTACGACCCCGTCAACGACTTCGAGAAGATCGGGCTCGTCACGGATGTGCCGATGATCATCGTGGCGCGGCCGGACTACCCGGCGAAGGATCTGAAGGAGCTGATCGCCCACGTGAAGGAGCGCGGCGACAAGGCCATGTATGCCCACTCCGGCATCGGGTCCGCGGCACATCTGTGCGGCATGGTCTTCCAGAGCGCGACCGGCACCAAGCCAAGCATCGTGCCCTACAAGGGCGGCGGTCCTGTTCTCAACGATCTGATGGGCGGTCACATCGACTTCTATTGTGATCCGGCAACCGGTCCTACGCCATTGGTGCAGTCCGGCAAGCTGAAGGCCTACGCCGTCACGACCAAGACGCGCCTCAAGACCCTTCCTGACCTGCCGACCACCGCGGAAGCGGGCGCGCCAGATATCGAGGTTTCCACGTGGTATGGGCTGTATGCGCCACGGGGAACGCCGAAGCCGGCTGTCGACAAGCTCGAAGCCGCCCTCCAGGCCGCCCTTAAGGAGCCAACCGTGATCCAGCGCTTCGCTGAGCTCAGCATGGAGCCCGTCAGTCAAGATCGGGCCACATCTGTCGCGTTGGACACCTTCCTCAAGGCCGAGGTCGACAGGTGGGCCACCATCATCAAGGCGGCCGGAGTACAGCCCGAGTGACTATGCCGTCTCGGCAGTTGGCGAACGGCAAAGCGCGCGAGTGATCCAAATCACAAGCGCGCTTGGCCCGCCGATGCGTTCCAGGCACTCGCTCCTCGCACAATGAGGATCTTGAGAAGCCTCTCAGGCCGCAGGCCCTCGCCAACACGCAGCCGCCAGGCCCATCGGTCGCTCCAGAGGTTACCGATTTGAATGTCTGACATCGGACGGTGGATTCACGCCGGCGGAACGAGGTTGCCCGCTCGGATGTTGAAAAGCGCGCTTGCCGACCGGCTCACCCATTGCGTGCCTCTCCGTCCTGCTTTAGGCGCTGTATATCCACGCTAAGATTGCTGGAACGAGCCGTATCGCCAAAGCCAAGTCAACACTCGGGATGGTTTCAGGTGAACAGGACAGCGTCGAGGGTTGCTTCCGGGCCGTTGAAGCTGGTGTCGAGCGCACTCCGACGTTGTCGGACTTCGCTGCGGAAGCTCGGGAGCGAAGCAGAACGATCACTGACCGGTCGCATGCTCGCGACATCGACGCAGGAAGCTCGAATTCCGAACCGGTTTGAACGCACCAGTGGCTCCCGCGAACGACCTTGCCGACTTCCAGGAGACGGCACTCCGTCAGTCGCCGCTGCGCCAGCGCATTTACGCTGATTTCAGCGACGCTGAGTGGTCGATCCAATCCGCTTCGCAGCAAAATCTCTGCGGCAGCCCGGAAGCGATCGTGACGCTCGTCCGGGCGGTCGATCGAGTGATCGAGCAGCGCATTCCCGGCGCGCTCGTGGAATGCGGCGTTTACATGGGTGGCAACATCGAGGTGATGATCCGGGCGCTGCAGCGCCAAGGCGTCATTGACCGGGATATCTATCTCTACGACACCTTCGCCGGCATGCCGAAGCCGGAGGAAAGGGACGATGACGCACTCGGCGCCAAGGCTTGTTGGGATGCGCACCGTACCGAGGAGGACGGCGACAGAGGCTCGAACTGGATGAAGGCAGGGGTCGAGCTGGTTCGGCAACGCATTGATCCACTCGGATATCCCGACAAGCATTTGCACTTCGTCAAGGGTATGGTCGAGGATACCATTCCCGCCACTGTGCCGGAGAAGATCGCAATTCTTCGGCTCGATACCGACTTCTATTCATCGACAAAGCACGAGCTGCAGCACCTCTATCCGCGCTTGTCGCCTGGCGGCATTCTGATCATCGACGACTACGGCGCCTTCCCAGGGTCGCGCGAGGCGACCGACGAATACGCTGCCGAGCATGGGCTCAACTGGTTCCTGCACCGCGTCGATGCTCATGTCCGACTGGTGGTGAAGCCTTACTGACATCGACCGCCATCCACCAATGGTCAGCCGTCTGGGCGCGGTTCGCTCTGAGCACTGCAGAAATCACAGGTCGACTGAGCTTTCGGCGCCGAGTTCGCCCGCTCGAGACATCTGTCATGCAGTCGATGCCAAAGGCTCAAATGAGCCGAAGGCATGCATTATCCACGATTGGGTCGCTACCGCGAATTGGCAGGGCTGCTGGGCGCAGGTAGGTAGTACCGTGGCGGGCCGCGCTTCGTGGAGGCGATCCTTGGATACTTGGTCGAGCGCGGTCACTCCGAGGAGCGGCAAGATTGCGCTTCTCATAACCGAGGATTGGTTCGCTCTCTCGCATTTCCAGCCTTTGATCGTACTGCTGAAGCAAATGGCGCCTTCGGTCGTCGTCGTCACCCGGCCGTCGAAGCAGATGGCAAGGCTCGAGGCGCTTGGCACCCGCGTTGTGCCATTCGATTTCCGGCGTGGTTCAAGCGATCCCCCGGGGGAATGTCGCTCGGTCTGGGCGTTGGCCCGCATCCTCAGAGAAGAGCAGCCGGACGTCGTGCATTTGATTACGCTGAAGGCAATGGTTCTCGGCGGTCTTGCCACCAAGTTGGCGGGCTCTTCGCGCGTCGTCCTGCATCTGACCGGTCAAGGCTTGCTTGGAATAAGCACCGGGCCGCTGCGCCGCCTTTACAGGAAAGCAGCGCTTCGCGTCTTGGTGTCATTGGTGAACAAAAAGGATGCCTACCTCCTCGTGGAGAATTCACACGACTTGGCCACCTTGCGGCAGGCAGGCGCGGAGCCCGGCCAAAACTTTGCCATCCTCGGCGGGGCAGGCGTCGACCCGGACGCATTCCCATTCATGCCGCCCCCACACAATACGGTCCCCATCGCCGCACACGTCGGACGCATGGTGCGATCGAAAGGTATCGACGTCCTGATGCAAGCGTTCACGTCTCTGCGGAACAGAGGCGTGCCGCTGCAGCTCGAACTCTACGGCAGGAGCGACCTGGACAATCCCGAGCCGGTCACGGACGAGGTGCTGACGGCTTGGTGCACGCGACCGGATGCAGCCTGGCGTGGACATGTGACAGATGTTGCCGACGTGTGGCGGCGCACCGACATCTTTGTGCTCGCCTCGCGCGGTGGCGAGGGACTGCCCCGCGCGTTGCTCGAGGCGGCTGCGTGTGGGCGCCCGCTGGTTGTTACGGACGTGCCCGGCAATCGCGATTTCGTGCGCAACGGAGTGGAAGGATTTCTGGTGCCGCCCGACGATCCCGCCATGTTGGCCGAGGCTCTCGCCCGGCTCGCGTCAGATGCGGACCTGCGTCGCAGGATGGGGATGGCGGCGCGACAACGAGTGCTCAGCGGCTACACGGAATCGCATGTGCAGCATTCGATGCTGGAGGCCTATCGCAGCGTGCTCGGGACGGTGCACGTCCGGACCAGCGTATCCAGCACTACGGAAACAGGTAGCGCTCTGGCCGGGTGTGAGGCGCTCGACAAGCCGAGCACGGTTCTTTGAGGCTGATGCCCTCGCGGCCCATCCTCTATAGGACCGGGACCAATCTTAGTGCTGCATAAGCGCCGCACCAATCTTGACCCGCATAGGCGCCCAGCGCAGAGGTTGACATCGGAGCCGGCGTCGCTCGTTTCGCTTGCGAAGGCGATGTCGGTGCCCGTGGGGGTGAAGGGGTTCAGCTGAGGTCTTCGTATGGCCGATTGCCGCCAAGCGGGCGGTCGCGGCCACGTCCGGGCGACCCATCTTATGAATGCGCGCGCACATCACATGTCATACAGAAACGGGTCTCGGGTCTGCGCATCGAGTGTCTTGTTGCGGCAGCCGCATGTGAAATTGCGCGTGGCGCTGGTCTGCCTGGTGTGGGGTGAGGAGTTTGCGGACTTCTTCGCCCGCTACTGCGTCCGCTCCCTCCTGGAACCGCGCAACATTCCGCTTATGTCGCGCGAGCAGGAGGTGACGCTGCTGCTCTACACGGATGGACCGACCCGGGATTTCCTGGAGCGTTGTGACAGCTTCAATGCGCTGTCCAAGTTCGTGAAGGTCGAGGTGCTGCAGCTCGAGCAGCTTCCCGCGGCGGCGCGGACCAATCATTGGATCCCTTGGCAACATGCCGTAGCAGGACGCAACCGCGACTTCGATCTGTTCCTCGTCATCATCCCGGACTGCGTCTACGCGGCCGGCTGCCTCGGCACCATCATCGATGCGCTCGAGGAGCATGACACGGTCTACTACAGGCTGCCTCAGGTGTGCAGAGAGACTGTGACGGTCGAGCTCGACGGGCTGCGCAGGGTCGACGGCCACGAGTACATCAGCTTCACGTCGTGCCAGGCGGTCGAGCTGTTCATCAGGCACGTCAATCCGAAACACGCCGCCGCTGCCTGCTCTGGCATGTTACTTCATCAATCATCCCGAGTACGCGATCGAGCTGTCTCCCAAGAGCATGGTTGTCTCCGAGACGGCGTCACATCCTCTCGCGGTCAGATCGAGCGCCCGCGACGTCTCCTATACGTTCGGTGCCCTCTCGACCGGGAGCCAAGCCCTGCTATCTCGAGATCCTGGGCGTAAGTGCAGAGCCGACGCTCAAGTTCGCGGAACAATACTATCGTTGGCCGAAGCTGCATCGGGACCACTCCCGGTTGATGAACCTCGGCAGCTGGGCATCGAATTTCCGCGATGCGAGCAACTCCGACCTACTCCAAGAGTGCGACCCACATCGCGCTCGACCAGGGTCGGGTGCTGGAGCAGCGCCGGGGACAGGTGAAGCGGGCAAAGACGCAATTCGTCAACGCGACGCTGGATTATCTGGCCGTCGCAACGCGCGTATATGAGCGTGCGCGCCAATGTCCCGACGCCACCGTGGCAAAGATATATCGCGCTCGCCACAGCGGCTCCTGGGTTCCAGCGTCACCTGCGCCGCCTGCAATCCGATCTCACCGTCGTCCTGCCGAGGACGGGGAGCAGGTTCGAGGACGTGGTGGAAAGGATCGAGAGCCGCCCGGCCGCGCAGGAGGCTCTTCGCCGTTTCCTGTTCCTCCATGTCGTTGCCAGCCGGCTGGCGATCTTGCCGGGTCACGCAGTGTTTCTGACCTATTCGGATGCCGCCGACCACATCGCCAAGGCATTCGTCGTCGATCCGCACGCCGTCGTCTTCGGCGACGGCTTGTGGGGAGCAGGCACTCTCGCCGCTGCAATGGGTGTGGGGGAACGCTTTCTGCATAGAGGCGGACATCGACTACAGCCATCTCACCTGGGCGATGCTCGATCCCGTGAATGGCACGTCGGAGCGCGTACTGAACCATCCGAAGTCGACCGGCGCCATTGGGCGCGATCCTTTTCGAAAGGCGCTAGGCAGGCTGTGGCCCAGCCCGGAGTATGCCGGGCGCAACAATCCGATCCTGCGCCTCGCCAAACGCAAGGCACCAAGGCTCTACGCAATCGCGAGCAAAGCCTACCGGGGTCTGCGGCGGGACAGCTCGGCTGAACCCCAGCCTTCCCCCTCGCTTCAACTCCTGCCCAGCGACAGCGTGCGCAGCAGCTACGACGCGATCTCCAAGCTCAACATCATCGACAATGTTGCCAAGGTCACGTGTGCATTCTACGAGCGCCTGGGATTGAGCCCCCAGCAATCGCCGGTGTACAGGTGCCTCGCCAGCATGCGGGCGGAGCTGACGGAGGAGGTCGAGGCGCGTGGCGCCGTCTGCCACCGAGTGCTCGCTCGAACGCTTCGAGTTGGCATGGCGCGCCTACGCGGCAGGCAGACCCCATGAGGCCCTGCCGCTGTTTCGTGAGGTGATCGCGGATGAGCGGCTGGCTCGGGCAAGTGCATCCGATCCCAGGTCGCGCGAGGCGTTCATTCGAGCAGCCGAGATTTTAGGGCACCACGCGGAGCTCCGGGGAGACGCCAGCGCTGCGGACCAGCTCTATCGTCGCATCCTCAAGCTTGGCGGCAACGGCATCGTCGCCCGTCGCCTCCTTCTCATTTTGTGGCGACAAGGCCGGCTCCGGGAGGCGGCGGAACTTGCACCGCGCATCATGCAGAGCGACGCCAATCTTGCGCAGCACTTGCGGGGAAGTGATGCGGTTAGCGACCTGACGCGCCGGCTCAAGCGCAAAGCCCGCGGGGAACCCACCACAAGGGGGCAGAATGCTCGAGATTTCGGACTACAGGTTGGGTGAGCGGCTCGGACGATCGACGCGTCGACCTAATGCCCGTCCACACCGAGGTTGAAAGCTAGCCGGCGTCGCTTGGCCTTGTTCAATCGCTGTCGACGAAGAACTCGCCGCGCCTATGGCGAGTGACTAAACTTATTCTTCCAGCCCTTTCGCATTTCCCATCCAGCGCCTGTAGGCAAAGTAGCAGGGAATCGTCATTTGGTCGGTTGCCTGTTAGGAGCAACCGCAACCCTTGGCGCCGCTTGCCTTCGCGTCCGCGTCCTGCCGGCAACAAGCGTCGGCATGTGCAGGCGCTGGTCCACCGCAGCAACCCTCGCTTGCGCTTGAGGTCGTGAGGGGCCCATTGCAAACGCCTGTCTCGGGCAGCACCAGCTCGACGCGCTCAGCCGCCTCCTTGTCACCGGCAATGTCGGCCATTATCGAGCGCACTTGCTCGTAACCGGTCATCATCAGGAAGGTGGGCGCGCGGCCGTAGGACTTCATGCCAGCGAAGTAGAAGCCAGCCTCTGGCTGCGCCAGCTCACGGGCACCGTGCGGGCGCACCGTGCCGCAGCTGTGCAGATTGGGGTCGATCAGCGGAGCCAGGATGGGCGGACATTCCAGCGCCGGGTCCAGAGAGATGCGCAACTCGCGCAGGAATGACAGATCGGGACGGAATCCCGTGGCGACGACCAGCTCGTCGGCCTCGATGTGGCGGCCGCAGCATGCCGACCCGGCGCCGAGCCGCAGCTTATCGCCGTCCCTTGAATGTGCGTCAGCCGGAACCGACCTCAACGCCAACGCTGCCGCCTTGCACGAGGTCGGCAAACACCTTTCCCAGCTCACCGCGCGCGGCCAGCTTGTCGTTGGCGCCGCCACCGAACGACTTCTCCGGGTTGTCGCCGCGCAGCAGCCAGACGATCCGTGTTTCCGACTCGGCCTGCTTCAGGCGTGCGAGGTCGAGGATGGTGCCGACGGCCGAGTGTCCGGCGCCGAGCACCGCCACGACTTTATTGGCATAGCGGGCGCGCGCGGCGCCGAACACATCCGGCATGCCGTAGGCGATGCGATCGGCGTGCGCGGCTTCACCGATGGCGTCCAGGCCGTTGACGCCCGCGGGGTTCGGCGCGTTCCAGGTCCCGGAGGCATCGATCACGGCATCGGCGCGGACCGTCGATGGGCCTTTGCCGTTCTGATAGCGGATCTCGAACGGCGCCGTTTCCCGGCCGGCCGACTTGACCTTGTCGAAGCCTGCCCGTGCAATCGAGATTACTCTTGCATTGGTCTGGATGTGGCCGCTGAGAGCGGTGCGCGTTGCCAGAGGCACGAGATACTGCTCGAGCAGCTCGCCGCCGGTTGGATACTGATCGGGATCAGGACTGTTCCAGCCGGCGTCCCGCAGCAACCGTTCCGAGGCCCGGTCGATGTTATAGGTCCAAGGCGAGAACATGCGCACATGCGACCACTGGCGCACCGCATGCCCGGCTCTGTCGCCGGCCTCCAGCACGATGGGCTGAGGCCGCGTTCAGGGCGTGCGCGGCGGCGGCGAGGCCTGTGGGCCCGGCGCCGATGATCGCCACAGATCTTGCGGGGTTCGACATTGTCGTCCATCCTTCTGGATTTATCGAAATTATCGGCAAACCACTACGCAGCGGCGTCCGTCTGCTTGCGGATCGAGCCGCAGTCGGCCTCCGTGCAGCATTCCGCCACCAGGAAATCGACCAGCCCCCGCATCACCGGGTAGTTGGCCCGGCAGATCAACGTCGTGGCGTCTCGCTCCTGGCTGATCAGCCCGACGATGATCAACGTCTTCAGGTGATGCGACAGCGTTGACGCAGGGACCGACAGACGGCTTTGCAATTTCCCCACGGCAAGACCTGGACCGCCTGCTCGCACCAGGTGCGATAGATCCGCAGTCGGGTTGGGTTGCCAAGCGCTTCCAGGCGCCTTGCTGCATCATCGATCTTCATGGCGCCCGATTAACACAACAACTTTTCGGTGGTCAACTTAATTTCTAGTATGATGGAAATAGAAAACGACCCACGCTTCAGCCCGCCACCCCGATCCCCGCAACCGCCTTGGAAACGACGATGCAGCTCAGCAGAAAGTCGCTTGTCGTTGCCATGTGCTTTGGGGCGTTCATTGCCGCATAGCTTGTGACGCTAGGTCACCACCGCAGTTGCCTCGATTTCGACCTTGGCACGGTCTTCGACAAGCGCCGCGACCTGGACGAGCGTCATGGCCGGGAAATGCCGGCCCAGCACGTCGCGGTAGGCTTGGCCGACCTCGTCAAGTCGAGCGAGATATTCGTTCTTGTCCGTGACATACCACGTAAGACGCATGATGTGCTCGGGTCCCGCACCGGCCTCGGCCAGTACGGCGACGATGTTGGCGAGTGCCTGCCGAACCTGGACGACAAAGTCATCGCTCTCGAACTCCTGCTCGCTGTTCCAGCCGATTTGGCCCGCCACGCAAATCAGTCGTCCTTCCGCGACCACGCCATTGGAGAAGCCTTTGGCGCGCCGCCAGTGTTTCGGATTGAGGAACTGCATGGGCTACTGCGTCCTGAGCTTGAAACGTTGAATCTTGCCGGTCTGCGTCTTGGGCAGGGCGTCGACGAACTTTACCGAGCGTGGATACTTGTATGGCGCGATGGTCGCCTTGACGTGCTCCTGCAGGCGCTTGATGCAGGCTTCGTCGCCGGACACTTCCGGGTTTCAGCACCACGTGCGCCTCGACGATCTGGCCTCGTTCCTCGCTTGGTGCGCCCACCACCGCGCACTCAGCCACATCGGCATGCGCGAGAAGGGCCGCTTCCACTTCCGGTCCGGCGATGTTGTAGCCCGACGAAATGATCATATCATCGCCGCGGGCGACGAAGTGGAAGCCGCCCTCTGCTGTCGCGGATGAAATCGTCGCCGGTCAGGTTCCAGCCGTCGCGTACGTATTTGGCCTGGCGCACATCGGCGAGGTAGCGGCAGCCCGTCGGTCCGCGCACGGCGAGATGACCAACGGTGCCGTCGGGCACGTCTTTCATGTCGTCGTCCACGATGCGGGCTTCATAGCCGGCGACCGGCCGTCCGGTGGCTCCCGGTACGGCATTGCCGAGACGATTGCTGATGAAGATGTGCAGCAGCTCCGTCGAGCCGATGCCATCGAGGATCGGCTTGCCGGTCTTCCTGACCCAATCCTCGAACACCGGTGCCGGCAGCGTCTCGCCCGCGGACACCGCCATGCGCAGCGAGGAGAGATCGGCGCCGTTGTCCATGGCAGCCATCATGGCGCGATAGGCGGTGGGCGATGTGAAGCTGATGGTTGCCTTGTAGGTCTCGATGATCTCGATCATGTTGGCGGGCGATGCATTCTCCAGCAGCGTGGCCGTGGCGCCGAAGCGCAGCGGGAAGATGGCGAGCCCGCCAAGGCCGAACGTGAAGGCGAGCGGCGGCGACCCGACGAACACATCGTCGGGCGTGACGCCCAGCACCTCCTTGGCATAGCCGTCGGCGATGATCAGCAGATCGCGGTGGAAGTGCATGGTGCCCTTGGGCTCGCCGGTGGTGCCGGACGTGAACGCCAGCAACGCCACGTCGTCCCGCCCTGTCCTGCACCGCTTCGAACTTCACGGACTTGCTGAGCGCGGCGCGGTCGAGCTCCGCATCGTGGTTGGCGGTGCCGTCGAAATTGACGACCTTCTTGAGGAAGGCGCTGGTCTTCGCACAGGCGACCAGTTCGTCGGCGATGCGGGAATCGGTGAGCGCGAGACCGATCTCGGCTTTGTCGACGATCTTGGCGAGTTCGCCGGCACGCAGCATCGGCATGGTATTGACGGCCACGGCGCCACATTTGGTGACCGCCAGCCAGGCCGCAACCATGGCGGGGTTGTTGCCGGACCGGATGAGCACGCGATTGCCCGGTCGCACGCCGAAGTCTTCGGCGAGAGCGTGCGCGAGGCGGTTCGACCAGTCGGCCAGCTCCTTGTAGGTGCGTCGGCGGCCATTGCCGATCAGCGCGGTTCTGTCGCCGAAGCCCTGCTCGACCATGCGATCGGTGAGCTCGACGGCGGCGTTCAGATAGTCTGGGTATTGGAATTCGGGTCGATCGAGGACCAGATCGGGCCACTGCTCCGCAGGGGGCAAGCTGTCGCGCGTGAAGGTGTCGACATGCGCACTGGGACCGAGTGCGGCCGCTCCCTTCTGGGGCGAACGACGTGGGCCGCGGCTGGAGGACTGCTCACGAGAAAACAACTTGGCGAACATTGGAGGACTCCTAGTTCCTTATCGCTGCAAGTCTCCTGTCCTGACGCGCCGATCGGCTGAGCAGCGCGACAATGCCTTGGGCTTCCTCGACAGTGATGTGGGCCAGAATTTCTCCGACCCAGGCTTCGTGGGCTTTGGCCATGGCCGAAAACTGGCGCGCCCCCTTGGACGTCAAGCGCACGAAGGTGGAGCGCCGATCCTGCTCGTGGGCGCGCCGCACCACCAGGCCCTCGGCCACCAGGCGATCGACAATGCCCGTGACGTTGCCGTTCGAGACCATCAGGAAGCGCGACAGCTCCGTCATGGTCAGGCCGGCGGGATCGCGCTCCAGGGCGGCCATCACATCGAACTTCGGCAGGGTCGTGCCGAAGGTGAGGCGCAGGCGCTCGCGCAACTCCGCTTCCACGGCACGCGAGGTCTTGAGCAGCCGCAGCCAGAGGCGCAGCTTCTGCCGGCTGACCGGCTCGGCCCTCGAGGCGAGCTTCGGGACGGCACTCGGTCGTCGCTGAGACGTCATTTTTCGCCTCCGGCGACGGCTGCCAGGCCTCTGACGTGTCCGCTGTCGAGTGATAGTCATCACACCTGCTCCGAAGCGGTTTCCGAACGGGCCGCAAGGCGCTGCAGCTGGTCGCGGCCGGACAGGTACGGCTTGGGCCAGGTCTCGCCGGCATAGCCGAGCTGGGCCGCCGCATGCAGCGTCCAGTAGGGATTGGCGAGGTGCGACCTGGCGAGGCAGCACAGGTCGGCGCGTCCGGCCATCAGGATCGAGTTGACGTGATCGGGTTCGTAGATGTTGCCCACCGCCATGGTGGCGATGCCCGTCTCGTTGCGGATGCGGTCGGAGAAGGGCGTCTGGAACATGCGGCCGTAGACCGGCTTGGCCCTGATGGAGGTTTGTCCGGCCGACACATCGATGATGTCGACACCCGCCGACTGCAGCATACGGGCGATATCGACGGCATCGGTGGGCGTGATGCCTTCGTCGCCCACCCAGTCGTTGGCGGAAATGCGCACCGAGATCGGCTTGTGCGCCGGCCACACCTCACGCACGGCATGGAACACCTCGAGCGGGAAGCGCATGCGGTTCTCAAGGTTGCCGCCGTAGGCGTCGGTGCGACGATTGGTGAGCGGCGTGATGAAGGCCGACAGCAGATAGCCGTGCGCGCAGTGCAGCTCGAGCATGTCGAAGCCCGCACGCTCGGCCATCGCCGTCGCCTGCACGAACTGCGCCTTTACGGCGTCCATATCGGCCCGCGTCATTTCGCGAGGCATTTGATTGGCTGGCGACCAGGAAACGGGGGAAGGTGCCATCACCTGCCAGTTGCCGTCGGGAAGTGGCGCGTCCATCACTTCCCAGCCGAGCTGCGTCGAGCCTTTGGGGCCCGAGTGCCCCAGCTGGATGGCGATTTTCGCATCCGTCTCGGCATGGATGAAGTCGACGAGGCGTTTCCAGGCTGCTTCGTGCGCGGGCGCGTATAGGCCAGTGCAGCCGGGCGTAATGCGGCCCTCCGGAGACACGCAAGTCATCTCGGTGACAACCAGACCAGCCCCGCCCTTGGCGCGTTCGGCCAGGTGCACGAAATGCCAATCCGTCGGCGTGCCGTCGACGGCCCGATACTGCGCCATCGGCGAGACGACGATCCGGTTCTTGAGGTGCAGATCGCGCAGTCGGAATGGCGTGAACATGGGCGGTCGCGGACGGCTCGGTCGCTCGCCCGTCGCCTGTTCTTCGAACCACATCTCTGCACCTGCGAGCCATGCTGGGTCGCGAGCCCGCAGATTCTCGTGGCTGATGCGCTGGGAGCGGGTCAGGAGCGAGTAGTTGAACTGGACCGGGTCGAGATGCAGATAGCGCTCGACCTCTTCGAACCACTCGGTCGAGTTGCGCGCGGCGCTCTGGAGCTTGAGGACCTCGGTGCGGCGCTCATCCTCATATCGCCGCAAGGCGGCTTGCATCCCGGTTTCGGTGTGCAGGTATTCGGCGAGAGCCATGGCGCTTTCGAGCGCGAGCTTGGTGCCCGACCCAACCGAGAAGTGCGCGGTGGCGGCCGCATCTCCGAGCAGCACCACGTTGCCGTGCGACCATCGCTCGCACAGCACGCGGCTGAAATTGAGCCAGGCCGAGCCGCGCAGGTGGCGGGCGTTGCTCATCAGGCGATGGCCGCCAAGGTTGCGGGCGAAGATGCGCTCGCAGGCCGCAATTGCCTGCTCCTGGCTCATGCCATCGAAGCCCATCCGCCGCCAGGTCGGCTCCGAGCATTCGACGATGAAGGTCGCGGTGTCGGCATCGAACTGGTAGGCGTGTGCCCAGATCCAGCCGTGCTCGGTTTCCTCGAAGACGAACGTGAAGGCGTCGTCGAATTTCTGGTGCGTGCCGAGCCAGATGTATTTGGTCTGGCGAACGTCGATGTTCGGGCGAAAGGCATCCGCGATCGAGGCGCGCACTTTCGAATTCGCGCCGTCGGCTGCCACGACGAGATCGTAGTCGCGGTATGCATCGATGCTGTCGGCCTCGGTCTCGAAACAGACCTCGACCCCGAGATTGCGAGCGCGCTCCTGCAGGATATTGAGCAGACGCCTGCGGCCGATGCCGCAGAAACCGTGCCCCGTCGTGCGCGTGACGGCGCCGCGATAGAATACGGCGATGTCGTCCCAATAAACGAATGAGCGTCGGATCGCTTCGGCGCTCTCGGGATCGCAGCTCTTCAGATTGGCAAGCGTTTCGTCCGACAGCACCACGCCCCAGCCGAACGTGTCATCAGGGCGGTTGCGCTCCACAACTACGACGTCGTGGCGGGGATCGCGCAACTTCATGGCGATGGCGAAATAGAGCCCGGCGGGCCCTCCACCGAGACAGGCAACGCGCATGGCCGCCCCTCCGTCATCGCAGCAGGTAGAGTGAGCTTGCTCTCGCCCAGTCGGATATTTCAAGTATGAAATTTCATGGATGAACAAATTCACCTGCGCAGGTTCGATCCGCAAGGGCCGCGCGCTTGGACAGATCGGCGGGAATGGCGTTTACTGCGCTGACACGAGGCATTGGCGCGCACAGGAGGGCTCACACATGAGCACCACGTTCACAGATATCCTCTACGTGGAAGACAAGGGCGTGGCGACCATCACCATCAACCGGCCCAAGGTGCTCAACGCCTTCCGCGCGCATACGGTGGAGGAGCTGATCCAGGCCTTTCTCAAGGCCGGCTGGAACAAGTCGATCGGCGTGATCGTCCTGACCGGCATCGGCGATCGCGCGTTCTGCACGGGCGGTGACCAATCGGTTCACGACGGCAACTACGACGGCCGCGGCACCAACGGCATGCCGATCGAGGAGCTGCAATCGCTGATCCGCGACGTGCCGAAGCCGGTCATCGCGCGCGTGCCGGGCTATGCCATCGGCGGCGGCAACGTGCTCGCGACGCTGTGCGACCTCACGATCGCGTCGGACAAGGCGATCTTCGGCCAGGTGGGCCCAAGGATGGGGTCGGTCGATCCGGGCTTCGGCACCGCGTATCTCGCGCGCGTGGTCGGCGAGAAGAAAGCGCGGGAGATGTGGTACCTGTGCCGACGCTACAGCGCGCAGGAGGCCCTGCAGATGGGGCTGTGCAACGTGGTGGTGCCGCACGACCAGCTGGACGCGGAAGTGGCAAGATGGTGCGAGGAGCTGATGGAGAAGAGCCCGACCGCGCTCGCCATCGCCAAACGCTCGTTCAACGCCGACAGCGAGAGCATCCGCGGTGTCGGCGCTCTCGGATTTCAGGCACTCGCCCTCTACTACCAGACGGACGAGTCCAAGGAGGGCGCCAAGGCCTTTCTGGAGAAGCGCAAGCCGGACTTCCGTTCCAAGATCAAGTAACGGCGGCAGACGAGCCGGCCGTCACGAGCCGATGGCACAGCGCACATTGAGCAGCGCCTGCTGGCCACCCTTGACGGCGGCGAGGGCCGTTGCGATGGCGCCCTCGAGCTCGCTCACGTCCTCGACGGCGATGCCGAGCCCACCGCTGGCCTCGGCCACCTTCTCGTAAGCCGGCGAAGGCGCCAGAGAGGACAGGGGCATATCGTTGACGGCAGCTGCGTGCCCCTTCGGATAGACGGAGCGCGTCGACTTGCGCACCGCGTTCCACACTCCGTTGTTGAACACGATGGTGAGGATAGGAAGGTCGAGGGAAGCGGCCGTCTGATGGCAGGCGACGGGATTGGCGAACATGTAGGAACCGTCTCCGACGCAAGCGATGACGAGGCGGTCGCGCTGGGCGAGCTTGGCGCCGAGCGCGGCAGGCACACCCCAACCCAGGCCGCCGGCGATCGGGTGACCGAAATAGCTGTCGGGCCGCGTGAACGTCATGACGGACGGGTCGCAGCCAAGCTCACTGAAGACGATGGCGTCCTCGCCTTTCTGCCGGTCAAGACAGCGACTGACCCAGGCGTTGGTCGCGAGACCGGCCGGCGCACGCGACACGAGTTCCTGGTGGCGCTTGCGCTCGGCGGCAAGCTCGGCTGCGATGGCTTTCTTCTTCTTGGCGGGTGCGGTGCCGAGCGCCGAGCCGAGAGCGGCCAGTGCAACTGCGACATTGGACCGGACAAGGAGTTCGCCGGGGAAGGAGCGCATCGGTACGCGCGAGAACGAGGGATCGGGGCCGATCTGGACAACGCGGCAGCCGTCGGCAAGCGAATGACGCGAGGGCAGCCACGGCACCATCAGGTCGAGAACCACGACGGCGTCGGCCTCGGCCAGGCGCGGCATGACATCGAAGCCTGCGTGGAACGGATGGGTGGTGGGCAGCACCATCCGGGCAGGCCAGAAATGCACAACCGGGATTGCGGTCTGCTCGGCAAAGTGGGAAAGCGCGGTGAAAGTCGCAGGATCGCCGCGCCCCGCAATGATGAGCGGCCGCTTGGCACGGCGCAGGATGTCGGCGGCGGCCTCGATGTCCGCCGGTGCGGGATGGGGATCGCTGGCCGGCTTGAGAAGCGGCCCTTCGGCGAAGGCGCCATTCGGCCAGGGTTTGGCCAGCACCTCGCGCGGCAAGGAGAGGTAGGCCGGTCCGCGTGGCTCGCTCATGGCGATGGCCAGCGCGCGGTCCACCACGGCCTCGAGCTGAGCCGGCTCGCGCAGCTCGTAGTCCCATTTGACCAGCTCGCGCAGCATGCCCCCCTGGTCGAACATCTCCTGACCCCAGTGGATGGGCAGATCGCGCGAGCCGAGCATGCCCCTTTCCGTCAGGGGCGTCCGCCCCGAGGTGAACAGCATCGGGACATTGTCGCGCGATGCATTGATCAGCCCCATCAGCGCATTGGCCGTCCCGACGTTGACGTGCACCATCACGGCCTGCGGCCGGCCGGTCACGAGGTAGAAGCCGTGCGCCATGCCGACCGCGATCGTCTCGTGCGCGATCGGCACGGCTTCCGGCATGGCTATGCCGGCCTTGCGTCCCCGGACCAGGGCCTCGATGATCGGCGCGAAATCGGTTCCGGCGTTGGCGAGCAGCCAGTCGATGCCGCGCCGCTTCAACAGCGCGAGGTAGGCCTCTGCCGTCGATTCGAAGGCGGGCTCGCGCTTCGGCATAGGGCCTCCTGGCATGTGGCGGGATGAGCTGCGGTGCGGTGCTGCCTGACCTTAGTCAGGCGCACGTACGCGCGCCACCCCTCGGATGGCGGGTGTTGCGCAAATGCCTGTCGGCTTGCGCGGTCCAGGTGACGGTCGTGTTGAAATAGTTTGGTGGGCTGATTAACGTAGCAGCATGCCGCTAAGCGGCCGGTCGGCAGAGCCGGGCCGATCTCAAAACTATACTTGGGGAGGAAATACCATGCGTTCGGGCATGACTTGGCTTCTCGGCACCCTTTGTGCAGCAACCCTCGCAACCACTGCTGCCGCGCAGGAGACGACGCTGCGGGCGATCTCGTCGTTCGCCGAGCAGACGCACTACACCAAGACCTTCCTGACGTTCGTGGAGCGCGTCAACGCGGCAGGCAAGGGCAGCGTCCAGGTCAATTTCATCGGCGGTCCGAAGGCGATGCCGCCGTTCGAGGTCGGCAATGCGCTCAAGAATGGCGTGGTCGACATGGCTTTCGTGACCGGCGCCTTCTACACCAACGTCATGCCGGAAGCGGATGCCTGGAAGCTCACCGAGCGGCCGATGGCTGAGCTGCGCAAGAGCGGCGGGTTCGACTACATGGCGAAGCTGTACGATCAGAAGATGAACGCGGTCTTCCTGGCCAGGTACGTCAACGACTCGCCGTTCCATCTTTATCTGACCAAGCCGATCACCAAGCCCGACCTCAGCGGCTTCAAGATCCGCATCACGCCGGTCTATCGCGATTTCTTCTCGGCGCTCGGAGCAACGGTCGTGCAAACCGCGCCCGGCGAGGTCTATACGGCGCTCGAGCGCGGCGTGGTGGACGGCTACGGCTGGCCCATCCACGGCATCTTCGAGCTCGGCTGGCAGGAGAAGACCAAGTATCGCGTCGATCCCGGCTTCTACAATGCCGAGGTCAGCGTGCTGCTCAACAAGGATGCCTGGAACAAGCTCAGCGATGCGCAGCGCAAGGTGGTGACCGAGGCCGGACAGTGGTTCGAGAACGAGGCCACCGATTGGGCAAAGCACAACGCCGCCGAGGTCGATCGCCAGAAGGCGGCGGGCATCGAGACCATCGCCTTCCCGGCCGCGGAGGCGCAATCCTACCGCTCGAAGGCCTATGCGGCGGGCTGGGAAGGCATCATCAAGCAAAGCCCGGAACACGGGCCGAAGCTGAAGGAATTCTTCTCGAAGTGATGCAGGGATAAGCCGGTCGTGTGTCGGCGGGAAGGATTCCCATGCGGCGGCTGTCGCGCCTTCAGGAGCATCTGCTCAACGCGATGATGGGGATATCCTGCCTGCTGGTGCTGGCGATGATGCTGATCATCACCGGCGACGTGGTGCTGCGCAACCTCGGGCTCCGGGGCATTCCCTGGAGCAATGAAGTGTCCGAGGACATCCTCTACCTCGTGACGCTGATGACCGGCCCCTGGCTGCTGCGCCAGGGCCGGCACATCCGCGTCGATATCCTGCTCCGAGTGCTGCCGCCGCGGCGCGCCTGGCAACTCGAGTGGGTCGGCGACCTGCTGGGCCTCGCCTGCTGCCTGTACTTCGTCTGGTACGGGGCCAAGGCGACCATCTCGAGCTATCTCACGTCTGCCGTGAGCATAAAGACCCTCGTGATGCCGGAATGGTGGCTGCTGGCGCCCCTGCCGGTGACTTTCCTGCTGTTTGCCGTCGAGTTCGTGTTCCGCCTCCATCGCCTCGGGCACGGCGAGCGGTCTGCACGCTCGGAGGCGGTGTCGGCGTCATGAGAGCACGCTGCGCCGGCGCGCGGCAGCAAACCGGCAGCGGTGGTGCGCCATGATCATGTCCTGGCAGATGGCGGCCCTGCTGCTGCTGGGCGGATCAACGGCCCTGCTCCTGATCGGCATGCCGGTTGCGCTGTCGTTCATCGCCATCAATATCGTCGGCGCCTGGCTGTTTCTCGGCGGCGAGCCCGGGCTGCTGCAGGTGGTGCGCAACAGCGTTGTATCAGTCGTCAATTTCTCGCTGACGCCGATTCCGCTGTTCATCCTGATGGGCGAGGTGCTGTTCCACACCGGCCTCGCCCTCAAGGTGATCGACGGGGTGGAAGGGCTGATCCGTCGCGTACCGGGTCGCCTGGCGGTGGTGGCGGTCGTGGCGGGCACCGTGTTCTCCGCCATCTCGGGGTCGACCATCGCCACCACGGCCATGCTCGGCTCGCTGATGCTGCCGATCATGCTGGCGCGTGGCTATCATCCGACCATGGCGGCGGGGCCCATCATGGCTATCGGGGCCGTCGACATGCTGATCCCGCCATCGGCGCTGACGGTGCTGCTCGGCAGCCTGTCCGGCATCTCGATCTCGAAGCTCCTGATCGGCGGCATAGTTCCCGGCCTGATGCTCTCGGTTGCCTTCGTCTGCTACATCGTCGTGCGTGCGCAGCTGACGCCATCCCTTGCGCCGCCGGGCCCAATCGGGCAGCGCCCTGCCGGGGAGAGCGTCAAGCTGCTGCTCGTCTACGTGGTGCCGCTGGTTGGAATTTTCGCCGTGGTGGTCGGCGCCATGTCCGGCGGGCTGGCGACGCCCACCGAATCGGCCGCGCTCGGCGCCTTCGCGACCATCGTCATGGCGATCGCCTATCGCTCGATGACGTTGACGGCGCTCAAAAAGTCGCTGGAAGGGACGGTCGCCATCTCGGGCATGATCCTGTTCATCATCCTGGGCGCGACCACGTTCTCGCAGATCCTGAGTTTCTCGGGCGCGACCGAGGGGATGGTGTCGGCCATCATGGCGCAGGGCCTCACGCCGTTGATGCTGGTCGCGCTGATGATGGCGATCCTGATCTTCCTCGGCATCTTCGTCGACCAGGTCAGCATGATGCTGATCACGCTTCCCGTTTTCATGCCGCTGGTGCAACGGCTGGGCATCGATCCGATCTGGTTCGGCGTTCTTTTTCTCATCTGCATGCAGCTCGGCCTGCTGCTGCCGCCGCATGGCCTGCTGCTCATGACCATGCGCGGCGTCGCACCGCCCGAGGTCACCATGGCGCACATTTTCCAGGCTGTGGTGCCCTACATCGTGTTGAGCCTGCTGCTGCTCGCCCTGCTGCTGATGGTGCCTGAGATCGCGACCTGGCTCCCACGGGTACTCGCATGACCGGCCCTGCCGACGCTCAATGTCTGCTGCGCCAGGTCGCCATTGGCGATCACCATCAGCAGCGGGTAGGGGCGACGCCGACGATGCCGGGCGCTCAGCTGTGTCGCCGACTTTTAGGCTATCGAGGAACCTCTGCCACAGCGCATTGAACTGTCCGCGCGTCAGGTTTTCTGCCGCGAGCACCTCGAAGCCCAGGCCTTTGAAGGACGCGCCAACTGCACGTGCGTCGTTGACGGCGCGTTGAAGCTGTCGATTGCTGTCGAGGTTGTCGTACTTGTCAGTAACGAGATGGGATGGCGCCTTGTCTGCCTGGCGATCAACTTGATGCTGCCGGTTGGTCTGCAAGGCTCACTTGGATCGGGCATGAACGACGTCCCTGGGGGATGTTCAGAGGCCACATTCCAAGCCTCACGGCAGGAAAGCGCACCTCGCCACCACGAAGCACAGTGAGCTGCACGCGCTGTCCGGCCCTTTGAGCACTCACTCTGCAAATGAAGTCGTCCGACCCGGAGAGCCTTAAACCGTTCATCGAAACTACGACGTCGCCGGGAAGGATACCTGCATCCCGCGCGGGCGCATCGTCTTCAACGTGCACGACAGCGACAGCCCCGCTCTCGGTGTCGCAATCGACAATGTCCATGCCTATCCAGGGACGATCTTCCGCGAAAGCCGGGTGCGGTATCAAAACCGCCAAGAGACATAGTAGTGCAGCAATTCGACAATGGCCCCGAAGAGGTAAGTGCACTCGTCCTCCATTCGTCGCACGGTTGCCGACGCGCGTTCTGTTTGTCGTGCGTGAAAGCGCGTCAGAGTTCGTATTCGTCGGCGAGACGAGACGAGGGAAGCAGATTGTTTTCCCAAAAATGACTGTGTACGAACGCTGGACCGGCCGCCTCCTCCAAACAGAGGAAGCGCCGACCGCAGTCAGCCACCACTGCAGAGCACACCGCACCAAACTAGCGGCGTGTCTTGCCGCCATCATTGCGAAAGCCGACGTTCCCACCGTTCGCGATGGCAATAGGCAGGCAATCATTTGGCGCTATCACTCACCGCCCAGCATGCCGCATAGCAGTGAGCGTGCGAGAAATTGACGTGCGGTTCGTAGAGGGTCGCCACCGATGGTGGCGAGGAGACGCCTATGATGGGCAGATAGCGGTCACCAGTCTCGATATTCACCCTTTGCAAGGTGACGTGGACTCGAGCGTACACCCATAGGTGGCTATGTCGCCCGCTTCCACCCGCCAAGGCCTTTGGCCGCTGGAGAGGAATTGTACCTCCACATAGGCGTCAATGCTGGATCGCCGTGGACGGGGCTCCTAAGCGTCGAGGTCAAAGATGGGAAGATCCGTGCGCGAGTACGAAGGTGCGTCCTGGTTGAGCGCTGACGTGCTGCTCATTCTAGGGGGCACATATTGGGCAGCTATGTCGGTGATGGCCATGTCATACACAGTCACTGACACGATGATCCGCCAGCGCCGCATCGGCGCCGCAACCCATTCATTTCATTGGTACCGCCTACCCGGATCGAACGGGTGACCTCTAGATCCACAATCTAGCGCTCTAACCATCTGAGCTAAGGCGGCCCATGGGCGGGCGGCTGTGCCGCGGGCGCGAGGGCTGACTACAGCATTCCGCTGCGCCTGTCCAAAATAATGACGCGCGGGCGGCGTGCCAAGGCTGGGCGGCGGGTCGCCGGGGCCAAGCAGGGCCCGAGTCCGGCCGCTTCTCAGCGCGCGCCGCCGGATTTCTCGCTGAGGCCCAGGCCCTGCAGGTAGACCAGGGTGGCCGCCTCCAGCAGCTCCTCGGGCGTCATGGGCAGCGTGCGGCGGGCCGCATCGCCGCGCGCGAACAGGCTGGCGATGCCGTGCGACAGCGACCAGATATGCAGCGCCATCATCAGGGCCGGCGGGCGCTTGGCCGCAGGCAGCGTGGCGACCACCGCCTCGCAGGCCTTGCGCAGGACGGCGAAGGCGCGGTCGCCGGCCTCCTGCAGCTCGCGGTGCTCGCCGAGGGGCACACCGGCCTCGAACATGGCGGAGAAGTAGGCCGGCTCCTCGCGGGCGAAGCCGAGGTAGGCGTGGCCCATGCGTTCCAGGGCCGCGAGCGGGGCTGGCCGGCCCTCGTCCCAGGCCGCGGTGAGCCGTGCCTCGAAGCGCTCGAAGCCGCGTTTGGCGACGTCGGCCATCAGGGCATCGCGGTCGCGGAAATGGCGGTAGGGCGCGGCGGCGCTGACCCCGGCCTGGCGCGCGGCCTCGGCGAAGGTGAAGCCCGCCGGGCCCTTGCTGGCAATCAGGTCGAGCGCGGCGTTGACCAGCGCCTCGCGCAGATTGCCGTGATGGTAGCCGCGACGCCCGCCGCGGCCGTGTCCGGACCAGCTCATGGCGTGGTTCTAGCCGAATCCGGGCGGCGACACACGCGGGTTCCCATCAGCCGCCCGGCCTGCTCGCGGGCGATCAGTTGCCGGCGGAACCAGAAGGCGATGGCCACAAGGGCAACCGAGGCCAACAGGAAGATCGGACGCCCGCCGTACCGGTCCATGACCGGCGCCGCCAGCGAGACGCCCACCGCCTGGCCGATGAACAGCGAGATGGCGAACAGCGAGATGGCAAGCCCGCGCGAATCGGGCGCCATCTGCGTGCCGTTGGTCTGCAGGGTGTTGTGCAGCATGTAGTAGCCGAGGCCGATGGTGGCGATGGCCGGCGCCACCGTCCACAGCCAGGGCGTCACGGCCAGTGCCGCATAGCCGGTCGCCAGCAGCAGCGCCCCCCACGCGGCGAGGCCTCGCTGGCCGAGCCGGGCGATGATCCTGCCGGCGGAAAGCGAATAGATCATCGCGCCGGCGCCGAACGAGGCGAGCATGGCGCCGATCGCCGCAAAGCTGAGCCCGAAGCGCAGGTGCAATTCCGCGCCGATGTAGGCGAACGCGCCGAACATCACCACGCCTTCGAGAAACACCGTGATGAGCACGACGCGCACCCAGGGGCGCCCCACCATCTCGATGGCGGAAGCCAGGGCGTCGCCCCAGCGCGTGCGGCCGGAGGTGATGCGCAGGTACGGCCCGCGGCGCAGGTCGATGAACAGCAGCACGCCGGCCGCCACGTGCACTGCGCCCAGCAGCAGCATGGCGCCGCGCCAGCCGATCCAGTCGCCGAGCAGCCCGCCCGCCGCCTGGCCGAATACGACACCCAGGATCTGCCCCGACAGGAAGCGCGCCAGGATCGGCTGGCGCCGCTCGTAGGGGATGACGTCGCCGATCCAGGCCATCGCCAGCGGGATCACCGCCGCGGCGCAGGCGCCGGCCACGAAGCGCGCCACCATCAGCGAGCCGAGCGTCGGCATCGCCGCGCACAGCATGGTGGCGAGCCCGGTCAGCACCGAGCCCAGCACCACCATCGGCAATTTGCCGCGTGCGTCGCCGATCGGGCCGACCGCCAGCTGCGACACTCCGTAGGCGATGGCAAATGCCGTGACCATGCCGGCGGCGGCGCCGACCGTGACGCCCAGCTGGTCGGCGATCTGCGGCAGCAGCGGGTCGCACACGCGCAAGTTGGCGGCGCTGGCGAAAGACGCCACGGCCAGCAACGCGATGGCGCGCGTCGGCGTCTCGTCGGTTTGCGGAGTTGTCACGGAGGTCACGAAGTCTCGGCCGCCGCATCTTACCCGTCATCCCGGCCAGCGCATCATGCTGGAAGCATGCCTCCGGCACGGCGCCGAGCCGGGACCTCCTGCGAATTGTTGTATGGCAGGTCCCGGATAGCCTCGCCCGGCCAACAGGCCGTGCTCGACTTCCAGGATAACGGGTTGGATGCATTCGTTGCGAGTAGCCCGCCCGCCGGCACATGTCGACTGCAGCCGGCGCTTGGCCGGCATGCATGGGGAACCGGGGGCCTATTTGCAGATGCGACCCGAGCCGCCATGGCGGGCAAGATCGAGGTGGAAGTGGTCGTGGTGGTTGGAATCGTAGTTGGGGCCGAGCACGGTGGTGAAAACGTCGCAGGCGCCCCGATGCACGGCACGCAGGAAGGCGCGGTCGGCATAGCCGCCCGACCAGCCGCCCTTGACGGTCACCACCCGGCCGTCCGCCAGCACGAAGCCCGCGATGTCGACGGCATTGGCATGGCCGTGCTCGGACAGGAACGAACCACTGACGTTGTTCATCGGCCGGCAGGAGAAGGAGCCGGCCACCTTCAGCTCGGCGACCTGGACGCCGTAGTAGTAGCGCGCGGCCGGGATGACGACGCGCTGCGTCCAGTCTTCGACCGCCGGCACCATCTGGCAGCGGAGCAGGGCGGCGGGCTGCATCTGCACCCAGCCGTTGGCGGTCGCCGATACCGTGAAGGGCTGCAGCGCGCCGCACACGCTCGGTCCACCGAGCGCGGAGCGCGCCGAGATGAAGCGGGTCTCGCGCACGACGCCGGAGGCGAGGCAGGCACGCTCCTCGTCCTCGCGCCAGGGTTCATCCTTGACGACGAAGCTCGGTTGGGAGCTGCACCCCGACAGGGCCAGCCCAGCCGTCAGCAACGCAAAACAGAGGCGGACGTAGAACATGGGATGGCTAGAATACCGTGCTCGCATCTAACGTCACGTTAACCACCCTCCCCTGGTGATTCTCATACGCGAGCTTTGCGGCAGCCGTTTGGTGACGGTGGCAGATGCAAGCGCCGCGCCGCGTCGCGCTCAAGTCGGCGGGATGAACGGCTGCGAAATCTTCTGGAAGACGGGCAGCGCTTCGAGCCGTGCAACCGCTGCGGCGAGTGCCGGAAAGCCCGCCATCGAAACCAGCCCAGGGTGCGACTCGGTGAGGTGACGCAGGACAGCAGCCACGGCGACGTCGGCGTGGCCGATGCGGTCGCCGAACCAATAGGCGCCTGATCTGCTGGCGCGGTCGGCCTCCAGCACGGCAAGCGTAGCCACGATCTGCGCACGGCAGCGGTCGATCCAGACCTCGAGAGGCCTCCTTGTGCAGCCGCTGTTCGTAGAACAGGCTGACCGCCTTGTCGGCAAGCCCGGTTGCGAGCGCGGCGACCTTCAAGGCCTGATGCCGCGCAGGCTCGGCGCGCGGAAACATCGCCTGATCGGCCGGCACCAGGCTGTCGAGGTAGTCGAGAATGCTGTGGCTCTCGATCAGCACCTCGCCGTCGTCCAGCACCAGGGTCGGCACGCGAACGAGAGGATTGTACGCTCGGATCTTGTCCGCATCGCCGAACACCGACCACGGCCGATGCTCGAAGGGCAGGCCGTACAGCGTCAGCGCGATGCCGACGCGGCGCACGAACGACGAGTTGTATTGCCCGATCAGGATCATTGAATAGCTCCGGGAGCCGGAAAGGCTCAATTCGGCGTGCCGTCGAGGTAGCGGCGCCACTGCCGCTCGCCGACCGAGCAATCCATCGTCTCCGTCACTTGCGCCCGGATCACGCGGGCCGGCGTCTCCAGGCCGGAGATCTCGAGCAGCAGCTTGCGGCGGGTGGCGGTCTTGAACTCACCCGGCTCGCGGATCGGGATCATGAAGGCTCCGGTGCCGCCGATCACGCAATCGGTGTAGTAGCGGTCGAGGTGCTCCAGGTCGAACATGCTCCACGAGTTGGAGCGCTTGAGCACGATCGGCAGGCCGTTGATGACGATGCCATCGTTGATCAGCTCGTCGCGGATGCCGGTGACCGAGAAGCCGGCATTGTTAGGCCCGTCGCCGGACACGTCGATCACGCGGCGGATGCCGCGCACGCCGCTGGTGGCGAGGAGGGCCTTGGAGAACGTCAGCGCCGCGGAGATCGACGTCATGCGCGCCCGCGAGATCGGCGCGGCTTCCAGCTGGGCGGCAACGGCCAGGGCTGCCGCGGGGCTGTCGATAATGGTCCAGGGGATGACCACCGTCTGGCTGGGCGGCCCCGCCCATTCCATGTAGGTGACGGCGATGCGCCCGTTCGGCCCCGAGGCGATGGCCTTCTGCACCTCGGGATCGCGCAGGGCCTGGACGTAGCCGTCGCGCTGCAGGCGCTGCTCGTCCATGTCCATGGACAGCGACACGTCCACGGCCAGGACCAGCTCGAGGTCCACTGCCGTCTGCGCCAGGACTCCTTGCGGCAGAAGCGTCCAAAGGACGGATACGAGCACAAACAACAAGGATTTCAGCAGCAAGCCCGGCATGTCCGACAATCTGGCACGGGTCGAGCCTTGCTGGAAGACGCATCTCGCCGGTTGCAGCTCCACGCTTCGCGCAGCTCCGAATTGAGTTTATCCCAAGCTTCCTACGATGTTATCCACAGGTTTCACCAACACACCTCCGTTATCAGAGGACATACGTTCTGCGCACTGCTACGGTTTGCGGGCCCGAAAGGGTGTGTGTGCGTAAGTAATGCGTAACGGCTCCTGCATTTCGCTGTGGGCGAGGACCTACGACATTCCCCGCGTTTGTCATTTGGGTCTGGCCTCGTGGCTTTGCAGGGGCTGCGCATTGCTTGGAGCTTGCCCAACGGTTCCGTGTTTCGCGGAATTGGTTCTGGCGTGATGGATTAAGACAATTTGCTCCCGGCGGTAAACCAATACTGGTCCGCCTGTTACCCGCATCCCCAGACGCTATGCGCTGCGCGCTGCGCGCGGGACGCCGCAAGGTCTCTTTAATGAGGCTGTGGTCTCTTGCGGTCTGATCCCCCGCGAGAGGTTCCACATGCGTCGGCTGGTAGTGCGTTTCCTGAAAGACGAGTCCGGTGCCACTGCCATCGAGTACGGTTTGATCGCCGCGCTGATCGCGGTTGCCATCATCGGCGGTGCCCGAGCCCTTGGTGTCCGCGTCGGCGGGACGTTCAACAACGTCAGCAACGCCATCAAGTAAGGCCCCCTGGCAAGTAAGGCCCCTGGCGTCGGCTTCCTAGGCTTTCGCAGCTCGAATCCATTCATCGCGCACTGCAAATCCGCGCCTTACCCGGCGGGCCCGAGCCGCATCAGGGTCGACTGCAGCAGCGCGCAGGCCTCCTGCCGACCATTGGCCGTGCAATAGACGTCGGCGCGGCACACACTCAACGTCTTGCCGGCCCGCATCACCCGCCCCTCGGCGCGCAGCGTCGGCGGCAGCGCCGGGCGGATCAGGTTGAGCTTGTATTCGACCGTTAGGATGTCGCTGCCCGCGGGCATCAGCGAATAGGCGGCGTAGCCAGCCGCCGAGTTGGCGATGGCGCCGACCCCGCCGCCATGGAAAAAGCCGTTCTGCTGCGAGACGCCGGCCGCGTAGGGCATCTCGATCACGCACAGCCCTGGCTCGAGCTGGACGATTTGCGCACCGAGCGTGCTCATCAGGCCTTGCCTGGCGAAGCTGTCCCGCACCACGCGGGCAAAGTCGGGATTGCGGGGCTCGAAGCGCTCGCTCATGGGGAGGTCACCATCACGGGCGGCGGCGCAGGAAATCCAGCACGCCCTCCTTGTAGACTCTATCGCCCACCGCCAGCATATGGTCGCGCCTTGGAATCGGCAGCGCCTCGGCGCCAGGGATGACGGCGGCCAACTCCTCGGCCGAGCCGCCGACCACATCCTCGGTGCCGGTTGCCACCAGTACGGGGCAGGTGAGGCGGGCCACCATCTCGGCCGTCAGCGGCTCGCGCGCCGAGCGGATGCAGGCGGCGAGTGCCTTGCGATCACTGCCGGTGCGGTCGGCGAAGGCGCGGAAGGTGCGGGCGTTGGCGTCGGTGACGTCGTCGATGCTGGCGGCTTCCAGCGCCTGGGCGATCTTGTCGGTGCCCTGCATCGGCCGCAGCATGTTGCCGCCGAGGCCGCCGAACATGGCGCTGCGCACGCGCGCCGGATGGGCCAGCGCCAGGAACGCCGTGATGCGCGCGCCCATCGAGTAGCCCATCACGTCGGCCTGCTCGATGCCCAGATGATCGAGCAGGCGGCGGGCGTCCTCGGCCATCAGCGGCGCCCCGTAGGCGGCTTCATCGTGGAGCTTCTGGCTCTCGCCGTGCCCGCGGTTGTCGAAGGCGATGACGCGAAAGCCGTTGCGGGTGAGCAGGCCGACCCAGCCCGGATCGATCCAGTTGAAGCGCATGCTGGAGGCAAAGCCGTGGATCAGCAGGATCGGCGCGCCCGCCCCCTCGTCGAGGAAGGCGATGCGCACGCCATCGGAATCGAAGGTTTGCACGCGGGCTCCGTGGTATCTGCGTCGGGCTGCCGGCATCAGGCTGCGACGCCCCACCCCTATCATCTCGGCGGCCGAGCGGCTATCGTCCGGCCGCACACGGCATACGGCTCGAAGGCAGGCGCGCATGGCAGTCTCGGTTGTCCCCCACTTGGCCAACGATCAGGGCGTGGAGAAGATCTACGTCGGGGTGAAGGAGTTCCAGTGCATGGGGGCTCGCCCGCCGTTCGATCACCCGCACGTCTTCCTGGACATGGGTGCCGACGGCCAGATCCTGTGCCCCTATTGCTCGACCCTGTTCGTCCACGACGCCCGCCTGAAGCCCACCGAAACCGATCCGGCCGGCTGCCTGGCCGAGGCGGTCGAGCCGGCCTCCTGAACCTGATCTGAAGGCGCACACGATGGCCGCGGACCGGCCGGTGCTGATCGCGGGCGGCGGCATCGGCGGGCTGGCGCTGGCGCTGGCGCTCTCTCAGGCCGGCCGCAGCGCCATCGTCCTTGAACGCCGGGCCGAGTTCGAGACGGAAGGCGCCGGCATCCAGCTCGGACCCAACGGCGTGCACGTGCTGCGCCGTCTCGGCATCGCCGATGCCCTGCGGGCAAAGGTCGGCGAGCCCGAGCACATCGCCGTGCGCGAGGGAGGTAGCGGACGGCTCACCGCCCGGCTGCCGCTCGGTGAGTGGCTGACCACACGGCATGGCGCACCCTACTGGGTCGCCCATCGCGGCGACCTGCACGCGGCCCTGCTGGCGGCGGTGACGGACACGGGGCGCGTCGAGCTGCGCACCGGCTGCGAGGTGGCCTCCGCCACCCACACGGACACGGGCGTGCTGGCCACCTGCGCGTCGGGCGAGACGGTACACGGATCGCTGCTCGTCGGTGCCGACGGCCTGTGGTCGACCGTCCGCCGCACCATCGCGCCCGACGCGCAGCCCGTCTTCGTCGGCGCGACGGCGACGCGCACCGTCATTCCCGCGCCCGGCGACGGACCGCTCGCGCAACCGGTGGTCGGACTGTGGCTGACGCCCGGCGTGCACGTCGTGCACTACCCCGTACGACAGGGCCGCGACGTCGCCGTGGTCGTCATCGCGGCCGAGCCCTGGCAGGGCACGGACTGGAACGCGCTGGCCGACGCCGCCGTGCTGCGCGCCAGGCTCGCAGGCTTCCACCCCGCTCTCGCCGACGTACTCGGACAGGTGCGCGACTGGCGCAAGTGGGCGCTCCACCGCCTATCCCCGCTGCCCACCTGGAGCCAGGGCCGCATCACCCTCCTGGGCGATGCCGCCCACCCGATGCTGCCCTACCTCGCCCAAGGCGGAGTGATGGCGCTCGAGGATGCCGTCGTCCTCGCCGACGCCCTCGCCCACGAAGCCGACCCCACCTCGGCGCTGGCCAAATACGAAAGCCTGCGCCGTTGGCGGACCACCCGCGTCCAGCAACTCAGCCAGCGCAACGGCCGCATCTACCACCTGCGTCCACCCCTCGCATGGGGCCGCGACGCCGTGCTCCGGCTGGTCCCCGGCGCCCGCCTGATGGCCGGCTTCGACTGGCTGTACGGCTGGCGTCCGCCGACGCAATAAGAATCGTCCGACGGATATCTCAGCGCTCGTGCACCTCGGCGTTCATCCGCCGCCCCCGCCCTGAGCCTGTCGAAGGGCGCATGCGTCCAACAACGCCGTGCTTCGGCAAGCTCAGCACTCGGGTGGTGGCTGCTGGTCACGATGCTGGAATTCGCCTCGATAGGTTCACGGTTGAAAGTCGGTCGAAGGTCGACAAGAAACTTGCATGGGTCCCCGCCTGCGCGGGGATGACGTTTGTGGGACGCCAACGCGTCGCAACTGCCGTCATGCCCGCGTCGTGTCGAAGACGCGCCTCCGGCACGATGGCGGGCACCCACGACACCGTGCGAAACAAGCGTCGCGGATTGCCGAGGGATCGCGGCGTGCTGGCCGCTGATCGCGAGAAGCCGCTTCCATTTAGAGCAACCTCACACGAGCCCGCACCCACCCGCTCTACGGTATCGTCACGCAATACTTCACCGATGCACCGATGGCTCTCGGCTGGATTGCTTCCGTCACGCACACGACCGTGTAGCCGTAATTCTTGGAGTATTCAGGAGGCACCGGGTTGCCCTTGAAATCCTTGCCGCTCTTGCGCATGGCTTCGACCATGGGCCTGCAGTTCAAAACCACGGCCACTTCGGCAGCCACCTGCGCGCTCACCAGGCTGCATCCGTTCTCCAGCCACTCGTTCAGGAATTGCTGCGCTTCCGCCCGCTGTCCGAACAAAGTCAGCAGGGCAACAATCGCACAAATCCGAAGCTTCACCGCCATGGTCCGCTCTCCCGACTATCCATACCCCGCCCTCGCTCCGCGCCATCCGTGACACGTCGGGATAGCGGACGCAAACCGGTGGGTCGTGGTCAGCCACGGCGCGTCAACGCCTCTGTGGCCGCTCCTGCTCGACGCCCGGGACGTCGCTTAGTATCTGCCGGTACGACTGGGATCGCATGGCGATCGACCGTGCGCCGCGCCCTTGGGTTTTGGTCAAGCTCGTCATCATTTGCCGCAGCACTGCGCGCTGCTCCGCGAGGGCCTCCCGCGATTGCACGATTTCCTTGGCGCAGTTCACCAACACAGCCACCAGCACGATGAACAGACCGCTCAGGATGCAGAAGCTCATCAGCATGCCGACTCTCCGGATGGCGTTGCCCACGCCGCGGCTCAACTGAAGTTGCTGATTCGGTTGTAATTTTGACGGCATGCCGTGCCGACAGGAACTTCGCTTCAACGCACTGCGCCGACTGAGTCCGGTTCACCCCCAAGAACGGATGGTAGCCAGCGAGTTCGTGCAAGACGGTGAGTTCGTGCCAGCCTCGGACGTGCCGGACTCGGGACATGGCCGAAGTCGGCATTTCCCGTCGAGGCGCTGGGTGAGGCCACGCAGGTCGTGTGGTGGCCGATAGCGACCGGCCTCCTCAAAGATGAGGTGCTTCGCCTCTATACATTCCAGACTTGAACGAAGCGGTCGATCAGGCGCCCGCGATTTGCGTCCTGATCGCGGTTGCCGAGATCGCCTCCGTGGCTGCATCCAGATCGATGCGCTCGATGGCGTAGCCGACATCCCGGCCATAGAAGACGTGCGTGATGTTGGGCACCGCAACCACCACAAAGCGACCGGCCTGATCGCGCAGGCCCGCTTCGATGCGGCTCTGCACGTCGAAAAAGGCCAACGGGTTCTTGGCATCGCTGCCATGCGTGTCGCGGACGGCAATGCACACCTGGCCGACGCGCGCGATGGCAGCTTCGATCAGTCGGCGATGTCCATCGTGGAACGGCTGGAAGCGCCCCATCATAAGCGCCGTTGGCCTGCGCGGGTCGAACGTCGGACGCAGCAAGGCCAGCACCTTCTCGGCCCAATGCCGCGCGCTCCCCTGCGCCGTCACGCGGACATCGTAGCGCCCGGGCGGTACGAACATCGCATTCGTATCGGCGAAGCGACCCTCCTCGATGCGGTCGACCCAGATCGTGAAGGCTGGGCCAAACGCAGCGCGGGCTTCGGGCGTAGGACAAATGAAGTCGGCGATGGCAGTGCCGCCGGTCTCCACCACCCGATCGCAAATCCAGCCCATGCGGCGCGCATGCTCGATGCGATCGCCATGCGAGAAGCCAAGGTCCTTGTTGATATTGGCGCGAACCTCGTCGGCATTGAACATGGCCGCGTTGAGCAGCGGTGCGAGCGCGGTAGCCAGCGTGGTCTTGCCGGCGCCCGGCAGACCCATGATCAGGATTTTTCGGCTCATAGGCGATTTTCCGTCCCGCGTTGGAGCGCGACATTCTCGCTGGCAAAGGTGGTTCACGTCATCCTGGACAATTACGCCACCCACAAGCACGAGAAGGTCCGCGCGATGGATCAGCCCGCCATCTTGCGCCGGCTGGAAGACATGCCGCCGGCCAATCGCGCGCTATGCACGACGGTCTGCTCCGCATCAAACACACCCTGGCCACCGCCAATGCTCTGGCGGATGCCCTTTCTGCTCCTGTCCGCGAGAGGGGCCGCGAGGGGTGCCGCGCTCACGCGCCGCGCCGCATTTTCGGTTTTCGAACGTATAGCCCAGTGCGTCGATCTCCCTGGCGTACCATCCGCCGATGAGATCGCGCGTGGCGTCACCGTAGTAGGTCGCGTAATGCGGCCGATCCTTCGTGTATTTGCGCAATATCGGCAGATCGAGATGGCCGGGAAGGCCGAGCGTCGCGACAAGGTCGCCGATCTCGTCGGCCAGCCGCTCGTAGCGGATGACCCGGTCGACGACGATGTCTCGCCCGATCGCATATTTCGACCAGTTGTTCAGCCGCACGTATGAGGTATTGCGGTAGATGAAGGATCGCATGTCGCGGTCGAAATGGTCGGGGGTCTGTCCCTTCTTCCACTGGCGATGGGCATAGAGCGACACCTGCCGGTCCCAGGGGTTACGCTCGACCACGAATTTATAATAGCTGTCGAAGATTTTCCGGCCGATCACATCGCGGACCTGGCTGGCTGTTGCGTGCGTATGCAGTCCGAACCATTGCGGACAGTGACGCCTCAGGGCGCGATGATGGATGGGCGAGAATTTCGCCCAGGGCGGACGGCTCGAACTTGCCTGCACGTCGTTCTCGTCGAGGATGCCCTGCAGGGCCTGTATCATGCTGGTGCTTGCTGTCTTCTCGGTACGCAGGAAGATGAAGCGGTACTTATGCGACACGATCATGAGATGGCAGCTCTCCTTTCGCGTTTCGCGACGATCCCGCCGCATCCGCTTGATTGTCCCGCGCAATTGCGGCGACCAGACGCCGGATCGGTGCCGGGAGTGAGATCAGCATCAAATTCAGTAGAGCCCACACTGAGCATATATTTTCCGTATACGGCGGGCTGCGATCAGCGCATGCCGCCATCCCAGGTGGATGATGGAAAAGCGCGAGGCGGCGAAAGCGCACGGAAGTAGAGCGCCAGCGCGGCCAACGTCCCGTGCGGCGAGAGCCGAGACCGATATGGCCACGACAGCGAAGCGCCATCCGGCGGAAATGAGCAGAACGTTTCTTCGCTAGCGGCAAGCCATCCGCAAACGCAACCGGCGAGCTAAACTCGATGGCATTCGCGTGGGTGCAATAGGCGTCAGCCGTATTGCACCGTCACCGCTCGACGAGAACGCAATACGCTTCGCCTATTGCCCCTACCCCAAGCCTCAGCCCTTACGACTTGCCCGCCGCCACCTTGTCGCCCAGCCAGGCGTGCTGATGCTGGCAGCCCAGCTTTGATGGACGCCGCCGCCAACTTCGCGCGCTTCCTCCCCCTGTGGCGAAGGCCGGCTCTCAGGCCTTCGTCACGCACGAGGGGGAGGCACGGAATGCCACGAGTTTGGCTCGCCATCGGCAAGCCATCCGCGAACGCAACCGGCGAGCTAAGCTCGATGGCATTCCCAGGTGGGGGTGAATGCGCCGCGCATACCGCCGCCCGCCGCTCGATGGCAGGCGTAGGGTGCAATAGGCGTCAGCCGTATTGCACCGATCCACCCGCACGCGCGGCGCAATACGGCTTCGCCTATTGCGCCCTACACGAGTCTTACGACTTACCCGCCGTCACCTTGTCGCGCAGCCAGGCGTTGAACTGATGCTGGCAGCCGAGCTTCTGCAGCTCGGCCAGCAGATCGTCCTCGGCCGGCAGCTTGTCGACGATGCGCAGCGTCACGTCGCGCTTCGGCCGGTCCTGCTGGAACAGCTGGTAGGCGCCATCCGCCCGCAGCTGCAGGCTCGACGGCCACTCGGCCGTCTGGCTGCCCGCCTCCCACTTGACCTCGGCGCGCTCGCCGCTCGCCGCATCGACCAGCGTGGCCCGCTCGAGGCGCGCCGTCGCCGTACGCGTCAGCAGCACCTTGGCGCCTTTCTCGACGCAGATGCTGCCGTTGACGCCGGTCGGAACCTCGACCCAGGAGAACGGCACGCGGCTTGCCGGCGGGCGCCACGCTGCGCGTCGCCCCGGTGGTGATCTCCGAGGAGCCGCCGGTCTTGGCCATGTTCGTCATCCAGGCCCACACGCCCTCGTTGGGCGTGCCCTTGGCGATATCCGACACCTTGCCGGTGAAGGGCCCGCGGATGGTTTGCGTCTTGCCCGACGGCAGCACGGCGCGGATCTGTTGATTGGCCGGAATGGCGATGCTGTCGTCGCTCTTCAAGGTCGCGCCGACGCTGACGGCCGCCACCGTCGACTCGATGACATACATGTCCGCGCGCGCCGCCGTGGTGCCGACCAGCAGCGCCGCCGCGAGCAAACCCACCCCTGCGAGAGAGAGTGAGGATTTCTTGGTCATCTGAAGAACCATGCCTTCCTATCGTATCCCGAATGGCCGAGCCATCGTCCGATATTGACCCCAGAAAACTCGCCCAGGAACCACGCGAGAAGGGCGAGCACGATGGGCAAGATGATACGGAACTGCCAAAACACTAATGTGTCGAGGGCGATGATCGCCGCCGTCGCAACGCTACCGAGCAGCACGCCTTGTCGGCGCAGACGATAGCGCCAGCCGATCAGAAAGCCCAGCCCGGCCAGCACCGCCAGCTCCACCCTCAACACCCAAGAATCACCTTCGACTTGGACAATACTGCGGCCGTCGATCAGCTCGGCGGCGATGTTGGCATGAATCATTGCGCCCGGCATGCGCCCGTTGTCCTGGGCGTTCAGCGGCGTGAGATGCTGGTCGATGTCGGGAAACAGCCCGCCGATGATCACCACCTTGTCCTTCAGGCCGGCCCGCGCCGCCCGCGCGATCGGATCGTCCGCCCCGCCGAGCAGCGTCCCTGCCGTCACCGTCTGGAAGGTATCCGACCCGTCGGAGGGCTCCAGCAGCCAGGCGATGCGGCGGCGCTCCTTGCTGATATTGGCGCCGGCGCCCTCCGCCAGCAGATCGGCGAAGCTCTTCTGGAAGGCGCCGCCCTCGGCCGCCTGCGCCTTGAAGCGCACCACCCAGTCGCGCTCGGTGGCAAGGTTCACATAGCCCGCCGGCCGGCCGACCTGGGCAAAGAAGCTCTTCTGGTAATCCGATTCCGCCGGCGTCAGGCCGATCCGCTCGTCGCCCGCCCCCAGCACCACCTTGGCCCTGGCGCGCCGCATGGCCTCGATCAGCGCCGCCTCGTGATCGCCGGGCGCCGGCCGGGTGAACAGGATGTCGATGCCGATCACCTTGGCACCGGCCGCGTCCACCGCGTCGATCACCTTGGCCAGCAGCCCGCGATCGATCGGGATGCGCGTCTTGAACTCGCTCAACGCCTGGTCGTTGATGCCGACCACTGCAACGCTTGGATGCTGGCTCGGCAGGCGATCGGAGAGAACCCCGGTGCGCCAGTCGGCCATGGCGTGCTCGAAGCGCAGCAGGCCCGGCGCAAAGCGCGGCAGCAGGTCGGCCAGCAGCATGGTCAGCAGGATGGCGAACAGCGCCGCCAGCAGCATCGGCCGCGGAAACAGCGCACTCCGCCGACGCGCAACCACCTGCGGATTGGATGTCATGCTAGTGTCCCGATTCCGAAGTTCGCCAAACATTGCCGCCAGCGTCCCCGAGCGAACTTCGCAATCATAAGGGACACTAAAATCATAGGTTCCCTGGTGTGATTCAGATCGAGAAATTCGCTCCGAACCAGGCCGCGAACTCCTGCGAATTTATCGATCATCACACCAGGCACCCCATCTGCCAGATGCCCGACCCTATTGAACCCGCCGCCCCAGAACAAGCACCTGACGATGCAGCCGCAGCGCACGCATCAGGAGCAACCGAGAACCCCGCAATATGCCCCGCTGCCAGCACCCTGGCGGTTCACTATTTGGGCACGGTCACACTCTTCGTCGTACCAGCATCGCTGAAGTAGAATTCCCGACCCGGCAAAGACCCATACATGAACGGCTCCTGCCGCCGCTCGGTGCGTTCCAGGACACGATCTCGTATCCGCCGGAACACCATATTCACCTCGACGTTCGGCTTCTGAATCTCTTCCACGAGCGCCAACGCGAACGGGCTCATCTTCCCGTCGCCGTCTTCAGCGGTTGTGCCGTGTTTTGCCGAATAGGCGACGAGGACCCCGACGCTATCGACATCAGCGCGCGCCAGACCAGAACCGGTTCGCGCATCCCGGCCTCGGCGCCGCGTTTGGATAATGCTCTCCTCGAACGGGTTATTGCGGCACGCGTCCAGCACCACCAGGCCCAGTCCGCGAGCGCGCTCGACCTTCTCCAGGATCACATCCAACTTGATGGCCTCGTCGTCGGCGTCGACGTCCTTCTCAAGCTTCACGTCCGTTGGCAGGAGGTAGGTGCGACCGCCGATCTCCATGCCGTGCCCGGCGAAGTAAACCAGCACCCAATCGGCCTCGCTGGCCCTTCTGCCGAACGCGCGTAGCGTCTCGCTGAAGTCGCGATAGATCAGGTTGTTCTCGACGAACACCTCAAAACCGAGGCCCTTGAGCACGCTCGACACGTACTCGACATCGTTGGCAGGGTTGGGGAGGGCGGTCTGACTGGCGTAGTTGCCGTTCGCCACCAGCATAGCAATCCGCTTCTCGGCCGTGCGTTGCGCGACCCCGGCGGCCGGCGAGACAACCAACGTGCGCAACTCCGGCACCTTGCCGAGGTAGACTTCCCCTTGCAGCGACGACTCTACGAACGGCCGCTGTTTGAACGCCGCTCCCGGTCTCGCCGACAGTTCGATCACGTCCTGCCGGACACTCCGGAACACCTCTTCGGCCGAGCCGCTGATTTCCACCAGCTTGCGCGACAGCGCCCACGCATATGGACCATGGTTGCGGTTGTCGGGACCGAAGTCTGCGGCATTGTCCAGCGGCTCCGATGCATAGCCGAAGAACGTGTTGCTCGGCAGCCGGGGTGCCGCAAACTGCTCGAGTTGGCGCGCAGGTTCTGGACGGTTGTCCCGGCACGTGTCGAGCACGATGAACTTCGGGCCCTGGTGGCTCTCGATCGCGGACAGCACGTCGTTGCTGCTCACGAACGTCTTCAGCGCATCAACCTGATCGGCAAAGGATTTGGGATTTGACAGACGATCGGTGGCCGCATCCGTACCGCCAAAATAGGAGACGCGGTTCACCTCGAGGCCATTGCCGGCAAAATAGAAGAGCACCACATCGGAAGCGCAGAACTCACCTACCTTACCGCGCAGCACCTGCAATGCAGCCAGCATGGCTTGCCGGTCGACGTTCGCGATTTGCGTCACATCCCAGCCCAGGCCGCGCAAAGTCGTGGCGATCAGCACGCTATCGTTGGCGGCGTTGTTAATCCCTGCGGGCGCGTCATTGTTGCCGATGCTCAGCGCAACCCGGCGGGCAGGCCTTCCCGCCGCCACCTCCGCTTCGTGTTTGGCGCACGCCTCTGATGTAGGGCCTGCGCTCGCGACATTGGCAAGGCCGGTGCAATGCAATGACGCGGCAACTACCAAGAACATCACATATCGAATAAGCATATGAATCTCCATTCGCTCGCGCCCACGTTCAAGAATGACTGCGGCGCATCTTTGGCGGGGCTGGCAGCGCGGACCTCGCCCCGCAGTGTCGACATCGGGAGGCTCGGGGCCGAGCGCCGATTCCCGTTGGGCCAGGCGTTTGGGAAGCCCGGTCGCTTCCGCGTTCTAGCCTCGCCGGCGGCCCATCTGCCACGCTTCAGACATGGGCGGCTGCGATAGGGAGCACCGGATGCCCAAGGGTCTCCGCCTAACCTTCACCAGCAGAAGACTGCGGAATTGTCATGTCGCTTGCAGAAGGGCCTTCCTCAAGCTAGCAGCCATGCTTCCACTCGGGACCAGCGCTTATACGCAATCTCGTCGCATGGTTGCTTCGGTCGCTGATGATCCCAGGCTGATTGAGGAAAACGCATCGTCGATCCGAAAGCGGACCCAACAAGAGATCATTGCCGAATCCCGACGAATAGCTCCGCTGTTGTCCGACACTATCGATTTTGTCGGGCGGGGCTTGCGCGCCGGGCAGACCACGGCGGACGTCGACCGTCAGCTGGTGGAGATTTTGAGCAAACACGGTCTAGCGGCGGCAATGCTTGGCTATGATGGCTTCCCCGCAGCTTCCGCTATCTCTGTCGATCAGGTCCTATTGCACGCAGCACCAGACGAGACTGTGTTGCGTGCCGGCTCAACCGTGACAATCGAACTCAGCGCCTCGTCGTCTGCTGCCTATGCAGCACAAGGATGGACATTCCCTGTCGGGTGCACCACTCCGGAAAAAGCGCACTTGATGCAGACTGGCCGTTCTGCCCTAGAGGCCGGCATTGCGACAGTTCGCAGTGGTGTCACCGTGCATGACATTGGCGGGGCCGTCGAGACCGTTGTGAGAGCGGCCGGCTATCAAGTCATCCGGGATTTTTGCGGCTACACGATGGGTCAGGAACGCATTCAGAAGCCGAATATCTTGAATTTCTCAGGTGGCGGCGATGCCACTACATTACCCGTCGGAACGATCATCAATATTTACCTGTCCTTGAAGTCGGGCTCCAATAGCTTACGTCTATTGCCACCTGATTTCAGGGCTGTCTCCGTGCGAAACGGCGAATATGGAGCTGTTGCGACGGCGATGGTGGTCGTTGAGACGGGCGGCAACTCCCTCTTGACGAGAATGTTGGGCGATAGCCTCGCGCCTTGTCAGGCATGAGGATGCTCGCATTGTCGGAGCAGGTCAGTCTGGAGGGTCACGGCCTGCCGAAGACGCACCTTTAAATGACTACGCCCCTAATGCCTCTCATGCAGGCAGTGCTCATGGTGCGACAGCACGTCGATCACCTTGCACTTGGCGATTTTGCCCTTCGCGCAGGCCTTGATCATGCTTTCCACCTCGGTCTTCAGCGCGGTCAGCCGCTCGATCCGGCTGACGATGGCCTGCAGGTGCGCCCGCGCCAGCGCGTCGACCTTGGCGCAGGAGCGCTGCGGCTGCTCGGCGAGGTCGAGCAGCTCGCGAATGGCGTCCACCTCGAAGCCCAGCTCCCGCGCATGGCGGATGAACTTCAGCCGGGCAACCGCCCGAGCATCGTAGAGCCGCCGATTGCTCTCGGTGCGCGACGGCGACGGCAGCAGCCCGATGCTCTCGTAGTAGCGGATGGTCGGCACTTTCACGCCGGTCTGCCGCGCCAGCCCGCCAATCGACATGTCGGTCATTTTTGCCCTTGCTCCTCTAGTGGCTAGAGATTGTAGCCTCGGCCGCAACAATGGGAAAGGCTTGCACGATGGCCGACAGTTGCTGCGGCGCGCAACGTCCGCTTCGATGGCCTCGATCCGCGCTACAAGCGCGTGCTGTGGACCGTCATCGCCATCAACGCGCTGATGTTCGTGACCGAGATCGCCGCCGGCCACTCGCGGGCTCGCAGGCCTTGCAGGCCGACGCGCTGGACTTCCTCGGCGACACGCTGACCTACGGCCTGAGCTTGGCCGTCATCGGCCGGCCGATCGAAACGCGCGCCCGCGCGGCCGTGTTCAAGGGCCTGAGCCTGACCTTGATGGGCCTGTGGGTGTTCGGCTCCACGCTCTATCATGTCCTGGTGCTGGGCGTGCCGCGCGCCGAGATCATGGGCGTGGTCGGCTTCCTGGCGCTGGCGGCCAACGTCGCCAGCGTCCTGCTGCTCATGCGCTACAAGGACGGCGACGCCAATGTCCGCTCCGTCTGGCTGTGCTCGCGCAACGACGCCGTCGGCAACGTCGCCGTGATGCTCGCGGCGATCGGCGTATGGGGAACCGCCACCGCCTGGCCCGATCTCGCGGTGGCCGGCATCATGGCCGGGCTGTTCCTGTGGTCGTCCGCGCAGATCCTCACGCAGGCCTTCCGCGAGTTGCGGGAGCACGAGGCCGGCCTGGTGTCCGCGCCCGCCGCACATCGCCACGGCTGAGGCTAGCCCATCAACCCAGGCCGATCGATCCGTGGAGCCTGTTGCTGTTGGCATGGGTCGTGGCCCTGCTCTCGACGATGGGCGCCTTGTTCCTCGGCGAGGTGATGGGGCGGACGCCCTGCAATCTGTGCTGGTTCCAGCGCATCTTCATGTTTCCGCTCGCCGTCGTGCTGGGCATCGCCTGCTATCGGTCGGACTTCGCCGTCTGGCGCTATGCCCTGCCCCTCGCGGCCCTGGGCTGGCTGATCGCGCTGTATCACAGCCTGGTCTATTGGGGCGTGCTTCCCGCCTCGCTCGAGCCGTGCGGCGAAGGCCCCTCGTGTTCCAGCGCGGCGATGCGCATCTCCGGAATCCCGATCCCGGCGCTTTCGCTCGCTGCCTTCACCCTCATCATCCTCCTCGTTGAGCTTTCACGACAAAGGTCTTCGCAATGAACCGACGAACGCTTGTCCTTGCCATCGGCGGGCTGGTCATCGCCGCCTTCGTCGTCGGCGCCTACCTCCACAGCCGCAACACTCAGCAGCGCGTCGCCCCGGCGGTATCGCACCAGCCAGTCCAGCACCCTCGTGCGCGCGCATTCGCCCGTCATCGGCAACAAGGATGCGCCCGTCACCCTCGTCGAGTTCTTCGATCCCGCCTGCGAGACCTGCCGCGCGATGTATCCGATCGTGAAGAAGCTCATGGCCGAGCATGGCGCGCAGCTGAAACTCGTCCTGCGCTATGCCCCCTTCCACAAGGGCTCCGACGAGGCGGTGCGAATCCTGGAGATGGCGCGCAAGCAGGGCGTCTACCTGCCGGTGCTGGAGGCGATGCTGGAGGCCCAGCCCGACTGGGCCGATCACCACCGCCCCGACATAGCCAAGGCCTGGGCCGCGGCGGCGTTAGCCGGCCTCGATGTGGCTGCCGCCCGCAATGGCATGCTCGCGCCCGACATCACCGCGGTGCTCGAGCAGGATATGGCCGACATCCGCGCCATCGGCGTGCGGCAGACGCCCACCTTCTTCGTCAACGGCAAGCCGCTACCCTCGTTCGGCATCCGCCAGCTGCAGGAGCTGGTTGGCAGCGAGGTGGCCACCGCCCGCAAGAAGTGAGCCGGCCGCCGTGTCCGTGGCGTCGCTCGGCTATGGCCCGCCCTTCATTTGCTGGCGGCCCTGCAGCGCCTGCAACGCCTTGCGATCCTGCACGCACCCGACCCGCTTGACCGGGCCCGACGCGGACGCCTCGTCGAACCGACCTGGCTGTTCGATCAACTTGCGCACGGCGTCCGGGCAGCCCGTCTTTCTGCACTCGGCGATGTGGCCCAGGATCTCCCGCCCCGTCGTCTCGTCGTCGATGTATCCAATGACGACGTTGTGGCCGATCACGGCGACCGGCACCACCCAGAGCTCAGGCAGGCCGATCATCTCGATAGAGCCGGCCGAGCAGCGGTTCTCGAACTCGCGAATGGTGAGGTTGGCGTCCTTCTGCTGGGCATCCAGCAGGAACGCGCGCGCCATCTTGGAATACGGAACAGCTCGCCGACCAGAAGAAGTAGACGTTGGGCTCGGCGCCCTGCGCGCGCGTCGCGGGCACGGCAAGCACGGCCCAGACCATCAAGGCAGCAAACAAGCGGCCGCGCATCGCCGTATCCCCCAGTCTGCTCAGCTCAGCGGCAAATCAGTACCGGCACGGAGCTGTGCGTCAGCACCTTGGTTGCCTCGCTGCCGAGCAGCAGCTTGGCGATACCGCGACGCCCGTGCGATGCCATCACGATCAGGTCGCAGCCCTTGTCCTTGGCGGTGGCAACGATGCCCTCCGCCGCGAACTGATCCTTGGCGTGCACGGTCGTGCAGGCGACGTCGGCTTTCTTGGCCATCTCTGCTGCGCGCGTGAGGATCCTGGCGGCGTTCTCGGCCGCGGCCTTCTCATAGTCCCCGTAAGGGAACGCCAACGCCGCCTCGCCGGCGACCACGGCGGTCCACGGCTCGGTGGCCGTGACGACCGTCACGTCGGCCTTGAGGACCTTGGCAAGCTCCAGACCCTGGGCGGCCGCGCGATCGGCCAGCTCGGAGCCATCGGTCGCAATCAGAATGTGCTTGAACATGGCGATCTCCTGACCTGTGCGGCTACTATAGAAACGCTAGTCTTAACGGGACGTGCCGCTTTGATCGGGATCAAGTCCGGTCGCGGCGCGGCAGGCACATCGCTGGCGGCCCGGCTCGGCCCCGTTCAGGCTGTGCATGAAGGCCAGCAGCGCATTGATCTCGCGCGGCTCGAAGGTGAAGCGCGGCATGGCCGGATGCCCGGTCACGATGCCTTCGGCAAGCGCCTCGGCCAGGTTGTCTACCGGATAGCGCTTGCTCAGATCGCGGAATGGCGGTGCCAGGCTCATGGGACTTTCGCCGCTGCGCCCGATCGCATGGCAGCGCGCGCACTGCTTGACGGCAATGTCGGCGCCCCGCTCGATCACGGACACCTGCGCGACAGCAGGGACAGCAAGCGCCAACACACCGAGGCAAGCGGTCACTGCCAGTCTTGCGCGCATGGTCCAGGCCCTCGGTCGCTGCATCTTTGGTGCAGCATCCCGTTGCTCGACCGGCGCCTTGATCGAGATCAATCCGGGATAGCCGGCCATTCGCTGTGATGGCCGGTCAGATGGAGAAGAGAGAAAAAAAAGGGCGGGCGAGGGGGCCAAACCCAGGACATCTTTCGCAGCGCCTCAACGCGCATAGGCGCAGCCTATTGCGAACCGATCCAGCCCGCATCGAGGAGATCGCGCATCGGTCGCGGCAGTCAAGAAGGATGAAGGAAGTGCGAGCGAACGCGCCGACCATTGACGCGCATCAAGGCGCAACCTCTCGGGGTCATGTCTTCTCGCCTATCGGACTGGAAACGTCATCCTCGAGGAGGCTTACATGAGAACGAGTCACCTGGCAGCGATGTCTTGCGCGCTCGTCATGGCCCTGTCCTTGACCGGGTCAGCGCAAGCACAAGGACCGCAGCGTGGCGAACGCGGCGGGGGCATGTGGTACGAGCATGGCCCCGGCTGGGGCATGGGCATGTTCGGAGCGCTGGGGCCGCGGACCCGACATGATGCTGGAGCAAGTCGAGGGGCGCCTCGCCTTCATGAAGGCGGAGCTGAAGATCACGGACGCGCAGACCACCGCCTGGAACGCCGCTTTGCCGATGCGGTGCGCGCCGCCGCCAAGCAACACAACGAGCGCATGAAGGCCATCATGGCCGGCGACGACACGCTCCAAACCGCTGCCAGACCGGCTGGACGCGCAGGAGCAATTCTTGAGCGCGCGGCTCGAGCAGATCAAGCTGATCAAGGCCGAGCCTGAAGAGCCTGTATGCGGTCCTGTCCGACGATCAGAAGAAGGAAGCCGACGAAATGATCATTCCCATGGTCGGCATGATGGGTGGCCATGGCAGTTGATCGCCGGTCTCCGCGACACCAAGTCAATGCCAGGATCGCAGGAGCCCCGGAGGTATGGTCATGAAATCCGAACGGACATGGGTCGTGATTGCCGATGGGGCTCACGCCAAGGTGCTGCAATTTACGCCGGAGAAACCAAGACTCGAGGCTGTCAACGACATCTCCTTCGAGATCGACCTGCCGCGCCACGCACGACCTCGTCAGCGACCGGCAGGGCCGGGTGTTCGAATTGCACGGCCATGCCAATCATGCCGAGGCCCCCCGCAGCGACCCGCATCGCGAGCTCAAGCGCGGCCTCGCGCACAAGATCGCCGACGCCCTGCAAACGAGCCTGGCCGACCAGCGCTACGACAAGCTGGTGCTGGTGGCGCCGCCGGCGACACTGGGCGATCTGCGCGAGGCGCTCGCCAAAAGCGTACGCGCCCGCGTGACCGCCGAGCTCGCAAAAGACCTCGTCAAGATTCCCGCCAGCCAGCTGCACGACCACTTGGCCGACGTACTGCCCCTCGCGGCACCGCGCGCGTGAACGTTCACGGCAGCTGCCCGGCGACCCAGGTGCCTAGGACCTGCACCTCGTCCGGCAGGAACGCGACCACATCGGCGCGGTAGCCGGGGCGCAGCCGGCCAAGCATGTCGCCGACCCCCATGAAGTCCGCCGGATTGGTGGAGGCGAACTGCAGGGCCGCAGTCAGCGGCACCTCCAAGAACGCCACGCAGTTGCGCACCGCCTGCGCCATGTCGAGAGCCGTGCCGGCCAGCGTCCCATCCGCACGCACGCAGGCGCCGCCGCTGACGCTGATCGTATCGCCATACAGCATGAAACTGCCGCTTCGACCGCCGACCGGCGGCATGGCATCCGTCACCAGCATCGGCCGCGCACGCCCCCGCAGGGCGAGACGCAGCATGGCGGGATCGACGTGCATGCCATCCACGATCATTCCGAAAAAGGCGTCCGGCGTCTCCAGAGCCGCCGCGATCGGACCAGGCTCGCGGCTGCCCAGCGGACGCATCGCATTGAACAGATGCGTGAAGCCCCGCGCACCTTCCTGCAGCGCGCGCCTGGTTTGCGCGTAGGTCGCCATCGAATGGCCGATCGCCACGCGCACCCCGCACCCAGCCAGCCTGGCGATGAAGCCCTCCGGCACCTGCTCCGGCGCCAGCGTCACCAGCATCCTGGTCGGGCGCGCCGCCGTCAGCAACGCCACGTCGTCAGCGCTGGGCATGCGCAGCATGGACGGATCGTGCGCGCCGACCTTCTCCGGCGAAAGGAACGGCCCTTCCAGGTGAATGCCGAGCACGCCCGGCTCGGTTGCCGCGGCCTCCGCCACCGCCCGCAGCGCCGCTTGCATTTTCTCCGGCGTATCGCTGATCAGCGTCGGCAGCAGCGAGGTCGTGCCGAACCGGCGATGCGCCGCGACCATGCGAGCTATGCTGGCCGGCGTCGGCGCATCGTTGAACAGAACATCCCCGCCCCCGTTCACCTGCAGGTCGATGAAGCCCGGCGCCAGCCATGCGCCGGACGGCGCGGCGTGAACCGGAACCGCCGCCGGCAATTCAGAACGCGCAACGACCGCCCTCACCCGGCCATCGTCGATGACGACCGCGCGTGTCGCGATGCACGACGTCGCCGTCGAACACGAAGTCGGCGCTGATGGCATGCGGGCCGCGGCTCATTGCGTACGGGTCACCTTCTGCAGGTTGCGCGGATGGTCCGCATCGATGCCGCGCAGCCGCGCCAGCTGCTCGGCGAAGGCATAGAAGCTCTGGATCAGGCAGACGGCATCGGCTTCCGGATGCTCGGGCGTCACACCGGCAGCGTTGCATCGGGTCCCGCGACCAGCGTCGGAGTTTCCAGCTTGCGCAGGTCGGCGGCAAGCTTGTCCACGCCCGGCGCGCACGCATCCGTGGGCCTCAGCACCAGAACCGGCCGGCGCGGCGAGGCCAAGGCCAGCGGCCCATGCCGGAACTCGGCGCTGCTGAAGGGCTCGGCATGCAGGTTGCAGGTTTCCTGCAGCTTGAGCGCCGCCTCCCGCGCGATGGCCAAGGTCGGCCCGCGCCCGATCGTCACCAGGCTGTCGGTAGCGCCGAGCGTTGCCAGCGCGGCACTCCAGTCCAGCGCTGCCGCAGCAGCCAGGCGATCGGGCAGCCGAGCCACGGCCGCCGCGTGCACCGGATCGCCAGTCCACGCCGCGGTCAGCCTCAGCAAAGCGGCCAGGGTCGCCACGAAGGTCTTGGTGGCGGCGACGCTCAGCTCCGGCCCTGCGCCGATCGGCAGCACGACGTCGCACGCGGCGGTGAGCGGCGAGCCCAGCGTATTGACCACCGCCACGGTCAGCGCTCCGGACGCCTTGGCGCTCTCCGCCACGGCGATCAGGTCATCGCTCTCGCCCGATTGCGACACCACCAGGCACAGCTGGCCCTCGAGATGCAGCTGCTGCCCGTAGATGCTGGCGATGCTCGGCGCCGCCGCCGCAACGGGAATGCCGAGATAGCGCTCGAACAGGTGCTTGGCGAAGGTGGCGGCATGCGCCGAGCTGCCGCGTCCGCAGGTCACCACGACCCGCGGCGGCCGCGCGCGCAGCCGCGCGACCAGCTCGCCGATGGGGCCGGCGAGATCGGCCGCCTGCTGCGCGACCACGGCGGGCGCCGCCGCTATTTCCTCTGCCATGCGACTGGTCGGCTTGTGCATGGTCAGCTCGCCACCGTCATCGCCAGGCGCTCGGCTTCCAGCTCGGCAAGGCGCAAGGCTCCGCTCAGCGCGTCGCCAACAGGCGCAACGAGCACATCCTTGGTAGGCCCCGAGAGCAGCGGCGCCATGTGCGTGCCAGCCCACCCATCAGCGACAGCCGCATCACGCCGAGCTCGATCAGCCGCGTCGCCAGCGCATCGATGTGCATGGCGGCGACCTGCATGAGGTGCGTGGCCATCCGATCTGCATTCGCCGCATGCTCGACAATGCTGGGCGCGAGGCTGGCGTAGTCGCGCGGCCGCGCCGTGCTGGTCCAGCGCACGATGGCATGCGGGTCGCTGCCGAACTGCTCGAAGATCGCCCGCAGCAAATCCGTCCAGGGCGTCAGGCCGTCGCTCGCCCACAGCACCCGGCGCACCGCCTCGCTGCCGAGCCAGGCCCCGCTGCCCTCGTCCGAGACTGGGAACCCCCAGCCGCCGACACGATGGCTCTGCCCGCGCGAGGTTCGCCCAGCCGATGCTGCCCGTGCCGACGATGACGATGCCGCCGTCGCGCCCGGCATGCGCACCAACGCAGGCGGCATGGGCGTCCGACGTGCACGCCAGGCCGGCAAATGGATGCGGATGCGATATCACCTCGCCATCCCCGGTGAGGTCGCCGATGCCGGCCAGCGCCAGGCAGGCGACGATGGGCTGCTGGTTGCGCGCAATGCCGGCCTGCTCCAGGCATTGATCGGTGGCACGCAAGATCTGGGTAAACGCCGCGGTAAGACCGAAGCGGACATTGGCGGGCCCCGCCTCACCCTCCCCCAGCACCCTGCCGGCGCGGTCGGTCAGGCGCGCCCGGCACCCGGTACCGCCGCCATCCACTCCAAGAAGCAGGACACTCGAGCCCACGGCGTATCCTTGCGTTTACTGGTCCTGGGTAACGCTTCGAACCCAGTTTATGGCCCAGCGTTTCATTAACCAGAGCGCCCATGGATACAGAACGCCCAAGCCCCCGCTATGCCGATATCGATGTCTGGGACCCCGCCGACATCCTGGATGCCATGCTCGAAGGTCAATTCGCGGCCGTGGCAGCCGTCCGCGCGGTCCTCGACGCCATCGAGCGTGCAGCGGCGGCCATTGAGGGACGGTTAAGCCAAGGCGGGCGGCTCGTCTACGCCGGGGCGGGCACCTCCGGGCGGCTCGCCGTGCAGGACGGTGCGGAGTTAATGCCGACCTTCAATTGGCCCCGCGAGCGCCTGCTGCTGCTGATGGCCGGCGGCGATCAGGCCATGATCCGGGCGGTCGAGGGCGCCGAGGACGAGCGCTCGCAGGCCGAAGACCTGATCGCGGCACCACGCCATCAACTCCAAAGACGCCCTGGTCGCGGTGGCCGCCAGCGGCACCACCCCGTTTACCGTCACGTGCATGCGGGCCGCCAAGGACCTCGGCGCGCTGACGGTCGGCATCGCCAACAACGCCGCCACGCCCCTCCTCACCGAGGCCGACCACGCCATCTTCCTGCAGACGCGCGCCGAGCCGATTGCCGGCTCGACCCGCATGAATGCCGGCACCGCGCAGCGCGTCACCCTCAACCTGCTGTCGACGCTGGTCATGATCCGGCTCGGCCGCGTGTACCGCGGCTTGATGGTCGACGTGCAGGCCACCAACCGCAAGCTCACCAAACGCAAGGAGGAGATGCTGGTCTACCTGACCGGCCGCAGCCGCGAGGAGGCGCAAAAAGCCATCGCCGCCACCGACGGCGACCTGAAGCTCGCCGTGCTGCTGCTGCACGGCTGCGACGCCGAGCGCGCACGCTCGCTGCTGGCCAAAGCCAACGGGCGGCTGAGAACGGCCCTGGCCCTCCTCGCGCCGCCCGCTCGCTAGCTGGCTGGTTCCTCCCCCTGTGACGAAGGCCGTTCTGCAGGCCTTCGTCACGCACGAGGGGGGAGGATCGGAATGCCACGAGTTTAGCTCGCCCACCTCCAAGCGAACGGCGGACGCGACCGGCGAGCTAAGCTCGATGGCATTCCAGGTGGGGGTGGCAGCGCCGCACATGCCGCCGGTCACCCCCACCCTGCGCGCCACGATCACTTAGCCCCGCTGTCGAGCGAAGAGAATCGTTGAGTTGGCGGGGCTAAGTGATGGCGCGCAGCCCTCCCCCCTCTTCGCATCGAATGCGCACATTCGATGCAGGGGGAGGCGCAGCGCGGCCATACACTGTGTCGCATTTCTCGCTAGAAAGCCGCCTCCGAAGCGACCTCCAGCGTGGCCGAGCCCTGAATGGGCGTCGTCACATCGCCGCCAAACCGCGCCATCTTGCGCGTCCAGATGTCGATGAAATCGCGGCTGGTGATGCTCTCCACGCCGGCCGGGAAGCGCGCGCGCTCATCGGTTGGCACGTTGCCCCAGATCGCACGGCGCGCCCATCCCGCGCCTCGCTTCTTGCCCTCGCCGGTCTGGTGCATGTTCTCCCAGGCTGGATCATCCGGCTCCGATAGGTGCATCTGGGCGCCATAGATGCCCTGCTGGTGCATCAGGTAGAGTTCGACCGCCGTCGGTCCGCGACCATGTTTTTGATGGAATACGTCGACCTCCGCGCGCAGCTTGCGCGCGGCTGCTTCGGTGTTCTGTTTCACGTCGAAGATGCTTCCGCGTCCGCCGTACTTGCGAAACTCGCCGTGGCTGAGTTGGAAAACGCCGTGATAGCTGCCGGTGCTCACGCGCGCCTTGCCGCCGCTCTCGATGAAAGCAAAGGCACGCAGAGCGGATTGGGGTACGGCATTGCGTCCGGCTGCCTCCTCGATCGCCTCATCGAGAACCTTTGAGAACCGGGGATAGTTGGTCCGGTCCGGCTCGATGGAGGCCTGTGCCGTCGGCAGCTGGCAGAATGGCAGTGCCATGCTGCCGATGACCACTACGATGCGGCGAAGCCCCTTCCAGGATGTGGCCCAGAGGCCGCCGCGCTTCTCGAGTACGGAATGTCCCTGCAATGAAAATTCTCCCGTCAACGATGGCAGTGACCGCGCTGAAGCCGTGCGAAAGCGGCCGCGTCGGTGTGCGCGTTGTGTGGAAGCTGCGTCCTGACGGGGCGTCCCAACGGCCCTTCGTGCAGGCGCAGCGCTCGACCTCCCCGTGGGGAAGCGTCCGGCGTGACGATCGCGCCTGCGACGTCAGGTGTGCCGAACGGGTGGGCTGCGGAGCAACGTCGTCAACGAGCTGCGCTACTCACCTGTCAGTTGCTGCTGCAATGGGCGTGCCGATTGGAAAGGCCCGCTCCATAGGGGCCCGCGGGCGAAGCCGCGGCGCCGTCTTGTCCTGATATTGGACAATCATGTCGCGCTTTGAAACCAACTATGCATGGACAACGTTAACGTGCCGGGGTCCTGCGCCGTGCGCTCGCAACGCGCCCAATAGAACGCGCGCGGCCCGCAATCGCGCAGGCCACGGGGCGCGACCAACTGACGCCGCCCGCGACCCGTTTGCGCTATGCCGAGGCCGCGCCGATCGTCTTGATGGTGGTTTTGCCGTCCGCCCCGCGCAGGCGCATCTTGACCAGCTTGCCCTTGAACTCGCTCTTGGCGAGCTGCTCGACGAAACGCGGCACGGCGCGCGGGTCGCCGGCCGCCGCCATCAGCCACAGGTGCTCGCCCGAGGTCCACTCGCTGGGCCGCAGCCGCACGCTCTTGTCGAGCGTTTCCGCAAGCTGCTTGTCCAACTGCGCGGACACGCGCGCCCACAGCCCGACCGCGACCGGCACCATCATGCCGCCCTCCTGCGGCTTGGCGTCGGGCTTCTGATCCATCAGCTGCTGCACCGGCGCCTGCGCCAGCTTGTACTGGCCGCACATCAGGGGCGGGATCACCAGCCACTCGAGATCGGCGAGACGCAGCTGGCGAAAGGTAGGATCGCGCATCAGTACGGCGATGACCTGCGAGAAGGCCTGGCCCATGTGTGCCTGCCGCGCGTCGCGAATGGCACCGGCCGCCTTTTCCTTGTCTTTTGTCTTGCCTTTTTCCTTTGCCTTTACCTTGCCCGTCGCAGCCGGCGCCGGCGCACGCTGGCCGCCGTTCTCGCCTTTTGCCCGACCGTTCGCCATCGCATCGCTCATCTTTCCCTCCCCCAGCCTTCAGGGGCAGGATGACCTGCGCCCCTACCGCACACAAGCGCGCCCTCAGTCGAGCGTTAACCGCGAACGAACGAAAGGACGTGCTGGACCGGCTACTTCGCGGGCCGGGGTCGGCGTTGCGGCGCATAGGGCGCGCGGCCGTCGACCACCTCGGGCGCCTGCGAGTGGGCGTCGCGCAGGCGGCGCGTGCAGTAGCGGTGGCCGTCGATCTCCCAGTAGCAGTAGCGGCTGCAGTTGAGGTTGCCGCGCACCCAGTAGCAGCCGACGCCCTGCGGGATCTGCACGCCGGGCTGGCGATAGGGGTAACCGTAGGGCTGGGCCTGGCCGGGCGCAGGCGCCATCGCCGCGAGCAGCAGGGCCGCGACGGCAAGCAGCATGGTTCGGCGCATGACGGGCACTCCACAAGACGATGCATACGGCATGGGCCACGCAACGCGGAGCCACTGCATGTGACTACCTGATTCCCGATGCTTTGCCTGTCGCCGGCAGGCCAAATCGCCCGGTCTTCCCGCAGGTTGTCGGAGCAAGGGCACGCCTCCTGGCGGTCAGCGCTCGCGGAAGGCCTTGGTGACCTGGTCGGTCAGCGGCCGCACCAGATAGGACAGCGCGGTGCGCTCGCCGGTGGCGATGTACACCTCGACCGGCATGCCGGGCACCAGCTTGAAGTGTGACGTGTCCAGATCGTCGACGCTGATGCGGGCCGTGAAGAACACCGAGTTGGTCTGCGCCTCCTTGCTGAGGTCGGCGCCGATGCGCGTGACCGTGCCGTGCACCTCCGGCGTCGTGCGCTGGTTGAACGCCGGGAAGCGCAAGGCCGCCTTCTGGCCCACGTGTACCTGATCGATGTCGCTGGTGGCGACGCGCGCCTCGACGCTCAGCACGTCCTGGCTCGGCACGATCGACATCACCGTCTCGCTGGGGCCGATCACGCCGCCGACCGTATGCACGCTCAAGTCATGCACCACGCCCGATTGCGGCGCGCGCAGATGGATGCGCTTCAACAGGTCGTCGGCGGCGATGCGCCGCTCGAGCAGCTCGCCGATGCGCGCCTCGATCTCGCGCAGCTCCTTGGACGAATCGGTCAGGAAGGTCTGCTCGACGTTGATGATCTGCAGCTCGGTCTCGCTGATCTGGCCCTGCGCGCGGGCGATCTGCGCCACCAGCGCCCCCCATTCGCCTTTCAGCTTGGTCAGGTCGCGCTGCGCCGCCAGCGTGCGGGTGACCGGCACCAGATCCTTCTTGCGCATGCCCTCGAGCCGCTCGAACTCCTCGGTCATCAGCTCGACTTCCTGGTCCTTCGCATCGCGTTGCGCGGTGAGACCCTTGATCTCCTGCCTGAACTGGCCGACCCGCTCCCTGAGCTGGGCGATCTGGCCCTTCATGGCCGTCAGGCGGGCATCGAACAGGCGCTTTTCGCCCTGCGCGATGTCGGCGGCGTCCTCGCTCATCTTGGCGAAGTCGGCCGGGAAGCGGATGGCCGTGGACCGGTCGCGCTCGGCTTCCAGGCGTGCCTTGCGCGCCACCAGCTGCACCAGCTGCGAGGCGACGATGCCGAGGTTGGCGCGCGCCTGCGTCTCATCCAGGCTGACGAGAATGTCGCCGGCCGTCACGCGGTCGCCGTTCTTGACGTAGATGGCGCTGACGATGCCGCCGGCGGCGTGCTGCACCTTCTTGATGTTGCTTTCCACGACCACCAGGCCCGAGGCGATCACCGCGCCCGCGATCGGCGTGGTGGCGGCCCACACGCCAAAGCTCGCGAACAGCAGCACGATCAGGCCGAGCCCGGCAGTTATGCGTGCCGCCATGGCCGGCTCGAGCGTGCTGTCCTTGCGCCAGCGCGCCAGCCAGCCCTCGAGATTGCCACGCAGGTTGCCAAGCGCCGCCGCTATCATTTCGATCCATCCGCCGCGATTGCCAGGGCCGCGGGCGCCGAAGCCGGATGCCGCAGCACCTTGCGCAAGATCTCGTCCCTCGGCCCGATGGCGTTGAGCTGGCCGTTGCCGATCACCGCCACCATGTCGGCGCTGCTGAGCAGGCTCGGCCGGTGCGCGATCACCACCACGATGCCGCCCCGCGCCTTGACCCCGTCGATGGCCTTGCCGAGCGCCATTTCTCCATCGGAATCGAGGTTGGAATTGGGCTCGTCCAGCACCAGCAGGAACGGATTGCCGTACAGGGCGCGGGCCAGCGCGATGCGCTGGCGCTGGCCGGCCGACAGCACCGAGCCCTGGTTGCCGATGCGCGTCTCGTAGCCGTTCGGCAGCCGCAGCACCATCTCGTGCACGTCGGCCGCCCGCGATGCGGCGATCACCTTCTGGCTGTCGGGCTGCTCCTCGAAGCGCGCGATGTTCTCGGTGATGGTGCCGTCGAACAGCTGCACGTCCTGCGGCAGGTAGCCGACGTGCTTGCCGAACTCCTCGTTCGACCAGCTGCCGAGCGCGGCCCCATCCAGGCGCACCGCACCGCGCGCCAGCGGCCACACGCCTGTGAGCGCGCGCGCCAGCGTCGACTTGCCGGCCGCACTCGGCCCGATCACCGCCAGCACGGTGCCGGCCTTGATCGTGAAGCTGATGTTGCTGAGCGTGGTCGTCTGCGTACCCGGCACCGTCACCGCAATGGTCTCGACGCTCAGGGCATGGGTCGGGGCCGGCAGCATCAGCGGCCGCGACTTCTCGGGCAGGTTGGCCAGCACCGCATCGAGCCGCGTGCAGGCCTGCCGCGCGGCCACGAACACCCGCCAGTTGCCGATCGCCACCTCGATCGGCGCCAGCGCCCGCGACGCGGCGATCGAGCAGGCGATGATGGCGCCCGCCGACATCTCACCCTTGATGGTCAGGTACGCGCCGATGCCCAGCAAGGCCGACTGCAGCATCATGCGGAACACCCGCGACACCGACGACAGGCCGCCCACCACGTCGCTCAGCCGCTCGTTGGCGTCCAGGTGCTGGCCGTTGGCCACCTGGAACCGGCGCAGGAAACGATGGCCGAAACCCATGGCGTGCAGGGTATCGGCATTCTGCTCGCAGGCCTCGGCGATGGCCCAGCGCTGCTTGGCCGCGGTCGCCAGGGCCTCGCCCGGCTTCTTCATCATGCGCTCGGTCAGCAGCGCCACCGACAGCAGGAAGGCCGCGCCGAACATCGTGATCCAGCCGAGCACCGGATGCAGGATGAATACGAAGACCAGATAGAGCGGCATCCACGGCATGTCGAGGATCGCCACCGGTCCCTGCCCGGACAGGTAGGTGCGGACCGCATCGACGTCGCGGATCGGCTGCAGCGGACTGCCCTGCGCGCCGACATAGGCACGCAGCCGCATGGCAGCGTTCATGGCCTGCTTGGTCAGCTGCCGGTCGAGCCGGCCGGCCAGCCGCACCAGGATCTGCGAGCGGATCACTTCCAGGCCGCCCTGGAACAGGTAGAGGCCGACCGCCAGCAGTGACAGCGCCAGCAGGGTGGCCACGCTGCGGCTCGACAGCACGCGGTCGTAGACCTGCAGCATGTAGAAGGAGCCGGTCAGCGCCAGAATATTAACGACGCCGGAAACGATCGCCAGGGTGGTAACGACGGAGCCCAGCGCCCCCGCGGCGAGCCTAACCTCGCTCTTCTTGTCCGGCCTTCCAGCCACTACGCAATACTCCCCACAGTACGAACCGGCGCCGAATAAAACGCCCCCCACGATCCGTGCCGGTTCACGAACCTAAACGCAAGTGCCGGAGAACGCATCCTTATTCTGAGTGATTCCTTAACGTTATGAAGCGCGTAAGAAGTTGTCGTGACACGCTAGCCAAACTTGAAGTCGGTGGCGTCCAGCGTCGACAGGTTGACGGTCTTCAGGGTGATCTTGTCCGAGGTGGTCGGATCGAGCGGGTTGAGCGTGATCACCACGTCGGCGTTGACCTGGGCCAGCGCACCCGCCGCCTGCAGCGCCGTGAAGGTGGCGTAGCCCGACATCGACAGGTCCAGCACGTCCTGGTTGTTGTTGCCGTCGCCGAACTGGTTGACGGTGTCGCTGCCGAAGCCGGGCCGGAAGATGAAGGTGTCGTTGCCCGCACCGCCGAGCAGGGTGTCGCTGCCGGCCCCACCTTCGAGCACGTCGTTGCCGGCGCCGCCCGTCAGGCTGTCATTGCCGTCGCCGCCGTAGAGGGCGTCATTGCCGTCCCCGCCGTCCAGCGTATCGCTGCCGCCCCGGCCGACCAGGGTGTCGTCGCCCCGCCCGCCGCGCAGATTGTCGGCGCCCGAGCCGCCCAGGATGGTGTTGGCGGCATCGTTGCCGGTGCCGGTGAACGCCCTGGTGCCGGTGTAGACGAGGTTCTCGAAGTTGTCGCCGAGCCCGAAGCTGTCGAGGGAGGTCACCACCGTGTCGGTGCCCTGGTTGCCGTCCTCTTCGATGCGATCGTCGGCCTGGTCGACCACGTAGGTGTCGTTGCCGGCGCCGCCTTCCATGCGATCCTTGCCGGCGCCGCCGTCCAGGATGTCGTTGCCAGCGCCACCCGTCATGCGGTCCTCGCCGGCGAGGCCGTTGATGCGGTCGGCGCCGGAGGTGCCGTTGAGTTCGTTCTTGCCGGACGTGCCGTTGATGACGTTGTCGGCGGTGCCCGTGAGGTTGCCGAGGGTGACGGTGATGGACTCCGTCCTGGACAGGCCGCCGGTGTCGACCGCCTTGACCTCGATGATGTGCGAGCTGCCGGCCTCGTAGTCGAGCAGCGTCGGGTTGGCGACAACGATCTTGTCGCCGATCATCACGAAGCGGCCGCCTGCGTCGTTCATCAGGTAGAAGCCCGCGCGGTCGCCCACGTTGGGATCGACGGCCGCGAGGCCCGACACCGCCGTCGTGCCGAGCACCGCATTCTCCGCCACCGTGGCCGCATCCGGCGTGATCGAGGTCGGCGCCGCGTTGCCGCCGATCACGTCGATGGCGAAGCTCTGCACCTTCGAGAGGTGGCCGGCGTCCGTGGCCGTGACGATCACGTTGACGGTGTGCGCCGTCGCGAAGTCGAGGCTGACGCCGGGCTTGAGCTTGAGCGTCGTGCCGACCACCGTGAAGCGTGCGTCCGACACCGTGAAGGTGTGCGTGTCGGCCTGGTCCGGATCGACCACCGACAGCGTACCGACCACTGCACCGGCGACGTGCTCGTCCACATGCAGGCTGGACAGGGCAACCTCGGTCGGGGCGTCGTTGACGGGCGTCACGTTCACGGTGACGTTCGCCGTCGAGAGAAGGCCGTCCGTGTTGGCGATGGTGTAGGAGAACGCTGCGGCGCCGCTGAAATTCACGTTGGCGGTGAACAGCAGCTGGCCGTCCGCGCGCAATTGCACGAAGCCGTTCGCGACCTGCACCGGAATTTGCGTGCTGATCGCGAGGCCGTTGATCTGCGCCACCCGCAGGCCGGCCCCCGTATCGTTGGCCAGCACGTTGATGATCACGCCGCCCTCGGCATCGGTCTCGGAGGTCGTGATCTCGTTGCTGACGGCGAGCGGCGGGGCGGGCGGCGGCTCCGCCACGTCAACCGGCGCCGTGGTCACGTCGGCGAACTGCAGCAGCTCGATATTGCGGATGGTATCCTTGCCGTCGCGGTTGGCCAGCAGGTCCTGCACCGTGTAGGAGCCGTCCGCGTTGGTCGTGATCCTGTACTCGTCGACAGCGCCGGAAAACACCGCCGTATCCGTGCCGCCGCCGCCGTCCAGCGTGTCGTTGCCCTTGCCGCCGGTCAGCACGTTGGCGCCGGCATTGCCGATGATGGTGTCGTCGCCGAGGCCGCCCTCGGCGTTCTCGATGTCGGCCGCCGACTGGAACTCGAAGATCTCCGCCTCGTGGTCGATCTCGACGATCTGTCCGATCAGGTCCTCGAGCGTGGCATCCGTCAGCGCGCCGGGCGGCAGGTTGTTGATGGTCGTGGCCGGATCAGGCAGCACCACCGCATTGTGCGCGGCATCGCTATGCACCGTGCCGGCGGCCAGGTTGATGGTGACCGCGCGCGCCTCGCCGCGATAGGAGATGGTGTCGATGCCGGCGCCGCCCGAGATGTAGTCGCGGCCATGGCCGCCCATCAGCAGGTCGTTGCCTTCCCCGCCCGCCAGGTTGTCCGTGCCGGTGCCACCCACCAGAGCGTCGTCGCCGGCGCCGCCGAACAGCGCATCGTCGTTGACGCCGCCGATCAGCACGTCGTTGCCGATGCCGCCGTGCAGCTCGTCCTCGCGGTCGCGGCCGTCGATGATGTCATCGAACACCGTGCCGACCTCGAAGCCGCGCGGGCCACCGGCATCGCGGCCGATGTTGGGATCCTCGGCGCTGCGCGTGTCGAACATGCGCGCCTCGACGTCGACCTCGCCGTTGCCGTCGTCCTCCGTGTAGACCACCACGAAGCGGCCATCGAGCATGCCGGCCGCCGTCGAGACGTCGCCCGCGCCCTGCTGCTCGGCATCGCCCGAGCGGTTGCCGGTCACGTCGAACTCGGAACCGACCGCGTTGCCGGCCGTGTCGAAGCGCTGGCCGTGCACGTCGTTGTCGCTGCCGCTGCCGCTGCTGTCCTCGCGCCAGGTGACGATCAGCGAGACGTCCGCCTCGCCCACCACCGAGACGCTGAATTCCTCGGGCTCGGTGGTCGAAGTGCTGCAGGGCGACGGGTGCTTCCGGCACCGTCCAGGCGTCGACCCCGGCCGCCTTGTAGATGGCGGCCATCACGACGAAGCCGCCGGCCGGATCGGCCTGCAGCCAGCTGACCAGGATGTCGCCCTCGCCGGCACCGGCCAGGATCGGCCTGGTGTCCTCGGTGATACCCGAAGCCGGCAGCATGTCCGTCAGGTCGATATGCAGCACCTGGTTGCCGCCGGGCTGGATCACCACGCCCTGGATGGTCTCGCCTCCGGCCGCGCCGGGCTCGACCCACACGACGGCGAGCTGGCCGTCATGCAAGCCCACCGCCTGCGGATCGCGGCCTACCGCGCTCTCGATGACCGGGACCGCTTCCGTCCCCGTGTTGACCGCGATCTGCGCGGCTGCGTCGCTTCCAACACCTGCCGCACCGTCGCGGCCGAGCGCCACCGGCTGCTGCGCAACGTCATTGGCATCGACCGCAACGCCATAGCGCTGCAGGACGATATTGCCGTAGCCGGCGTCGGCGTCGCCGTTGTCCTGCACGTAGACGACCGCGAACTGGTCCTCGATCACCGCGCCGTCGATGGCTTGGCCCGCAACGACCACGTCGCTGACGGCCGCAGCGCCAGCATCCACCGTCAGGGTGGCGCCAACAGCCAGCCCGTCCAGGTCGTAGGCCTGCACGACCAGCGAGCCGGCATCGGCCGTCACATAGGCTGCAACCGCGCCCGCGCCGATGCCGCTGATGGCCGGAGCCACGTCGGCGGCGGCATTGTCCGTCACCGTGATCGTCGTGCCGGGGCCGCCGTCAACCAGCGTCGGCTGACCGAGCGGGTCGTACATCGACATGCGCACGCCGACCGCCCCGGGCGTGGTACCTGGCGTCTGCCAGGCGACGACGAACGCCTCCTCGGTGGCTTTCACGATCGGGGCGAACTGCGCTTGCGTGTCGGTCGCATCGCCCGCCACCTTGAAGCCGTTGTCGGCAACGGCCTGCGTCTCGGCCCAGCCGACCGGCGTCAGCACCGTCTCGAGGCCCGTCGCCCCATCGGCGTTGGCGGTGCCGTCGTGATTGACGTTGCCGGTGGTGCGCTGGTCCTGCGACGGCAGGTGATACAGGTCGGACGCCTGCAGGAACTGGTGGGTATCGGGCGTCGCAGGCCGCGGCGCCAGGTCCGGATAGGACAGATTGCGGATGTAGTTGAGGTCGCCGTTGACGAACTCGAACGTCTCGATGTTGGACGCCAGATCGAGCCCGTCGCGATTGAGCGTGCCGTCGTCCAGCTCCTCGACCACGTTGCCGCCGTCGTCGAAGCGCGCTTCCAGCACGCTGTAGGAGCCGTCGCCGTTGATGGAGACGGAATAGTCGAGCCAGTTGCCCTGGTAGATGGCCTTGTCGACGTAGCTCTCCTGCGACTTGCCGAGCGTCGGATCGAGGCCGCCGCCAGGCACCGACAGGTCGCGGCCGCCATCGATGATGTCGTTGCCGCCGCCGCCGAACATCACATCGTTGCCGAGACCGCCGTACAGCTCGTCGTCGGAGCCTTCCGGGTCATCGAAGCGCACGCCGGCGATGGTCGGATCGATCAGGTCGCCGATGATCACGTCGTCGCCGACGGTGCCGACGATCACATCGGGCCGCGAGCGAATCCGATCGCCCGCATCGATGATGCCGTTTTCGTTGCGGTCGCGGATTTCGTCGCCCTGCAGGAACTGGCCGGGCTCGCGCGTATCGAACAGCCGGGCGTTGATATCGCCCGAATTGGCATCGAGGTAGGCGACCATGAAGCGGTCGCTGACCATGCCGGTCACGGCGCCGCCCAGCTGATTGCCGTCGGTGGTCGTATTGACCAGCAGCGGGTCGCTGTGCTGGCCGGGCTCCCGGCCGATCAGGCCGTCGACCCGGACCGCGAACACATCCACGCCCTGGGTGGCATTCTGCGCGGTATAGGTGACGATCAGGTCGGGATTGTCCTCCCCCATCCCCGTCAGGGAGAAGTCACCTGCGAACGCCGGCACCGGAATGGGCTCGATCTGCACCTGGGTCCAGCCGTCCGGCAGTGCATCGCCGGCCGCATTGTCAGGCGGCGTCGAGAAGATGCTGCCGCGCAGCTCGAGGCCGGCGGCGCCGAGCGCGATCCACAGGATCGCGAAGTTGCCTGGCCCCAGCTCCACCACCTGCAGGCGCTTGGCAGCGCCCGGCACATCGGCCACCGGGCCGAGATTGGCCAGCGCGGCATTGACGGCCGCATACTCGGCAGCGCCGACATCGTTGTTGGCATCGGACGGCACCACCACGCCGTTGGGCGGATACAGCTTGGCGTGAACCTGGTTGTCCTCGCCGATCCAGCTGACCAGCACATCGCCGGTGTGCAGGCCGGCCACGGCCGGGTCGCGTCCGATGACGCCGCCGCCGCCCTCGTCGCCGATCCAGATGGGGTTGTCGTTGGCCGCGCCGATCACGGCCGCGTCGGCCGGGTCGCGCACGGGATTGAGTTCGTTCTGGCCGTCCAGCCCGGCCGCCAGCAGCGCAGCCGGATCGCCCGCCGCGTCGAGCACCACCTGATAGCGCTGCAGCATGATGCGGCCGAAGGCGCTGTCGCCCGTCGAAGCGACCCAGGCGACGTTGATGCCGGACGCCGTGACGTCGATGGTGTCACCGGGATCGTTCGGATCGGGAATCGTCACGTTGGTGGCAAAGTCGTAGCCGCCGATCGTCACGCCGTGGTTGCTGAAGCCCGCGTCGCCGACCGTCAGCTCCTCGCCGATCGGCAGTCCTTCGCCGGGGATGGCCCGCACCTTGATGACGCCGGCGCCCGGCGCGCCCTCTTCCCAGGCCACCCCGAACGCCGTGATGGCATCGGCGATCTGCACGTTGCTCTTGCCGGCACCGGGGCTCACCAGCACCTTGCTGAAGACTTCCTCGCCGGGAACAGTTGGCTCGCCAAGCAGGCTGAAGAACTGCACCTCGATGCCCTGGTCGGAGATCCAGGCCACGGCCGGAGTGCCGCCCTGCACGCCGGCAGCCGCCGGCTTGCTCAGCGGAGTGTCGGGTTCACCGCCGTCGGCGATGACGAAGTCCAGGGTGTTGTCGTTGCCCCAAGCCGTGATGTCGTCGACCAAGCTGGACTCCCACCGTTCTCGACGCGCAAGCCGGTTGCGACCTTCTCAGCCGTCGTCGCAATTGCGCAAGGCCAGCCCGGCACATCCCTTGCCGGGTCGGTCCGCGGAGTCTTCGCCTATCCGTAGTTTCACGCAACGTACCAAGGGCCGGGGCCCCGCCCGTAAACCATAAGACCTTGATCCTATAGTCGTCAGACCTTTAGTCCGGCCAGATGCAGGCATGGCGGGGGCGCTAATCCAAGTGGGTTAAGTTGATTCATTTCCTGGGGGATAGATGGTCGGCGCTTAACCTCGCCGGCCAGTTTGCCGTAGCGGCGCTGGTCGTGCTCGGCTGCGGCATGGCCGTGTTCGGCATGTGGGTCGGCAGCCGCATCGAGAAGGGCGTGCTGCAGAACACGGCCGCCGGCGTCGCCGTCTACATCAACAGCTTCGTGGAACCGCACGTCCAGGAACTCGGCAAGGCGGCAGAGCTCAAGCCTGAATCCCGAGCGCGCGCTGGACGCGCTGCTGAGAGATACCCCGCTTGGCCGCAAGGTGGTCGCCATCAAGATCTGGGCGCCCGACGGCACCATCGTCTACAGCAACAAGAAGGACATGATCGGCCGCAAGTTCCCGCTGTCGAGCCGCCTGCAGGCCGCCTTGCGCGGCGAGATCTCCGCCGAATTCGACGAACTCCACGATGACGAAAACAAGCTCGAACGCCAGCTGGGCGTGCCGCTGTTCGAGATCTACTCACCGATCATCGGCACCTCATCCAACCGCGTCATTGCCGTCGCCGAGTTCTACGAGGAAGCGGCCCAGCTGCAGGCGGAGCTGCGCAAGGCGCGCCTGCAGAGCTGGTACATCGTGGCTCTGGTCACGCTCGCCATGCTCAGCATCCTGTTCGGCATCGTACGCACCGGCAGCCAGACCATCGCCACCCAGGAGCGCGCGCTGCGCGACCGCATCGACGAGCTGTCGGGCCTGCTGGCGCAGAACGAGAGCCTGCACCAGCGCATCGACGAGATCCACCGGCGATCGGTGGAGACCAACGACCTCGTCCTGCGCCGCATCGGCTCGGAGTTGCATGACGGACCGGCCCAGCTCATCAGCCTGGCGCTGCTGCGGCTGGATGCCCTGCGCCCCAAGTCCAAGGGCGACACCGGCGAGGTGCCGATGGACGATTTCGAGCGGATCCGCGGCGCACTCGTCGAATTCGCTGGCCGAGATCCGCAACATGTCGGCCGGCCTGACCTTGCCCGAGCTTGACCGTGTGACGCCGGCCGAGGCGCTGGCTCTGGCGGCGCGCACCCACGAGCGCCGCACCGGCACCACGGTGAAGTCCGAGCTGACCGGCCTGCCGCCACGCCTGTCCAATGCCCTCAAGGCCTGCCTCTACCGGTTCGCGCAGGAGGCGCTCAACAACGCCTTCCGGCACGGCGGCGGGAGGGGCCAGACCCTGCGCGGCACCTGCGCCGAAAACGTGCTGCAGGTGGAGGTGGCCGATGCGGGCCCCGGCTTCGCGCCGGACAACGGCAAGCGCACCGACGAGAGCCGGCTCGGCCTCACCGGCATGCGCGATCGGGTGGCCTCGCTGGGCGGTACTTTGGATATTCAATCGCAGCCGGGGCAGGGAACGCGGTTGACGGCACGCTTCGAATTGTCGGACGATGCACCAGTGTGATGATCGAGAAATTCGCTCGGGGAGGCTTGGCGAACTTCGGAATCGGGACACTTGTTGGGAAGTCGGGGGAATGAATGAACGATCGCATCCGCGTAGCCGTCATCGACGACCATCCGCTGTTTCGCGAGGGCGTCGCGCACACCATCCGCAGCTCCAAGAGCCTGGAGGTCGTGGCGGAAGGGGCGTGTGCCGATGATGCGATCCGCATCGTCAAGGACCAGCTGCCCGACATCGTCCTGCTCGACGTCAGCATGCCGGGCGGCGGCATCGAGGCCGCGCGCACCATCTCGCGCGTCTGCCCGGTCGTCAAAACCATCATGCTGACCGTCTCGGAAAGCGAGGAGCACGTCGCCCAGGCGCTGGCTGCAGGAGCGCAGGGCTACGTGCTGAAAGGCACCAGCGGGCCCGAGCTGATCAACACCATGCGCGCGGTGTCGCGCGGCGAGTCCTACGTGTCGCCGGGCCTGGCCGCGCGCCTGCTGACGATCGCCAGGCGTCCGCCGACCGCCGCCGCCCACGACGGCGATCTCCCGGAGCTGACCAAGCGCGAAGAAGGCATCCTCGACCATGTCGCGCGCGGCATGACCAACAAGGAAATCGCCAAGACGCTCAACATCAGCGAAAAGACCGTGAAGCACTACATGACCAACATCATGCAGAAGCTGCACGTGCGCAATCGCGTGGAAGCCGTGCTGGCCTTCCAGCGCAAAGCCGTCGGCCGCCCCAACTAGCGTCTGTCATCCTCGGGCTTGTCCCGAGGATCCAGCCATCATCGAGTTCCGGAGCGAGTTGATGGATGGATGGTCGGGACAAGCTCGACCATGACACAGGGGCTTCCGCGGCGACCCGTCAGAAGCGGAAGAGCTCTCCATCAGCAGCGCGGCAGGGCACCGCCCTCGGTGCCCCGGGCCGGCCCGTCGTGGCGCACCGTGCCGCGATACCAGCGGTGCAGCACATACGGACGCGCACGCGAGGTGCCCAGCTCGACAATCGCCTCGCGCACGAAGATCGCCCGCCCGGCATGCGCCTCGGAGCGCACCGCGAAGTATCGCCCGCCTTGTCCGCCGGCGAACTCGCGCGGCAGCTGCCGCAGGAAGCTCGCCGACTCGGCATCCTCCTTGCGTAGCGGGCTCCTTGGTCGCCGAAGCGTCGGCCGGCAAGGTCGACGCCCCTTGCCGCGACAGCAGCGAGATCAGGCTCGGCGACGCCAGGCTCGGCGCGATCCCCGACTGACCGGAATAGACCGTCACGTGCGGGCGCAGGCGGGCGACATCGGCGGCGGTGAAGCCCAGCACCTGCTCCAGCTCGTCGACCACGTTGAGCGGCGCGTTCTTGGGTCCCTGCGGCCGGCCGGCCGACTGGTAGTCGGATCGCTCCGCTCCCTGCGGGCGGCGGTCGCCATCGGCGTCGCGGAAGTCGAGCAGGGCGTCGGCAGCCGCTGCGCTGGCCGGAATCTCGAGCGCCGTGAACAGGGCCCGCAGCAGCCGCTCGTCGGCGGCATTCACGTCGACCTTGCCGGCCTCGTCCTGCACCGAAATCACCAGCACGCCGCCTCCGTCGGCCTCGCAGGCGTGCGCCATGCCGTCGAGCGCAAAGCGCCGCCGCGGCGCATCGGCAGGCTGACCGGCCACCAGATCGAGGATCGCCAGCTGCACGCCGGCATCGGCCAGCGCCTCGGCGCCGGCGCTCTGCACCGCGCTGGCGGCGGTTCGCACATGACTGCTGGTGATCTGCGCGAAGCTGGCGGCGACCAGGGCCAGCACGCCGAGCGCCGAGATCACCACGATCAGGATGAAGCCGCGCTCGCGGCCTTCCCCCTGCCCGACGACCCTCCGCACCACTCGCGTAGCGAACGCATCGAACTTCCGATCAACTAGCGCAGTACCCGGTCGACCTGCTCCCTGCGGTCGGGCGGCGCGGCCCGCTGCGGGCGCGTCGTGAAGTTGATCTTATCCCGGAACTCCTCGGTAATGGCGCGAATCTGCCGGGAATCCTTGACGACGCGCGGCGTGATGGCCACCACCAGCTCGGTGCGGTTGATGGTGTCGTCCTTTTTCTTGAAGAGATTGCCGAATATCGGGATGTCGCCGGCCAGCGGCACCTGCCCGCGGGCATTGGTGGCCTTGTCCTGGATCAGGCCGCCGAGCACGATGCCCTCGCCGTCGTTGACCGACACCGTCGTCTTGATGCGCCGCTGCTGAATGGTCGGCGAGTTGATCTTGGAGGTCGTGGTCGCAACCACATCGCTCACTTCCTGCTCGATATCGAGCAGGACGCGCCCGCTATCGTTGATGCGCGGCGTGATGTTGAGGATGATGCCGGTATTGCGGAACGCAATCGAATTTACGATCGGCGCGCCCCCCGTCACGTTGACTGCTGATTGCGTGGCGATCGGCACCTCGTCGCCGACCTGCAGCGTCGCCCGCTTGTTGTCGAGCACCATGATGCTCGGCGAGGATACGATATTGACGTCCGTGATGGTGCTGAGCGCATTCAACACCACCTGCACGTTGGGGGTGCTGAAGAACGAGGAAAAGCCTGGCGCAACCACCGGCAGGACGGCACCGACCGCGCTGTCGGTCAGCTTGAGCTGGTGGTTGCCCATCTGAAAGAACCAGCGCAGGCCCATGCTCAGCTCGTCGGTCAGGCGGACCTCGGCGATGGTTGCCTCCAGCAGCACCTGGTTGGGCATGACATCGACGCGCTCCAGGATCTGTCGCACACGCCGGTATTCCTGCGACGTCGCGGTGATGACCAGCGCGTTGTTGGTCTCGTCGGCAACGATGGCGATGCCGGTGAAGCGATCGTCGGCCGCCGTGCCGGCAGCCGCTCCCGGACGGGGCGCCAGGGCCGGGTCCGATCCGATCGGCTGCGTTGCCTCCGCGATCGGCAGCGGCGAACCAGTCGAGCCGGCCGGCACGCCCGGCAATCTGGAAAGTCGTCGGCCTGGGCGCCGTCTCCGGCGAGTTGATGATCGTCACGCCGGTCGAGCGCACACTGGGGCCACGCGTCGGCTCCTGCTGGCCGTAGACCTTCTGCAGCAGCTGGGCCAGCTCCGCGGCAGGCCGATGCTGGATATGATAGACGTGCACCTGCTTCTCGGTCGCCTTGCCCACCATGTCGAGGCGGCGCAGCCAGGTCTCGGCCTTTTTCAGGTATGCGACGCGGGAGGTGATGACCAGCACGGCCTTCAACCGCCGGTTGGGTATGAACCGCACCATGCCTTTGCCGGGACCGTCCTGATCGTTGGCGAACACCGTGTCGAGCTCTTGGGCGATGGCTTCGGGATCGCCGGTCTCGACCGGGAACAGGCCGAACGACATGCCTTTCATCCAGTCGACGTCGAACACAGCCACGGCATCCATGACCGCGTCAACGTCGCCGCCAGTGCCGGCGACCACGATCAAGTTGCGCGTCGTGTCCACTCGGACGATCGAGCTTTGCGGCGCAATCGACTTGACGATCCGCTCCATCTCCGCTGCCGCTACATACCGGAGCGGGATCACATGCGTACCCACTCCGGGGCCGCGCCGAGCCCGACCTCCACCAACCCGCAGCGGCGCGCCGGCCCCTGCTTCGGCGGATGCCACGACACGATAGATGCCCTTGTCGACGACAATGGCCGCGCCTTCGCCAGCCAACATCATCTCGAACACCTCGAGCAGCGCCTCGCGCGGAATGGGCGTGGCCGTCTGCAGCGTGATCGACCCCTTGAGCTTCTCGCTCACCACGTAGTTGACGCCGAGGGTGTCGCCGAGCACCAGCCTCGCCGCTTCGGCGATGCTCGCCCCGGACAGGTTGATGACGACACCGTCCTTGCCGCCGGCGGGGAGCGCGCGGGGTTCCGTACTTCCGATCAGCTGGCCGTTGCCGGGGGCGGTGCGGTTGCCCGCCACTTCACGCGCGGGAGTAGAAAGCGGCGTTCCAGTGCTACCGTTGGCCTTGGCAATCTCGCCCGGACCGGCCTCGGGCGGAATGGGTCCCGGCAACGTCAGTTGCTGCCACGGCTGAGTACAACCCGCCACCGCGCTGCAAGCGAGAACAAACGCAGCGCGCCACACGCTGGTGATCCGCACGGGTTCCTCTCCGCATCCGCAGTCGAAATACGACGGCGGCGCTTTCCCCCTTCCGCAATTCGAGGCGGCAAGGTCACTGATTCGGTTAGATAACCAAAGAACTATCACCCACATCATGCTCGATATCGAGCAAGTTGCGTCTGCTATCGTTAACGCGCGCCGCGATGTTGTGGATGACGTCGGGACTGTGGGCGAAGCGCGTACGTACACGCGCATTTCATTTGCACGCCCCCACCCAGCCAAGCTTACGTTGGTCTGACAACACTTGGACGTAGGTCCGGTCGCCGCATCGACCTAAGCAGCGACAAGCGATCGGCCATTCGTACCTTGCGGCCGCAAACGCTTATCTGGACACTCGATTTCTACTTTGCGCGGGCATTGGGGCGCGCACGGGAATTGGTTCTAGGACGCGGGGCGGGAGCGTAGTCCCGCATTTTGCGAGCTGGCGTTTCCTGCAGGGCGATTGCCGCGGATGTTCGGCTTTTCCCCCGCTGGCGCCGACCGACGGAGGGGGACTTATGTATCTACCGCCAGACGCACCACGCAATCGCATCAGGGAAGCCCAGAAGGCTCGCGACAACCGCGCCGAGGTTGTAAAGGCGCGCTCGCATGGGGAGATCACGCGGCGCGACCTCTTCCGCTGGGGCCTGTTCACCACCAGCGGCCTGCTGCTCTACAAGAACGGCTTCAGCCCCTACGCACCGAGCGCCTACGCGCAGGTCCCGACCGGCACGCCGCGCAGCCCTCTGTTCGGCGCCAAGAAATTCTCCCAGGCGATGCCGCGCCTCGATGTGCAGAAGCCCAGCAAGCTGACGCAGGTGGTGGACACCGGCGGCTGCACGTTCGACGACCACCCGAGCGAGTATCAGGCCAGGGGCACGTCGTATCACACGGATTTCACGGCCGATCCGACCAACACGCTGTACCGCAATCCCCTCACCAACCGCGGCCCCTGCGAGGGCAGACCGCCGGGACCGATCTTCGCCCACCAGCGCTGGAGCGAGTACCTCCCCAAGTGCGGCTACGTGATGTCGGTCGGCTCGGTTGCGCCCAACACAGTACGTCACCATCCGAACTTCCCCTGGCAGGCACCCGACAGCGTCTGGAGCTACGGCGCGGGCAAGTTCACCAAGGGCAAGATGCCGCCTCCGCTCATCAAGGCGCGCTACGGCGAGCCCATCGCCATGCGCGTCTACAACAACATGCCGATCTCGAGGACCCAGAACAACGGCTTCGGACGCAACGAGACGCAGCTGCACTTCCACAACGCCCACAACGGCGCGGAAAGCGACGGGGCGGCCAACGTGCATCATTTCCCGGGCACGTTCTACGACTACCGCTGGAGCACCACGCTCGCCCGCGCCGACATGGCCCCCTACAACGCTGGCACCGACAAGCGTGCGTCTGGGCCGGACGGCAACGGCGGCTTGGTGAAGGTGCCAGGCGACTACCGCGAGCTGCAGGGCACGCTCTGGGCCCACGACCACCGCTTCTTCTTCACCGCTGAGAATGTCTACAAGGGCAATCTCATGGCGGTGAACATGTACAGCGGTCCGGATCGCGGCAACGAGGCGCTCACCGACGGCGTCAATCTGAAGTTGCCGAGCGGCAAGATCCTCGACTGGGGCAATCTGGATTTCGACGTCAACCTGATCGTCTCCGACGCGGCCTTGGATCAAACCGGCCAGCTGTTCTTCGACATCTTCGATACCGACGGGTCCCTCGGCGACCTGCCGCTCGTCAACATGGCGTATGCCCCCTACTTCGACGTGGTGCCGCGCGCCTACCGTTTCCGCATCCTCAACGCCAGCATGTCGCGCTTCTTCAAGCTGGCGTTCAGCTGGAACGGCAACCTGGTGCCGTTCAAGTTCATCGCCAACGACGGCAACCTGGTCGTCAATCCGATCCAGCTCACCCAGCTGGACGAGCAGGGCACCGCCGAGCGCTACGACGTCGTCATCGACTTCTCGCAGTTCCGGGTCGGCGACAAGGTCTACCTCGTGAACCTGCTCAAGCAGACCGACGGGCGCAGGCCGGACAAGGTCCTGAGCCTCTCGGAAGCCCTCAAGGGCGACAAGGACGATCCCGTCGCCGGCGCCATCATGGAGTTCCGCATCAAGGACTCGGTGCAAAGCGTGGACGACCCGGCAGTCACGCACACCTCTGTTTCGGTGAAGCGCGACAAGATTGTCGTGCCGAACGTGCTGACGGCGCTGATCCCCATCGTTGCACCGGTACGCGAGCGCGTGGTCGAGTTCGGCCGGTCGGGTCCGGGCGACTCGCGCGGCGCAGACGGGCAGTGCAATCCGGACTGCCCGGAATTCGCGACCTTCCCGTGGACCATCAAGATCAACGGCCAGGCCGCGCACTCCATGAACGCCAACCGGATCTCGCTGCTGATTCCCAAGCCTGGCGAGGTCGAGCACTGGACCTACATCAATGGCGGCGGTGGCTGGGACCACCCCATTCACCTTCACTTCGAGGAAGGCATAACGATCGACCGTGGCTCTGCCAGCATTCCCTCGACGGAAAAGTTCGTGCGCAAGGACGTATGGAGATTGCGTCCGTCGGGGAGGGTGAAATTCCAGGTCCAGTTCGGCGAGTTCGGCGGGTCGTACGTGAACCACTGCCACAACACGGTGCACGAAGACTTCGCCATGCTGATGCGCATCCAGCTGCTCACGGGCCAGACGGGCTCGCCGCAGGCGGCCGTCACCTGCACGCCGATCCCCAGCGAGGACGGCTGCCTGCAGTGCACGACGCCGGAGATTCTCAAGGAAGGCGATCCCAGGACACCGCAGTCGGTCACGAGCAACAGCGGCTCAGGCAACCGCACCTAACAGGATCAATCCCGATGGCGTGCCTGCCGACGGGGCAGCGACGCGGGCTGGCGCTTGGCTGTCTATCGCGACACGCCAGGCGCATGGCCTGCGCCGCGTTTGTCCTCCTCGCCCTCATGGTTGCATGCGGCGGGGCGCAGGCCTCCCGCTGGGGCAAGGACTATGTGCCCAACGTCCCGGTCGTCACCCAGGACGGCAAGGTCTTCAACTTCTATGACGACCTGATCAAGGACAAGATCTTCGTCGTCAGCTTCCTGTTCACGAGCTGCCGGGATGTCTGCCCGATCGCGGCGGCGCGAATGGCGCAGCTGCAGGATCGACTGGGCGACCGCGTCGGCAAGGATGTCTTCTTCTATTCGATCAGCGTCGATCCGGTGAACGACACCCCCGACAAGATGAAGAAGTACGCCGAGACGTTCGGCGCCGGTCCGGGCTGGTTGTTTCTCACCGGCATTCCGGAAGACATCTACCAGATCCGCCAGCGGCTCGGCGAACGCAGCCGGTTTCTCGGCGAGCATCGCAACGACGTTCTGCTGGGCAACGGAACAACCAACGAGTGGCAGCGCGACTCGCTGATGGGCGACATGGAGCGCTTCATCACCGTGCTCGACCAGATGGATTGCGAGCAGGTCGAAGCGCGCGCCCGTTACCGAGCATGGCGGCAAAGTCGTCGAGGCCTACGAATTGAAGGGTCCGCCGGGCGAGGCGCTGTTCATCAAGGTCTGCTCCGGCTGCCACACCGTCGGCCGCGGCGACCGGGTCGGGCCGGATCTCGCGGGCATTTCCGAACGCCGGCAGCGTTCCTGGCTGGTCGACTTCATCGCCAGCCCCGAGCGGATGCGGGCCCGCAAGGACCCGATCGCGCTTGCGCTCATGGCGAAATACCCCAACGTGCGCATGCCCGGCGTCGGCATCGCCGAGGACGAGGCGGCCGAGCTGGTCGCCTATATCGAGGGGTATCGCAAGCCGCCCGCCATTGCGCTGGAGCCGCTGCTGACGCTGACCACGCAGGACGGCAAGCGGCTTGTCGCAGGACGACATCAAGGGCCGGCCGCTCGCCATCGCCTTCGGCTTCACGCATTGCCCCGACGTTTGCCCGACCACGCTGCTCGAGTGGTCCAATGCGCTGGCCGAGCTCGGCCCGGAGGGCGACAAGCTCAAGGTGCTGTTCGTGTCGGTCGACAGCGAGCGCGATACGCCCGAGGCGCTGAAGGGCTATATGACCGCCTTCGATCCGCGCATCACCGCACTGACGGGCAGCCCGAGCGAGATCGCCGCCGCGGCAGCGGTCCTCGACGCCTACTACGAGAAGGTGCCGGGCGCGGACGGCAACTTCACCTTCGACCACAGCATCAAGACCTACGTGCTCGACGGCGAGCATCGCCTGGCCGGCAGCCTCGACCTCAACAGCGAGTCCTCCGTCCGGCGCAAGCTGCTCGCCCCCCTGCTGGCGCGGAAGTGACGCCGATCAGGTCCTGTCCCCGCTATCGGCGCGCGTCCGATGACCCGAGCTTGTCGATAGCATGCATTGCCGTTCGCGCTTCGCCTGGCTCAGGGCTGACGGAATTGGCCGGGCGACGCGGTATCGCTTCCCAGAAATAACGCTAACGCGGCTTGGCGACGGGGTCGGGGCCGCCGTCCTGGTCGTCGGTGCGGCGCACGACCACCTGCAGCGTCAGCTCGTGCGCGCGGCCGTCGCCCTCGACGACGACGCTGCGGTCCTTGACGGAACGCAGCTTCCATCCGCCGAACGTGTCGCCTTCGCTGATCCACTTGCCGTTGGCCTGATCGCCCTCCCGGATCAGGGCGCGGGCGGGCCCGTTGCCGGACTTCACGATCCCGACCAGCCGCAGATCGAGAGGCGAGCCGGCCTCCGCCGGACCCTCCGCCTTGGCCTTGGGGCGATCCACCGGCTTGCGGGTGGAGTTGAACAGCGGCCGCTGCACGATCTCGCGGAACTCGCTGACCGGCTTGCCATCGAGCGGCGTGACGAGGCCGCCACCGGTCTGCTCGCCGCCGCCGCCCAGCGGTGCGCCCGGCAGGATCGGCGAGGTGTCCACGCTGGAGACCAGCAGGTAGATGGTGAAGAAGGCCAGGATCGCGCACGCCCCGGCCAGCCCCAGTGCCACCGGTCGAGACGACAATCCTGCAGAGACCTGGACCATCGCGGCCGTCACCCCTTCTTGCGTGGCAGGGCACCGAACACGTCGAGACGCACGTCCAGCAGCCCACCGTACTCGGGATCGCGCTGCGCCAGCGCGGAAACGGGCCGCACCTGCACGGCCTCGACCAGCAGGAAGGGCTGCGTCGACTCGATGGAGTAGAGCATCTCGCGCAGCTGCTCTATGTCGGCAATGAACTGAACGCGGGTTCCCACCATGCGCAGCTCGTCGCGCTCGCGCGGGGGCAGCGGCCGCGTACTGTTCAGCCGCACGCCGTTGGCGCCGGCCAGCTCCGACATGAAGCTCTGCAGGCTGGCAGCCCTGATCGCATCGCTCTCGCCCTTGAGATAGGCGCCGCTTTCGCTGGCCGCACGCCCGGCATTCTGCATCTCGCTGAGCTTGTCCTGCAGGGCCGCCATGGCCACGAAGCGGCCGAGCAGGCGACGCTCGCCCTCGATCTGCTCGCTAAGCTCGCCGATGCGGGCCGCGACCGGCAGAATGGTCAGCGAGGCAATCAGCACGACCACGGCGAGCAGCAGGCCGACGGCCGCGAGTTGCCTGACAGGAGGCGACAAAGGCTGCATCAGTGCTGCTCCTCGGTGCCAGTAGCATTGGTGGCGCTGCGCTCTTCGCCGCCCGGCTGGCGCAAGCGCACCCGCAGGCTGAAGCGCTCCTTGTCCTCCTGCTGGTCGAAGGTCAGCGGCGCCGTCAGCGTTGGCTCCGCGAACATCTTCGAGCGCTCGAACAGGGGCAGCAGCGACGAGCCGGACTTGGCAAGCCCGGTAATGTCCAGCGCACTGCCCTCCAGCCGCAGATCGGCGATCCAGACGCTGTCCGGCAGCAGGCGGGTCAGCTCGTCGATGATGGCAATGCTCGGGGTCTGCGCGAGCTTCAGGCGCTGCAGCCGCGTCAGCTCGGCGACCGCCGCGTTCGAGGTCTCCAGCGCGGTGCGCACGGCCGTCGCCCGCGTGCGCGTCTCCGCCACCCGCGCCTGCACGTCCTCCAGGGCGGACTGGTAGCGCCACAGCATGAGCACAGGCAGCGCGACCACCAGCAGCGCCGCGAACGCCGCCAGCAGGCGCGGGGCCGTGACGAGCCGGCTGAAGTCGGTGCGCTGCGGGCCTGCCGCGGCCAGGAAATTGACGGGCAGGGCCGCCTGCCCCTGCTCGTCCCAGCAATCGACGAAATCGACCTTCAGGTCGGCGGCGCGCAGCTCCTCCAGGATCGGGTCGATGGTCTGGCGCTTGGCCACCAGCTGCACGGCCTTGATCCGGCCGCCCGCGCCCGCGCCTTCGTCGATATAGGCGGCGGTATAGACATCCTTCAGCTTGAACGGCGTCGACCGCTCGAGATCAAGCTCGAGAATCCGGCCAGCGTCCCCGCGCGCGGCCGTTGGCAGCTCGACGCTGCGCCTGAAGCAGCTCTGCACCGGAATGCGCACACCCAGGCGCTCCGGCGCACGCTCGCGCCGGATGCGCTGAGCCGCAGCGACCGCCTCCGTCCGGCACCAGGACCGGACTGACGGGACTGACCTTGCCGCCGGTCTCCTCCAGCACCTGCAAACCGGTCGGCCCGGTTGCGACGACGAGGCTGGTCTCCCCGGACGCGAGGTGTACGCGCACCTGCTCCGGAACAAGCCCCCAAAGCTCGTCCCGCCACCAGGCAAGGAAGGTGGCCGCACTGCCCTTCCACGACTGCAGCAAGCCTGCGACGCTGTCCATGGCTCCTCACGCGCCAATGCCCTGGCCACAGGTCTTCACCATGTGGCCGACTACGCGGCGCTCCCCGATCATGTCCTATTGTATTAGAATTGCTCCTGGTTTTCACGGAATGTCGTTACCCAGCAGGGACCCATGACCAGCCAGGCCTCCGCCGCCAGGGCCGCAGGGCTAGATCCGCGCAGCGAAGCCTTCGTCGAAGAGCTGGGCCAGTTCCTGCTGCAGCAGGGCACGCTCGACGAGCTGGCCGTGCACCGGGCGCAGCGCGCGCAACGCCAGTCGGGCGAGCGCTTCGACCTGGTGCTGACCCGGCTCGGGCTGGTGCCGGAGGCCAACATGGCCCGGCTGCTGGCCGAGTTCCTCGGCGTCGCTCTCGCCGATGCGCAAGGATCTCCCCGAGGTGGCGCTGCTGGCCGATCGCCTGCAGCTCAGCTTCCTGATGGGCAACCGCATCATTCCGCATCGCCGAGCAGGGCGACACGCTGGTGGTCGCCGCCGCCGACCCCTTCAACCGCGAGCCGATCGAGGCCATCGGCTACCTGCTGGGGCGCCCCGTCGAGCAGCGCATCATGGGGGCCGGCGAGATCGAGCGCGCACTCGAACGCCTGTACGGCCGCGGCGCCACCGTCAGCGACGAGGCCGCGCCGACCGCGTCGGAGCGCGCCAGCGAGGACGACGTCCGCCGCCTGGAGGACATGGCGAGCGAAGCGCCCATCATTCGCCTGGTGCACGACATGATCGCGCGCGCCGTCGAAGCGCAGGCCTCCGACATCCACGTCGAGCCGCGCGAGGATTGCCTGCGCATGCGCTTCCGCCTCGACGGCATGCTGCACACCGTGGAGACGCTGCCGCTGTCGCTGCGCGCCGCCGTCACCTCGCGCATCAAGATCATGGCCAACCTCAACATCGCCGAGCGGCGCCTGCCGCAGGACGGCCGCATCAAGACCACCGTGCGCGGCCGCGAGATCGACCTGCGCGTCTCGACCATGCCGACCCTGTCGGGCGAGAGCGTCGTGATGCGCATCCTCGACCGCTCCAGCGTGCAGCTCGATTTCACGGCGCTGGGCTTTGCCGGGCCGGCGCACGAAGCGTTCGCCAAGCTGCTCGACCAGCCGAACGGCATCATCCTGGTCACCGGCCCGACCGGCAGCGGCAAGACGACCACGCTCTACACGGCGCTCAACGCGCTCAACACGGCCGAGCGCAAGACCTTCACGGTCGAGGACCCGATCGAGTACCAGCTGGTCGGCGTCAACCAGATGCAGGTGCAGCCGAAGATCGGCCTGACCTTCGCGCACGGCCCTGCGCTCCATGCTGCGCCAGGACCCCGACATCATCATGGTCGGCGAGATCCGCGACCTGGAGACGGCGCAGATGGCGATCCAGGCCTCGCTGACCGGCCATCTCGTGCTTTCCACCGTGCACACCAACAGCGCCGCCGCCACCGTCACGCGCCTGCTCGACATGGGCGTTGACGACTACCTGCTGGCCTCGACGCTGACCGGCGTGCTGGCGCAGCGGCTGGTTCGCCGCCTGTGCGGCGCCTGCTCGGCGCCGGCGGAGGCCTCGCCGCTGCTGCTGGACAAGCTTCGGCAAGGCCCCACGGCGCCGCCCCGCGGACTGCCAAAGACCTGAACGGCCTGCGCAGGAAAATGGGATGTCCGGCCTGCCGCCACACCGGCTTCCTCGGACGCACCACCATCAGCGAGCTGCTGGTCGTCACCGACGCCGTGCGCGAGCGCATGCTCGAAAGCGGCACCGAGGCGGCCGTGCATGCCGCGGCGCTGGCAAGCGGCATGGTCACCATGTTCGACGACGGCCTCGCCAAGGCGCTGCGCGGCGAGACCACCATCGAGGAAGTGCTGCGCGTGACACGGATGGGCTGATGCCGCGCTTCTCCTACACGGCCTACGACCACCTCGGCGCGCGCACGGCCGGCGAGATCAGCGCCGACACGCGCGAGTTGGCGCTCGAGGCGCTGTCACGGCAGGGCCGCTTCCCGCTCGAGCTGGTGGAAGGCGGTGCGCGTGGCAGCACCGCGCTGGTGGGAGCGCGAGGTGTTCGCGCCCGGCGAGCTGTCGCGCCGCAACCTCGCCCTGCTGACCCGTGAGCTGGCCACGCTGGTCAAGGCCGAGCTGCCGATCGACGAGTCCCTGCGCATCGTCAGCCTGCAGCCGCTGATGGGCATGCGGGCGCGCGGCGTGGTTGCCTCCGTGCTGGCGCGCGTGCTCGATGGCGCCTCGCTGTCGGAAGCCCTGCAGGCCCAGAAGCAGGCGCTGCCCGAGTTCTATTGGCGCATCATCCATGCCGGCGAGACCAGCGGCACGCTCGGCCAGGCGCTCGACGAGCTGGCCACCTTCCTGGAGCGCTCGGCCGAGTTTCGCGCCAAGGTCGCTTCCGCCCTGGTCTATCCGGTGACGCTGCTGATCGCCGCCGGCGCAGCGCTGGCGATCATTCTCATGATCCTCGTTCCGACCATCGCGCCCATGTTCAAGGATGCGGGGCGCGATCCTCCCGCCGTCATCCAGATGCTGATCAGCATCCAGGAGTTCATCGCCGCGCACTGGCTGCTGTTGCTGATTGCGCTCGCTGCCCTGGTCACCGGCGCCATCGCCCTCTCGCGCAACGAGCGGTGGCGCGTTGCCCGCGACCGCGCCTTCCTGCGGGTGCCGCTGCTGTCGGGCCTGATCGAGAACGGCGAGACGGCAACCCTGGCACGCACGCTCGGCACCATGGTCAAGAACGGCGTGCCCCTGCTGCAGGCGCTGGAGGTCACCGGCAATTCGCTGAGCAACCGCGCCGTCGCCCAGGCGGTGCACACCTGCGCCGCGCAGATGCGCGAGGGCGGCACCCTGGTCGGATCGCTGGTGCGGGCCGGCGTGTTCCCCGAGCTGTCGCTCGGCTGATCGCGGTCGGCGAGCAATCCGGCCAGCTCGAGACCATGCTGGCGCGCGTCGCCGAGATCTACGAGGCGGCCCTGCAGCGCCAGCTGCAGCGCATCACCAGCCTGCTCACCCCCATCCTGACGGTGTGCATCGGCCTGGTGGTCGGCGGCCTCTGCTGTCGGTGATGGGCGCCATCGTCAGCGTCAACGACCTGGCGCTGCAATGATCGAAGCAACGTCATCCCGGCGCCGCGCGCAAGCGAAGCGCGCAAGCGGGACCAGGCCGGGACCCAGGACACTTCAGGGCGCTGGCACACATGCAGAGCGCTGCGAGGATGGCTTCACGCTGCTCGAGCTGCTGGTCGGGCTCGGCATCCTGGCCATCGCACTCGTGGTGATCGCGCCGCTCGCCAACCGCACCCGCGCCGGCATGGAGCTGCGCAGCACCGCCTTCGACATCGCCTCCAGCATGCGCAACGCGCGCGCGGCCGCGCAGACCAGCAATGCCGAGCAGGCGCTCGTCATCGATGTCGGCTCCCGCCGGCTGTGGACCGAGGGCCAGTCCGTCGGCAAACCGCTGCCGCGCCGCTTCGGCATGTCGCTCGACCTGCCGGTCACCGAGCGGGTCAGCGCCAATGCCGGCCGCATGCGCTTCTTTCCCGACGGCAGCGCCAGCGGCGGCAAAGTCGTGCTGCGCGAGGGCGGCAGAGTGGCAACGGTATTCGTCAACTGGTTGAACGGCGATGTCCAGGTGCAGTGGACGCAATAAGCTGACGCGCCGCCGGCGGCGAGCGCGGCTTCACGCTGATGGAGACGCTGGTGGCGCTGGTGATCTTCGTCGCCTGCTACCTGCTGATCCACGAGGGCTTGTCGCTCGGCTGGCGCGGCGTGCGGCTCGCCCAATCGGAGACGGCGGCATTGCAGGTCGCGCAGGGACGGCTGGCCGCTGCCGGCTTCGACGAGCCGCTGTCCGACGGCCAGCGCTCCGGAGAGACCGACGGCTATGCGTGGACCATGGACGTGCGGCGCGAGGATCGCGGCGGCGGCACCGGCAGCCTCGCCGCTGTCGGCGTTCTGGGTGACGGTTGCCGTGAGCTGGCGCGAAAGGGCCGCGCGGCACCCGCGGTCGGTGCAGCTCACCACCATGAAGCTGGTGGTGCAGCCATGAGCAACATCCACACCCGTCATCCCGGACGGAGCGATCGCGCCAAGGCGCGATCACTCCGAGCCGGGACCTCTCCTGGCCACCCCCATCTGCCGCAGATCCCGGACAGTCTCGGCTGCGTCTCGACTTCCGGGATGACGGGTGCATGCGGGAACTCGTGCTCATCACCGACCAGCAGCCGCGGCGAGGCCGGCTTCTCGCTGATCGAGATGCTGGTCGCCATCACCATCCTGGCGCTGGTGCTGGCCATGCTGCCGGGCACCTTCAGCCTCGCGCACCGCACCTGGGACGCGACCGCCGTCCTCGATCAGCGCGCCAGGCAGGATGGCGGACGCAGCTTCCTGCAGGCCCGCCTCGCCGAGGCCATGCCGGTCTTCGAGCCGGTCGGCGCAGGCGCGGTGCAGCTCGTGTTCACGGGCTCGGCCGAGACGCTGACCTTCGTTGCGCCGTCGGCGAACGGACCGCAAGGCGCGGGTCTCTATCGCTTCACGCTGGAGACGAAACCGCAGGGGCGCGGCAATGCCCTTGTCGTCACGGTCGCGCCGTTCGTCGTCAAGCGCGGTCGCGACGACGCCACGCCGCCGGCCGAGGAGCATGTCCTCTACGACGGCCTCACCAGCGCAAGTTTCCGCTACTACGGACGCAAGGATCTCCGCACCCCTACACCGTCATGGCAGACGGCATGGTCGCGGCGCGATGCCTTGCCGGATGCCGTGGAGCTGACCGTCGCCAGCGGAAGTTCGACGCGCACCATCCTGATCGCGCTGCGTCTCAAGAACGCGCCCTGATCAGTTGACGATGTCCTGGTCTTCGCCGGCGCCGCCCGGCGCATTGTCGCGGCCGAGCGTGAAGATCTCGAACGTGCCGTTGCGGCCGGGATTGCGATACTGGTAGGGGCGTCCCCACGGGTCGACCAGGCCCTCGGCCTTTTTCAGATACGGGCCGCTCCAGCGCGTCGCTCCCCCCGGCGCGCGCATCAGCCCCTGCAGGCCGACCTGCTGCGGCGGATATCCGCCGTTGTCGAGGGCGTACAGTTCCACCGCACTGGAGATGGCGTTGATCTGCAGCTTGGCGGTCTCGCTTTTGGCGCGCCCCAGATAGCGCAGGACTTGCGGCGCAGCGAAGGTCGCGAGCAGCGCCAGAATGCCGAGCACCACCAGCAGCTCGAGCAGCGTGAAGCCGCGCTGATCCTGCCAGCCCCGCGAAGAAGGCGCGCGCCTGCCGATCGAAGTTGCGTGCGTCGTGCTCGCGTGCATTGAAGGGCCTGGAGTTGATGCGGCCGGCATACTGCGCGCCAGCCGAAAGGCCAGCAAGCCATTTCCTGCGCGGCGCAATTGCCTCTGCGTGACTCGGTTTAAGGCGCGGGGACCGCGATGCATGCAGCGCATCGAACGGGACCATTCGGCAAACCTGGAAGCGGGAACGGTCGCTGACGCACCGGCCGCGCCGCATCGACGCTAATGCTCAGGATGATCCTTGGGCCTGAACGTCACCCCGAACACTCAATCCAGCCGACGTCCTGCCGACGTCGGACCATCGGCGTCGAAATTAACGATATTTGCAGGCGGGCGTGCACGGCGGCCACGCTGGAAAACCGCGCAGAATCGCGGTTTTCTCGGCGGTCACGGTACTAAAGTCTGAACCGGCTCCCCCGACAATCGTCCGCTCGGCCGGGCTTCGGTCGCATTGGCGTCAGCCCGGCGTTCATTCACGATGCCCCGATAATCCTAGATCGCGGGATCGATGCCGATGCCGTCGCTCAGGCAGGGAGGGGCCAATGGTTGCGTATCTTAAGTCCGATCTCGAATTCATTCTGGACCAGATCAAGATTTCCGAGGCGCATGCGGCCGCCACCACCGGCGCCACCTCGATCGATGAGAGCCGGCAGATCCTGCTCGACCTGCTGCCCAACTCGACCATTCCCTGGGGGCTGCGCACGGTCGACGGCTCCCTCAACAACCTTGTTCCCGGCCAGGAATACTTCGGCGCGGCCGGCCAGCAGTTCCCGCAGATGCTCGATCCCTCCTATCGGGTCATTCTGGTGCCGAACCCCGGCAACCCGGCTGGCGGACTGGTTCCCGTCTCCTACGCGCCGGGTGTCGACAACGACGGACCTGGCACGGCCGGCCCCGGCGACGTGTTCGACCCCTACGTGCGCCAGATCAGCAACCTGATCGTCGACCAGACGGCAAACAACCCGGCCGCGATTGCGGCAGCTGGCGGCAACGATGGCGCGACCATCGTCACCGGCCCCGGCATCGACGGCGTGTTCGGCACCGCGGACGACACCGAAGTCTTCTTCATGCCCAACGTGACGCCGGACGAAGGCCTGTCCGCCCCGTTCAATTCGTGGATGACGCTGTTCGGGCAGTTCTTCGATCACGGCCTCGACCTCGTCAACAAGGGCGGCAGCGGCACGGTGTTCATCCCGTTGCTGCCCGACGACCCGCTGTATCGGCCGGGCAGCACGACCAACTTCATGGTCCTGACGCGCGCCACCCACCTGCCCGGCGCGGACGGGCAGTTCGGCACCGCCGACGATATCCGCCCGACCAACGATACCTCCCCGTTCGTCGACCAGAACCAGACCTACAGCTCGCATCCCTCGCACCAGGTCTTCCTGCGCGCCTATGAGTTGAACGCGGCGGGCGAGCCCGTCCCCACCGGCGGCCTGATCGTCGACCGCGACCTCGGCGCGGATGGCACCTACGGCACCGGGGACGACGTGGTGATCGGCGGCATGGCCACCTGGGGCGTGGTGAAGGCCCAGGCCCGCGACATCCTCGGCATCGAGCTGGACGACCTCGACGCGCTGAACCTGCCGCTGATGGCGACCGACCAGTACGGCAACTTCATCGCCGGACCGAACGGCTTCCCGCAGATCGTGACCACGGCGGGCCTCGTCGAAGGCAACCCGAACAGCCCGATCGATGCGAGCACCGCGGTCCGCGCGGGCCACGCATTCCTCGCCGACATCTCCCATTTCGCCAATCCGGTGAACTCAAATGGCGTCGCGCTGACCGCTGACGCGGACAGCACCACCGGCAATCCGCAGGGCCCCGGCACCTACGACGACGAGCTGCTCGACGCGCACTTCATCGCCGGCGACGGCCGCGCCAACGAGAACATCGGCCTGACCGCCGTGCACCACGTGTTCCACTCGGAGCACAATCGCCTGGTGGAGCACACCAAGGAGGTCGTGCTCGCCGCGGCGGCGGAGGGCGATATCGCGTTCTTGAACGAGTGGCTCACAGTCGACGTTGCAGCGATCCCGGCTGATCTCTCGACGCTGGTGTGGGACGGCGAGCGCCTGTTCCAGGCCGCCAAGTTCGGCACCGAGATGCAGTACCAGCACCTCGTGTTCGAGGAGTTCGCGCGCAAGGTCCAGCCCAACGTCGACATCTTCATCGCCTACGACACCACCATCGATCCCTCGATCGTGGCGGAGTTCGCGCACACGGTCTACCGCTTCGGCCACTCGATGCTGACCGAGACGGTCGATCGCTATGATGCCGAGTTCAACGCCGACCACATCGGCCTGATCCAGGCCTTCCTCAATCCGACCGAGTTCACCGCCGGCGGCGTCACGCCGGATGAGGCGGCCGGCGCCATCGTGCGCGGCATGACGCGCCAGGTCGGCAACGAGATCGACGAATTCGTGACGGAAGCGCTGCGCAGCAACCTGCTCGGCCTGCCGCTCGACCTCGCCACCATCAATCTGGCGCGCGGGCGCGAGACCGGCGTGCCGACGCTCAACGCGGCGCGGCGCGAGTTCTTCGACGGCACCGGCGACAGCCAGCTCAAGGCCTATACCAGCTGGGTCGACTTCGCGCTGAACGTCAAGAACCCGATGTCGGTGGTCAACTTCATCGCCGCCTACGGCACGCATGCAGCGCTCACCGCCGCCGACGTCGATACGGCAGTCGAGAAGCGCGCCGTCGCTACCGCCCTGGTGACGGGCGGCTCGGCCGTGATCAACCAGGGCACGGCTCAGGAGCGCACCTTCACGGCCGATCTGGCTGACCGGCTCGCGTTCCTGAACAGCAGCGGCACCTACGCCAACCTGGCCAGCGGCGTGACGACCACCGGCGTCGATGCCATCGACTTGTGGATCGGCGGCCTCGCCGAGAAGCAGATGCCGTTCGGCGGCCTGCTCGGCTCGACCTTCAACTTCGTGTTCGAGACGCAGATGGAGGCGCTGCAGAACGGCGACCGCTTCTACTACCTGACGCGCACGGCCGGCCTCAACTTCATCACCCAGCTCGAGCAGAACTCGTTCGCCGGGATGATCATGCGCAACACGGACGTGACGCGCTTGCCGGGCGACGTATTCTCGACGCCGACCTACATTCTCGAGGTCGATCCGACCAAGCAGTTCAACGAAGGCCTCGGCAGCGCCGATCCGCTGGGCGACAATCCCTTCATCGATCTGGTCGTTCGCGACAATCCGCAGACAGCGGCCGTCGAAACCAACTACCTGCACTACACGGGCGAGGACCACGTCGTCCTCGGCGGCACCGAGGGCGACGACACGATGATCTCGGGTATCGGCGACGATACCCTGTGGGGTGACGGCGGCAACGACCGTCTGGAGGGCGGCGACGGTGCCGACCAGATCCTGGGCGGCGACGGCGACGACATCCTGACCGACCTCGGCGGCGACGACCTGATCCAGGGCGGCAACGGCAACGACGTCATCAACGGCGGCAACGGCATCAACCTGCTGCTCGGCGGCTTCGGCAAAGACTTCATCATGGCCGGCGAGGATATGTCCGAGATCTTCGGCGGTGACGGCGACGACTTCCTGTACGGCAGCCCGACCACCGAGGCCGTGATCGGCAACGAAGGCAGCGACTGGATCGAGACCGGCACCGCCGACGGCTCGCCCGGCGACAACTTCGATCCGAACGCCCTCGACCTGATCGACGGCCACGACGTCTTCACCGGCAGCGGCGGCGTCGACGAGTTCATGGGCGAGGGCGGCGACGACATCATGGTCGGCGGCCCCGGCGCCGACCGCATGGAAGGCATGTCCGGCTACGACTGGGTCACCTACAAGAACGATACCCTGGGCGTCACCGTCGACCTGACGCTGGAGGCCTTCGACGAGACGCCGATTCCGCCCTCCAATGCCGCGGTGATGGATCGCTTCGGCCAGCTGGAAGGCCTGTCCGGCTCGAGCTTCAGCGACATCCTGCTCGGTGACGACGCCGACGCCGCCGAGATCCAGGCCGCCGGCAACCGCGGCAGCGTGCTCACCGCCGAGGGCATCGCCCGCATCGCCGGCCTGCAGGACGTGCTCGGCGAGGGCGTCACCTCGTTCGACGGCGGCAACATCATCCTCGGCGGCGGCGGCAGCGACGTCATCCAGGGCCGCGGCGGCAACGACATCATCGACGGCGATGCGCTCCTCAACGTGCGCATCGGCATCTTCGATGCAGCCGGCAACGAGATCGGCACCGCCGACAGCATGGTGGGATTGGTCACCAGCACGGTCGCGAACTCGCCGCTGGCGGGCCATCAGCTGAGCGCGCTGATGCTGGCGGGCACGATCAATCCGACCCAGCTGCAGATCGTGCGCGAGATCCTCGACGATAGCGGCGTCAACGATCTGGACACCGCTGTCTTCTCCGGTGCGCGCGCCAACTATCAGATCGGCGAGGCCGACGCGGAAGGCCGCAGGGTCATCATCGACACGGTCGGCACCGACGGCGTCGACATCATCAGGAACATCGAGCGCCTGCAGTTCGCCGACGAGGTCGTCGACCTGGTGGACACCGGCAACAGCCCGCCCGAGGGCCAGCTGGCCATTCTCGGCCTGCCAGCCACCGAGGACTCGGTGCTGACAGTCACGCTGGGGACGGCCACCGACGCCGACAATCCCGGCGGCCTCATCACCGGGCCGATCAGCTACGTCTGGCAGATGGAAGAGGATGCCGGGACCGGGGTCTTTGTCGACATCCCGCGCCTGAACGACATCGGCGAGGATGTGGTCGCTTCCGGGCCGACTTTCACGCCCGGCGACGACGAGGTCGGCCTGCTGATCCGCGTCAAGGCGACCTACATCGATGCCGACGGCGTCATCGAGACGGTGTTCTCGGCACCGACCGACGCGGTCGTCAACGTCAATGACTTGCCGACCGGCGCGCCCATCATCAGCGATGCGACCCCCACCGAGGGGCTGGCGCTGAGCGTGTCGACGGCCAGCATCATCGACCTGGACGGCATCGACCCGGTAGACGTCGTGTTCACCTTCCAGTGGCAGGTATTGATCGGCACGACCTGGACCAATATCGTCGGCGAGACCAACGGTCTCTTTGTTCCGCAGCAGGCGCAGGTCGGCAGTCAGCTTCGCGTTGCCGTGACCTACACCGACGACCTGGGCACCACCGAGACCGTCTTCTCGGCTGCGACCGGCATCGTCGGCGACGAAATCATCGCCGGCGGCGGAGCCAACACCATCAACGGAACGGCCGGCGATGACTTCATCCTGGCCGGCGGCGGCGCGGACACCGTCAACGGCCTCGGCGGCAGCGACGAGATTCACGGCGAGGGCGGCACCGATATCCTGCGCGGCGGGGAAGGCAACGACCTGATCTTCGGCGAAGCCGGCGCCGACCAGATCTTCGGCGAGAACGGCAACGACACTCTCGATGGCGGTGCCGCCGCCGACATCATCGATGGCGGCGAAGGCAACGACACCATTACCGGTGGGCTGGGTAACGACACCCTGCTCGGCGGCAACGGCAACGACGTCTTCAACTACACGATCGGCGACGGTGCAGACGCGCGCGACGGCGGCGCCGGCACCGACACCCTTCGCGTCGTCGGAACCGATGCGGCCGACACGCTCAATGTCGTCTTCAACGGCACCGCGCTCGCGACGGTCGCCGGCGGCACCATCACCGGCATCGAAGCGGTCACCGCCGACCTGCTCGGCGAAGCCGATACGTTGGTCTATGCCGCCGCCTCCGCCGCGGTCACGGTCAACCTGGCCGCCAACAGCGCGTCCGGCTTCACCTCGGTCCGCGACATCGAGAACGTCACCGGCGGCAACGCTGCCGACACCTTGACCGGCAACGGCGTAGCCAACGTCCTCAACGGCGCAGGCGGTGCCGATACCCTGGACGGCGGCGCCGGCAACGACACGCTGGTCGGCGGCAACGGCAACGACACCATCCGCGGCGGCGCCGACGACGACACGATCACCTGGGCGGTCGGCAACGGACGCGACTTCGTCGACGGCGGCGCCGGTATCGACACGTTCGTGGTCGACGGCAACGCCCAGGCCGAGGTGTTCTGGGTCGAGACCGTCGCGGCCTATCAGACCCGCACCGGCCTCAGCCCGAACCAGGCCGGCACCGAGATCGTGATCTCGCGTGGCACCACTCTCGCAAACGGGGTCGTCGCAGCGGAGCTCACCGGCATCGACGAGATCACGGTCAACAGCGGCGCCGGCACCGACACGTTCATCGTCTCGGGCGACTTCGCCGGCACCGATCTGGACCTCAACACGATCACGATCGCGGGCTCGGACAGCAACGACACCGTGGACGTGTCCGGCCGCACATCGGCTCACCGTGTGCTGTTCAAGTCGAACGGCGGCGACGACAAGTTCGTGGGGGCGATGAGCACGTCGGATGTCGTCGAGCTGCCGCCGGATACCACCATCGACGAGACGACGGTGGTCAACAACGGCGACGGCACCTGCACCGTCACCAGTGGCGGCCAGAGCTTCACGGCCGCTGCGAACTCCTCGATCTTCCAGGGTTACGGCGAAGACCCGAATCCGGGTGAGGACCCCGATCCCGGCGAAGAGCCCGAACCCATCCTGGGTACCGAAGGACGCGATACCCTGCGCGGCACCGATGGCGACGACTACATCGTCGGCCTCGGCGGCAGGGACAAGCTGTACGGCGGGGACGGCAACGACATCCTTGATGGCGGGGAAGGCCGCAACACGCTCTCCGGTGGCAAAGGCGACGACACGTATATCGTCGACCACTTCTGGGACGACATCCGGGAGGATCGGAACGGCGGGACTGACACCGTCGAGACCAGCCTCGGCTTCTACTGGCTCGACCACAATGTCGAGAATCTCACCTACACGGGCGATGGCAACTTCAAGGGCATCGGCAACAAGCTCGACAACGTCATCGAGGGCGGCTCCGGCGACGACAGCCTGACCGGTGCAGGCGGCAGCGACACGTTCGTGTTCGCGGCCGGCTTCGGCAACGACAAGATCGCGGACTTCGACGCCAACCCGTCAGGCGGCCAGGACCGTATCGACCTGTCGGCGCTCGACATCGGGTACGAGGACCTCGCCATCACGGCGGTGTCCGGCGGCGTGCAGATCGCCGTACGAGAACCGACACCATCCTGCTGAAGGGTGCCAAGCTGTCGTCCATCAGCAGCAGCGACTTCATCTTCTGAGGTCGCAGCGCGCACAAAAAAATGCGGCCTCGGGGCAACCCGGGGCCGCATTTTCGTTTGGGGCCTGCTCGCGGAGAGGGAGCCGGGCGGCAAGCGCGCCTACCGATCCTGCACCTCGCGGTCGGTCTGCATCGCGAAGGCGCGCAGCGCGCCGGTCTCGCGCTGCAGCTGATCGACGCGGAAGTTCAGCACGTCGCGGATGCTGACCATGCCGATCAGGCGCTCGCCGTCCTTGACGGGCAGGTGCCGGACATTGCGCGACAGCATGGTGGAGGCGACGATGCCGATCTCGTCGCCGGGGGCGCAGGTGATCACGGCCTTGGTCATGAGCGCGGAGACCGGCATGGCGTGCAGCTCGCCCTTGTGGACGCACAGGCCGTAGGCAATGTCGCGTTCGGAGATCACCCCGTCCACGCTCTGTCCGTCGGCGGAGACGATCGCCGCGCCGATGCGGCGCTCGCGCAGGCGCTGCGACAGCGCCGCGATCGTCTCCGTCGGCTTGATGGTGATGATGACGGAACCTTTTTTCTGCAGAATGTCGGCTACCTTCACGGCACTACTCCCAACTTCAGGATCGGGACACCAGCTGCTCGACGGGTCCCATCATTGCAAATCTGGCCGTGTTCGGCAACTGCCGTCGTCAAAACGTGCGTCTACCTCTTGTTTTTCGTCGGAGCGGGCCGGCCATCCGTCATCTGGTACGTCTTGTAAGCGCTGTAGCTGCTCGCGCCCGCGGCAATGACCGCAAGGATGAGAATCCACGTCAGCTTGTCTCTCATCTCGCCTCCTGCCGGATGCCATCCCGATTGCGAATCGTCGCTGCGATGGGCGGGCGCTAGCTCCAGAACTTCCAGAATGGCTTTCGGTTCACTTTGCGCTGCATGGCCGGAGCGAGCGCAACTTTCGGCAGCGCCGGCAGGGTCATCATCGTCCGGATCGTGCCGCACGCGGCTCATCTGCACCGCGATCTCTCCGGTCTCGCACCTGAGCGCGGCGATCATATCGCGCGCCTCCTTGACGAGAGCGGCTGCCCTTTCCCGATCGTAAGTGTCCTGCATCAGCGCGACCTCCTCCTGCACCGTCCACGCCATGGCGTAGGGTTCTGCAGCAACGCACCGAATCTAAGTGGGACGCTACCTGACGATTCGCGGTCAGATTGCGGCAATCAATCGTCAGCGGGCGCCGAATTCCACGAACCCGAGGGTCGCCTGCCGCACCGGGCGCTTGCGCGCGAATACGCCGACGCCTTCGCGGCCGCCCAGCTCGTTGGTATTGCCCTCGATGGTCTGGAACTCGTTGCCTTCGCGACCGACCACCAGGCCCGTGTGTCCGTGCCCCTGGCCGGTGTCGATGAAGAACACGTGGCCCGGCTGCACCTGGCTCGGATCACCGATCGCGGCATCGTGCGGGATGCGCCGGAAGCCTGCCCGGCCGGCCTTCTGCCACATGTCGTGCACGCCGGCGGTGCGCGGCACCGGCGAGGCAAGCCCCAGCTGGCGCGCCGCGTTGTCGAAGCACCAGACGATGAAGCCCGCACACCACGGATAGCTGCCGGTGTTCGGATCGATGCCCGGCGGCGCGCAGATACTGGTCGACCCGCGGTCCGCGGTTGGACCCCAGCGGCTGCTCGCGTACGTGCTGCTGCTCCTCGTTGGCAGCGACCGTTATCACCCGCCGCAGCAAGCCCTGCGGAGGCACGGTGGCGGTGACGGGGGCGACGTTCGGCGTGCCAAACAGCGCCGACCACGTCGTGAGGGCGACCACGCCGTCGACAGACAGGGGCTTGCCTTCGCTGTCGAACGAGCGCGCCTGGAACAGCTTGACGGCCGAAGCCGTCAGCTGCCCGAAGTCTCCGTCCGCGTTGAGCGGCACGGTCTTGCCCTTGGCGTCGATGCTCGGCCAGCAGCCCAGCTGATTGAGCCGGCGCTGCAGCAGCATGACGATGGCCGGGTCCGGATGGTTGAGGCGCACGGCCATGCCCGGGATAGGGCTGCGTGCCCATATCCGGCTCGGTCGGCAGCGACGGCGTGTCGGGCAGCGGCACGTCGTCCTCGGCCGGCACGTTGATGCCCACCATGTCGATCAGGCGGCGCAGCAGCGCCATGGCTCCGATCTGGCCGCTGACGGCGTTCGCATCGAACACGCCGTCGCGCACGAACTTGCCCTTCTGGTAGTTGTTGGTGGCGCTCCACAGGTAGGGCGTGTTGACGCCGGTGTTGCGCGAGCGATAGCCCCAGCCGTTGTAGGCCTCGAGCTGGTAGGCGATGCGCTCGATGGTCCACAGCTTGATGGAGTGAAACGCCTCCAGCGTCAGCGCATCGATGGCGCTCTCCTCCCACTGGAAGGGCGGAATGCCGGTCGGCGGCCTGCCGGCGGGAACCTGCACGGTGCGGCCGGCCAGCGGGTCGCCGTTGTGCAGGTGGGTGGCGAAGTTCAGCCCGCCTTCCATCTCGTGGATGATGCCGATCACGTACCAGGGCACGCCGGTCGCATTGGCGACCTGGTCGTAGCGCGGCTTGGCCTCGGCGATGGCGCGCACGCGCGCATCGGTGGCCTGCACCCGCACCCCTGTCGGGATCTGCATCGCCTTCCACAGCGCCGCATAGGATTGGCGCAGCCCGCCGTAGGCAAAATTGGCCATGAGTTCCCCCTCGCCCGGTCGGCTGCGAACCGTAACTGAGTCGGGCCGCGGCGGAAGTGTGGCGCCGTCGTCCATCCACGGCTGCTTTTGTCTTTCCGGCCAATGCTATGGCTGGGCGCGTGCAATTCCGCGTGCAGGCAGGCGGCAATGGCTGACATGGTTGCCGCAGGCTATATGTCGGAACCCGCAACAATTGAACTATTGCGCCACGCACGATGCCATCCGGACTAGACGATCTCGCCGCCCAAGCGCACCGCGATTTCGCGCGCATGAACTTTCCCGCCGCCAACTGGGTACCCCCGACGCTGGGGCCAGACGGCAGGCCGATGCTCGATGTGCTCGTCGATCGGCGCGCGGCATGTGCGGGCAGACGGCGGCCTTCGCCCTGATGCGCGAGGGCGTGCGCAACATGCGCGTCGTCGATCGTGCCGAGCGCGGGCGAGAAGGCCCGTGGGGCACCTATGCGCGCATGGACACGCTGCGCTCGCCCAAGCACCTGACGGGACCCGACCTCGGCTTTCCCGCGCTGACTTTTCGCGCCTGGTACGAAGCGCAGCACGGCGCCGAGGGATGGCAGCGTCTCTACAAGGTCGCCACCAGGGATTGGCTCGCCTACCTGCTGTGGGTGCGCGACACGGTGGGCCTCACCGTGGAGAACGGCACCGAGGTCACGCGGCTCGATCCCGCACCCGACTACGTGCGCGTCGAGCTGGCGACGGCGAAGGGAGCGGAGACGGTCTACGCCCGCAAGGTCGTGCTGGCCGGCGGCCGCGACGGATCGGGCGCACCGTACTGGCCGGCGTTCCCGTCTCTGCCCGATCGGCGGCAGGCCGGGGACCGCGTGTTCCACTCATCCGACACCATCGACTTCGCCCGCTTCAAGGGCGGCAAGGTCGGCGTGCTGGGTGCCAGCGCCTCGGCGTTCGACAACGCGGCCGTGGCGTTGGAGTCGGGTGCGGCCGAGGCCCACCTGTTCGTGCGCCGGCCGCACCTGCCGCAGACCAACAAGTCGAAATGGACCGTGTTTCCCGGCTTCTTCCACGGCTATCCGCACCTCGACGATCGGACGCGATGGCAGATCTACACCTACATCTTTTCCGAAGGCGTGCCGCCGCCGCACGAGTTGGTGCTGCGCTGCGACCGGCATGCGGGCTTCGCCGTGCATTTCGCCGAGCCGTGGGTCGATGTGGTGCCGTCCGCCGACGCGGTCAAAGTGATCACGGCGCGCGCCGAGTACCAGTTCGATGCGGTGATCCTGGCGACCGGCTTCGCGGTCGACCTTGCGCAACGGCCCGAGCTGGCGCATTTCTCCGACAAAATCGCTCTGTGGGCCGATCGCGTTTCAGCCGAGGAAGCGGCCCTGCATCCGGCGGAGGCGCGGCACCCCTACCTCGGGCCGGGCTTCGAGCTGACCGAGCGGATGCCTGGATCGGTGCCGGGCCTGTCGCACCTGCACTGCTTCAATGCGGGCTCGACCATGAGCCACGCGGCAGTGGCCGGCGACATTCCGGGGCTCGCGTTCGGCGCCAGCCGGCTGTCGCGCGCCATCGCCAGCAGCCTGTTCGTCGCCAGCGCCGACGTGCTGGTATCGGCCCTGCACGCCCACGACGACCGCGAACTCGAGCCGACCCGCTATTTCCTGCCGCGGTGAGGTTGCGGGGAGTAGGGCGGATTAGCGAAGCGTAATCCGCCGTTGCAAGCGTAGATCGGCGGATTACGGCTGTCGCCTAATCCGCCCTACGAGGGTGGCGCAGGGCACATCCTCACGCCACGCTCGCCTTCTGCCGGACCGCCTGCACGCGGCCCAGGATCCACGGATAGAGCCGGCGTAGGCCGGCCATCAGAGGCTCGGTCGGGCGCCATCCGAGCTTCTGCTCGATCAAAGTGTTGTCCGAGTTGCGCCCGCGCACGCCGACCGGGCCCGGCACGTGCCGCAAGCTCAGCGTCTTGCCGGCGATCTGCATCAGCATCCCGGCGAGCCCGTTGATGGTCACCATCTCGTCCGAGCCGATGTTGACCGGCCCCGACCAGTTCGATCGCGCCAGCCGCATCGTGCCTTCCAGGCATTCGTCGATGTACAGGAACGAGCGGGTCTGCAGCCCGTCGCCCCAGATGTCGATGCTGCCGTCGTCCGGCGCCATGGCGACCTTCCGCGCACAGCGCCGCCGGCGACTTCTCCCGCCCGTTGTCCCAGGCCCCCTCGGGCCCGAAGATGTTGTGATAGCGCGCGATGCGCACCGTGAAGCCGTGATTGCGCTGGAAGGCCATGTACAGCCGCTCGCTGAACAGCTTCTCCCAGCCGTACTCGCTGTCGGGTGCCGCCGGATACGCGCAGTCCTCGGGCAGGCTGACATTGTCGGGATCGCGCTGCTGATGCTCGGGGTAGATGCAGGCCGACGACGAATAGAAGATGCGCTTGGAGTTGCGCCTCTGGCAGGCCTCCAGGATGTTCAGGTTGATCAGCGCGGAGTTGTGCATGACGGCGGCATCGTTCTCGCCGGTGAACACGTATCCGGCGCCGCCCATGTCGGCCGCGAGCTGGTAGATCTCGTCGAAGCGCACATCGACGGCGGCGCGGGCCACCAGCGGATCGCGCAGATCGCCCAGGATGAAGTCGTCCGCCGCGGTCTCGCTGAACTCGGGATGCTTGAGGTCGACGCCGCGCACCCAGAAGCCCTCACGCTTCAGCCGATTGACCAGATGCGAGCCGATGAAGCCGCCGGCACCGCAAACAAGTGCTTTCTTCATGCTTGCTCCTTCGAGCTGGCCGGTCCGGCATCGTCAGGCCGAAGCTGCGTGGCGGCGGAAGCGTCCTCGCACAGATCGGCGAGATGCTCCAGGGTGCGCGCAAATTGCGCTGCGTCGCCGGCCGCGACCCGCGTGTAGTCGCATCCGCTCTCCCAGCACAGGCGGTGCACGTCGGACCTCTCGCTGCCGATGAATACGACCGGTTTGCGCGAGGCGATGCAGCCGTGCACCTTCGACGGCACGACGAAGCCGACGAATGCATCCGACAGCGTGATCAGGTGTGCGTCGGGCGTGACCAGCAGCGCACCGAGGTGATCGATCGGCACCAGCTGGCTGTGGTGGAACGGCAGGCCATAGCGGCGCAAGGTCTCCTCGACAGTCTCGGCGCCGCTGCCCACCGCATTCAGCCAAAGCACCACCCGGCCGGTGCCCTGGCGATGATGCGCGGCATAGCCGTCGAGAAACGTCTGCACATTGTGGGCGATCGCCCCAGTTGCCCGAGTAGAGCAGAAGCTGCTTGCCCTCGAAGCCCGGCGGCCGCGGCAGCGGTTGGGTATCCGCCGTGATGCTGACGGGCGATGGATCGGGCTTGAAGCGAATCCGATCGTCGGCGATGCCGATGTCGCGCAGGAGTTGGGCCTGGTCGTGTCCCAGCACCTCGAACTCGTCCACCCGGCGCCGCCAGAAGAGCGTTGCCCAATACGCAAGGCGCAGCCAGACGGGCGGATGGCTGAGCTCGGCGATGGCGCACTCGGGATGGAAGTCGGTGATGCGGTAGACGAGCTTTCTGCGCAGCACCACGTTGGCCGGCGCGATCCAGTGCAGGAACATGGGCGGACTGCCCGTGAACAGCACGGTCTTGGCCGCCGCGATCAGCGGCCAGGCCGCGCGCAGCAGCCGGGTGTTGGTCTTCAGCGTCCAGAGCAGCCGCTCGCCTCTGCGCGTCTTGCTGTAGGGCTGCGCATCGAGCTTGTGGATGCTGAGGCGCCCGCGTCCGACGCTCTTGGTTTCATGCTGCGCACCGGAGCTGGACAGCCCGACCAGCGCCACATGCTGGCCCTGCTCGGCCAGCTCGGTGGCGAACATCAGGCTGTACTGGCCGACCGCTCCGAAGTCGGGCGGCAGCCAGTCGCAGATGTAGACCAGATCGGGAGCCTGCACGGTGGTCAAGGCTTTCGGCTGCCGTCCCCTCAGGCGATCTCGATGTCGCGCACGTCGTGCACCTGCTCGAGGATCACCCGACGCCCGCCGGCGACCACCCCGTTGTACAGCGGGCAGACGAAGAACAAGCCCTTGTGCATGACATCCTGGCGATGGCGCAGATTGTGCGCGAGCGCCTCGAGGTAGGTCGCACCTAGAGTCGAAGAAATAGGTCCCCGCCGACGCGTGCGGAGAAATCACCCGCTTCTCGGTGGCCTCCACGACATTGCCGTCGGCGTCCGTGCGCAGGTAGCTGTAGGCTGGATCGGTCGAGGCAAACACCAGCGCCACCGCGCCTACATCGCTGCGTTCCGCAAAGCATCGCTGCGGATCGAAGCTAGACTGATACTCGATATCCACCAGATCGACGCACAGCGGACCTGCCGCATGACCGGCGAGTGCGACCGCGGCCAACGCCGACAGCGCCGCTCCGCAGGCCGTCGCGGATAGCGTCACGACTTGCGCGCCGGGGTACCATGCGGCCAGGCACTCCCCGGCAAAGCGTCGCGAGCGCGGCGCATCGCGCAGCACGAACAGCAGATCTTCGCTCTGCACCTGACCGCGCTGCCACCAGATACGCCTATCCAGGCAGCGACGCAGCAATGGCTGGCCCTCGACGAGGATCTCGGCCTTGACGCTGCCGTCCTGACGTTCGAAATCCGGGCCAGCAAGCGGCACGATCACCTTCACGAACGTGCACCTTTCGCGGACGCGGGCTGTCGCGCCAGATAGGCGTCAAGGTCCTCCGGCGTGCCGAGCCCATGCATGGCCGATGCCGGGACCTCATAGACGCCGATCTTCGCTCCCTGCTTCAGCATGTAATTGTATACGGGGCACAAATACACCTTTCCGATCAGGTGGGTATTGTTGATCAGGCTGTTCGACGCGTCGCTCAGGATGCTCGAGAACAGGAACCAGGGCAGCATGCCGGCAAACACCAGCAGCGGGTAGGGCGTGCCGCCGTCGCTCGGCAGCCTGGCGAGGGTGCCGAAGATGACGGTGAAGATGACCATCGTCAGCAGCGGACGCACGATCGCCCAGGCCACGCCGATCACGGTCTGCTTGTAGCGCACGGCCACGTCGCGCCAGGCCAGGATGGCGAACAGCTCGCGATAGGTCCACAGGTCCGCCCAGTAGTGGCGCTCGGCGCGGCCGGCCTCGAGGATGAGCACGCGTTCGTTGGCGCGGGCCGCCAAGGGCGCCTCCGCACCGGGTGTCCCGAGCTTGCTCACGATGGACACGGTTGCGCCTGCGGCATCGGCGCGAAACGGTCGAGGATGCCATCCAGCCGCTGCACGAAGTTCGCGAACGAGAAATGCTCGAGCAACTCGGGCACCACGCGAGGCTTGGCCAGCGCGCGCAGGATCGCCGCCCGCAGGGATGCCGGGTCATCCGGGTTGGCCAGCTCGCCGAGCCTGCCCTCCAGCACGGCATTGCGGCTGCCGTCCAGGACGCTCGCAACCACCGGAGCGCCGGTTGCCAATGCCTCGAGAAAGACGATGCCGAATCCCTCCTGGCGGCCCACCATGGAGTAGACGTCGCAGAGGCGATAGTGGTCAGCCTTTTCGGCCTCGGCAATGCGTCCGATCAACTGCACGCTGCCGTCGAGACCGGCGGCCGTCACCTTGCGCCTGCAGCCTGGCACGGTCGCCGCCGTCTCCGGCAATCAGGTACACGAGATCTGGCAACTCCGAGCACAGTTGCGGCATCAGGCCGATCAGCTCGTCGACGCCTTTCTGGCGCTCGCGCGCGTCGAGCCGGCCGAGCGTCAGGATGACGCGCTTGCCGGCGATGCCGTACCTGTCGATCAGGTACTGCGCCTTGGGGCCCGCACGGAAGGCCTCCGGGTGGACCGCCGGAGGCAGGATCTCGATCCGGCGCTCCGCAAGGCCGGACCAGCGCCGGAAGCGCTCGCTCGTGCACTCCGACACCGCGATCAGCCCGTCGCACTTGCGCGACAGTGCGTCCACGAACAGTCGCCGGGTCGGCTGCCAGGCCTCGATGCCGTGCAGAACGCCGATGATGGGGATGCGCCTGCCGAGCGTCGCCAGCTTGGCAAACGGCAGCAGATGCACGTGGCTGCACAGGATCGCATCCGCACGCCGTGTGGCGGCGCGGGCAACCTCGCGCATGTATCTGGCAAGCCCGCCGGCCGCAGCCGAGAGCATCTCGGCTTTCGCGGGCAGGCCAACCGGCTCGCTGCGGATGATGCGCGGCACCAGCTTCACATGCGTCACCCGGGGCAGCTCGCAGCAGGCGTCGATCAGGTCGCGGCTGTAGGTGGCGATGCCGCCGAACCCGCCGTGCGCCTCCGGAACGAGCGCCAGAATTCTCACGACCGCCGCGTTCTTCCAGTTTCGACTTCGTTCACGCAAATGGCCAAAATCACGCCCTGAACCTCGCCCGCGCATCTCATGCCGGCAAGGCTCGATGTTGTGGGCCGATCGTGTGTTCCACAACTTGTCTTGCCCATTGGCGGGCATGGCCGGCTGCCGGCAGGCGCGATTGCGTCGCCGCATCGCCTTGCAGCCATCGCGCTATCGGGGTGGTGAAGCCGGTCTTGGCCCGCCTGGCCACCCGAGCCGGCAGAGGCGTGCTGGGGCTGTGCGCCAGATAGGTCTTCAGAGCATTGGCATGCGACACGGCGGCCCCGCTGGTCAAAGCGGCCACCCGCTGCAACAGAACGCTGTCGACCAGCGGCACGCGCACTTCGAGGCCGTGCGCCATGCTCGCCCAGTCGGTGTCGCGCAGGAGCTGGTTGCGCATGTAGAGCGACGCCTCGAGCGTGGCGACCTTGGCGTGCGGGCCGAGCGCGGTGCGGCTCGAGCTGCTGCCCGGCGTGCTCGAGCGGCGCAAGGCGGCGCAGGCCGGCATCGGCAACGTCGCGCGTCCAGCACGTCGGTCAGCTCCCAGGGCATGAACAGGCCGCGCCGCAGCAGATAGGCGCCCGGCATAGCTGCCGCCGAGCTCCAGCATGCCGGCCGCCTTCGGGCTGCGGCCGAGGCTGCCGGCCAGCGGGCGCATGACCATGCGTGCGGCCTTGCCGAGCAGCGGCACGCGCGAGGGCAGCGCGCAGGCTGCAACCCAGCGCGGGATATCGCGGAACGAGGGATAGCCGCCGAACAGCTCGTCGCCGCCGAGACCCGGAGACGGCGACCTTCAGACCCAGCTCGCGCGCGGCCTTGGAGACGAACCACGTGTTGATGCCGTCGATGCTGACGGCTGGTCCATGGCCTCGAGAATGCGCGGCAGGTCCGCCTTGAACTCCGCCTCGCGTGACGAGCCGCGTGGTGTGCCGCGTGCCGTAGACGCGGGCCACCTCCTCGGCGAGCGGCGCCTCGTCGGCCGCGTCGCCGCGGAACTCGTCGAAGGCGAGCGTGACCGTCTGGATGTCCGCCTGACCGGCATCGCGCATCAGGCCGACGAGGGCGCCGGAGTCGATGCCGGCCGACAGGAAGGCGCCGACCGGCACGTCGGCGACCAGGTGCATGCCGCACGCTGTCGAGCAGCGGCGTCGCGGATCTCGGCCTTCACCTCGCGCGTCGGCGCTGACAGGCTGCGGCCCGGCCTCGGCGCCTCGCCATAGACCTGCGGCGATCGAATGATAGCGGCGCGGCTCGCGCACGCCGCCGCGGTCGACCATCAGGGTCGATCCAGCCGGCAGCGCGCGGATCTCGCGATAGGTCGTGAACGGCTCGGGCACGCTGCCCCACAGATAGAAGCCGACCTGGCCGGCCGGCTCGGGCTCGCGCGAGATCGCTCCGCCGGCCAGCAGCGCCTTGACCTGCGAGGCGAAGCGGAACGTCCAGCCGTCATCGGCGTAGTAGAGCGGCTTGATGCCGTAGGGGTCGCGGGCCAGGAACAGGGAGCCGCGCTCGCGCATCCCAGATGGCGAAGGCGAACATGCCGCGCAGGTCGTGCACCATGGCCTCGCCCTTCTCGGCGTAGAGGTGCAGCAGGACCTCGGTGTCGGACTGGCTGCGGAACGTGCGGCCCCTGCGCCTCGAGCCGCGCGCGCAGCTCGCGATAGTTGTAGATCTCGCCGTTGAACGTCACGACCAGCTTGCCGTCGGCGCTGGCCATCGGCTGGGCGCCGGCCGTCGAGAGATCGATGATCGACAGGCGGCGATGGCCGAAGCCGCAGCGGCCGTCGTCCGAGATCCACACGCCGCGTCCGTCGGGACCGCGCGCCGCCATGTGGTCGCGCGTGCGGACCAGCTCGTCGCGATCGATCGCGCCGGCTGCGGAGTGGTAGGCAAAGATGCCGTTGATGCCGCACATGGCGGGGTCAGTGCCTGGCCGCAATCCCGAACGCGGCTGCGCGCACGACGCTATTGGCGCGCACTGGAACTGGACCTGGCATCGGCTGGCTCGCCCTGCGCAAGCAGGCTGTCGAAATAGGCAACCGTCTTCTGCAAACCATCGCGCAGCTGCACGGTCGGCGCCCAGCCGAGCCGCTGCCGGGCAAGCGCAATGTCGGGCTGGCGTTGCTTTGGATCATCCTCCGGCAACGGCAGGAATGTGATCTTGGACCGTGCGCCCGTCGCCTCGATGATCAGCTGGGCCAGCTCGCGCATGGAGAACTCGCCCGGATTGCCGAGGTTGACGGGGCCGGTGAGGTCCGCCGGGCTCTGCATCAGGCGCACGCAGCCATCGATCAGATCGTCGACATAGCAGAAGGACCGGGTCTGGCTGCCGTCGCCATAGATGGTGATGTCCTGGCCCTTCAGGGCCTGCACGATGAAGTTCGACACCACGCGCCCGTCGTTGGGATGCATCCTCGGCCCGTAGGTGTTGAAAATGCGCGCGACCTTGATTTCGAGCTTGTGCTGGCGGTGATAGTCGAAGAACAACGTTTCGGCGCAGCGCTTGCCCTCATCGTAGCAAGAGCGGATGCCGATCGGATTGACGTTGCCCCAGTAGGCTTCGGTCTGCGGATGCACGGTCGGGTCGCCGTACACCTCCGATGTCGACGCCTGGAAGATGCGGCACTTGAGGCGCTTGGCCAGGCCCAGCATGTTGATGGCGCCATGCACGCTGGTCTTGGTGGTCTGCACGGGATCGTGCTGGTAGTGCACGGGCGAAGCCGGACAGGCCAGGTTGTAGATCTGGTCGACCTCGACATAGAGCGGGAACGTCACATCGTGGCGCAGCAGCTCGAAGCGCGGATGACCGAGCAGGTGGCGAATGTTGTGCTTGTTGCCCGTGAAGAAATTGTCGACGCAGATGACATCGTGCCCGTCGGCCAGCAGGCGATCGCACAGGTGCGAGCCGAGAAAGCCGGCGCCGCCGGTCACCAGCACAGTTCTACCGTTCGTTGCCAATAGGTCCTCGCAGTGCTTGATGAGACGGTGTGCGGGGGCGGATTTTGAGCACAGCTACCGCCCTTCGGGTGAATCGCTTCACCAGATCGCCGCGTTCCCTCAGGATTGCAGACGCATGGTAGCGTCTGTCTGGCGGGGCCGCCATCTCGCCAGCGTCACATAGCTAAGTGCCCTCGGAATGGCGCTCAGGCGATCCTTTCCGTGCCTGGCCCGGCCAGCGAGCTGCGCGGCGTCGCGGCCCATTCGCCCGCGCCGCAAATGCCCGCGCTTTGCAGGTCGCGCCAGGCCTGCCGGATCGCCGCGGCGCTGATGCGCTCCCCGGCAATGAGCATGCGCAAGGTCCGCAGGAGGATGGCAAGATCGAGAGCCGGCGACGCATTCCTCACGTACCACACGTCGAGTGCCGCCTTGTTGGCAGCCGTCACGTCGCGGCCGCCTTGACCTGCGCCCAGCCGGTCAGGCCCGGACGCACCAGCAAGCGGGCGGCGTAGGCGGTTGCCTGGTCGGCCGCCAACAGCGGGCGCGGCCCGATGAATGACATCTCGCCCCTCAGAATATTGACGAGCTGGGGCAGCTCATCGATGCGCGTGCGGCGAAGCGCCCGCCCGATACGCGACACGCGCCGGCTCTCCGGAACGGGGCGGCCATCGGCGTGGTGCGCAGCGGCCATGGTCCGCAGCTTGTAGAGATGGAAGGGTCGTCCACCAAGACCTGGTCGCTGCTGCCAGAACACCACCGGCCATCCCAGGTCGATCGCCACCAGGATGCCGACGAGCACAGACGACCGGAGCCAACAGCACCAGCAGGAGCAGGGCACCGACGACGTCGACGAGCCGCGCTTCATCTTCCAGTAGGGTCGCCGCGCCATGGCGGCGAGTTCGGCATCCGGAATGGCAAACGCGACAACCACTCTCTCGCTGGCCGATTGAGAGCCGGCGGGCGGGCGGGCGACGTCGGACCCCTCCAGGCCCAAGCGCTCGGCAATGAACTCCAGGCGAATGCCGGACGAGCGCTCCACGCCGAGCAACGCGTCCCGCTCCGCATCCAGCAGGCGATCGAAGGCGGTGGTGACCACGATGCGGTCGACCATCACGCCATGCTCTTCCAGCTCGCGCAGCGCATCGGCGACCTGGTCGGGCGCGCCCAGCACTTGATGACCGTGCACGAGTCGCCCCGCCTGGTGCGGACTGCGCACCAGCAGGCCGGCAATGCGCACGCGCTCCGGAGCGAAGTCGGCAACCGATCGCAGGTAGAGTTCGGTGAGCCTCGTCAAACCAACCACGAGCACACTTTCACCGACGCCAGCGCCCTGCATCGGCATCGCCAGCTGCGCGGGCTTGGCGCGCGCCAGGTACCGCACGCGTATGACGACGCGTGCGCCGACCAGGAAGACCAGCATCAGCAGAGCCTGCAGCACGGGCAGGGCACGGGCCACGTTTTCGAGGCGGTTGTAGACGAAGCACAGCGTAACGGCCGCCACGACGGTCAGAACGATGGCGCCAAACAGGCGCAGGTGGTCGTTCATGACCGCCAGGCGCCAGATCGTGCGGTTGATGCCGAACAGCGGGAAGATCGCGGCTGCCGCAGCCAAAGTCAGAGCCAGATACGGCAGCAGGGCCGCCAGCCGCGTCCATGAGAATTCGAAATTGTCACGCAGCAGCAGGGCAAAGATGGTGGCCAGTGCGATGAGCACGCCATCGACCAAAAGCAACCCCACGCGACGCATTGTGGAACCCCTGCAGGCAACAACGCATAAACCTACTCGATTGCGGACCGCACAATTCCAATAATCATAGAGCATATGGATGCAGTGAATGAGTCCCGGCGCCAACAAACGGCACCCTGTTGCGCAGCTGCAACGCCGCGCAATGCTGATCTTTTGGACGGACATGCGGCAAGCGTGAACTCAGGGACTGGACGGGCCGTCCTTGCCCATCAGGGCGGCTGCACCGACAGCTCCGCCCACCACCACTGCGCCGATCGCATACAGGGAAGAATCCCCTCCCGTACCGACCGAGGTCCCACCGCCGCATGGCGACTGGTTGGTGACAATGGCGACCGTGCCCGGTTTCACCTCGACCTTGCACCCGTCCGAATAGACGATCTGCCCGGTTCCGCCGGGGTTGGCCACGACGCGATCACCGGGGCGAGCCTGGGCCGACCCAGAGAGCCTTCGATAGCCTTCGCCGTGCGAGAGAAAAACCTGACCGCCCGTGACATGCACGGTGGCGGCGAGCGCGTGCTCAACCGTGAACACAAGCATGATAGCTGCGACAAACGCGAATACAGACCGCATATACGCTATTACCCCACAAATAGCGCCCCCGCGCAGAATGGGGATATCATTCGACTTCAGTTGCCACAAGCCGCAAGTTGCAGTGCCGTTGCATCCCACCTAGTGCGGTGCACGGAACATCGAATGAAGGCGCCCCGATAACAGCTGAAGTTTCTAGGCGCTGCGCGGCAGGCAAGCCGGAGATGACCCGGCTTGAACCACTTGCCGGCCCGCATTGAAAACCGTCCGGTGGAATTCGAAGTCGAGCCTCGACCCATCCCGGCACGACAAGACGTCCATCACGCTTCCAGCTGTCGGCCATCAAGTTTTATCGTGGCCGCGCGCTGAGTTTGCCTGCCCGTTAAGGCTGGCAAAAATGCATGCTGCATCGCGTTACGACGGCCCGCTTGGTGGAGTTAAAGCCGGCATGTATATATGCGACCGCCGCCCCTAGCCGGGGCTCGGAGCCAAGCGCAAGCACGCGCTCCGCATAGCCGAAAGTATACGTTGGCTGGACGAGCAGAATTGTCGACTCCGGTGAGCGGAGCAGAGGCGACGCGTCCGCCGACTGAAAATGCAAAACATGCGATCCAGGGAGGAACCCCATGAATAGAAGAAGCATCCTGCAAGCCGCGGCAGCGGCAGCGTTGCTGGCCATGCCGAGCGCCAGCTGGGCCCAGGACACGGTCAAGATCGGACTGATCCTGCCCATGACCGGTCAGCAGGCCTCGACCGGCAAGCAGATCAAGGCAGCCGTCGATCTCTACATGGCGCAGCACGGCAACACCGTCGCCGGCAAGAAGATCGAGGTGATCCTCAAGGACGACGGCGCGGTGCCCGACAACACCAAGCGCATCGCCCAGGAGCTGATCGTCAACGACAAGGTGGCGGTCGTCGCCGGCTTCGGCATCACGCCGACGGCCCTCGCGGTCGCCCCGCTGGCAACGGAAGCCAAGGTGGTCGAGCTGGTGATGGCGGCCGGCACGTCGATCATCACCGAGCGCTCGCCCTACATCGTGCGCACCAGCTTCACGCTGGCGCAGTCGACTCGGTGCCATCGCCGACTGGGCGGCCAAGAACGGCATCAAGAAGGTCGTGTCGATCGTGTCCGACTATCGCGCCGGGCGCGCGACGCCGAGAAGTCGTTCACGGAGCGCTTTACGGCGGCCGGCGGCCAGATCGTCGAAGCGATCAAGGTGCCGCTCGCCAACCCGGACTTCGCGCCGTTCCTGCAGCGCGCCGCCGACGCCAAGCCGGACGCGATCTTCGTGTTCGTGCCGTCCGGCCAGGGCGGCACCTTCATGAAGCAGTACGCCGAGCGCGGCCTCGACAAGGCCGGCATCAAGCTGATCGGCCCGGGCGACGTCACCGACGACGACCTGCTGCCCGCCATGGGCGATGCCGTGATCGGCACGATCACCGCGCACCTCTACTCGGCCGATCACGACTCGGCGAAGAACAAGGCGTACGTGGAAGCCTTCAAGAAGGCCAACAACTTCCGCCCGAACTTCATGTCGGTCGGCGGCTACGACGGCATGCACCTGATCTACGAGGCGCTGAAGAAGACCGGCGGCAAGTCGGACGGCGACAGCCTGATCGCGGCCATGAAGGGCATGGGCTGGGAGAGCCCGCGCGGGCCGATCTCGATCGACCCGGAGACGCGCGACATCATGCAGAACATCTACATCCGCAAGGTCGAGAAGAAGGGCGGCGAGCTGTACAACGTCGAGTTCGCGACCTTCGAGGCCATCAAGGACCCGGTCAAGGCTGCAAGAAATAGCTGACGTAGCCAGAGCACGCGGTGACGGTGCGTCACCGCGTGCTTTCGTCTGCCCCTGCACCGAGCTCGACCGTAGCGCGCAGATGCTGACCATCCTGTTCGACGGAATCGCCTACGGCATGCTGCTGTTCGTGCTGGCCTGCGGGCTCGCCGTCACGCTCGGCCTGATGAACTTCGTCAACCTGGCGCACGGCGCCTTCGCCATGGCCGGCGGCTATTGCCTGGTCGTGCTGGTCAACCGCTGCGGCGTGCCCTTCTTCGCTGCCCTGCCGCTGGCCTTCCTGTTCAGCGCCGTGCTGGGCTTCGTGATGGAGCGGACGCTCTACGTCCACGTCTATCGCAAGCCGCCATCTCGACCAGGTGCTGTTCACGATCGGGCTCGTCTTCATGTCGGTGGCGGCGCGTGGACTACGTGATGGGCTCGGGCCAGGTGTTCGCGCGGCTGCCGAGCTGGCTCGAGGGCCAGTTCAACGTGTTCGGCGTCGGGCTCGGCCGCTACCGGCTGCTGATCATCGTCATCTGCGGCCTGCTCACCATCGGGCTGCAGCTCATCCTGTCGCGCACGCGCTTCGGCAGCCGGCTGCGCGCCTCGGTGGACGATGCGCGGGTGGCGCGCGGGCTCGGCATCAACGTGTCGCGGCGTGTTCGCGCTGACCTTCGCCTTCGGCTCGGGGCTCGCCGGGCTCGGCGGCGCGCTGGGCGTGGAGATCCTCGGCCTCGATCCGACCTTCCCGCTCAAGTACATGATCTACTTCCTGATCGTGGTGACGGTCGGCGGCACGTCCAGCATCACCGGGCCGTTCCTGGCCTCGCTGCTGCTCGGCATCGGCGACGTGGCCGGCAAATACTACGTGCCGACGCTCGGCGCGTTCGTCATCTACACCATCATGATCGTGGTGCTGATCTGGCGGCCGCAGGGCCTGTTCTCGCGCGGCGCGGCGCGATGAGGGTGAGGCCGCCATGAGCCCGCTCCCTCATTGGCGCCATCCAGGACCGGCTCGCCGCGCGCTCGCGCTGGCACGTGCTGGAGATCGCCTTCTGGCTGGCGGCGCTGGCCACCGTCTACCTTCTGCCCGGCCAGCACCTGATCCTGACCGAGATCGCCATCCTCGGCCTGTTCGCGCTGTCGCTCGACCTCATCCTGGGCTATGCCGGCATCATCTCGCTGGGGCACGCGGCCTTCTTCGGCTTCGGCGCCTACGTGGCGGGACTGCTGGCCGTGCACGGCATCATCACCGAGCCGCTGCTGGCGCTGCTGGCGTCGGGCCTCGCGGCCATGCTGCTCGGCTTCGTCACCAGCTTCCTGGTGCTGCGCGGCTCGGACCTGACCCGCATCATGGTGACGCTCGGCGTCGCGCTGGTGCTGCGCGAGCTCGCCAACCGCAACGGCTGGCTGACGGGCGGCGCCGACGGCCTGCAGGGCGTGGAGATCAAGCCGCTGCTCGGCCTGTTCCGCTTCGACATGTTCGGGCGCACGGCCTACGCCTATTCGCTGGCCGTGCTGTTCGTCATGTTCCTGCTGGCGCGGCGGATCGTCAATTCGCCGTTCGGGCTGTCGCTGCAATCGATCAAGGGCAATCCGTTGCGGGCGGCCGCGGTCGGCATCCCGGTCAACCGCCGCCTGGTCGCCGTCTACACGATCGCGGCCGGCTATGCCGGCATCGCCGGCGCGCTGCTGACGCAGACGACGGCGTTCGCCTCGCTCGACGTGTTCGCGTTCGACCGCTCGGCCGACCTGCTGCTGGTGCTGATCATCGGCGGCACCGGCTATCTGTACGGCGGCCTGATCGGCGCGCATGCTGTTCAAGCTGATGCAGGACTACATCTCGGCGCTCACGCCGCAATACTGGCCGTTCTGGATCGGCCTGCTGCTGGTCGTCATCGTGATGGTCGGCCGCGAGCGGGTCGACATCGTGGACCGCGCCCATCCGGGCGCTGGCATCCCGCCTCGACTGGCGCGCGCGCGCACGCCGGCGCGCGGCACCGGAGGTGCGCTCGTGAGCCGCGCCGGTGCTCGAGACCATTGGCCTGGAGAAGAAGTTCGGCGGCCTCACCGCCGCCAGCAACGTCTCGCTGAAGGTCGCGAAGGGCGCGCGGCATGCCCTGATCGGACCCAACGGCGCCGGCAAGACCACGCTCATCAACCTGCTGACCGGCGTGCTGCGGCCCACCGCCGGCCGCATCCTGCTCGACGAGCGCGACATCACGACGGTCGCGGCCGCACCGCCGCGTCAAGCTCGGCATCGCCCGCACCTTCCAGATCAACCAGCTGTTCGGCGACCTGACGCCGCTGGAGACCATCAGCCTGGCGGTCTCGGAGCGGATGGGTGCCGGCAAGGACTGGTGGCGCCTGGTCGGCAGCCGGCGCGCAGCTGATGGACGAGGTGGCCGAGATCCTGGAGAGCTTCCGCCTCACCGACGTGATGGACGAGCGCACCGCCATCCTGCCCTACGGCAAGCAGCGGCTGCTCGAGATCGCGGTGGCGGTGGCCAGCAAGCCGCGCGTGCTGCTGCTCGACGAGCCGGCCGCCGGCGTGCCCGAGGACGAGCGGCACATGATCCTCGCGCATCGTCGCGGCCCTGCCGGCCGACGTCTCGGTGCTGCTGATCGAGCATGACATGGAGCTGGTGTTCCAGTTCGCGCAGCGCATCTCCGTGCTGGTCAACGGTGCGCTGTTCGTGGAGGGCACGCCCGACGAGATCGCGCGCGATGTGCGCGTCAAGGAAGTCTATCTCGGCGAGGCCGCCGATGCCTGACCTGCTCCAGGTCGAGGGCCTGTCGGCCGGCTACGGCGAGGCGCTGGTGCTGTCCGACATCAGCTTCACGCTGGCCGACGGGCAGTCGCTGGCCCTGCTCGGCCGTAACGGCACCGGCAAGACCACGCTGATCAACTCGCTGCTGGGTCTGACCACGCACCGGTCGGGCAGCATCCGGCTGGCGGGTCGCGACATCACGCGCGAGCGCCCCGAGCGGCGCGTGCACGCCGGCATGGGCTGGTCGCCGCAGGAGCGCAACATCTTCAAGTCGCTGACGGTGGAGGAGAACCTGACGGCCATCGCCCTGCCGGGCGCGTGGACGGTCAAGCGTGTGTTCGACATTTTCCCGCGGCTCGAGCAGCGGCGCGGCAACCTCGGCAGCCAGCTGTCGGGCGGCGAGCAGCAGATGCTGGCGATCGGCCGCGCGCTGATCGTCAATCCCAAGATCATCCTGCTCGACGAGCCGACCGAGGGGCTGGCGCCCATCATCGTCGAGGAGCTGATCGGCGTGCTGCGCAACGTGATCCGCAACGAGGGCATGTCGGCCATCGTGGTGGAGCAGAAGGCGCGCAAGATCCTGGGCTTCACCGACCGCGCCATCGTGCTCGACCGCGGCCGCATCGTGCTGGCCAGCGACAGCCAGTCGCTCGCCAACGATCCAAGCCAGCTCGAGACGCATCTGGGCGTCACCGAGCAGAAGCGGCCTTCGGGCAGGCGGCCGAACGCAGAGTCCTTGCTACCCGGCTCAAATCAAGATCAGCAGCCCCCAGTGCTGAGCTCGTCGAAGCACGGCATTGTCGGACTCACTCGCCCTTCGACGAGCTCAGGGCTGAGGGCCTTTGCTTTCATCTCAGCTGGAAGGACCCTGAGCGCTACTTCCACACCTCGCGGGCGATGTCGACGGTCATGGCGAGCTTGGCCCACTGCTGCTCCTCGGTCAGCACGTTGCCTTCCTCGGTGCTGGCAAAGCCGCACTGAGGCGAGAGGCAGAGCTGGTCGAGGGCTGCGAACTTGGAGGCCTCGTCGAGGCGGCGCTTGATGTCGTCCGTCTTCTCCAGCGTGCCGCTCTTGGAGGTGACGAGGCCGACCACCACCTGCTTGCTGCCCTTGGGCAGGAAGCGCAGCGGCTCGAAGCCGCCGGCCCGGTCGGTGTCGTACTCCAGGAAGTAGCCGTCGTAGTTGAGCTGGCCGAGCAGGATCTCGGCCACCGGCTCGTAGCCGCCTTCGGAGATCCAGGTGGAGCGGAAGTTGCCGCGGCAGACGTGGGTGGTAATCGCCATGTCGGCCGGCTTAGCCTTCAGCGCCTGGTTGATCACGCCGGCGTATTGATGGGCGAGGTTCTTGGCGTCGAGCCCGCGGGCTGCCGCCTGGCGCAGCTGGTCCTCGGAGCACAGATAGGCCCAGACCGTATCGTCGAACTGCAGGTAGCGGCAGCCGGCGTCGTAGAAGGCCTTGATGGTCTGCTGATACGTCGTCGCCAGATCGTCGAGGATGGCGTCGCGGTCCGGATAGGCCGCCTTGTCGACGGCGCTCGGATCGAGCCGGAAATGCATGACGCTCGGGCTCGGGATGGTCATCTTGGGCGTGACCTTGGTGTGCGCCTTCAGATAGCGGAAATGCTCCAGCATCGGATGCGATGCGGGGAAGCTGATCTTGTCGTTGACGTGCAGCGCCAGCGCCTTGGTCTGGACGCCCTGGAACTGGATGCCGTGGTCGGATCCGACCACCTCCACCCCGTCCAGCATGCCGAAGAAGTCGAAGTGCCACCAGGCGCGGCGGAACTCGCCGTCGGTGACGAGCTGCAGGCCGACCTCCTCCTGCTTGCGGATGATCTTGTCGATCTCGGCGTCCTCGATCGTCTTCAGCTCGGCGGCGGTGATCTCGTTCTTCTCACGCTTGGCTCTGGCGTCCTTGATCGGCGCGGTGCGCAGCAGGCTTCCGACCACATCGGCCCGATAGGGCGGCTTGGTTCTGCTCATGGCATGCCTCCCGTCTCTCAGGGTTTCTTGACGGCTTCGAAGGTCTGGAACTCGACGTTGTAGAGCTCGCCATCGACGCGCTCGACCTTGCGCACGTAGATGTTCTGCACGATGTCGCGGGTCTGCGGGTCGATCGAGATCGGCCCGCGCGGGCTTTCCCAGGCCATGCCCTTCATGGCCTCGACGAGCGCGTCGCCGGTTGCGACCCCCTTGGTCTTCTCGAGAGCCTTGTAGATCAGCTGCATGCCGTCGTAGCCGGCGACGCCCATGAAGTTCGGGCGCAGGTTGAAGCCCTTCTTGAAGTCGGCGACGAACTTCTTGTTGAGGTCGGAGGGATGCAGCGCCGAGTAGTGGTGCGAGGTGGTGATGCCGAGCGCCACGTCGCCGATGCCGTTCAGGATGTCGTCGTCCGTCATGTCGCCGGTGCCGATCAGGCGGACGCCGGACTTGTCGAGGCCGCGCTCGACGAACTGCTTCATGAAGATCGAGCCGACGCCCGCCGGCACGAACACGAACAGGCCCTCGGGCTTGGCGTCGTGGACGCGCTGCAGGAAGGGCGCGAAATCGGGATTGGCGAGCGGCACGCGGATCTGCTCGATGATCTCGCCGCCGGCGGCCTTGAAGCGATCGCTGAACGACTTCTCGATGTCGATGCCCGGCGCATAGTCGCTCACCAGCGTGACGACGCGCTTGATGCCGTTCTTGGGCGCCCAGTCGGCGATGCCGACGGTGGTCTGCGAGGTCACCTGGCTGGTGCGCACGATGTAAGGGGAGCGATCCGGAATGATGGCGGTGGCGGCGCTCATGACCACCATCGGCACCTTGGCCTCGGTGGCAATCGGCGCGGTGGCCAACGCAAGAGGAGTGAGACCGAAGCCGGCCAGCACGTTGACCTTCTCGTTGACCACGAACTCCTGGGCGATGCGCTTGGTGTTGTCGGCGACGTTGGCGTCGTCCTTGACGATCAGCTCGATCTTCTTGCCGGCCACCGTGGTGCCGTGCTGCTGCATGTAGAGCCGCACGCCCGCCTCGATCTGGCGCCCGGTCGGCGCGAACGGGCCGGTCAGCGGCAGGATCAGGCCGACGCGGACCGCATCCTGCGCCTGCACCGGCAGCGCGCAGGCCAACAGCGCCGCGGCGCCGACGACAGCCGAGGCCAGTTTCCTCAACATGGCAGGTTTCCTCCCCTCGCCCGCGCATGGTTGCGCAGGCATTGATCCCGCAAGCGCAGCGAAGCCAGATCGGTCGTCATCGTCAACCACAAAGTGGGCGACCTGTCGGCGCCGGATGGGAGCGATTCCATTCGCTGACGCGCCTCGATGCCGGAGGATGTGGACGCTTCGACGTTCGCCGAAGCGATGCAGCGCCGATGTCGGTACTGTGCCGCTCCGAGAGGTCGCACTCTGGTCAACACATGCGGAAGGCAAACTCGACTGATGCTGGATGGAACAACCGTGTTTGTCGCCGCCGTGTTCGTGCTGGCGGGCCTCACCAAGGGCGTGATCGGCCTCGGCCTGCCGACCGTCTCGATGGGCGCTGCTGGCGGTCGTCATGAGCCCGCCCGAGGCGGCGGCGCTGCTGGTGCTGCCGTCGTTTCTCACCAACCTGTGGCAGATGCTGGCCGGACCGTCGCTGCGGGCGGTGATCGCGCGGCTGTGGCCGATGATGCTTGGCGTTTGCCTCGGCACATGGTCCGGCGCCGGCCTGATGACCGGGCCGCTGGCCGCCTACGGCAGCGGGCTGCTCGGGCTGGCGCTGGTGGCCTACGCGCTGACCGGACTGGTCGCGATGGGACTACCGACGATCAGCCGGAGCGCAGGAGCGATGGCTGGGGCCTGCGGCAGGCGCCATCACGGGGGTCATCACCGCGGCGACCGGCGTGTTCGTGATCCCGGCCGTGCCCTATCTGCAGGCCATCGGGCTGGAGAAGGAAGAGCTGGTGCAGGCGCTGGGCCTGTCGTTCACGGTGTCCACGATCGCGCTGGCGCTCAATCTGGCGTCGGCAGGTGCGCTCGGCGTCTCGATCGCCGGTGCTGCGCTTGGCGCACTGGCCATGGCGTGCGTCGGCATGTGGATCGGGCAGAGCGTGCGCCTCAGCCTGCGGCCTGAAACGTTCCGGCGCGTGTTTTTCGTGGGGCTGCTGCTGTTGGGCGCCTATCTGGCGGCCCGATCCATCTTCTGAGTGAAATACTCCAACCCGTCATCCCGGCCGGCTCTTTCAGAGCCGAGCCGGGATCTCGCGAACCACGCGACCGCGATGGTCCCGGACAGCCTCGCCGCGGCTCGGCTTCCGGGAAGGCGGGTAGCAGGTGTGTGGTAGTTCAGCCCGGTCGCCGGGCCGCGTCGAAGAAGGTCTTGCACCGCGCTCCACAGGCGGTGGCGCTCGGTGCCGAGGGGCGTGCAGTGGGCGAGTCCGGGCAGCACCGAGAACTGCTTGTCCTCGTTGGGCAGGCGCACGAAGAAGGCGGCGAGATCCGCTTCGGTGGCGATGCCGTCGTGCTTGCCGCGCACGACCAAGGTTGCAGCCTGGATGCGGGCGGGATCGACCAGCGGCAGCCGGGTGGTCATGTCGAGGTAGGTGCCGGTCGGCACCGAGTCGGCAAAGGCGAGCTGCGCCGCCGCGCACGCGGCCATTACCGCCGGCTCGCTGGTGCCGGGGTGATCGCGGGTGAAGATGCTCTCGATGAAGGCGCGGTCGATCGGGCGGCGGTTGCTGGCCTTGAAGGAGGCGATGCCCTCGCGGCGCTTGGCGAGCGTCGGCGAGCCCTCGCCGGTCCACACGAACCCGTCGAGCGCGAGGCGGGCGACGCACTCGGGCGCCACCTCGGCGAATGCGGCCGCCCGCAATGCGCCGGACGACAAGCCGTAGATGTTGAGGGCCGTCGCTCCGGTCTCGCGCTGGATGACGGGGACGGCGGCCTTCAGGTCCTCGACGCCGCAGGCGATGTCGGAGTTGCTCGCCGTGATGGTGGAGCGCCCGTAGCCCTCGTGGTCGAGCGTCCACACGTCGTGGCCGAGCCGGGCCAGCCAATCCATGAACGAGTAGTCCGGATGGCCCGGCACCTCCAGGTCGAAGGTCGGCTGCGACGACATCGAGGAGCCGTGCACCAGCAAGACAGGCGGACGCGCGGGATCGAGGGCCTGAGCGGCCCTCTTGCGCCACATGAAGAGGGACACGTCCCCTTTGCGGGCGCCGTATTCTTGGCCCCGCACGGCCGCGCTGCTGCTGGTCATGACTTGGGCAGGAACTCGTTGGTGAAGGTCTTCTCGTACTCGATCGGCTTGTCGCCGGGCGGCTTCAGATACTCGAACACCTTCTTGCCGCCTTCCAGGCTCATGCGGCCGTTCGGGGCTCCAGATCTGCTTGACGACGTCGTAGGCCATCTGGTTGGCCTCGGGCGACATGGTAGAGAACTCCTGGCCCATGATGCCGACGCCGCGCTTCGGATCGAGCAGGATCTGCTGCGCCTCGGCGAACACGGCGGCCACCTTGCGCACCAGGTCGGGCTTCTCGGCGATGGTGGCAGGATGGGTGGCGACGGTCATGAAGTTCAAGTCGACGAATTCCGGCACCTCGCCGTTCATGAGGTTGACCAGCGTCTTGCCGAGCTTCTGTATCTCGACCTGCACGCCGGCAGGCTCGAACGGCATGGCGGCATCGATCAGCTTGTTCTGGAAGGCGCCGACATAGGAAGCGGCTTCGGCACCCAGATAGACGAGTTCGATGTCGCCGGGCAGCTGCAGGCCGTACTGCCGCGCCAGCACGGTCAGCATCTTCTCGCCCGAGCCGCCGGCGGAAGGTGTGCCGATGCGCTTGCCCTTGAGCGCCAGGATGCGATCCTTCAGGCTCTTGCCGTGGTTGGCTTCGTACAGCGCGTTGCTGACGACGATGTTGTTGAGCGGCCGGTGCGTGACGTTGAAGATCGACACCAGGTTGCGGCCCTGCGCGGCGGCGGTGAGGATGTGCTCATAGCTCAGCACGCCGAAATCGGCTTCGCGCGTGAACACCGACTGGAACGTCAGCGCTCCGCCCTGGACGAATGTCACGTCGGCCTTCAGGCCGTGCTTGGCGAACAGGTTCTCGCGCATGGCGACGTACAGCGGGCCGGCGTAGTAGCCGTGGCCGATGTTGGTGATGCGTACCGTCTGCTGTGCGCTCGCGCCCGCAGTCCATGCAAAGGCCATACTCAGCGCCAGCACGGCCAGTCTCAGAAATCTCATTGCGCCTGCTCCATATCGTTGCGTTCGATCTACAGATGCAAATCTTTCAGTTGCGGGTGATCAGCGGCTCACCACCTTCCAGCCCTGGATCCGGTCCTGCACGCGGCCGACCATCTCGTTGAAAATGACGGCCATCACCGCAATCACCACCAGGGCCGCGAACACGCCCGCCGTGTCGAACTCGCTGCCCGAGCGCTGCACGAGGTAGCCAAGGCCGCGGTTGGCCGCGATCATCTCGCCGATGATGGTGCCGATCAGCGCATAGGGCACCGCGGTCTTCAGGCCGACGAAGATCCACGAGGTGGCGGACGGCAGCACCACCTTGGTCAGGATCTGGCGGCGCTTGGCGCGCATCAGGCGCAGGCTGTCGACGAGGTCGGGATCGACTTCGCGCACGCCGGCGAACGTGTTGACGAACACCAGGAACACGACCAGCACCGCGGCCAGCGCCACCTTCGAATTGATGCCGAGGCCGAACCAGAGAATGAACAGCGGCGCCAGGGCGACCTTGGGCAAGGCGTTGAAGGCCCAGATGAAGGGATCGAGCAATCGGCTGAGGAAGGGCGACAGGCCGAGCCACAGGCCGCCGACCACGCCGGCGACGGCGCCGATCACGAAGCCGTACACGGTGGCGTAGACGGTCGCCCAGACGTGCACGTAGATCGTGCCGGTGGCGATCCAGCCCCACAGCCGGGCGATGACATCGGTCGGGCTGCTGATCATGAACTTGTCGACCAGCCGGCCGGCGCTGAGCTGCCAGATAGCCAGCAGCGCGATGCCGAGCAGGATCTGCAGGCCGACCATGGCCATCGGGCTCATGTCGCCGAGCGGCTTGCGCTGGGGACGCGCCGGCGCGGGCTTCGACAGCTCAGGTGTGACGGTGTCCGAGGCCGTCATAGCTTCTCCTCGACATACTCTTCGCGCAGCTTTTCCCAGATCGCATTGTAGATCTCGTGAAAGCGCTCGGTGAAGCGCACCTGGGCGACATCGCGCGGACGCGGCAGGTCGATCAGCTGCTCGTATGCCACGCGCGCCGGACGGCGGCTGAACACGACGACGCGGTCGGCCAGCGTGATGGCCTCGACCAGGTCGTGCGTGACGAGCAGGATGGTCTGCTTGTTGGCGGCCCATAGCTTTAGCAAGCAGATCGTGCATGGCGATGCGCAGCTGCGCGTCGAGCGCGGCGAACGGCTCATCCAGCAGCAACGCCTTGGGCTCGTACAGCAGCATGCGGGCAAGGCAGGCGCGCTTGCGCATGCCGCCGGACAGCTCGCCCGAATACTTGTTCTCGAAGCCGTCCAGGCCGACCTGGCGGATCATGGCGCGGGCCGCCTCGTAGCGTTTGGCCTGCGGCTGGCCGGCCAGCTCCAGCGGCAGCGCCACGTTGTCGAGCACGGTGCGCCAGGGCAGCAGGTTGTCCTTCTGCGTCATGTAGCCGACGTCGGTGTTGACGTCGGACACCTGCTGGCCCTGATAGACCACGCGGCCTTCGCTCGGCGGATAGAGGCCGGCGATCATGTTGAGCAGGGTGGACTTTCCGCATCCCGACGGGCCGATCAGGGCGACGATCGAATGCGGCTCGATCTCGAGGTCGACGTGCGAGACGGCGCGCACTTCCTCGCGGCCCTTGCGGAACGTCTTGCCGATGCCTTGAAGCTCAATCATCCGCGATGGCGCTCCGATCAGAACAGCATGCGCTGGTAGCCGCCATCGACGTCGATGTTTGCCCCGCACATGAAGCCGGCGCGCGCCGAGGCAACGAATAGCACGGCATTGGCGATGTCGTCTGCATCGCCCCAGCGGCCGAGCGGCACGTTGCGGCCCCAGCCGCTTTCCTGCTGCTCGAGGCTGCGGCCGATATAGAGTTCGCCGTCGAGATTGAGCTCGGCGGTGAGTGGGCTGTGGATGCGGCTCGGGCAGACCGCGTTTACCAGAATGCCGTCGCGGCCGAAATCGTCGGACAGCGATTTCACGAACGCATGTTGCGCGGCATTGACCACCGCCGAGCCGATCACGTCCTTGCCGGGCACCTTGCCGGCCTGGCCGATGATCAGGATGATGCGGCCTCCGCCCTGCTTGCGCATGTGCGGCGCGACCTGGCGGGCAAGCTCCCACGGTCCCAGCACCTTGGTGCGCAGGTGGGATTCGACCTGCTCCGTCGTCAGGTCCTCGAGCCGGCCCTTCAGGTGGGTGCCGGCGTTGCTGACCACGATGTCGATGCGGCCGAGCTTGGCGATCATCGCCGCGACCAGTCCCGGCATCTGCGCGGGCTGATCGACATGCGCGGTTGCCCCGTGCGCCTCGCCCAGCGGCTTCAACTTCGCCAGCGCCTCGGCCAGCTTGGCTTCGTCGCGTCCGCAGATGAATACCTTGACGCCCTCGCCCAGCAGGCGGCGGGCGATGGCGAGGCCGATGCCGCTGGTGCCGCCGGTGATGAGGGCCGTCTTGCCTGTGAGTTCCAGATCCATTCGTGCAGCTCCGTCAGCCGAACACGTAGCGGTGATAGCCGCCGTCGAGCGACACCGAGCTGCCGCACACGAAATTGGCGCGGTCCGAGAGCAGGAACGCGATCAGGTCGGCCACCTCCTCGGATTCGCCCATGCGTCCCAGCACGTTGGCGCGCGTGAAGCCGGCCGAGGCAGTGGCCCGGTCGACGCCGCGCTTTTTCATCTCACCGGCGATCAGCGTCTGTACGAGCTCGGTGGCGATGTATTGCGGGCACACCGAGTTCACCCGCACGTTGTCGCGGGCGACCGCATCCGCCACCGCCTTGGTCATGGCCTGCGCCGCCACGTTGGCGATGCCGGACGGCAGCCGGTCGGGATGGGGGTGGCGCACGGCCTGGCCGATGACGTTGACGATGCGGCCGTCCTTGCGCTCGCGCATGCCGGGCAGGACGAGGCGGATCATGCCGTAGAAGCCGAACAGCTTGTCGTCGAGCTGCCGCTGCAGCTGCTCGTCGGTCATGTCGTCGACGCTGGCGCGCACATGCGTGCCGGCATTGTTGACCAGCATGTCGACCCGGCCGAAGCGATCGACCACGGCGCGCACGAACGCCTCGCGCGCCGCGGGCACCGACGTGTCGGTGCTGACCGCCAGCACCTCGCCGTGCGCCTGCAGGCGGCCCTTGGCCTCGTCGAGGCGGCCCTGGTCGCGCGCGCAGATGGCAACCCGCGCGCCTTCCTTGAGCAGCCGCTCGGCCGTCGCGAAGCCGATGCCTCGCGACGCGCCGGTGACGATCGCAACCTTGTCCTTCAGCCCCAAGTCCATGTTGCGCGTTACCAGAGTCCCTTGAGGCGGCCGCCGTCGAGGTTGAGCGACACGCCGGTAATGTAGCTGGAGCGCTCCGAGCAGAGGAACACGATTGCGTTGGCCAGCTCCTCGGGCTTGCCGAAGCGGCCGAGCGCATTCTTCTTGGATGCGAGACGCCGCGCCTCGTCTTCGGACTGCACGCCAAGCTCCTTCTGCAGGCCGCCGGCGTTGCGCTTCCACAGGTCGGTCGCGACCCAGCCGGGGCACACGGCATTGACCAGTACGTTGTAGGGCGCGAACTCGGTCGACAGCGACTTGGTGATGTTGAGCAGGCCGCTATTGGTGATTCCCGATCCGAACATGTACGGATCGGGCTCCTTGCCGGCGCCGCCGATCAGGCTGACGATGCGTCCCCATTTCTTGTCGCGCATGATGGGGAACACCGTGCGGATGGCGCGCAGGAAGCCGAACAGCTTGGTTTCGAGCTGGGTCTGCAGGCCCTGGTCGGTCATCTCGTCGAAGCGGCCCGAGTACATGGTGCCGGCGTTGTTGATCAGGATGTCGACGGTGCCGTAGGCCTTCAGCGTGGCGTCGACCAGCTTCTGGATGTCGGCCTCTTTCGAGGTGTCGGCGACGATGCCGCGAATCTCGCCGCCCGTCTTCTGCGCCAGCTCCTTGCAGGTCGCATCCAGCTGATCGCCATGGCGCGAGCAGGTCATCACCTTGACGCCCGCTTCCAGAAACTCGCGCGCCGTCTCGCGGCCGATGCCGCGGCTGCCGCCCGTCACGAGGGCCACGCGGCCTTTAATCCCAAGATCCATGCTCAGTTCATCCTTCTGCTTGCGATACGATGTTGGACATCACGCGCCGGTGCTGCGCACGAGCGGCATGTGTCGGTTCATGAAGTCGAGGGTGAGCGCCAACGCCTTGTCGGCGCTCGGTGCATGCCATTCCTTGCGGTGGTCGCAGTTGAAGCCGTGGTCGGCCGGAAACAAGTGGGTTTCGATGTCGGGGTTGTGGCGCCGGATCGTGTCGCGGTCGGCCTCCGAGATGCGCGGGTCCATGGTGCCGAAGTGAAACAGCACCGGCACGCGCGGCTTCTCGTGCGCAAAGGGATCGGTCTGCGCGCCGTAGTAGCCGATGGCGCAGGCGACGCGCTCGAGTCGGGTGGCGGCGAGGAAGGCCAGGGTGCCGCCCCAGCAGTAGCCGAGCACGGCGGTGCCTCGGGAGGCCTGCACGCAGTCGATGGCGGCCTGCAGGTCGAGCAGCACGGCGTCCAAAGGCATGGCCGCGCGAAGCTGGCGGCCGGTCTCGATGCTGGCGTCGTCGTAGCCGAGCGCGATGCCGCGTTGCGCACGGTCGAACAGGGCGGGAGCTACGGCCTTGAAGCCGCGCCGCGCGTAGCCGTCGCAGACTTCGCGGATGTGCGCGTTGACGCCGAAGATTTCGTGCAGGACGACAAGGCCCGCCCCATTGGGGCTGGCCGGGTCCGACAGGTAGGCGTCGAAGCGATGGCCGTCGGCGGCCCGCAACTCGATATCGACACCCAGCGTCGGGACGCGCTGATCCTCGCCCACCATGATGGGACGCCCACTCTCCTCAAGTGCCCGACGGAGGGCACGGCATTTCCCCGCAGCGCTGCTTGCCTTGACGCTACTTTTGTTCTACATTATTTGTGACAAGTTTGTAGGACACTATCGCGACGGTGGTGCTGATTGTCAAGCGCGCGCCCCAGGACCTTGCTTCGCACATACGATCAGGACACTAGGTCCCAATGGACAGGCCGGTATTGGATTCGAGGCGCGGCGACACGGTCGATTTCGTGTGCGGCTGCATCCGCCAAGGCGTCGTGGAAGGACGCTTCGTGCCGGGCCAGAGACTGATCGCGCGCGACCTGACCGAGGAGATCGGCATCAGCCGCGGGGCGGTGCGCGAGGCGTTCCGGCGCCTGGCCGCCGAGGGCATGGTCGATCTGATCCCCAACCGCGGCGCCACCGTACGCCGCCTGTCGCGCCGCCAGGTCAGAGAGCTGTTCCAGATCCGCGAGTGCGTGGAAGGGCTGGCGGCCGGCCTCGCAGCGACCCAGATCGACAAGGCCGACAACCGCCGCATCTTCACCGAGGTGTGGGACAAGGTGCGGCCGACCGGGCAGGTGATGCCCTGGAACGTGTTCATCGACAACAACCGGCTCTACCACCGCACCATCGTCGAGGTCGGCGGTAACGCGCAGCTGTCGGCGCTGATCGTCAACCTGCAGCTGCCGGTGGTGATGATCCAGGTCGGCCGCGCGATGCGGCCCGAGCATGCCGAGCTCTCGCACCGGGACCACGTCGCCATCGCCGACGCGGTGCTGGCGGGCGACGCTGGCGCGGCCGAGCAGGCGATGCGCCGGCATGTGCGCGGATCGCACGACTGGATCCAGACGCTGCCCGACAGCGCGTTCAAGCCGGACCGGTAGCGGCCGGCGAGTTGCGTCGTGCAAGGTGGGCTGGTAGCGTTCCAGGCAGGGGATCAGACAGGCTCCCCGGTGCCAAGACGCAACGCGCGTCCAAGCCCTGTCCCAACCGGCGTAGCCTTCGGCACGCCGTTCCGGGACCTACGGCACCGTGAAAACCGCCAGCACCCATTCTCCGCAATCGCGCCTCTCGGCGCCCGCCGATGCGGGCACCGTCAGGCACATCTACGCAGCGCGTGCCCTGAGGGATTTCGGCGATGGCTTCATCGCCGTTCTGCTGCCCGTCTACCTGACGGCGATCGGTCTCGGGCCGCTGGAGGTCGGCATCGTTGCCACGCTGGCGCTGCTGGGCTCGGCGCTCACGACGATGGGGATCGGCCTGCTCGGTGCCGCCTGGGACCGGCGCAAGTTGTTGATGGCCGCGTCCGCCCTGATGGCGGCGACGGGCGTGGCCTTCGCCTGCTCGAGCACCTACGGCGCCATCCTGCTCATCGCATTTCTCGGCACCATCAATCCCAGCGCGGGCAGCGTCAGCATCTTCGTGCCGCTGGAGCATGCCGCACTCTCGCACGCGGTTGCCGATGCCGACCGCACCAGCATGTTCGCGCGCTACAGCCTGATCGGCGCACTCGCCGCCGCTTTGGGCTCGTTCGGTGCGGCAACTCCGGAATTTCTGGCCACATTCGGCATCTCGGAGATGACGGCGCTGCGGGCCATGTTCGTCGCCTACGCCGTGCTGGGGATCGCGGGCGGCATGCCTCTATGCGCGCACGATGCCCAGCGCGACGCCGGCAGCGGAGGGAGCAACCGCGGCGCTCGGACCATCCCGCGTCATCGTCTACAAGATGGCCGCGCTGTTCAGCATCGATGCGTTCGCGGGCGGCTTCGCGGTGCAATCGCTGATCGCGCTGTGGCTGTTCACCAGGTTCGATCTGTCGCTGTACGCGGCCGGCCTGTTCTTCTTCTGGTCCGGCGTGCTGGCCGCCTTCTCGTTTCCGGTCGCCGCCTGGCTGTCGCGGCGCATCGGTCTCGTCAACACGATGGTGTTCACCCACATTCCCTCCAGCGTCTGCCTGATACTGGCGGCAATCGCGCCCAACGTGGAGACGGCGCTGGCGCTGCTGCTGGTGCGCGCGGCGCTGTCGCAAATGGACGTGCCGACCCGCTCGTCCTACGTGATGGCCGTGGTGACGCCGGCGGAACGGCCGGCCGCCGCCAGCGTCACCTCGGTGCCACGCAGCCTGGCGGCGGCCGCCAGCCCGGCCATCGCCGGCGCGCTGTTCGCGAGCGGCCTGCAGGCCTGGCCGCTGATCATCTGCGGGGTGCTCAAGATCCTGTACGACATCGCGCTGCTCTGGACCTTCCGGCACGTGAAGCCGCCCGAGGAGCGCTAGCGGTTTCCGTCGCGAGTCATGCCGGCTAGGCGTCGGGCATTGCTCTACCGAGCAGACCAATCTGGCACTGACGTCATCGGTGCGTGGGCGCCCGTCAGGGCGGTCAAATGATTGACCCGTCATGCCGGAGGCATGCTTTCAGCATGAGGCCCGGAATGCCGAGGCGCCTGCGCCGGGCTATCGGCGAGCGCACCTCTTACGGCCGAGTCGCTCGAGGTCCCGGCTCTCGATGATTCCGCGCTCGCTCGCTCCGCTCATCGAGCGGCGCCGGGATGACGGGTGCGAAATTCGCTGGACCGCGGGCAGCGCTTACCCACTAGGCGCCGATCTCGAAATCCACTTGCAGCTCCCTCAGTGCCCGCCGCCGGTGGGAGCGTTGGCCGGCGGGCGCCGGATCAGCACGGACAGCACGGCGAGGCCGACGAACAGGAAGGTCAGCACAAGGAACACGTCGGCGAAGGCCATCACCACGCCCTGCCGGTGCACGATGGCGTTGAGCTGCTTGAGCGCCATCTGCTGCGCGTCGCTGCCGTAGGATGAGAACTGCTGCGTCAGGTTGTTGAGCATCTCCATGGCCGGGCGGCGCGACCAGGTGATGGACTCGTGCAGGCGCGCCAGATGCAGGTCGGTGCGGTCGTTGAGGATGGTGGTCAGCGCGGCGAGCCCGATGGCGCCGCCCAGGTTGCGCGTCAGGTTGAACAGGCCCGAGGCATTCTTGACGCGGTCGGGCGGCAGCATGCCGAGCGCGATGTTGTTGACCGGGATCATCGACGATCATCAGGCCGACGCCGCGGAACACCTGCGGCCAGAACAGCTCCCAGAAATCCCAATCCTTGGTCAGGTAGGTCATCCAGTAGGTGCCGGCGGCAAACGACAGGAAGCCCGCCATCAGCATGTAGCGCGGATCGACCCTGGTCATCAGGCGGCCGGCGATCGGCGCGGTCAGGAACATGACGACGCCGGAGACGAACATGGTCTCGCCGATCATCAGCGCGTTGTAGCCGCGGATCTGGCCGAGATAGACGGGATAGAGGTAGGTGAGGCCGTACAGGCCGATGCCGACCACGAACGAGAACAGGCTGCCGAGCGCGAAGTTGCGGTTGGAGAAGGCGCGCAGATCGACGATCGGCTCCCGCGCGGTCAGCACGCGCACGAAGAAGACGATCGCCGAGATGACGGACACCCAGGCCAGCAGCAGCACGCTATCGTCGCCGAACCAGTCGTTGCGCGGGCCCTCCTCGAGCACGTATTCGAGCGCGCCGAGGAAGCCGGCCATGGACAGCAGGCCGACCCAGTCGAAGTGGTTGAGCAGCGACCAGTCGGGCTTGTCGAAGTCGATCAGGATCAGCGCGGCGGCCGTCACGGCCAGGCCCGGCACGATGTTGATGAAGAACAGCCAGTGCCAGGACAGCGCGTCGGTCAGGTAGCCGCCGACGGTCGGGCCGATGGTCGGCGCCATGGTGGCGACGAGGCCGATCATCGGCACCACCAGGCCCATGCGGGAGCGCGGGAAGATGGTGTAGGCGGTGGCGAATACGGTCGGGATCATGCCGCCGCCGATGAAGCCCTGCACGGCGCGCCAGAAGATCATCTCGTTGATGCCGGTGGAGAGCCCGCACATCAGGCTGGCTGCCGTGAAGCCGCCGGCGGAGATGGAGAACAGTAGCCGCGTGCCGAGCGCGCGGGAGAGGTATCCCGACAGCGGGATCATCACCACCTCCGAGATCAGGTAGGCGGTCTGCACCCAGGTGATCTCGTTGGCGGAGGCGGCCAGGCCGGCCTGGATCTCGGCCAGCGACGCCGAGACGATCTGGATGTCCAGGATCGCCATGAACATGCCGAACACCATGGCCAGGAACGCAACCAGCCGGCGCGGCTCGATGCGATCCGGGTCGGCCGGGACTGCCGGCGCCGCGCCCATGGGGCCGGCGGTCGCTGTGGTGGCGTTGGCCATGGCTGTGTTCTGTCTCGACTTCGGCCTAGTTCACCGACTTGGGCAGGGCAGCCGTGCTCATCGGCTGCGACGAGGCGGCGGCGCCGGGCTTGGTGTCGACCTTGACGATCACCGACATGCCGGGCCGCAGCACGGACTGCTCGGCGACGCTCGCCGGCACAAGGATGCGCACCGGCAGGCGCTGCACGATCTTGGTGAAGTTGCCGGTGGCGTTATCGGGGGGCAGCAGCGAGAACACCGAGCCCGAGGCCGGCGCGAAGCTCGCCGACGCGGCCCTCGAGCGTGCGGCCCGGGCAAGGCGTCGACCGTGATGCTGACCGGCTGGCCCGGCTGCAGCTGCGGCGACCTGCGTCTCCTTGAAGTTGGCGTCGATGTAGACGCGCCTGCAGCGGCACCAGGCTCGCCAGGCGCTGCGTCGGCTGCACGTAGTCGCCGACCTGCACGGCGCGGTTGCCGATCACGCCGTCGAAGGGCGCGCGGATGATGGTGAAGGAGAGGTCGCGCTCGGCCTTGGCCAGCGCCGTCTGCAATTGCTTGAGCGTGGTTTCCGCCTCGGTCTGCTGGGCCTTCAGGACATCGACGTTGGCGAGCGCCGACTTCGATGCCGGCCTGCGCGGACTGCACCTGCGCGACGGCCTGGTCGTAGTTGGCCTGCGCCTGCTCGAGCTGCTGGCGGCTGTTGATCTGGCGGGTGGCGAGATCCTGCTGGCGCTTCAGTTCGAGGTCGGTGCGCGTCGCGCCCGCCTTGGCGGATGCGAGCTGCGCGTTGGCCTGGTCGACGGCTGCCTGCTGCGCCACCACCTGCTTGCCGAGACGGGCGACGGTCGCCTCCTGCACGGCGATGTGGTCCTTGGCCGTCTGCACGGCCAGGCGATAGTCGCCGTCGTCGACGCGCAGCAGCACGTCGCCGGTCTTGACGTGGGCGTTGTCGTCGAAGGCGATCTCGGACACGTAGCCCGCCACCTTGGGGGACAAGGTGGCGTTGCGCGCGCCCACGTAGGCGTCGTCGGTGGTCACCAGGTAGCGGCCGGTGGTCCACCAGTAGCGGCCGTAGTAGGCGCCGAGGCCGAGGGCCAGCAGCGCCACGGCGGCGATGGCGAGCTTGCGGACGCTGAACGGTTGCTTGGACGGCGCGGCCGAAGTGGCGCCCATCGCTGTCGGCGGCGTCATGTGTCTCACCGAACGACGGCGCGATGGGCTCATTGTCCGCATCGTTCTCGACCCGCGCCTCCTCGGAGGAGCGGAAATTCTGGGTGTCTTGCACAGCCCACCTCACAAACCCTGCATGTGCGGATATCATTGACCGAACGGTTCGGTCGGCGATTGACATAAGGAACGAACGACCCTATGTCAATGACCGAACGGTTCGGTCAAACCATTGTGAAGCTGGAGCTGTGCTGTATCTGCGGTACGTCTCACCCTCGGACTTGTCCCGATGATCCAGTCATCCATAGGCCCCTCAGCGAGCCTCATGGATGATGGTCGGGCCAAGCCCGAATGCAACGGTTCCGTCAGATCGTCAAGGGCCTGCTGGAGTCGGGGCAAGGAGGCGAGCATGATCGCGGAGGACATCGAGCGGCCGGCAAGCGAGAGCCGGGGCGTCGATCCGGCCAAGCGCCGGCAGATCATCGACGGCGCCAGCCGCGTGTTCCTGGCGCAAGGCTTCGATGCGGCCAGCATGGGCGCCATCGCGCGCGAGGCGGGAGTCTCCAAGGGCACCCTGTACGTCTACTTCAAGAGCAAGGAGGAGCTGTTCGAGGCGATCGTCGAGGAGCAGCGCCGGCAGCAGGCCGAGGAAATCTTCACCTTCGATGGCGAGGCGGCGATCGAAGCCGAGCTGCGCCGCGTCGGCCTGGGCCTGGCGCGCTTCCTTTGCCGGCCGGGCGGCGTCCCGCCGCTGCGCACCGTCATCGCCATCGCCGACCGCATGCCCGAGGTGGGCGCGAAGTTCTACCAATCGGGACCCGCCACCGGCATCGCCCGGCTGAAGCAGTTATCTCGAGGGCAAGGTCGCGAGCCGGCATTCTCAAGCCGCACGATTGCGAGGTGGCCGCCGCGCAATTCATGGACTCGTGCCTGTCGACGATCTTCAAGCCGATGCTGTTCAACTTCGCCGGCCCACCCGAGGACGCGCGCATCGAGCATGTGGTCGACATGGCGGTGCGCACGTTCCTGGCGGCGTATCGGGCTGGTTGAGCCGCGGCCGCGTGTCAGACCCTCCGGGTCTGACATCCGACTGCGCCGACGCTGCTGAGGTCGGTGCCGCGGTGTCTGACCCGGAGGGTCAGACCCGTATCGCGAGCGGCGTGGCATTCACCATCGCTGCGGAATGTGCGGCTGAGTTATCCCCGCGCATTCGAGCGCCGTGAGACGATGCTGGCCATCCCGCTCCGCTCACGAGGGGTGTCGCACTCGAGAGGGCGTCTCACGGCGAGGGCGGGCTGCAGGCTCGCGCGACGGTGACACGGTTCGCACTCCGTGCAACCGGGGCTCCGCATCACAGCCGGGCGCAATGCGCCGGTCGCGCGCGAACGTTCAGATGTGGTGCTCAGGCCAAAAATCCTGCGCGGGGCGGTGAGGAGCCGCTCATTCGCTAGCACTTCTTTTGCGGGTTCTCATCGCCCCGCGGCCCTTGGAATGCAGCGCATCCTCGAGCGGAGACGCTGCGAGGTGATGGCGCGTGAATGGCTGTCTGACGCTCTGGGTCTGACACCGTGGCACGGTCGCGAGATGCTATCAGCACCAAGAGGGCCTGACACGCTTGGATCGGCACGAATGCTGCGCCGCACAGTGATTCGTCGGGTTGATGCGGGGCTGGGCTTCGCAACCGGCATAACTGGCAATTTTGTTGCGAGGAACCGCGGCCGGTGGCTGCACGGGAAAGCGGCAGGCGGGCGGCTTTCGCGCGGGCACGATCGATTGCGGTCTGGGCCGCGTTCTCCCCATCTCTAAGGGCGAGGCAACGCCGTGGGTCCAGGCCACGGCAGATTTGCGGATGCCGGCGGACTCTGGCATCTGTGTTGCATCGATCAGTGTCGCATCGAGATGCAAGGCTGATACCGGGAGGCTCGCGCCCCATATGGTCAAACACACGGCTAGCCTCGACGACAAATACGCCCTCGACGAAAGCCGGCAGATCCTGACCGGCACCCAGGCGATCGTGCGCCTGATGCTGACGCAACGGGCCCGCGACGTGAAGGCGGGGCTCAATACGGCCGGCTACGTGACGGGCTACCGCGGCTCGCCGATCGCCTCGCTGGAAGCGGCCATGCTGCGGTCCAAGGGCCTGCTGGAGCCCAACCACATCAAGTTCATGGCCGGCCTCAACGAGGACCTGGCCGCCACGGCGCTGTGGGGCTCGCAGCAGGCCGAGCTGCGCGGCGAAGGCAAGTACGACGGCGTGTTCGGCATCTGGTACGGCAAGGGCCCCGGCGTCGACCGCACCGGCGACGTGTTCCGCCACGCCAACCACGCCGGCACCTCCAAGCACGGCGGCGTGCTGGCCCTGATGGGCGACGACCACACCTGCGAAAGCTCGACCAGCGCGCACCAGTCGGAGTTCGCCTTCGTCGACTACATGATGCCGGTGCTCAATCCGGGCGGCGTGCAGGAGATCCTCGACTACGGCATCCTGGGCTGGGGGCTGTCGCGCTATGCCGGCGTGTGGGTCGGCCTCAAGTGCGTGAAGGACAACATCGAGGCGACCGCCACGGTGGACGGTCGCATCGACCGCATCGACATCAAGATCCCGGACGACTTCGTCATGCCGCCGGGCGGGCTCAACATCCGCCTCGGCGACCAGGCGCTGGCCAAGGAGGCGCGCCTGCACGACTACAAGCGCGCCGCCATCCTGGCCTTCGCGCGCGCCAACAAGCTCGATCGCATGGTGATCAGCGGCGGGCCTGCGCCGAAGATCGGCATCATCACCTGCGGCAAGAGCTATCTCGACGTGCGCCAGGCGATGGACGAGCTCGGCATCGACGAGGTGAAGGCCAACCAGCTCGGCCTGCGCGTCTACAAGGTCGGCATGACCTGGCCGCTCGAGCCGCAGGGCGTGAAGAAGTTCGCCGAAGGCCTCGACCTGATCCTGGTGGTCGAGGAGAAGCGCGCGCTGATCGAGACGCAGGTCAAGGAGCAGCTGTACGACCTGGCCGTGCCGGCCGCGCGTGCTCGGCAAGAAGGACGAGAACGAGCAGTGGCTGTTCCCCGCCAAGTACGCGCTCGACCCGACCGACATCGCCATCAAGCTCGGCGAGCGGCTGATCCGCACCGGCGCCGGCGACGACATCAAGACGGCGGTCGCCGAATTGAAGCGCCTGAAGGGCAACCAGCCGACCACGGCCGAGGCCGCCACCCGCATCCCCTATTTCTGCCCCGGCTGCCCGCACAATTCATCGACCGTGGTGCCGGAAGGCTCGCGCGCCTACGCCGGCATCGGCTGCCACTACATGGCGCACTGGATGGACCGCTCGACCGAGGGCTTCACCCAGATGGGCGGCGAGGGCAGCAACTGGATCGGCGAGGCGCCGTTCTCCAAGACCGCCGCACGTGTTCCAGAACCTGGGCGACGGCACCTACATCCACTCGGGCAGCCTCGCCATCCGCGCGGCGCGGGCGGCCGGCGTCAACATCACCTTCAAGATTCTCTACAACGACGCGGTGGCCATGACCGGCGGGCAGTCGCTGGACGGCGGCATGACCGTGTCGATGATGCTGCAGCAGGTGCAGGCCGAGGGCGTCGACAAGATCGTGGTGGTCACCGACCAGCCCGACAAGTATCCGGCCGGCTTCATCCCGCAAGGGCATTCCCGTCTACAACCGCCTCGACCTGCAGGCGGTGCAGAAGGAGCTGCGCGAGGTCAAGGGCGTGTCCGTGCTGCTCTACGACCAGACCTGCGCGGCCGAGAAGCGGCGCCGGCGCAAGCGCGGCAAGTTCCCCGATCCCGACCAGCGCGTGTTCATCAATCCGGCCGTGTGCGAGGGCTGCGGCGACTGCGGCGTGAAGTCGAACTGCGTGGCGGTGTCGCCGCTCGATACCGAGCTCGGCACCAAGCGCGCGATCGACCAGTCGGCCTGCAACAAGGATTTCTCCTGCCTGAACGGCTTCTGCCCGAGCTTCGTGACGGTGCACGGCGCCAAGGTGCGCAAGGCCTCGATCGTGCAGCGCGGCGACACCAGCACGGCGCGCGATGCTGGCGAGCCTGCCGGAGCCGAAGCTGCGCTCGCTCGATACGCCCTACACCATGCTGGTGACGGGCGTCGGCGGCACGGGCGTGGTGACCATCTCGGCGCTGCTCGGCCAGGCCACGTTCTTCGAAGGCAAGGCGTTCGGCGCCATCGACATGACGGGCCTCGCGCAGAAGGGCGGCGCGGTCGCCTGCCACATCCGCATCGCCAATACCGAAGAGCAGATCCATGCCATCCGCGCCGGCGTGGCCGGCGCCGACCTGGTGCTCGGCTGCGACCTCGTCGTGACCGCCTCCAACAAGGTGCTGGAGACCATCAAGCCGGACCACACGGCGGTGGTGTACTCCGACTACGAGTTGTCGACGGCTGACTTCACGCGCAAGGCCGACCTCAGGGTGCCGGGCGCGGCCCTGCGGCGGGCCATCGAGGAGCGCACGGGCAAGGGTCCGCTGCACCACATGGACGCGCACACCGCGGCCGTGAAGCTGTTCGGCGATTCGATCGCCGCCAACGTGTTCCTGCTGGGCTATGCCTATCAGCTGGGCCTGCTGCCGATCGGCGCCGAGGCCATCGAGCAGGCGATCGTGCTGAACGGCGCGGCGGTCGAGATGAGCCGCAACGCCTTCCGCTTCGGCCGGCTGGCGGCGCACGACCGCACGGCGCTGGAGCGCATGATCGGGCCGGCCAGCAAGAGCGTGGCGAAGCCGCAGACGCTGGATGAGATCGTCGAGTTCCGCGCCAAGTATCTCGCCGACTACCAGGATGCGGCGCTGGCCGAGAAGTTCCGCAGCCGCGTTGCGCGCATCGCCGAGCTGGAGCGCAGCAAGGTTGCCGGGCCGCGCGGGCCTCGCCGAGGCGGTGGCGCGCGGCTATCACAAGCTGCTGGCCTACAAGGACGAGTACGAGGTCGGGCGGCTGTACACGAGCCCGGCGTTCGAGAAGGCGCTGGGCGAGCAGTTCGAGGCGCACGGCAAGCTGGCGTTCCATCTGGCGCCGCCGCTGCTGGCGCGTCGCGACAAGGTGACCGGCGAGCCGCGCAAGATGCAGTTCGGCGCCTGGATGCTGCCGCTGTTCCGGCTGCTGGCGAAGGGCAAAGCGCCTGCGCGGCACGCGCTGGGACGTGTTCGGCTACACGGCCGAGCGCAAGCTGGAGCGGCAGATGATCGCCGACTACGAGCGCGCTGCTGGATGAGATCGGCCAGCGGCTCACGCCCGGCGACGCATGCGACGGCGGTGGCGCTGGCCTCGCTGGCGCTCGACGTGAAGGGCTTCGGCCACATCAAGCTGCGCAACTACAAGAAGGCCAAGGAGCGCGAGGCGGCGCTGCTGGCCGAGCTGCGCAATCCCTCGCCGCCGACCGTGCTGAAGGCGGCGGAGTAGGGTGAGCGTTGTGCGCGTAGGTTGGGTTAGGGCGACAGCCCGTAACCCAACACTGTTGGCACTTGCAATTGTTGGGTTACGTGCTTACGCACTAACCCAACCTACGGAGCTACGGAGCCGCGCCGAAGCGACAGTTATCCTCGCAGGTTGGAGCGATGGCAAAGTAGCGAATTTCGAGAACGGGGCTACGCCGCATCCACCTTCAGCACGCCGCGGCGGATCTGGTCTGCTTCGATCGATTCGAACAGGGCGCGGAAGTTGCCCTCGCCGAAGCCGTCGTCGCCCTTGCGCTGGATGAACTCGAAGAAGATCGGGCCGATCACCGTCTTGGAGAACACCTGCAGCAGGATCCTGGTCTCGCCGCCGTCGACCACGCCCTCGCCGTCGATCAGGATGCCGTGCCGCTGCATATGCTCGACCGGCTCGCTGTGGCCGGGCACGCGCTCGAAGCTCTGGTCGTAGTACACCTCCGGCGGGCCCGGCATGAAGCGGATGCCGTTGGCGGCCAGCGCGTCGGTGGCCTCGTACAGCCGCTCGGTGGCGATGGCGATGTGCTGGATGCCCTCGCCCTTGTACTTCCTCAGGTATTCCTCGATCTGGCTCTTGTCGTCGGCCAACTCGTTGATGGGGATGCGGATCTTGCTGCAGGGCGAGGTCAGCGCGCGCGAGGTGAGGCCGGTCAGCTTGCCCTCGATGTCGAAGAAGCGGATCTGGCGGAAGTTGAACAGCTTGGCGTAGAAGCCGAACCACTTGTCCATGTTGCCGCGATAGACGTTGTGGGTCAGGTGGTCGAGGTAATAGAAGCCGACGCCTTCGGGCTTCGGATTGGGCTCGCCGATCCAGTCGAACTCGCGGTCGTAGGCGGAGCCGATCGCCCCGTACTTGTCGACGAAGTAGAGGAGCGAGCCGCCGATGCCCTTGATGGCGGGGACCTCGAGGGTGCGGTCCGCACCCGTGTAGGGCTCCGCACCGTTCCTCACCGCGTGGTCGAAGGCATGCTGCGCGTGCACCACGCGCCAGGCCATCGAGGGCGCGCACGGGCCGTGCTCGGCGACGAAGCGGCCGGCGAATGAGTCGGGATCCGCATTCAGGATGTAGTTGATGTCGCCCTGGCGATAGACCGTGACGTCGCGCGTCTTGTGTTTGGCGACGGCGACGAAGCCCATGCGCTCGAACAGGTCGGCGAGCTTGGCCGGCTCGGGATGGGCGAACTCGACGAACTCGAAGCCGTCGGTGCCGGCAGGGTTGGCCGCTGAAATGGTGGCCGGCGGGGCGTCATGCGGAAAGGGACCCATGGCAGCTCCTTGGGAGAATCGGCGTTAAGCAAGTGTCGCCGCAAAGGAGCGCAAGGAGCGTGCATTAGGGGCGTCTTCGGCGCATATTGTGCACGATTCATGCATGCTATGCCGATTGGATGCACGAAATGAGCCTCGACCCCTTGGATCTCAAGCTGCTGGTGATCCTGCAGGACGACGCCAGCCTGTCCAATGCCGAGCTTGCCGAGCGCGTCGGCCTGTCGGCCTCGCAGTGCTCGCGCCGCCGCGCCGGGCTGGAGGAAGCCGGCTACATCCGCGCCTATCGCGCCGACCTCGACGCCCGCAAGCTCGGCTATACCATCGAGGCCTTCACGCGCGTCACGCTGTCGGCGCACAGCGAGAGCACGGCCGAGGAGTTCGCGCATTTCCTCGAAGGCCTCGACGAGGTGCAGCAGGCGCACTCGGTGGCGGGTGATGCCGACTACCTGCTGCACCTGCGCGTGCGCTCGCTGGATGAGCTGGCCGAGCTCGTGCACAAGCGCCTGCTGCCGCATGCCCACGTCGCCCAGGTGCGCTCCGACATCGTGCTGAAGACGATCAAGGAGAACCGCGGCTTCCGCATCCGGGCGGGCGCGCCGCGCAAGGCCAAGGGCAGGCGCTAGATCTACCGATGCGTTGATGGAAACGACGATGCAAGATCGCGCGGCCTCCCTGCATCGATCGCGCAGTGTCGCTGCGGTAAGGCCTGCAAGATACGCACGCAGCCCAGATCGATCATCGATCGAAGCTGACCTGCAAAGGCTACTTGCAAGCCAACGACCGGCGGGGCCAATTGATGTGGATGAGGGTACCTTGCGGCCAAGGCCAGCGAGACGATATTTGACACGGAAGGCACATCAAGGCCGCCCGCAACTGGGCTATCTGTGTCGCAACAATCCCAACGCGTTCGTCATCCAGATCTATCGTCGCGCCTTGGCCGACAATTCGGGAATCTGAATGCTCGTGAATCCGCGTCACGACAGCTCAATCCCGCAGCAGGCGGCGATGCGCTTGACGGCTTCGCGGATGTTGTCGACCGAGTTGGCGTAGGAGAAGCGGATGAAGCCCTCGCCGTGGATGCCGAAGCTGGTGCCGGCCACGGTGGCGACGCCGGCCTTCTCCAGCATCTTGTTCTGCAGCTCGCGCGCGTCCATGCCGGTGCCGGTGATGTCGGGGAAGACGTAGAAGGCGCCGCCGGGATCGAGGCACTTGAAGCCCGGCAGCTGGTTGAGCAGCGGCACGATCACCTTGCGGCGCTCGTCGAAGGCAGCGACCATCTTGATGGCCTCGTCCTGCGGGCCTTCCAGCGCGGCGATGCCGGCGTACTGGGTCGGCGCGTTGACGCAGGAATGGCAGTTCACGGCGAGGCGCACGACGTGCTCGACCAGCGACTTGGGCCACACCGAGAAGCCGAGCCGCCAGCCGGTCATGGCGTAGGTCTTGGACCAGCCGTCGAGCACGATCAGCCGGTCGCGGAGGTCGGGATAGCGCAGGAAGCTCTCGTGCTGCCGGCCGCCGTACAGCATCTGGCTGTAGATCTCGTCGGACAGGATGGCGACGTTGGGGTGTTTGGCGAGGCCGGCGGCGAGCTTGGCCACCTCCGCCTTCGGCGCGGCGCCGCCGCACGGATTGCCGGGGCTGTTGAGGATGATCAGGCTGGTCTTCGGCGTGATCTGCGACAGCACCTGGTCGGCGGTGAAGCTGAACTCGTTGTCGGTGTTCATGACGATCGGCACCGGCTTGGCGCCGGTGTACTGGATCATCGAGCGATAGATCGGGAAGCCGGGGTCGGGATACATGATCTCGGCGCCCGGCGCGCCGAACATCATGATCGAGAAGAACATGGTGGGCTTGCCGCCCGGCATGATGACGACCGTGTCGGGATCGACCTCGACGCCGTGGCGGCGGTGCAGATCCTTCGCCACCGCCTCGCGCAGCGGCAGGATGCCCTGCGCCGGCGTGTAGCCGTGCTGGCCGTCGCGCAGCGCCTTGATGGCGGCCTCGACGATGTGGGCGGGCGTCTTGAAGTCGGGCTGGCCGATGCCGAGGTTGACGATGTCCTTGCCCTGGCGCTGCAGCTCGGCGGCGCGCGCCAGCACCTCGAAGGCCGTCTCCGTGCCGAGGCGTTGCAGGTTGTCGACCAGTTGCAGCATGGCATTTCCCCCAGCGTGGGTGTCAGACCCTCCGGGTCTGATACCGTTGTTCCAACCATTCATTGGGCGCGTGACGCGTACATAGCGAGGTTGGCGCCATGGTGTCAGACCCGGAGGGTCTGACACCGCCCCTGTTGCCGCGAAGAATGACCCTGGCGGTTGTGTAGTCAAGGGCCAGATGGCGGCTAGCTCATCCTGTCGCGGACAACGACGCGGTCAACCTCTGCCGGAGCAAAGCCGTACCTTGTCATGAGCTGCCGGTGGGCCTCCGAACCGAGGTAGGCGCTGAGCGCGCGGTCGATGGCTTCAGCCAGTCCGGCGTTCGACTGAGCAAAGCCGAATGCGCCGAAGGCCGGCGCCTGCTCCGATAGCGGCACATCGACGACCGTCAGTGGTGCGCTGGCATGGCTCGCCAGGTAGCCGCGATGGGCCATGGCGACGCTGGCGTAAGCGTCAGCCGCGCCGCCGGCGACCGCATCGGCGGCTTCATTCTGCGTGTGGAACTCGATGATGCGCGCTGCGAGGCACACCGAGATTGAGAGCGTTGTCGCGCTGGGCTTGATCCTTGACGGTGGCCAGCCTCGCGTTCGCATCGGCGGCAATCGAGCGATAGCCGGTGATGTCGCGCGGATTGCCGGTGCGCACCAGCAGGCCGTCATGCAGCGCCCAGATCGGCCGGCTGAAGGCGATGCGCTTGCGCCGCTCAGGTGTCACGAACAGGCCGGTGGTCATGGTCCAGCGGCCATCGATCAGGCCGGGGATCAGGTCGGCGAATTCGGCCTCGACGAAATCGCAGGCCGCAACGCCGAGGTCGCGCAAGACCGCTTGCGCCAATTCCACGTCGCAGCCGGATGCACCGCCGTCGGCCGTGCGAAAGCAGAAGGGCGGTTCCTCGAGATAGGCGAAGACGACGCGCTGGCGCCAATCGGCCCCCGGTACGCCCTGGCTCAAAGGCGACATGGCCGCTCAGGCCTTCGTCTTGGCCTTGCCCTTGGCGGCGGCGGACGGGGGTGCGTCCTTCATGGCGTAGGTGTGCTCGGGGGCCGGGAAGGTGCGGTTGCGCACCTCCACGGCGTAGGCCGAGATGGCCTCGCGGATGACTTCGCCGACGCGGCCGAACTCCTTGACGAACTTCGGCACGCGCGGGCTAGAGGCCCAGCATGTCCTCCATCACCAGGATCTGGCCGTCGCAGCCGGCTGACGCGCCGATGCCGATGGTGGGGATCGGGATGGCGGCCGTGATCCGGCGCGCCAGCTCCTCGGCCAATGCTTCGAGCACCACCGAGAAGGCGCCGGCTTCGGCGACCGCCTTGGCGTCCTCCTCGATGGCCGCCCACTCGTCGCGCACGCGGCCCTGCGTCTTGAAGCCGCCCAGCACGTTGATCGACTGCGGGGTGAGGCCGATGTGGGCCATGATGGGAATGCCGCGCTCGGTGAGGAAGCGGATGGTCTCGGCCATGCGCCGGCCGCCCTCCAGCTTGATGGCGCCGCAGCCCGTCTCCTTCATGACGCGGGCGGCGTTGCGGAAGGCGACCGCCGGGCTCTCCTCGTAGGAGCCGAACGGCATGTCGACCACCACCAGCGCGCGCTTGGCGCCGCGCACCACCGCCCGGCCGTGCATGATCATCAGCTCGAGCGGCACCGGCACGGTCGACTCGTAGCCGTGCATGACCATGCCGAGGCTGTCGCCGACCAGCAGCAGATCGACGAACGGGTCGGCGATGGCCGCCGTGTGCGCGTGATAGGAGGTGAGCGAGACGATCGGCTCGCCGCCCTTGCGCGAGGCAATCTCGGGCGCCGTGATGCGCTTGCTCGGAACGGGGGTCTGGGCCGACATGCGCGTGTCCTCCGGCTGGGGCTGGCTGTCAGGCTGCAATGCATAGCCGATCCATGCGGCACCGCAAGGTCGGCGCAGGGCGAACGCTGGTCCTGCTCAGGCGCCGGCTTCCAGATGCCGCAGCAGGCCGCGCGCCGTGCGCAGCAGGCGGGCATCATCGCGCGGCCTGCCGACCAGCTGCACGCCCAGCGGCAGGCCGTCGACCTCCAGCAGGGGAACCGTGACGGCCGGCACGCCGAGATAGGTCCACAGCCCGCAGAAGATGGGATCGCCGGTGGTCTCGAAGCCCCTGGGAGCGACGCCGCGCGCGGGCGGGGTCAGGATGGTCCCGTAGTCGCGGAAGATCTCGTCCAGCGTATCGACGTAATCCTTGCGCGCCTCCAGCGCGGCCAGATAGTCGACGCCGCGCACGCGCCGGCCGTCCTCGATCGCCTGGCCCAGCGACTTGGCGATCTTGTCGGGGGCGCGGTCGAGGATCGGGCCGTAATGCAGGGCCAGCTCGACGTCCTGGATGATCTTGCAGGCATCCGAGGCACGCTGGCAGGTGGTGTCGATCGAGATCTCGTGGGCCTGGTCGCCCAACTGCTCGACAAGCTCGCCGTAGGCTTCGTGGGTCGAGGCGTCGGCGCTGCTCCAGGCATGCGTCTTGACGAAAGCGAACATGGGCGGCAGCTGCCAGTCCTGCATGGCCGTCGCGTGCATGCGGCCACGGCTGCCGGCGAAGCTGGCGGCATCGCGGTCGTCATGGAAACTCAGGACATCGGCGATCAGCGCCACGTCCTCGATCGAGCGGCCGTACACGCCGACGGTATCGAGCGACAGCGCCTGCGCCAGCACGCCGGTGCGCGGAATGGTGCCGAAGGTCGGCTTGAAGCCGTAGATGCCACAGAAGGAGGCCGGGCGGATCACCGAGCCCTTGGTCTGCGTGCCGAGCGCCAACGGCACCATGTCGCAAGCGACCGCCGCCGCCGAGCCGGCCGACGAGCCGCCCGGCGTGTGCTCGAGGTTGCGCGGGTTGCGGGTGCGGCTCGGAACGTGGGTGGCAAGCTCCGTGGTGACGGTCTTGCCGAGAATGACGGCACCGGCGGAGCGCAGCGCCGCGATGCACGAGGCGTCCTTGTCCGGCTGGCGGCCCTTGAAGAACGCCGAGCCGTTCTCGGTCGGCATGTCGGCCGTGTCGATGATGTCCTTGATGCCGACGGGTACGCCGTGCAGCGGGCCGATGCCCTTGCCGGACCGGCGCGCTTCGTCGGCCGCCTTGGCCTGCTCCAGCGCCCGCTCGCGGTCGAGGAACGCCCAGGCCTGCACCTGCGGCTCGAGCGCGGCGATGCGGTCGAGGCAGGCGCCGACCAGCGCCTCCGAGGTGATCTCGCCGCGGGCGATGCTGGCCGCGGCCTCGGCGGCGGTCAGGGAGTGGAGATCGGCGCTGGTCAATGGATTCCTCGCTAGTTGCCGTACAGGTACGCCGGCAACCATAGCGCCATGCCCGGCCAGGCGTACAGGAACCCCATGCATAGGATCACGATCAGCATGTAGGGCATCATGCCGCCGAAGATCTGGTTGAGCGTGACGTGCTTGGGCGCGACGCCCTTGAGATAGTACGCCGACATGGCCACCGGCGGCGACAGGAAGGCCGCCTGCAGGTTGATGAACACGAGCACGCCCCACAGGATCGGGTCGATGCTGAAGTGCTTCAGGAGCGGCAGGAAGATCGGCACGAAGATGACGATGATCTCCGTCCATTCCAGTGGCCAGCCCAGGACGAAGATGATCGCCTGCGACAGCATCATGAATTGCAGGGGCGACAAGTCGAGCGACAGCACCCACCGCTCGACCAGCGCCTGGCCGCCCAGGATGGCAAACACGCCGGAGAACAGCGCCGAGCCGACGAACAGCCAGCACACCATGGCGGTGGTCTTGGCGGTCAGGAACACCGCCTCCTTGGTCCGCTTCCAGTCGAGCGTGCGCGCCGACAAAGCCAGCAGGAAGGCGCCGGCGGCGCCGACGCCCGCGGATTCCGTCGCCGTGGTGATGCCGAACAGGATGACGCCCAGCACGATGAAGGTGAGAATGCCGAGGGGCATGGTCGAGGAGACGAGCAGCTTCACGATCTGCAGGCGCTCGCCGGTCATTCTCGAGTAGTAGCGGACCTGCAGCAGCGCCAGGGCGGCGCAGATACCCGTAAACCACATGTAGAAGGCCTGCGGCGGCCCTCGCTCGGCCGGAGTGATGGGAGCGGTCACCTGGCTGCCGAGCTGCTGCAGCCCGGTCACGACCTCCTCTGCACCCCTCTGCTGATGGATGACGACGTACCACCAGACGATGGCCATCGAGCCGGCGACGATGGCGAATGGCACCAGGGAATAGCCGAAGTTCTTGATCAGCATCCAATAGCCGATGCGGCCATGCTCCGCCTCGATCTCGCGCGCCTTGGATGGCGACAGCAGCGCCTTGATCAGCGCGACGAACATGTTCTGCGAGTAGGCAGCCTGGAACTGCGGCACCCATGCCGGCAGGGGCACCCGCGTCTGCTCGGCGAGGCAGCGGCGGAGCAACACGCGGATTGAGCGTCGCCCAGCCGATGATGTAGATCAGATAGAGCAGCGCCAGGAAGAACCCGGGAAACATCGCCGCCGCGTAGAGCTTCACCACCGACTGCCCGGCCACGGCCGCGTAGACGATGATCATCACCGAGGGCGGGATCAGGATGCCGAGCGTGCCGCCGGCCGTGATGACGCCGGCGGCGAGCTTCACGTCATAGCCCGCACGCAGCATCGGGTTGAAGGCGATGACGCCCATCAGCACGACGACCGCGCCGACCAGGCCGCTGGCGATGCCCCAGAAGGTGCACACGATCAGCGAGGCGACGGCGAGCGAAGCGGGCACGTTCCGGAACGCCAGCTGGATGGCGTAGAACATCTTGTCGACCAGTGCGCCACGTTCCATCACGTAGCCCATCAGCACGAACAGCGGGATGGATATGAGGACGTCGTTGGTCATGGCGCCGTACGTTCGATGCACCATCAGGTCGAACACACGGTTGTCCGTCCACACCTCGGCCGGGTTGTAGAAGGCGATGAAGCCGAACACGATGCCGAGGCCCATCAGCGTGAACGCTGTCGGGAAGCCCATCATGATCACGACCACGATGAGGCCCAGCATCAACAGTCCGAGTGCCGGATCGCTCATTTGTTCAGATCCCCACCCATGCCACGCTGGCGCGCGACCTCGTCGATCGACTTGGCGCGCTCGATGGCGATCTTGCGTGATTCCTCATCGACGAATTCGCTGTGCGCCAGCTGCTCCTCGATGACGTCGGTCTCCGCGACGTCCTTGAGCCGGCTGGGCCACTCGCCCGTCCTGATGCACACGACGCAGCGCACGATCTCGGCGATGCCCTGCAGCATCACCATGGCGCCTGCAATCGGAATGACGGTCTTGAAGTAGTAGACCGGCGGCCCGTCGGCCGTGACGGTGGAATGCTCCAGGATGCGCCAGGAGTTGCCCGCGTAGTGGTATCCCGCGTAGATCAGCGCGGCGATGCCGGGCACGAAAAAGACCAGATAGAGCACGAGGTCCAGCCAGGCCTGCACGCGCGGCCGCATCGAGCTGTACAGGAAGTCGCCGCGCACGTGGGCGTTCTGCGCCAGCGTGTAGGCGCCGGCCAGCATGAAGAACGAGCCGTACAGCATGTTCTCGGCGTCGAAGATCCAGGCCGTCGGCGCGTTCAGGAAGTAGCGCTTGAAGACCTCGACGCACACCACCACCATCAATCCGATGATCAGCCAGGACGCGAGCTTGCCGACCCAGGTGCTGAACTCATCGATCGCATACAGGAAGCGCTGAACCATGCTGTGCCGTCTGGTTCGAAAGGCTGACAAGGCAAAGCACCAGCTGGGGCAGGCCCAGTGGTGCTTTGCCGGCTTGCTACGCCGTTAGATCGGCTTCTTCGCGTTGGGTCCGAAGTAGTGATCGTAGGCCATGCGGCGACCGACCACCGTGTCCTGCTCCCACTGCACCGTGCGCTTGGCGAAGGCCAGCTGCGACTCGACGATCTCCTTGAACAAGGGGTTCTCGCCCGCCTTCTTCTTGACGACCTCGTCGTAGATTTCGAGCTGCTTCTTCAGGACGGCGTCGGGCGTCTTGTAGAACTTGACGTTGTCCTTGGTCTGCAGCTCGCTGTAGTCCTTCGAGTAGCGGTCGATCGCCTTCCAGGACATGTCCTGGGAGGCTGCTTCGACAGCGTTCTCGATGATCGACTTCATCTTGGCCGGCAGCGCGTCGAACTTCGTCTTGTTGAACGAGATTTCGAACTGCTCGGCGTTCTGATGATAGCTCTGCAGCATGCAGATCTTGGCAACGTCGGCAAAGCCCAGGATGCGGTCGGACGTGGCGTTGTTGAACTCGGCCGCATCCAGCAGACCGCGGTCCATGGCCGCAACGATTTCACCGCCCGGCAGCGCGTTGACCGCGGCACCCATGCCGGTGAACACGTCAATGGAGATGCCGACCGTGCGGAACTTCACGCCCTGCATGTCTTCCGGCTTGGTGATCGGCTTCTTGTACCAGCCGAGCGGCTGGGTTGGCATCGGGCCGTAGGGGAACGACACGACGTTGGCGCCGATCGAGGTGAAGATCTTCTCGAGCAGCTCCTTGCCGCCGCCGTACTTGTGCCAGGACAGCAGCATGTTGGCGTCCATGCCGTAGCCGGGGCCCGAGCCCCACAGCGCCAGCGCGGTCTGCTTGCCGTAGTGATAGACGAGCACGCCGTGGCCGCCGTCGAGCACGCCCTTGGAGACGGCATCGAGCAGCTGGAAGGCCGGCACGACGGCACCAGCGGGCAGCACCTCGATCTTCAGGTCGCCGCCGGTCATATCGTTGACCTTCTTGGCGAAGTCGTTGGCGTACTCGTGGAAGATGTCCTTCGAGGGCCACGTGCTCTGCCAGCGCATGCTGATGGGGCCCTGCGCCTTGACGACGGACGGCGCTGCAACCGCAGCGGCACTCGCCACAGCCGCGCCCTTCAGGAATTTGCGGCGCGTGGAAATGGACTGAGACCTATCTGACATGAACTTCCTCCTTGGTTCACGGCCGACGCGTATCGTCGGCCCTGCTTGATTGAGCCGCCCCGCCTCGTGGAGGAGCGCCTCGCATTAATTCCTCACGTCTTAGTTTCGTTGGCTGCGCTACCGCCTCCGCAGCGTGTGCAACCGATGCAGGCCGGTTGCCCCTCATGACGTGGCGCGCCTTTCCCAGAGATGGGTCGCTCGCCGCTTTGCGCTCATGGTCGGAGCTTGTCAGGTGACGGCCTGCGGCGTCGCCACCTTGCCCTCGTTTTCCTCCTCGTTGACGCCTTCTTGCGAGGCATCTTTGGCACGCGTGGTATACCACGTCGTTTGGCGCACGGTATACCACTGGTTCGGCACGCTTTGAACACGATTTCGGCCACGAGCGCGCAATCAGACTATAGCATGCCTGTAAATCGGCCCTGGGCCACCCTGGAGCCGCGATTTGGGGCGTCGCCCACCCGCGCAGCCGGGTTATTGACACTCCTAATCGGCGTCCTGGAATACCTCGTCGCGGCTCCTGCTGATGGACGGCAGCACCGCGACGATGACGATCAGCAGGGCCAGCACCAGCAGGCCGGTGCTGATCGGGCGGTCGCATTTACCGAGCCAGAGCTGGCAGTCGACGAACGTCGTCATATGGCCGCGCGAGATCACCAGGGCCTGGCGGAGCTTTTCCTCCATCAGCCGCCCGAGCACGAAGCCCAGCAGCAGCGGGGCGGGCTCCAGGCCGAACTTGAGCAGCGCATAGCCGAACAGGCCGAAGGCGGCCGTCATGAAGACGTCGATCGGCGAATTGTTCACCGAGTAGATGCCGATGCAGCAGAGCAGCACGATCGCCGGGAACATCAGGCGGTAGGGCACCTTGAGGAAGCGCACCCACAGGCCGATCAGCGGCAGGTTGATGATCAGCAGCATCAGGTTGCCGAGCCACATGGAGGCGATCATGCCCCAGAACAGCTGCGGCTGCTTGGTCATGATCTGCGGGCCCGGCACGATGCCGTGGATGGTCATGGCGCCGACCATCAGCGCCATCACGGCGTTGGGCGGGATGCCAAGCGTGAGCAGCGGGATGAAGGCCGTCTGGGCGCCGGCATTGTTGGCGGCTTCAGGGCCGGCTACGCCCTCGATGGCACCCTTGCCGAACCGGGACGGATCGGCGGCGAGCTTCTTCTCCAGCGTGTAGGAGGCGAACGGGCCGAGCACGGCCCCGTTGCCGGGCAGCAGGCCCAGCAGAGAGCCGAGGAAGGTGCCCCGCAGGATCGGGGCCCTCGCCTGCCGGAAGTCCTTGCGGTTGGGCAGCAGATTGCCGATCGCCGCATGCACGACGTCGCGGGTCTGCGTGGTCTCCAGATTCTTGAGGATCTCGGCGAACCCGAACAGGCCCATGGCCAGCACCGCCACATCCAGGCCGTCCGATATCTCGCTCCAGCCGAAGGTGAGGCGCTCCTCGCCGCTTTCCAGATCGGTGCCGACCGTCGACAGCAGGATACCGACCAGGATGACGGCGATGGCCCTGGCCACCGAGCCCCGCGCCAGCACGACGGCGAACATCAGGCCGAGCACCATCAGCGAGAAGTAGTCGGCGGGGCCGAACAGCAGCGCCATCTTGGTCAACGGGGTGGCGAGCGCGGCGATGATAATCGTCGCCACGGTGCCGGCGAAGAAGGAGCCGATGGCCGCGATGCCGAGCGCCACGCCGGCGCGGCCCTGCTTGGCCATCTGATGGCCGTCCAGCGTGGTGACGACGGAGGTCGCCTCGCCCGGAATATTGACCAGGATGGCCGTGGTGGAGCCGCCGTACTGGGCCCCGTAGTAGATGCCGGCCAGCATGATCAGCGCGCCGACGGGATCGATGCCGAAGGTGATCGGCAGCAGCATGGTGATGGTGGCGATCGGCCCCACGCCCGGCAGCACGCCGATCAGCGTGCCGATCAGGCAGCCGAGGAAGCACAGCCCGAGATTCTTCAGCGACAGCGCGACGCTAAACCCGAGACCCAGATTACCGGCCAGATCGGCGAGACCGCCGCCCAAGTGGCTCAACATGTCCATCAGCGCACCACCTCAGAACGAGCCCCAGCCGAGCGGCAGAATCGGGATCGGCAGGCGCAGCAGAAACTTGAACATGCCGACGCAGGCGGCGGTCAGGACGAACGTGAAGATCACGATCTCGACCGGCCTGGTGTCGCGATCGGCCAGCGAGGCGACCAGCACGGCAAGCGGGCCGGCAATGACAAGCCCGAGCTGCGGTATGGCGATCTTCAGGCTGCCGAACGTCAGCGTCGAGCCGCGGATCGTCATCGCGAACAACAGCACGGCGCCCAGCACGAAGAATGGCCCGCGCAGATGCCATCGCTCCAACCGGGGGCCGACCGACAGGAAGCTGGTGACCACCAGGCCGACGCCGAACACCCCCACCAGCACCGCGACGGATCTCGGCATCAGGGCCGGGCCGACGCTGGTCAGATGGCCGAAGCGCAGGCCGAGCGAGCCGTAGATTCCGACCAGGGCGATGATAATGAGCAGCAGCCCGGCAGCGAAATCGAGCTGTGACTTGATGAGCCCTCTTTCGGATGGCTGCGCGCGATCCCCCGGCACATCCAGCATCTGCTCCCCCCTCGCGGCCACCTTGTTCGGGCCGCTTCCTGTTGCACAGGCTTGTCGCTTGTCGAGATAGGCTTCTGATAAGCCTACATATTATTGCCGGAGGCGTCCACCGGAGGCAGTGTCGACCTTGGTCGACATCGCCAGCTGCGGAAAAAATTCCGACGTTTGATCCCCGCGACTGGTCCGGTAGTTCTACGGAGCCCGGCGCCGCTTGTCAGCAGGCGCAATTGCCGATGATCGCAAAGGCCGCATGCTGCAGCGTAGATGCTACGCTGGGCGTGCCGCCGATCGCATCGCACAATATGCGCGAGACATGCAGGGCGGTGCGGCCGGTGCCGTCGTGGATCTGGTGCCGGCAGGAGAAGCCGTCGGCGGCGATCAGGGCATCGGGCGCCGCCTTGCGCACCGCCGGCAGCAGCGACAGCTCGCCCATCGCCATGGATGCCTGGTGCGTATCCGCCGCGTAGCCGAAGGCGCCGGCCATGCCGCAGCAGCTGGATTCGATCGTCTGCACGGTGAGGCCCTCGACCAGGCCCAGCGCCGTCTGGATGGCCGGCATGGCGCCGAACGCCTTCTGATGGCAGTGACCGTGCAGGAGCACGGTGGCCTTGTGGGACGCGATCGGCCCCTTGATGCGGCCGGCTGCGACCTCGGCGGCGAGGAACTCCTCGAGCAGCTGGGAGCGCGAGGCCAGGCGTTCCGCCTCGGGCCCCGGCAGCATGGAGATGAACTCGTCGCGCAGGGTCAGCAGGCAGGAGGGCTCGAGCCCGACCACGGTGCCGCCTTGCGCAAGGATCGGAGCCGCCGCCGCCAGCACGCGCCGGGCCTCGGCACGCGCCTGCTCGACCAGGCCGGCCGAGAGGTAGGTGCGCCCGCAGCACAGCGCGCGCTCGCCTGCGCCGGCGGCCAGCACCGTCACGCGATAGCCGAGATGGGTCAGCACCGCGATGGCGGCATGCAGGTTGTCCGGCTCGAAGTAGGTGTTGAAGGTATCGGCGAACAGGGCGACCTTGCCTCATCGCGCGCTGCCGCCGCGATTCCCCTCCCCTTGACGGGGAGGGGTTAGGGGTGGGGTGAACCCACGGGCGTTCCCCTCGCGTTGGCCCCCCACCCCCGACCCCTCCCCGCGAGGGGGAGGGGAGCGCGTCGGGGAAGCCGACGCGCACCCGAAGCGCGGAAATAGTCGCGGCGCCAGCGGGGGAGCGGGCGCTTGGCGGAGAAGCCGGTGGCGCGCTCCATCAGCGCGGCCAGCATCGGCACGCCGTTGCGCGCGTTCATCAGCGGCGCCAGGCGCGCCGCAAAAGGCGCGTAGCGGGGCATGTAGGCGACCAGGCGGTCGCGCAGGGAGAGGCCGCGGCGCTGGTTGGCGGCGGCCAGCACCTCGATCTTCATCTTGGCCATGTCGACGCCGGTCGGGCATTCGCGCCGGCAGCCCTTGCAGGAGACGCACAGCTGCATCGTCTCCAGCATCTCGTCGGAGGCGAGCGCGTCGGGGCCGAGCTGGCCCGGAGATGGCGAGCCGCAACGTGTTGGCGCGGCCGCGCGTCAGGTCGCGCTCGTTGCCGGTGATGCGGAAGGAGGGGCACATCACGCCGGCCGCGTGCTTGCGGCATTCGCCGTTGTTGTTGCACATCTCCACCGCGCCCTGGAAACCGCCGCCGGCACCGGGATAGGCCGACCAGTCGAGCGCGGTCTCGAACTCGGGCACCCGATAGTCGGGCTTGTAGCGGAACAGCGTGCGGTCGTTCATGGCCGAGGCGCGCACGATCTTGCCGGGGTTCATCAGGCCGCCGGGGTCGAAGCGGTCCTTCACCTCCTCGAAGATCTCGCACCGTCTTGCGGCCGTACATCTTCTCGTGGAACTCGGAGCGCACCAGGCCGTCGCCGTGCTCGCCCGAGTGCGCAGCCCTTGTACTCCTTGACCATCGCGAACGCCTCCTCGGCGATGGCGCGCATGGTCTTGGCGTCCTTCTCGAGCTTCAGGTTGAGCACGGGGCGCACGTGCAGGCAGCCGACGCGAGGCGTGCGCGTACCAGGTGCCCTTGGTGCCGTGCTTCTCGAACACGGCGGTGAGGCGCTCGGTGTAGTCGGCGAGGTGCTCCAGCGGCACCGCGCAGTCCTCGATGAAGGAGACGGGCTTTCCCTCGCTCTTCATCGACATCATGATGTTGAGGCCCGAGGCGCGCACCTCCCAGACCGCCTTCTGGCCGGCGGCATCCGCCACCTTCACGACGGCGCCGGGATGCCCGAGATCGCCCATCAGCTCGTCGAGGCGATCGAGGCGGCGCAGGTTCTCGGCCTGGTCGGCTTCCGCGAACTCGACCAGCAGCAGCGCGTCGGGCTTGCCGCGCACGTAGGTCTCCATCACCGGGCGGAACATGGCGATGTCGCGGGCCAGCTCGATCAGCGTGCGGTCCACCACCTCGACCGCCACGGGCCCGAGCTTGACGATGTGCTGGGCCGCCTCCATGGCCTTGCGGAAGGTGGCGAAGTGGCAGATGCCGAGCGCCTTGTTCTTGGGCTGCGGCGACAGCTTGATCTGGATGCGCCGCGAGACGGCCAGCGTGCCTTCCGAGCCGCACAGCAGGGTGGCCAGGTTGACGGGCTGGTTGGACGGGCACGAGCGCGTCTATCAGGTAGCCGCCGACGCGACGCGACACCTCGGGGAACGCATGCGCGATGTGCTCGGCCTCCCGCCGGCCCGAGCGCCAGCAGGTCGCGGAACAGGTTCGTAGATTGGGTTAGCGCGGCAGCGCGTAACCCAACATCGGCTTGCTCTTGCGGGTGTTGGGTTACGGCCTTCGGCCTAACCCAACCTGCACGCTCAGAGGTTGTGCCCCACCTCGCCGAAGCGGGCCTCGCTGCCGTCGGCGAGGATGGCATCGATGGCCAGCACGTTGTCGCGCATGATGCCGTAGCGGATCGAGCGCGTGCCGCACGAGTTGTTGCCGGTCATGCCGCCGATGGTGGCGCGGCTGGAGGTCGAGACGTCGACCGGAAACCACAGGCCCGTCGCCTTGAGCTGGCGGTTCAGCTCGTCCAGCACGATGCCCGGCTGCACGATGGCCGTGCGCGCCTCGGATCCACCTCGATCAGCTGGTTCAGGTGCTTGGTGAAGTCGATCACCAGCGAGCGGCCGACCGTCTGCCCCGACTGCGAGGTGCCGCCGCCGCGCGGCAGCAGCGACACGCCTTCCTCGCGGGCGATCTCCAGCGCGACGCGCACGTCGTCCTCGGTCTTGGGCACCACCACGCCGACCGGCTCGATCTGGTACATCGAGGCGTCGGTCGAATAGCGGCCGCGCGAGAAGGCGTCGAACAGCACCTCGCCCTCGATGTTGCGGGCGCAGGCGCTCGGCCAGGCGATGCGAGGTGGGCGTGATCTTGGTCGGCGCGGCCATGACGCGGTATGGCCTTCCGGGCAGGCTCATGCAAGCGCCGAGTTGGCAGCGGCGCTACAGCACGAAGGTCAGCCCCACCGAGGCCACCAGCAGCACGGCGAACGCGATGTTGATGGCGCGGTGCACGCCCGGCCGCTGCGATACGCGGGTCAGCGCCGAGCCCACCAGCAGCCAGACTACGTCCACCGCGATGATCATGAGAAGGATTATGCCGGTCTTGGTGATGGCATCGGCGACCGGATCGTTCGGGCAGCAGCGTGAAGCCCGAATAGAGAGCGGCCATGGCCGCGTAGGCCTTGGGGTTGCCCAGCCCCAGGAACAGGCCGGGACCGAACCCCGGCGCGTGCTCGGCTGGCGCATTCATGACCGGCGGCGCGGTGGCAATGCGATAGGCGAGGTAGACCATGTAGGCCGCGGCCGCGACGCCGACCACCGGAGCCACGCCGGGTTGCGCCAGCACCAGCCCCGTCAGCCCGGTTGCCGTCGCGGCCATGACGACGAACACGCCGACGACGGACCCCGCCATCAGGCGCAGGCTGCCTCGCAAGCCGTAGGCGGCACTGGCCGCAGCCAGGCCCAGTGTGTTGGGGCCGGGGCTGCCGGTCAGGGCGATGCCGGCAAGAATGAAACTCGGCAGATTTTCCATCGGGGTCGTTCCAGTCGCGCAGATTTGCTATCCATGCGCATGGCCAATTCCATGCACCGGGCGCCGCACGAAGGTCTTGAACGATTGTGCATGGCCTCGCCGCGCGACTGGATCAGGCTGGCGCCGCGGCAGCCCGGCATCGAGCGGCTGGAAGCCTACTTCGCCGGCCATGGCTACGACCCGCACCGGCACGACACCTACGCCATCGGCGTGACGCTGTCCGGCGTGCAGCTGTTCGACTACCGCGGCGCGACGGTGCACAGCCATCTGCGGCCGGGCCATCACCGTGCATCCCGACGAGGTGCACGACGGACGCGCCGGCACCGACAGCGGCTTTCGCTACCGCATCGCCTATATCGAGCCGCGCCTGATCCAGGCCGCGCTCGGCGACAAGCCCCGCCCGCTGCCGTTCGCCGGCGGCCGGCACCACGGACGACACGCGGCTGATCGCCGCCATCCTGCCGGCGCTGCAGGATCTCGATGCGCCGCTGGAGGAGCTGCAGCTCGACCAGATCGTTGCCGAGGTGGCGGCGGCACTGGTCGCGCTGGATCGCTCCAACCGTCAGCCGACATCGAGCAGCGGCGAGCCTGCGGGCGGTGGCGCTGGCACGCGACTTCCTCGACGCCAACATCGAGCGGATGGTGGCCTCCGAGCAGACTCGAAGCCATCACCGGCCTCGACCGCTTCGCCCTGGCGCGACATTTTCGCGCCGGCCTCGGCACCAGCCCCTACCGCTACCAGGTGATGCGGCGCCTCGATCGTGCCCGACGCCTGCTGCAAAACGGTGCATCGCTGGCCGAGGCTGCGGTCGATCGAGCGGCTTTGCCGACCAGAGCCACATGACCCGCCAGTTCAAGAAAGCCTACGGCCTCTCGCCGGGGCGTTGGCAGCGCGCCACAAGCCTGCTTTAAGGTAGCCTCTCTCGCAACGGAGACCACCTGATGTCGAACGAGCCTCGCCGCGCCGGCCGGCACTTCCTGCAGATTCCGGGGCCGACGCCGGTGCCCGACCGCATCCTGAAGGCGATGGCCATGCCGGTGATCGACCATCGCGGGCCGGACTTCAAGAAGCTCGGCCAGCGCGTGCTGTCCGGCATCAAGACCATCTTCAAGACCACCAATCCGGTGTTCATCTATCCGGCCTCCGGCACCGGCGCGTGGGAGGCGGCGCTCGTCAACACGCTGTCGCCCGGCGACAAGGTGCTGATGTACGAGACCGGCCACTTCGCCACGCTGTGGCGCAACATGGCCCTCAAGCTCGGCCTGCAGCCGGAGTTCATCGAGTCCGACTGGCGCAGCGGCGCCGACGCCAAGGCCATCGAGGCGCGCCTGCGCGAGGACAAGGGGCACACCATCAAGGCGGTGTGCGTGGTGCACAACGAGACCTCGACGGGCGCCACCTCGCGCATCGACGAGGTGCGCCGCGCCATCGATGCGGCCAAGCACCCGGCCCTGCTGATGGTCGACACCATCTCCTCGCTCGCCTCGATCGACTACCGGCACGACGAGTGGGGCGTCGACGTCACGGTGTCCGGCTCGCAGAAGGGGCTGATGCTGCCGCCGGGCCTGTCCTTCAATGCCGTGAGCGACAAGGCGCTGGCCGCCACCAAGACGGCGAAGCTGCCGAGGCTGTTCTGGTCGTGGGAGGAGATGGTCGGCCCCAACAAGGACGGCTTCTTCCCCTACACGCCGGGCACCAACCTGCTGTACGGCCTGGCCGAGGCCATCGACATGCTGCACGAGGAGGGCCTCGACAACGTGTTCGCGCGCCACGACCGGCATGCCGAGGGCGTGCGCCGCGCGGTGCGGGCGTGGGGGCTCGAGATCCTGTGCAAGGACCCGAAGTACTATTCGTCGGTGCTGACGGCGGTGATCATGCCGGACGGGCACAACGCCGACAATTTCCGCAAGGTGACGCTGGAGGCGTTCGACGTGTCGCTCGGCACCGGCCTGACCAAGCTCGCCGGCAAGGTGTTCCGCATCGGCCACCTGGGCGACACCAACGACCTGACCATCCTCGGCACGCTGGCCGGCTGCGAGATGGGCTACGCGCTGGCCGGCGTGCCGCACAAGCCAGCCGGCGTGCGCGCCGCCATGGACTACTTCACGGAGCGGGCGAAGGGAAGCAAGGGCTGAGGCGGCTCACACGAGGCGGCGCGGCGCTTTTTCGAGAGCTTCGCGTACCGCCTTCGGGTTCATGGCGATGACCGTGAGGTAGGCACGTGCTGCCTGGTCGGGCTCGACCCTGCCCTGCTCCCAGTCGCGCAGTGTGCCGATGGGTAGCCTGAAGGCTTGCGCAAACTCCTCTTGCGAGAGGCGCAGCGCGCGGCGGATGACCCTCACCTGCGGCGTGCGCTTCATGCGCTTCATGTCGGCGTCGGTGAGTGGTTGAGCGTCGGGGTCGCTACGAGCCGCTGCCTCGACCTCCGCGTCCGTCATGGCGTCGAAGCGCGCGCCAATCCGTCTTGCCCTGAATCGCGCTTCGGGATTTACGCTTGGCCTTCGTGATATCTGCGCTTCTCATTGGGCATTGCTCGTCTGGCGGTGATAATCCTGATTGTCGTATCGTCCGGCATAGTGAAAGCGACAAACAACACGTGGCCTTCCACTATACCAAGCGCGCAATACCGGACTTCCCCATAGTCCTCGCGACTATCGACCCAATCGAAGGCGCCTGGATCATCGAAGACACGCTCGGCATCAGCGAAGTCGACAATATGCTTGGCCCGGTTGGCCTCGGCCTTTCTTGGGTCCCATATGAACCTGTAGACCATGATACGGGTTATCCGTAGGGCGTCAATGCGTTCAAGCGGAAATGCGTCGTATGTCTCCGAAGCTGGCAACAGGAGTGTGCGACGACATGCCAGCAAGACCAAGCACGCGCTTGCCGCCGCACGCAGAGCGACCGACAATGCGCCGATGATCTGAGCGAAACAGGCGGACAACACGATGAAAGACACCCCAGACGCGGAAATCCTCTACGAGGTGCAGGGCACCACCGGCATCGTCACGTTCAACCGGCCGCAGGCGCACAACGCGCTGACGTTTCCCATGTACGATCGGCTGGGCGAGATCTGCGCCACGGTGCCCGACGACGGCTCGGTGCGGGCCATCATCATCACCGGCGCCGGCGGGCGCGCGTTCGGCGCCGGCACCGACATCTCGCTGTTCCGCGACTTCAAGTCGGGCAAGGACGGGCTCGGCTACGAGGCGCGCATGGAGGCGATGTTCGCCAAGATGGAGCGCTGCCCGGTGCCCGACCATCGCCGCCATCCCCGGCGTGTGCACGGGCGGGGCGGCCGTGATCGCGGCGGCCTGCGACCTGCGCCTCTCGACGCGCAAGCTCAAATTCGGCTTCCCGATCGCGCGCACGCTCGCCAACTGCCTGTCGGCCGCCAACATCGCCCGCGTCGCCCTGCTGACCGGCGTGGGCCGCGCCGTCGACATGCTGATGACCACGCGCCTGATCGAGGCCGACGAGGCGCTGGCCATCGGCCTCGTCAACGAGCTGTTCGACAGCAACGAGGAGCTGATGGCGCGCGCCCATGCGCTGGCCGCGCAGATGGCCACCCAGGCGCCGCTGACCATGCGCGCCGGCAAGGAGATCGTGCGCCGCATGCGCGAGAAGTTGTCCGACGTCGAGGACAAGGACATGATCGAGCTGTGCTACGGCAGCGCCGACTTCCGCGAGGGGCTCGACGCGTTCCTGGCCAAGCGCCCGCCGAAGTTCACGGGGCGGTAAGAGGCGTAGGTTGGGTTAGGGCGAAGCCCGTAACCCAACAATTGCTGGAGCGAACGGTGTTGGGTTACGCGCTGACGCGCTAACCCAACCTACGACAACCTACGACAGCCAGCGCGATTTTTGGTTCTGAACAGGAACTTGCGCCGGTCGGCTGGTGGACCATGGACGCCCCTGCGGGTTGTCGCTAAGCAGGTTCGGCCAGCTGATTCACCGGCATCGAGAATGCAACAGGCCTCCGAGCGCCCCACATTCGGCCTCCTTCACGAGGACTTGGCCCATTGTGGGGTCGCGGCCCTGCTGATCGACCTCGAGCAAGCGGCCGTGCTGAACGCCAACGCGGCCGGCTGGGCGCTGCTGGGCATCGAGGCCGGCGACCCACGCCACCCGCTGCCGCTCGATTGCGCCATGCCGGCAGTGCAGCAGTTGCGCGCGCTGCCTGCCGACGACCGCACGGCACTGCGTGACCCTGACGTTCTGGATCGCGCGCCGCAGCATTCGCGCGGCCTGCGAGATGACGCATGCACGGCGACACGGGCGCGCTCCGCCTGGTGCGTCTGCTCAAGGTGGAGGGTCCGGCAACCTGCGCAGGCCGCGATCGCAGCCGACAACGACGCGCCTGGGCCGGCGCTGCGACGTGGAGCTGCGGTCCAAGCTCGCGCACGAGCTGCGAACCCCGCTGGGCGCCGTCATCGCCTACGCGGAGATCCTCAAGGACGAGCACTTCGGCCCGATGGCCTCGGACCGCTACAAGAGCTACGCGCGCAACATCTACGAGAGCGCGCGGCATGCGATGGGCGTGCTGGACGGCATGCTGAAGGCCGACTGCGAGGCTCGGCCGGCGCACCGCAGCTCACCTTCGCCGACATCGAGCCCGCCCGCATCGTCGAGAGCTGCCTGCTGGTGGCGCAACCGCTGGCCGAGAAGGCCGGGCTGACGCTGTCGGCGGAGGTGCCGGCGAACCTGCCGCGCATCGTCGCCGATGCGGTGAGCCTCAGGCAGATGCTGCTCAACCTGCTGGCCAACGCCATCAAGTTCGCGCGCTGCGGCGACCGGGTGAAGGTGACGGTCGCCTATGACGCTCGACGGACCGCTGCGCATCTCGGTGGTCGATACGGGACCCGGCATGCAGGAGGCCGACCATGCCGCCGACCAGATGATACGCCTGCCGCAAGCGACTGCGGCCGGCCAACGCGGGCCTGGGGCTGGGCCTGCCGCTGACGCGCACGCTGGCCGAAGCCAACGGCGCGGTGCTGGCCATCGACAGCGCGCTCGGCCGCGGCACCTGCGCCACCATCTCGTTCGGCAAGGACCGCCTGGTGCCGGTGTGACAGTGCACTGATGCTGTCATCCCGGAACGCGCGCCAGCACGCGCGTAGGTTGGGTTAGCGCGAAGCCCGTAACCCAACAAACCCAAGTTCCAACAGTGTTGGGTTACGCGCTGCCGCGCTAACCCAACCTACGCATAGACCCGCCAGCGCGCGAGCTTCGGAGAGCAGCTTGGCGTCGACCGTGACGCCGTCGCGGGCGGCCTTCTCGCGGGCGGCGAGGCGGCGCGAGCCGGGCAGGCGGGCGCCGGCTTCGTGCTCGATGACGTGGGCGAGCGCAGCGATGCGATCGAGGAACATCGATTGCCCCGCGAATGCACCCGGATCGATGGCGATCAGGAGCTGGCCGACGCCGGGCGGCTTGCCGTCGGCGTCGAAGAACGAGCTGGCCTCGAAGCCGAAGTTGGCGCCGGTGATGGCGACGGCCAGCACCTCGACCATCAGCGCGAGGGCCGCGCCCTTGGCGCCGCCGATCGGCAGCAGCGTGCCTTTCAGGGCGGCGGCTGGATCGGTGGTCGGCTTGCCGTCGGCATCGACGGCCCAGTCAGGCGGGATGGGCTCGCCCTTCTGCACGGCCGTGAGGATCTTGCCGCGCGCCACCTGGCTGAGCGCCAGGTCGATGACCACCGGCGGCTTGTCTCGCTGGGGCGCGGCGAAGCCGATCGGATTGGTGCCGTACACCGAGCGGCTGCCGCCCCACGGTGCGATGGCGTTGGGCGTATTGCCGAACGCCAGCGCCACCAGGCCCGCCTCGGCCAGCCGCTCGACGTGGCGGCCGACCACGCCGAAATGATGCGAGTGCAGGAAGCCGGCGGCGGCGATGCCCGCCTTGCCGCGGCGAGTTCCGGCAGCCGCGCGATGGCGAGGTCGAAGGCCGGAAAGGCAAAGCCGCCCTTCACGTCGATCATCAGGGCGCCGGGGCGGGTCTGGCTGGCCTCCGGCACGGCGTGGCCATCGACCTTGCCGGTGCGCGCCTGGCCCGCATAGCTCGGCACGCGGGAGAGACCGTGGCCCTTCTGGCCATCGATCTCGGCTTGCGTGAGCGCGCGCGCCACCGAGCGCGCGTTGGCCTCGGACGTATTGGAGGCAACGAGCGCCGCGGCGATCAGCGCCTCCAGCTCGGCAGCAGCGATGGTGGTCGTGCTCATCGGCCCTTCTTCAGAACGCGATCGACGCTGTCGACCGTCATGAAGCTGACCCGGTGCGTGGCCTCCAGCGTGACGCCGGAGATGTGCGGCGTCAGGATGACGTTGGGGATGCCGGCGAACAGCTTGCCGGCCTCGGCCTTGATCGGCTCGTGGTCGAACACGTCGAGCGCCGCGCCGCCGAGGTGGCCGCTCTGCAAGGCGGCGGCGCAGGCCGGCTCGTCGACGATGCCGCCGCGCGCCGAGTTGATGAGCACGGCGCCCTTTTTCATGCGCTGCATTTCGGCCGCGCTCATCAGGCCGCGCGTCTCGGGATTGAGCGGGCAATGGATGGTGATGACATCCGCCCGCGCCAGCAGCTCGTCGAGCGAGACCTTCTCCGCCAGGTTCCAGTTCTCGCTGTCGTCGGCGAGGTAGGGATCGCTGGCGATGACGCGCATGTCGAGCGCGCGGGCCTTGCGGGCGCTGGTGCTGCCGATCGAGCCGAGGCCGATCACGCCGAGCGTCTTGCCGGCCAGCTCGACGCCGCGGCCCAGCTCCTCGCGCGGCCATTCGCCGGCCACCAGGCGGTGCGTATCGAGGTAGGCGCGGCCGCGCAGCAGGATCATGGCCATGGCGATGGCATACTCGGACGACCGAGGTGGCGTTGGCGCCGCGCGCCGAGCACACCTCGACACCGCGCGCCTCGCAGGCCTTCACGTCGATGTTGTCGAGGCCGACGCCGAGCCGGCCGACCACTTTCAGCTTGGGGGCCAGCTCCAGCAGCGCCTGGTTGACCGGCGTGCGGTTGCGCACGATCAGGCCGGGCAGATCGCGCACCAGCTTCTCCAGCTCGGCGCGCTTGGTCCACAGCGTGCTGTCGTAGTGCACGTCGAAGCCGCGGCGTTTCAGCTCGTCGACGGCATCCGTCTCGAGAAATTCGGTGATGACGATGCGGGTCATCCTTGTTCCTCCCAATCGCAAAACTGTTCCCTCTCCCCATCCTTCGTGGGGAGAGGGCTAGGGTGAGGGGCAGCCAATTGCTCGACGTCGGAGTATGCCGCTGCCCCTCACCCCGACCCTCTCCCCAGCTGAGAAGGGGAGAGGGAGATTCACTCGAACCCCAAATGCTTGCGCATCGCGGCGAACATGGTGCGCTTGAGTTCCATGCCGATGCCGGGGTCTTCCGGCAGGCGCACGTAGCCGTCCACGATCGGGATGTCGTCGGCGAAGCCGCCGTAGGGCTGGAACACGCCGGGATAGCTTTCCGAGCCGCCGGTCTGCAGGCCGGCCGCGATGTTGAGCGCCAGCTGATGGCCGCCGTGCGGGATCAGGCGGCGGCGCGACCAGCCGTGCGCCTCGACCGCGGCGATGACATCGAGATAGTGCGTCAGGCCGTACGAGAGGGCGGGGTCGAGCTGGATCCAGTCGCGGTCGGGGCGCATGCCGCCATAGCGGATCAGGTTGCGCGCATCCTGCACCGAGAACAGGTTCTCGCCGGTCGCAACGGACCCCGGATAGGCGTCTGCACAGCTTGGCATTGAGCTGGAAGTCGAGCGGGTCGCCGGCTTCCTCGTACCAGAACAGGCCGTAGGGGCTCATCGCCTTGCCGTAAGCCAGCGCGCTGTCCAGGTCGAAGCGGCCGTTGGCGTCGACGGCGAGATTCTCGCCGCTGCCGACGATCTCGAGGACGGCTTCGATGCGGCCAAGGTCGGTGCGCAGGTCGGCGCCGCCGATCTTCATCTTGACGACCTTGTAGCCCTGCTCCTGATAGCCGCGCATCTCGGCCTGCAGGCCCTCGAGCTCCTTGCCGGGGTAGTAGTAGCCGCCGCCGGGATAGACGAGGATGTTGTCGTCGAATTTGCCGTCGTTGTAGCGCTCGGACAGCAGCCGCCAGAGCGGCTGGCCGGCGATCTTGGCCACCGCGTCCCAGACCGCCATGTCGAGAGCGCCGGCGGCGTGCGCGCGATCGCCATGCCCGCCCGGCTTCTCGTTGGTCATGAAGGTCTTGCCAGATGGACGGCGGGCTCAGGTTTTCGCCGCTGACATCGAGCAGAGCCTTGGGGTCGGCCGCCATGATGCGCGGGATGAAGCGCTCGCGCAGGATGCCGCCTTGCGCATAACGCCCGTTGGAGGTGAAGCCGTAGCCGATCACCGGCTTGCCGTCGCGCACCACATCGGTCTCCACCGCGACCAGGCTGACCGTCATGGTGGAGAAGGTGATGTAGGCGTTGCGGATCTCCGAGGCGATCGGCGCGGTCGCCTCGCGGATGCGGGTGATTTTCATGCGTGTCATCCCGGTAGATGTCATCCCGGAATTCGCGCCAGCGAATGTCCGGGACCCACGCTGCGAGGCAGGCGCAACACTTGCGGCCTGGGTCCCGGGTCGCCGCTGCGCGGCGCCCGGGATGACAGCTTACGCGCTGCGGTACAGCTTGGTCAGCGAGAATTCGCGGTGGCCGAGCGCTTCGGCGGCCGTGAGGCGGCCGTTGGCGGTGCGGATGATCATGTCGATCAGCACATCGCCGGCGGTGTCGAGCGTCTGGTCGCGGCGCAGGATGCCCGTGACGTCGACGTCGATGTGCTCGGCCATGGTGCGCAAGGTCTTGGGGTTGCCGGAGATCTTGATGACCGGCACGATCGGGTTGCCGATCACGTTGCCCTGCCCCGTCGGGAAGGTGTGCACCACGTAGCCGCCGGCCGCCATCAGCGTCACGCACTCGGCCGCCGCCGAGGACGTATCCATGTAGTAGAGGCCGGGACCAGCGGCCGGTGCCTCGGCCGGCTCCAGCACCTCGATGTATTTGCAGGTGCGGCCGATCTTCTCGAGGTTGCCCAGCGCCTTCTCCTCGATGGTGGTGAGGCCGCCGGCGATGTTGCCCTTGGTCGGCTGGCTGTCGGACAGATCGTCGACCTTGTGCGCCTCGATCACCTCGTCCTGGTAGGCCTTGAACACGGCCATCCACTTGTCGCCGATCTTGGCATTGATGGCGCGCTCCTTGGCGATGTGCTCGGCGCCGGTGATCTCGGAGGTCTCGCCGAAGCAGCCGTAGACGCCCTTGGGGATCAGCTTGTCGTACATGTTGCCGACCGTCGGGCAGGACGACAGGCCCGTGGTGGTGTCGCTCTCGCCGCACTTGGTCGACACCCACAGGTCGGCGATGCCGCATTCCTCGCGCTGGAGCTCGGAGGCCCACTGCACGAACTCCTTGGCCTTGTAGGAGGCCTTGGCGACGGTGGCGATGTCGCCGTGGCCCTCGATGCCGAAGCCGACCACCGGCTTGCCGGTCTTGGCGATGCCGTCGACCACGCGCTTGGTCCAGCCGTCCTCGATGCCGATCACGACGACGGCCGCGACGTTGGGGTTGCAGCCGGTGCCGATCAGGGTGCGGAAATGCAGGTCGAGGTCGGCGCCGAACTGCAGGCGGCCGTAGGCATGCGGAATGGCCAGCGTGCCCTTGATATTGTTGGCGACCGCCTCGCAGGCGGCGTTGGAGAGGTCGTCGAGCGGCAGGATGACGACGTGGTTGCGCACGCCGACGCGGCTCGTTCTCGCGCCGCCAGCCGTGGAAGCTCAGGTTGCTGCTGCCGTTGGCGGACTTGGTGTTGGACTTGGAGGCCATCTTTTGTTTCCGTCTTACCAGCGCTTGGTCTTGAGGTTCTGGACATGGACGTGCTCGCCCATCCCCGCATCGGCCACCATGCGGCCGATGTCCTCGCCGTACTTGATGATGGTGTCGCCGGCCTTGAGCGCCTTCAGCGCCACCTTGTGGCCGATCGGGATGTCCTGTTTGGCGGTAAGGTTGAGCGTCGAGTCGGTCTCGGTCACGACACCCAGCATCTCGGTACCGGCCTTCAGGCCTTCGACGACCACCACGCCGACATTGTCTTTCGGGCTATGGACCAGGAAATGCGGTGCAGGCACGCTGTCTTCCCCCTTGGCTAGGAATTCTCTGGCTGTGTGGAGCGGGATCATTCTTATATAAGATGCGATCGGCAATCCAGCGAAGTGTTCTGCGGAGCAGACAGGCCTGATGAGCATATCTGACAACAACGACCCCCGGCCGCTGTACGCCCAGGTGCGCGACCAGCTCATCGAGCGCATCCGCTCGGGCGTCTGGAAGCCGGGTCAGCTGATCCCCAACGAGTTCGAGATCGCCAGCGAGTTCGGCGTCAGCCAGGGCACCGCCCGCAAGGCCATCGAGGGGCTGGCCGCCGAGCGCCTGGTGCTGCGGCGGCAGGGACGCGGCACGTTCGTGGTCGAGCACACATCGGCGCACGTGCTGTTCCGCTTTTTCAATATCGCCGACGAGGCCGGTGCGCCGGTCACGCCCGACAGCACGCAGATCCATGCCGAGGTGGTCCCGGCGACCGGCGAGGAGCGCAAGCGGCTCGACCTCGAACTTGGCGGCGATGTCATCCGCATCACCCGTGTGCGCACCCGCGACGCCAAGCCCTTCATCGCCGAGACCATCGCACTGCCGGCCAAGCTGTTCCCTGGGCTGGTCGATCTGCCCGTCATTCCTAATACGCTCTACGACCTGTTCCAGAAATCCTACGGCATCCTGATGATGCGCACGGACGACCGGCTGACTGCGGTGGTCGCCGATGCCGAAGCCGCCGCCAAGCTGGCGGTGGCACCCGGCATGCCGCTGCTCAGGATCGACCGAATCGCCTATGCGCTGGACGAGCGCCCGATCGAATGGCGGGTCAGTCTCTGTCACCTCGAGAATGCGCACTACATTTCCCGCACGAAACTGTCGCATGACAGCGGCGGCCGCTGACAAAGGAGCAGGTCAATGTCCCTCACCATGTACCAGGCGTCCGTGCCGCCCTTCGTGCAGATCCTGACAGCGCTGTCGGGTGTGCTCGACAAGGGCCAGGCCTATGCGACCGCCAAGAAATTCGATCCCGCCATCCTGCTGGCGGCACGGCTGTCTCCCAACATGTTTCCGCTCAGCCGGCAGGTGCAGATCGCCTGCGACTTCGCCAAGGGCGCTTCGGCCCGTCTCGCCGGCGCCGAGGTGCCGAGCTGGCCCGACCACGAGAAGACATTCGCCGAGCTGCAGGAGCGGATCAGGAAGACCACCGATTTCGTGCAGACGTTCAAGGCGGCGCAGATCGATGGCTCGGAAGACCGCGACGTGAAGGTGTCGATCGCCGGCCAGCCCGTCACCTTCAAGGGCCAGCCGTATCTGATCCAATTCGTGCTGCCGAACTTCTACTTCCACGTCACCACCGCCTACGCCATCCTGCGCCACAACGGCGTGGAACTCGGCAAGCGCGACTTCGTCGGCGCGGTGCCGGGCATGGGCGGCTAGCTTCGCCAAGACTGCGGCGGCGACACAGAGGAGGATGGCATGGCGCGCCGCATCATCGACATCTCGGTGCCGCTGCAGAACGACATCGCCTCCGACCCACCGGGGCACGAGCCGAAAATCAGCTACCTCGGCCACCAGCAAAGCGCGCCCGAGGTGTGCAAGTTCTTCCCCGGCCTGAGCCCTGCCGACCTGCCGGACCGGGAAGGCTGGGCGATGGAGCGCATCGACATCTCCACCCACAACGGCACGCATCTCGATGCGCCCTGGCATTTCGCCTCGACCATGGACGGCGGCAAGCGCGCGATCACTATCGACGAGGTGCCGCTCGACTGGTGCTTCCAGCCGGGCGTCAAGCTCGACTTCCGCCGCTTCGCCGACGGCTATGTCGCCACCGCGGCCGATGTGGAGGCCGAACTGAAACGCATCGGCCACCAGCTGAAGCCGCTCGATATCGTGGTGGTCAATACCGCTGCCGGCACCCGCTACGGTGAGTCCGACTACGTGCCGACTGGCTGCGGCATGGGGCGCGAGGCCACCCTCTACCTGACCTCGCGCGGCGTGCGCATCACCGGCACCGACGCCTGGTCATGGGACGCGCCGTTCGTGCATACGGCCAAGAAATACGCCGAGACGCACAACGCCGAGCTGATCTGGGAAGGCCACAAGGCCGGGCGCGAGATCGGCTACTGCCACATCGAGAAGCTGCACAACCTGGAGGCGCTGCCGGCGTCGGGATTCATGGTGGCGTGCTTCCCGGTGAAGATCAAAGCGGCGTCGGCCGGCTGGACGCGCGCGGTCGCCATCATCGAGGAGTGAACGCCCGGTCGAGGTGACGGCCGCGCTTGCATCGAAGGCAAAGTGCCTGCATCAAGAATGAACCACCGGGCGCTTGGAGTTGGGTAGAGCGGCATCGACAAGGGGGCGGCGTGCGCGGCAGACGATCTTACCCACTTTGGCCCGGCACCAGGACATGGGCGCTGGCGCTTATCTGTGCGCTGGCAGCACCAGGCGTCGCCGGCGCGGAGCCTCCCACACCGGAGGAGTACGTACGCGAGGTGGGCGGCGATGCGCGCATCCTGCCCAGCGGCGAATTGACGATCGACGGCCGCAAAGTCATCTGCGGCCGGCGCCCCACGGTGCTGAACAACAAGCTCGATGACTATGGGTCGGCCTACCCAGGCTTCGTGATTCTGAACCCGAAAGCCATGGCCACCATCAAGTCGACCGCCGTAAAGCTATGGATCCACGCCCATGAGTGCGGGCATCAGTTTCGAGGCCCGGACGAGGAGACGGCGGATTGCTTTGCCGTCCAAAGGGGGCGGCGCGAAGGTTGGCTGACCCCGCAGGGCCTGGAAGAGGTTTGCACCTTCATGTCGTCGGCCAAGGCCAGCAACATGCACTTGGCGGGCACCAAGCGTTGCGAGGCGATGAAGGCATGCTACGCCGACCGCGCCGTTAGATAGGGGCGGACGATTGAAGATGCGCGAGAACCTATTCTCCCTGATAGGCAGGACGGCGCTGGTGACGGGCGCCTCCTCGGGCCTCGGCCGGCACTTCGCGCAGGTGCTGAGCCGGGCCGGCGCCAACGTGGTGCTGGCGGCGCGGCGGCTCGACAGGTTGCAGAGCCTGGCTGCCGAGATCGAGCGCGAGGGCGGCAAGGCGCTGGCGGTGGCGCTGGATGTCACCGACCCCGCCTCGGTGAAGCGCGCCTTCGATGCGGCGGCCGCGCTGGGGCCCGTCACGATCCTGGTCAACAACGCCGGCGTGCCGTCCGGCTCGTTCTTCACCAAGACCAGCGAGGAGGAATGGCGCTCGGTGCTGGCCGTCAACCTGGACGGCGTGTTCCGCGTCGGCCAGGAGGCGGCGCGGCGCATGGTGGCCAACGGGGCTGGCGGCTCGATCATCAACATCGCCTCGATGCTGGGCTTCGGCGTCAGCAAGACGCTGTCGGCCTATGCCGCATCCAAGGCCGCGGTGGTCAGCCTGACCAAGTCGATGGCGCTGGAACTTGCCCGCGACAAGATCCGCGTCAACGCGCTGGCGCCCGGCTATTTCTCCACCGAGATCAACGATGCGTTCCTGGCGAGCGAGACCGGCAAGCGCCTGCTGTCGGGCGTGCCGATGAAGCGGGCGGGCGAGCTGCAGGAGCTGGACGGGCCGCTGCTGCTGCTGGCGTCGGATGCGGGGACCTTCATGACCGGCAGCGTCATCACGGTCGACGGCGGGCACCTGCTGGGCGCGGGGTGATGCAGGGTGTCATCCCGGCACTTGTTGCCGGGATCCAGCGTTCCTCTGGCTCCGGAGCGCGCGGACGGCTGGATACCGGGGACGAGCCCCGGTATGACAATCGGTGCGATCCAACTCCGTCCGGCTAGGCGAGCACCGACATGACAACCGACAGGCCGGAACTCAGCAAGCGCCCGGCCAACTTCGTGCCGCTCAGCCCGGTGAGCTTCCTCGCCCGTGCGGCGGATTTCTTCGGTGAGCGCATCGCGGTGGTGCATGGGGCGCGGCGATTCACGTACCGTGAATTCTACGCCCGCGCGCGGCGGCTGGCGCATGCGCTGAGCAAGGCCGGCGTGCAGCGCGGCGACACCGTGTCGATCCTGGCCAGCAACATTCCGGCGATGCTGGAGGCGCACTACGCCGCGCCGATGATCGGCGCGGTGCTCAACCCGATCAACATCCGTCTCGACGCGCCGCTGATCGCCTTCTGCCTGCAGCATGGCGGCGCCAAGCTGCTGCTGGCCGACCGCGAGTTCCACGCCAGCATCGCCCCGGCGCTCGCCAGGCTCGGCAGCCGCGCGCCGATCGTGGTCGACATCGCCGATGCGGAGACGGAGGGCGCGCCGCGCTTCGGCAGCGTCGAGTACGAGGACTTCATCGCCGACGGCGACCCTGAGTTCGCCTACAGCGGCCCCGAGGACGAGTGGGACAGCATCTGCCTGCTCTATACGTCGGGCACCACCGGCGATCCCAAGGGCGGCGTCTACAGCCATCGCGGCGCCTACCTCGGGGCGCTCGCCAACGCGCTGACCTTCAAGCTCGACCACGAGAGCCGCTACCTGTGGACGCTGCCGATGTTCCACTGCTCGGGCTGGACCTTCACCTGGGCGGTGACGGCGGCCGGCGGCACGCACGTGTGCCTGCGCAAGGTCGAGCCGAAGCGCATCTTCGATGCGATTGCCGAGCATCGCGTCACGCACATGTGCGGCGCGCCCATCGTGCTCAACATGCTGGTGCACGCGCCCGCCGACGCCAAGCGGCCGCTGCCGGTGCGCACCAAGGTGGCGACCGGCGGCGCGGCGCCGCCGGCGATCGTCATCGAGCGCATGGAGGCGATGGGCTTCGAGGTGCTGCATCTGTACGGCACCACGGAGAGCTATGGGCCGTCCACCTATTGCGCGCCGATGGCGGAATGGGCCGGCTTGCCGACCGGGGAACGCTACGCCCTGATGGCGCGCCAGGGCATTCCCAACCCGCTCATCGAGCGGATGATCGTCGCCGATCCCGACAGCCGCGAGCCGGTGCCGCGCGACGGCACTACGATGGGCGAGATCATGCTGGCCGGCAACACGCTGATGAAGGGCTATCTCGGCAACGCCGCCGCAACCGACGCGGCACTGGAGGGTGGGCTCTATCACTCCGGCGATCTTGCCGTCTGGCACGCCGACGGCTCGATCGAGGTGAAGGACCGCTCCAAGGACATCATCATCTCGGGCGGCGAGAACATCTCCTCGCTCGAGGTCGAGGAGGTGCTCTATCGCCATCCCCAGGTGATGGAGGCGGCGGTGGTGGCCAGGCCCGACGATAAATGGGGCGAGACCCCGTGCGCGTTCGTCACGCTGAAGCCGGACGCGGGGCCGGTCACGGCAGAGGAGATCATCGCCTTCTGCCGCGCCAACATGGCGGGCTTCAAGGTGCCGCGCACGGTGATCTTCGGCGCGCTGCCGAAGACCTCGACCGGCAAGATCCAGAAATTCGTGCTGCGGCAAAACGTCAAGGGCATCGCCTGACGGCTGCTCTCTGCGCCTGAAATTCAGTTTTCGCCAGGACGCGAAGGCCCCCTCGCGCTGCCGTTACGGCGCGCGCATGCGCCGGCCCTCATCGCCTCTCGCAACTCCTCGCACACAGATTGGAACCATTGGTCGGGATTAACCATTAACCGCGAAGCGCGGTTGATGGGCTCGGGTTTGTATAGGCACCTAAAATTTGTAGCGGGGAATTCACTATCAGCGTCCGGGAGCAACCGTCAGATCGCGGGCGAGGATGGCCAGTGCCATGGAGTTGCGTATGCTCGAATTTGTCCGTGTCCTGTCGTTCAAAACCCCTCCCCGCCTTTGCAAAGCCAGCGCTGGCGCCGCTTGCATGATCGCAGCGGCGGCGCTGGCCATGTTGCACGCACCACGAGCCGAGGCGTTCGACGATGAACTGTCGGCCGAAGCTGTCGACAGACTGGTCGCCGCGCGATCCAGGGAAGTGTTAACGGGCCGCGCCACGCCGATCGAAAGACTCGGACAGTACTTAACCAATCGACCAGCTGAGGCCTCAGCACTCCGCAGCCGCCGGCATGCAGGCGCGCCGTCTCCCAGGGGCGCAACCGGTCCTGCTGCTGGCAAGCGTCGGCAAGGACAGCCTGCCGATGTCATACCCCCTCGACGCCACGCCGGTGCCGGAGCCGAGGACCGGTGGCCCTCTAGCTCCCGACGACGCGCCGGACCCCTCCGAGCTGCCGAGCCTGTCGGGAGAGACGATCCGGTGGATCGCCAGTCCGGATTGCCTCGCCAAACCCCTGCGGGCGGTGCTGGCCGAGGTGGCCTCCAACTTCGGGCCGCTGCGAGTCAACTCCACCTGCCGCAGCAAGCGCCACAACGCCAAGGTGGGGGGCGCCAAGCGCTCGTATCACCTGACCGGCAATGCCGTCGATTTCCGCATTTCAGGGGCAGTCCAGCCGGTGCTGGATTTCCTGACCGGCAAGCGAATGGTCGGCGGGCTGAAGCACTACGGCTTCGGTGTGTTCCACATCGATACCGGTCCCCGCCGCACCTGGGGCAACAACAGCTGGGCCGGGGCCAAGGTCGGCAAGGGCAAGTACGCCAAGGCCAAGTACAAGAAGAAGCGGGCGGCCAAGCGCCGGCGCTACGCCGCCTGATCGAGGTTCCCGCAGGCCGCCGGTGGCGTATTTCGGCCACGCCCGGCCGGCTGGCGCCCGCGGGGTTCTTCCTTCCGCCGAATTAACGCGGCAACCTTGCAGGTTGGGGACAGGTGCGTCCGCGACGCGCTCGCCCCACGTTTGGGCAGGGGAGACGCACATGGAAATCAGCCCGCTGAGGCAGCTTCGCACCGGCAAGCTGCCGAAGATGGTGTCCTGGTACGACCCGCGGCTGCTGGCCCGCATCGGCGTGCGCACGATCATCTCCAACGTGTTCGGCCAGTACGCCGACCAGCGCCTGATCCAGGCCGTCACCGACCCTGCCGAGGACGGCGAGACGATCGCCCGCTACGACTTTCGCGACACGAGCGCCGAGGAGCCCAACAAGCGCGTGCGCGTCGACGAGACGGGCGCCTACTGGATCGACTACGTGGCCGACGTGGGCGATGGCTTCGAGCCGACCTACACGGCGGCCTACCTGCTGGCGCAGGACAGCCTCGACGTGCGCGGCGCCGGGCCCCTTCCGCACGGCGACATCCTGATCATGGGCGGCGACCAGTGCTACCCGCAGGCGACGCGCGAGGAATACAAGAAGCGCCTGTTGCTGCCCTTCAGCTGGGCGTTCACGGTTCCGAGCCCAGTGCGCAAGCTGTTCGCCATCCCCGGCAACCACGACTGGTACGACGGCCTGATCGCCTTCGATGCCCTGTTCTGCTCGGCGCGCGAGAAGCTCGCCAACGCCAAGGGCAACATCATCGGCGGCTGGCAATGCCAGCAGCACCGCAGCTATTGGGCCCTGCGCCTGCCGCACAACTGGTGGATCTGGGGCGCCGACATCCAGTTCTCGAAGTACCTCGATTCCGCCCAGGTGAACTACTTCGAGGCCGTGGCTCAGCAGATGGGGCCGAAGGACAACCTGATCATCTGCCTCGCCGAGCCGTCCTGGCTGCTGGCCGACCTGAAGGGCGAGGACGACGAGGAGAACTTCTTCAAGATCACGGCCATCGCGCGCTCCCGCGGCGCCCGCGTCGTCGCCGTGATCGCCGGCGACTGGCACAACTACAGCCGCTATTTCGCCAACGAGCTCGACGTGCACTTCATCACCTCGGGCGGCGGCGGCGCCTTCCTGCATCCCACGCACGTGCTGCGCAACTCGATCTCGGTGCATTGGCCCGAACGCCAGGAGACGCACGAGGAGGCCGGCCCGCAGATGACCAACCCGCGTCAGGGGGAGGCGATCAAGGGCAGGCACTACGACATCCGCTTGAAGCGCAACACCAAGGCGGCCGAGAACGTCGTCGAGCAGGCCGTCCAGGACATCAAGGACGTCGTGATCGATCCCCTGCAGAAGGGTGGGCTGTCGCGCCTGCGCAAGCGCCAGCCGCTGCCACCGCAGGCCCCCAAGTGCTATCCCGACAAGAGCCGAAGCTACCTGCTCAGCCTCGGCAACGTGTTCTTCCCCTTCTACAATCCGGGCTTCGCTCTCGCCCTGGGCGTCGTCTACTGGATGATCACCTGGCAATTCCAGTCGCTGGTCAGCCAGCACGGCATATCGTCCGGCAAGATCGACCTGCTCGGCATCGAGACCACGGTGTGGGGCGTCATGGCCTACATGCCGCTCTATCTCATCCAAGCCATGATCGGCTCGATCAGCCTGACGGCCGTGCTCGGCGGTCTGTACGGCGTTCTGCTCTGGTATGTGGACGCGGTCGAGTGGCCGGGGCCGCGACGCTATCTGACCAAATTCGCGGTCGGCACATCGCACTTCCTCGCGCACCTGACGGCCATGTTCGCCCTGTCCTTGACCGTCGTGATGCTGAACAACTGGATGGCGCCCCCCATCGAGCAGCACCTGAAGGAGCTCTACCGCACGCGCGGCGAGCAGGCTCCCATCGTCCGCGACGTCATCGAGGAATTGCTGATGCCGCTGCAGCGCGAGACGCAGAAGCGCGAGAAGGCGGCGACATCGACGACGGCCGAACCTGGCAAGGCGACGCCGGTGCGCGAGATCGTGGGCTTCATGTCCTATCCTATGCTGATGATCATTTTCGGCGCGCTGGTGGGCGGCTCGCTGTGGGGCATGTACTGGGTGGTGTCGGGACTGTTCGGGCGCATGCACGCCGAGGAATTGTTCGCTGCCCTGCGCATCAAGAACTACAAGAACTTCCTGCGCATGAAGTTCGAGCCCGACAAGCTCACCATCTACCCGCTCGGCGTCGACAAGATCCCAGGGCCGGATCACTGGATGAACGCGCCGCGCGGGCGCGCCAACCCGCTGCCGAGCAACCCCAAGCTGATCGCCGTGAAACCGATCGACGTTCGCCTGATCGAGAACCCGATCGTCATTCCCTGCTACGACGAGGCCGCCGACTGACCGGCAGCCTCTCAGCCTGAGCAGGAAGGCGAGCGGCCACGAATGCCGAACCGAGGACGGAAATCAGAACGAGCCGCCGGTCGTGAAATCGTCGTCGTCCGAGCGCGAGCCGCGGCCGGGCGACCAGCTGCCGCGGCTCGACGGCTCGCGCCAGTCGTCGCCCTGCGAGCCGCCTCTGCCCGACGAGCCATCGGGCAGCGGAAACGGAAACGGGAAGCTCGCCCCGCCGAAGTCCGGGCTGCCGCGCGTCGGTCTCGACTTGTAGCCCTGGCGCAGCAGCTCCCACAGCACGCCGCTGCGCACCACGCCTTCCAGGATGTTGCCCAGCGTATCGCTGATGGCGCCCTCGTTCTCGAAGGTGGTTTGCGGGTGGTCGTAGCCGGTCCTGCGGAACCTGTCGCGCACCTGCTCGACCTCGGCGCGGCGACGGGAAAGCTCCACCGTCGCCGCGCGCAGGCTGGCGATCTCGCCGTCCGTCTTGCCGATCGTCGCGTCGATCGTCTCCAGGCGGCGCACCACGGCCTCGTCGGCGCCGTCGTCGGCGTGCGCCGCGCCTCCATGTACAGCGTGCGCAGGTCGTCCTTGCTGTCGGCCGCGGCGATGGTGCGACAGCGCCTCGTTGTAGGCCGGGTTGGTGTCGCCGGCGACCAGGGCGGCGCGGGATTCGATCCACCTTGCGCAGCAGGCCGTGCTTCTTCTCGACCGTGTCGTCCAGCACGGCCAGGCTTGTGGCGCGCCTCGGCCAGCGCCTTCTCCTTGGCCTCCACGCCGGCCGCCAGCATGGCGCGCCGCTCGATCGCGGAGAGCGACGCCTTGCGGCTGCTCCAGCGCGGCGCGCTTGGCCGTGGCATGCTCGCGCAGCCGCAGCGGGATCTCGATCAGCGCCGCATAGTTGGGGCGCGCATCGGTGAAGCCGACGAACTCCGCCACCATGCGATCGATGGTTTTCGCGAAGCCGGTGCCGGCATACTCTCGCGTGCCGAAGCGGCGGCGCCACAGGTAGGCGAACAGCGGATCGTCGTCGTAGGGCTTCTGCTTGGCGCCCAGCTCGGCTTCGGAAGCGTCAGCCTTCTTCTCGGCCTCGGCGGCGACGGCCTCGACCGCGTCGCGCGCCGTCTTGGCCGCGCGCCATTCCGCCGTCGCCTGCACGCTCGCTTCGGCCTGCGCGCGCAGGCTGTCGACTGCCTCCAGCGCGGCTTCCACCGCGGCGGCGGCGGTGTGGCGCTCGGCTTGCGCGGCCGCCACCTCCTTCAGAAGCGCCTCGCGCCGCTCGGTGGCGGCGGCGATGCGCATGCGATAGTCGTCGAGGATCTGCGCGGCGCGGCGCTCGCCGGCATCGAGGTTGCTCGACCAGCCTGCCGGCCGTCATCTCGTCGAGCTTGATGCGCGCCAGCTCGCGCAGGGCGTCGCTGCGCTCCTTGCGCAGGCGCTCGGCATCGCCGACGGCCGAGCGCAAGGCGCCGTCGAGCTGGCCCTCCTCGCCATGCAGCTTGGCGATGGCGCTCTCGATCGATGACAGAGTTTGCCGTCCAGTCCACATGCGCGCAGGCCTACCACTTGGTGATGAAGCCACCTTCGAACGGCATCAGGTAGTCGATGGCGAGCTTGCCGCGCCGCTTCACGCCGAACTGGTTCTTCTGCACGATGCCATCGTCGCGCTTGTCCTTGGCCACGGCCTCGAAGGTCGCTTCGGGAACCCGCACGCCGAATTTCGAGACGGTCTCGACGGCGCCCGTCTCCTCGTTGCGTACCGGAATGGCGAGCTTGCGTCCATCGGCGGCGACCGGCTCGACGATCAGATAGTAGTTGCGCGCCTGGCTGCCGGACGGCGGGCGGCGCCACACGCCCGTGCTCTCGCCGGAGCGCGAGACGATGGTGAGCGTGTATTCGCGCGTCACCTCGTCGCGCAGGGCCGACAGCTCCGCGCTGACCTTCGCCATCGCCGCCTTGTCGCCGGCGCGGATCGCCCGCTCGCCGTCGGCCAGCAGCGCCGCGGCCTTCTGCTTGGCGGCATCGTCGGCGGCGACCGCCATCACGTCGGCATGCGCCTGCCGCAACGCCTTGGGCAGCGTCTCGGTGACCTCGATGCGCGCCTGCTCCTCGGCCTGCTGGGCCGGGCGCGAGACCAGGACATGATAGGCCGCCGAGCACCGCGATCAGGCCGGCGAGCGCAATGCCGAGGCGCTTGCCGTAGGTGTCCCGCTTCACCCAGGCCGTCAGAAACGTGCGCTTCCAGCTGGCCGGCGGCGGCGTGTAGACGAAGCGGCTGTCCTTCAGCGCCTTGACGCCGTCGGCCAGGACGTGGTCGGGAACCTCGATGCCCTGGTCGTGATAGATCTGGCGCAGGCGGTCGATCAGCTCGCTCTCGCGCCCCTCCTCGTTGAGCTCGCGGCGAACCAGGTCCTCGCGATGGCGCAGCGTGTCCACCACGTCCATCGCGATCATCACGTCGTCGAGGGTCTGCGGCTTGCTCGGCGCCAGCCCGGTATCCGCCATGGACGCTGCCACCCGTGCTGATTACGCGGCGGCCGGCAGCGTCGTCGGCGGCGGCGATCAGCCTGGCCATGCGCTTCTTGCCGTCTTCCACCGCTTCGCGGATCTCGGCCGAGTTCTGCGTCGACAGCTTGCGCATCTCGGCGATGATCTCCGTGGAGCGCTCCTGGAAGTTGACGACGCTGTCGACCAGCTTCTTGACCGCGTCGGCGCGGATGGTCGGGCCGTAGCCGCTGCGCACGGCCGCTTCCGTGACCTTGTCGCCGACCTCGGACAGCGTATCCAGGCTCTTGGACATGCCCTCCTTCATGGCATCGAGCGTCTTGGTCGATTCATGCAGGCCGAACATGCCGGTGAACGAGGCCTTCAGCGCCGTCAGCACGCTGTCGTTGGTGGAGAAGAACGTCACCGCCTGGGCATAGACGCGCTCCTTGGCCGATGTCGTCTGCATCAGCCGCGCCATGATCACCTCGGAGGTGTTGTAGGAGATGGTCAGGTTGTCGGACAGGTCCTTGGCGATCTGGTAGCGCTTGTCCTCGTCCTGCGTGCGGCGCAGCTGCTCGTCGCGCATCAGCTCCAGCTTGGCGCGCTCGGCGGGCTCGGTGCCGGCGAACGAGGCCACCTTCTCGGTCGCCGCCTTCAGGTCGACCTTCACCGCCTCGAGCTTCTCGCCGGCCTTCTTCAGCACCTCGAGCGCCATCACCTCGGCGTGCTTCAGCGCGCCGCGATAGTCGCGATAGGCATCGAGGATCTTGGCCTCGCGCTCGATCTGGTTCTTGGTCTCCTTGGTGACGGCCAGATAGGTGTCGCGGATCTTGTCGAAGCGGTCGCCGATGTCGCCGCGCGCGATCTTCATCCACATGTTGGTGCCGCGCTCCAGGATGTCCAGCTTGCCGTCGGCGACCTGGTCGACCAGGCGCTTGGAGTCGTCGCGGATCGAGTTGAAGCCGTTGGTGATGGCCTGGTAGCGCTCGCCGACCTCCATCTTGGAGGTCTGCTCGCGCACCACCTCGTTGAAGACTTCGGTCTGCCCGAGCGTGCGCGCGATCAGGGCGATCTTGTCCTGGTCGAGATCGGAGATCTTCTCCAGCAGCGCGTTGATGGGGGCCGGCTCGACCTTCTGCGGCATCAAGCCCATGTCGCGCAGCGCCGAGGAGGCCTTGTCCAGGTATTGCAGGGGGGACTTGATTACGACGTCCGTCATGACAGTCTCTCCTGGCCAGTGTGCCGGGCTTGCGTCAGCCAACCATAACTCGCGCAAGAATGACCACGAACTGGGCAGGAGCAAGATGGAGACCGGCTTCGCCCACAACGCAATCTCGGTATGATTGACCAGCATTGCTCGAATTGTGCTGCTTTGGGGCAGCCGGAGGCAGGCGAGCGCGGCGTACAGGAACGCGGGCGCGGCGCCTGCGTTGAGCGTCCACCACCCCCAACCCCTGGAGGATTCCACATGGACGCCCAGAAGATTTCCAAGATCAAGGAGCACATGGAAGTGGTCGGCTCCGACGCACCCTTGCCGTCGACAGCGACGCCCACCGGTCGGCCTAGGCCTTGCCGCTGCCGTCGTCCTTGAGGAAGCCCGTCAGGACATCGATTGGCGGCCGCTGGCCGCCCACCTTGAACGGCACGAACACGACCTTGTAGCAGCTGTATTGCGTGCGGTTCCACGAGCCGTGCTGGCCAATGAACAGCCGCCGCGGAACCGCTCGGCAGCAGGTCCTGTTGTAGTAGGCAAGCCCCAGCGACGCTGCGGGCGATGCCCCGGTATGGCGCTTGATCCATGTCAAGGTCGTGCCGTGCTGAGAAGCATCGGCGTGCAATCACCAAAGGAGGGTTCAGCCACATGACCTATCGGACGATCCTCGTTCACTTGAACGACAAGCGCCGCGCCGAGGCCGACATCGTGTCGGCGACGAGATCTGTCGCGCGTCGCCGATGCCGGCGCGGATCTGCTGGTGATGGGCGCCTACGGCCACTCGCGCATGCGCGAGCTGGTGTTCGGCGGCGCCACCCGCGATATCGCGCGCCACATGACCCTGCCGACGCTGTTCTCGCACTGACGGCGTCATCTCGTCAGCGGGCTCCCATGCAATCGGCGCCAGGCGTGCCTCTGAAGCGCTCGTTGTCGCTGCTCCAGGCGACGCTGTACGGGCTCGGCGTCACGATCGGTGCCGGCATCTATGTGCTGATCGGGGCGGCGGCTGCGCGCGCCGGCATGTACGCGCCGATCGCCTTCGTGCTGGCGGCCATCCTGATGGCGCTGACGGCCGCATCGTTCGCCGAGCTGGCGGGGCGGATGCCGGTTGCCGCAGGCGAGGCGGCCTATGTCCGGGACGCCTTCCAGTCCGACAAGCTGGCGCTGTTCGTCGGCCTGCTGGTGGTTGCGGTGGCCGTCGTCTCCGCGGCCGCGATCAGCGTCGGCAGCGCCGGATACATCGGTGTTTTCATTGCCTGGCCGGAAACGATCCTGATCGCGGTGGTGGTCCTGGCGATGGGCGCCATTGCGGGTTGGGGCATCAAGCAGTCGGTGATCTTTGCCGGCGTCATGACGGTGATCGAGGTCGGCGGCCTGCTGCTGCTCATCCTGGCGGGCGTGGCATCGGGACCCGAGTTGGTCACGCGCCTGCCTGAAGCGTTGCCGCCGCTCGGCAACGGTGCCGTCATGGTCGGCCTGATGGGGACGGTCATGCTGGCGGTCTTCGCGTTCATCGGTTTTGAAAGCCTGGCCAACATTGCCGAGGAAGTGCGCGACCCGCAGCGCACCCTGCCCCGCGCCATCTTCCTGACGCTGGCGCTGTCGACCTTGCTGTACGTGCTGGTCGTGTGGGTGGCATTGGTTGCCGTTCCGAGCGAGGAGCTTGCGCAATCCAAGGCGCCGCTCGCGCTGGTGTTCGAGCGCCTGACCGGCGCGTCGCCGCGCACCATGAGCCTGATTGCCATCGTGGCGACGCTGAACGGCATCATCGTGCAGATCATCATGGCCTCGCGCGTGCTTTACGGCCTCGCCCGGCAAGGCGAGCTGCCGGGCTTCTTCGGGGCGGTCAACGGCGCCACGCAGACGCCGATCAACGCCACGGCCGTCACGACGGCGCTGGTGCTGGTGTTCGCCGTGCTGCTGCCCCTGCATCATCTCGCCGATCTCACATCGCGCATCACGCTCGTCGTGTTCGCGCTGGTCAATCTGGCGCTGATCCGCATCAAGGCCAGTGCGCGGTCCGGCGCCGCCCGGCGCCTACATCGCGCCGACCTGGATGCCATGGGCAGGATTGGCGACCTGCGCGGGCCTGCTGATCGTCGATCTGGCCCTGCTCGCGCGCGCAATGCTCGTCGGATAGAGCGGGGACGGTTTGACCGTTGCCGTCTTGGGATTGAGGTCGTAGGTCTCCGGGACTGAACAGCTAGGGTTTGCCATAGAGCGCGAGCCGGGAGACGACAGCGTGCGCCGCGTCGTCCTACAATTGGCCGGCCCGAGTTCCTGAGTGACCGGCGAAGGGATCGCATGTCAGGCCCAGACCAAGCAGTGCCAAGCCCGCCATTCGGCTCGCAGATGCTGCAGGCCGCGTTGCAGACCGCCGTCGGCGCCATCATCATCATCGATCGCCAGGGGTTGATCCGCACCCTCAATGCCGCGGTCGAGAAGATGTTCGGCTTTGCCGGCGACGAGCTGATCGGCCGCAACGTCAATGTGCTGATGCCCGAGCCGTTCCACAGCCGGCATGACGGCTACCTTCGCCATCATCTGGAGACGGGAGAGCGCAAGATCATCGGCATTGGCCGGCAGGTGATGGCACGCCGCAGGAACGGCGCCATCTTCCCGGTTCACCTGTCGGTCAGCGAGTTCGAGGCCGACGGGCAGAAGTTCTTCACCGGCATCCTGCACGATCTTTCCGAGCAACGGTCGGGCGGACTGGCGGAGCAAGGCCTGCTGCGGGCCATCTTCAACCATCTCCCCGACGCCGTGCTCGTCGTCGATCCGCAAGGCAGGATCACGCTGTGCAACCCGGCCGTGGCGCGCGTGTTCGGCTATGCGCCGGAGGAGCTGATCGGCAAACCGGTAGCCACCCTGCATGAAACGCCGGCCGAGTTCGAGGGTACGCAGGAGTTCAACGAGGGGCTGAAGGGCCAGGACCCGCTGCGCCTCAGGGCGGCGCGATTTCGCCGCAAGTCGGGCGAGGCATTCCCGGCCGAAACGGTCGCAACGCCGCTGCATGACCAGGACGGCCACTTCATCGGTGTTCTCTCGCTCAATCGCGACATCAGCCAGCAGGTCGTGCAGGACCAGGCCTTGCGCAAGTCGCAGCGCATGGAGGCGATCGGCCAGCTGACCGGCGGCATCGCGCATGATTTCAACAACCTGCTGACGATCATCACCGGCAATCTCGAACTGCTCGAGATGGAAATCGAAAGCGACGAGCAGCGCGACCTGCTGTCCCGCGCCAACGACGCGGCGCTGATGGGCGCGCGGCTGACCAACCGGCTGCTGACCTTCGCGCGCCGCCGCCGGCTCGAGCCCGTCGTGCTCGACCTCAACGACCAGGTGCTGTCGATGGCCGAGCTGCTGCGCCGCACGCTGGGGGAGACGATCGCGCTGTCCACGCTGCTGGCGCCGCGGTTGTGGTCGGTGCAGGCGGACCCGAGCGAGATCGAGAACGCGGTGCTCAACCTCGCCATCAATGCGCGCGACGCCATGCCGGCCGGCGGCAAGCTGGTGCTCGAGACCAAGAACGTCGTGCTGGACGAGCGCGACGTCGCAACCGAGGTCGGCGTGCAGCCCGGCGACTACGTCCGCCTGTCCGTCTCCGACACGGGCGTCGGCATGAGCCCCGAGGTTCTCGCGCGCGTGTTCGAGCCGTTCTTCACGACCAAGGAGCCGGGCAAGGGCACCGGCCTCGGGCTGAGCGGACTGTACGGCTTCGTCAAGCAGTCGGGAGGCCACGTCACCGTCTACAGCGAGGTCGGCAGGGGCACGACCGTCAATCTCTACCTTCCCCGCGTGGCGACCGGGGTCGAGGCCACGACGACCGCGCGGGGCGAACGGGCGGCAGCTCCGCTTGCCGGCGAAACGATCCTGCTGGTGGAGGACAACGCCGAGGTGCGCAGGGTTTCGGCGCGGCGGGTGCGCAATCTCGGCTACACGGTGATCGAGGCCGAGAACGCCGCGGGCGCCATCGAGGTGCTGAGCTCGGGCCGGAAGGTCGACCTGATCTTCAGCGACGTGGTCATGCCGGGCGGCATGTCGGGTTTCGACCTCGCCCGCTGGGCGCAGCAGAATGTGCCGTCGGTGCGCGTCCTGCTCACATCGGGCTTTGCCGAGGACGTGGCACGGGCCGGCGAGGCGATTGCGCCGGACCTCGAGATCCTGCGCAAGCCGTACACGGGCGACGAACTCGCCCGCTCGCTCCGCACCGCTCTCGGCGGGGTGTAGGAAAGACTGGACAGCGCCTTTTGAAGGCCGAATTGCCCTGGCTCCGCTCCCCCCGCTACCCTTCCTTGAAGGCCTCCTCGCGGCCCTTGCGGATGCCAGGCAGCAGCATGACCAGCAGGAAGACGAGGCTGAGCGCCAGGAAGCCGGCGCAGATCGGCCGCTCCAGGAACACCCACCAGCTGCCGCGCGAGATGATCAGCGACCGGCGGAACGTCTCCTCCAGCATCGGCCCCAGGATGAACCCCAGAATGAGCGGCGCCGGCTCGCACCGGATCTTGATCAGCAGGTAGCCGAACAGGCCGAACACCGCCATCACCAGTACATCGGTGGTCGTGTTGTTGACCGTGAAAACGCCGATGCAGCAGAACACCAGGATGATGGAATAGAGCCAGCGGTAGGGGATCTGGAGGAACTTCACCCAGATGCCGATCAGCGGCAGGTTGATGACGATCAGCATCAGATTGCCGATCCACATCGAGGCGATCATGCCCCAGAACAGGTCGGGCCTTTCCGTCATCACCTTGGGGCCCGGCACGATGCCATGGATGGTCATGGCGCCCAGCATCAGCGCCATCACGGGATTGGGCGGAATGCCCATGGCGAGCAGCGGAATGAACGACGTCTGCGCGCCGGCATTGTTGGCCGACTCCGGCGCCGCCACGCCCTCGATGGCGCCCTGGCCAAAGCGCGACGGGTCCTTGGCGATCTTCTTCTCCACCACGTAGGCGGCGAACGCGCTGATCAGCGCGCCGCCGCCCGGCAGCACGCCCAGCAGCGAGCCGATGCCGGTGCCGCGCAGCACCGCCGGCCAGGCCTGCCGCGCTTCCTCGCGCGTCGGCCACAGCCGGCTGATCTTCTCGATCACCTTGGGTTTGGCGCCACCCCGCTCCAGGCTCGCGATCACTTCGGCGATGCCGAACAGGCCCATCGCCACGGGCACGAAGCCGACGCCGTCGGCCAGCGCCGAGATGCCGAACGTGAAACGGGTCTGGCCCGAGGCGATGTCGGTGCCGATCAGGCCCAGAAACAATCCGAGCACCACCATGGCCACCGAGCGCACGACGGAGCCCTGCGCCAGCACCACGGCGGCGACCATGCCGAACACCAGCAGACCGAAATAGTCGGGTGACCGGAAGCTGCCGGCCACCGCCACCAGCGGGCCCGAGAACAGTGCCACGACAGCCGTGGCGACGCAGCCGGCGAAGAACGAGCCGAGCGCGGCTATGGCCAGCGCCGAGCCGGCGCGGCCCTTGCGCGCCATGGCATGGCCGTCCAGCGTTGTGACCACCGACGAGCTCTCGCCGGGGATGTTGACCAGGATCGCCGTGGTGGAGCCGCCGTACTGCGCCCCGTAGTAGAGGCCGGCCAGCATGATCAGCGCGGCCACCGGCGGCAGCGTGAACGTGATCGGCAGCAGCATGGCGATGGTCGCCACCGGCCCGAGCCCCGGCAGCACGCCGACCAGCGTTCCGAGCAGCGCACCGATCAGGCAGAACAGCAGGTTCTGCGGCGTCACGGCGATGCCGAAGCCGAATGCCAGGTTCTGGAGGAGATCGGTCACCGGTGCCAGACCGGCAGCGGCAGCGACAGGCCCTTGACGAACAACGCCCAGGCGAACAGGGCGAGCATGGCGCCGAGCACGATCGCGGTGGTCCAGCGGTTCTCAGGGGTGGCGAAGTTGCCGATGGCGACCGAGACGAGGATCGCCGGTACGAGACCCGTCGCCTCGAACACCAGCGCGAAAGCGACCACCGCAGCGAGGATGAACACCAGCGGTCGCCAGGCGATCACCGGATCAACCGCCTCGATCGTCCACCAGGACCGCACGATCAGGAACAGGCCGATGCCGGCCAGCAGAAGGCCGAGCAGCCGCGGCACGTAGCCGGGCCCGATGCGGCTCGGCACGCCGAGCGGGTAGTCGGCGCCGACCCACAGGATGGCGGCGCCGATGGCAGCAAACGTCAGGCCGGCCAGCAGGTCGGCACGTGGCGGAGCCGGCCAAGGCTTGCGCAGCTCCGCCATCGGCGAGATCTCCGGCTGGCTCAATCGATCTTGGCGCCGGAGGCCTTGACGATCTCGGCCCACTTGGCGCGGTCGGCCTTCACGGTGGCGCGGAACTGCTCCACGCTCTCGCTGCGAACGGACGTGCCGATGCCGGCGAGCTTCTCCTTGAGGGCAGGACTTTCCTGCGCCTTGCGGACGGAGGCATTGACGCGCTCGGTGATCTGGGGATCGAGCCCCTTGGGGGCGATCAGGCCGTACCAGGTGACGCTCTCGAAACCCGGCAGCCCGCCCTCACCGATCGCCGGCACGTCGGCCAGGATGCCGACCCGCGACTTCGTGCTGACACCCAGCAGCCGGACCTTGCCCGCGCGATACTGCCCCAGCACCGTCTGCACCTGGGCGAAGCTGCAGCAGACCTCGCCCGTTGCCAGCGCCTGGATCGACTCGGGGCTGCCCTTGAAGGGCACGTGCACCATGTCGAGGCCCGCAACCGCATTGAACTGGGCGAAGCCCAGGTGCGTGCTGGCGCCGTTGCCGGTCGAGCTGTAGTTGAACTTGCCGGGCGCCGCCTTCACGGCGGCGATGAACTCCTGCACCGTCTTGGCGTCGATGACCGTGGGGTTCACGGCCAGCACATTGGGAATGTCGGCCAGCGGCGCGACCGGCGTGAAGTCGGCCTCGACGTCGAAGGCCAGTTTCTTGTAGAGCGCGGCATTGATGCCGTGGGTGCCGGCCGTGCCGATCAGGAAGGTGTAGCCGTCGGGCGCCGCCTTGGACACGAACTCGGACCCGACGTTGCCGCCGGCGCCAGGCTTGTATTCAAACACCAGCGGGGTGCCGAGGTCCTTCTCCAGCGCCTCCTGGAACATGCGCATGACAATGTCGTTGCCGGCGCCGGCGGGAAAGCCGTTGACGATGGTGATGGGCTTGGCCGGCCATTGCTGGGCGCCGGCGGGTGCGGTGATGAGCATGCAAAGTGCTGCCAACCCGGCGCAGGCCGTACGGCGCGAGAACAACGTCGACATCGAGCAAACCCTTTCATCCGCCAGCGGCACAAGTAGCCGCCGATCGAAGCGTAGCAGGTTCCTCCAGGCGGATGGAATACCATTGCGAAGTGCTCGCGCGGCACGCGCGTTGCCTAGTCTTGTGGCAGGCGCAGGCTGTCGAGCTTGCGATCGACGAAGTCCAGCCGGTCCTGGCCCCAGAACAGCTCCCCATCGACCACGAAGGTCGGGGCGCCGAACACGCCGAGCGTTTCCGCCTCGGCCGAGAACTGGCGATAGAGCTGCTGCACCGGCGCGCTCGTCTCCGCCGCCAGCAGCCGCGCGCCGTCGTAGCCGTTCTCATCGGCGATGGCCTGGCGCACGCCCGGATCGGAGATATCCCGTTCCTCGGCCCACAAGGCGCGCAGGATGGCGTGCGACAGGACGAACGCATCGAGGCCGGCCGCCTGCGCCGCGATCACCATCCAGCCCGCGTACTTGTTCCAGTTGGGATCGGCCGGGCATCTGCTGAGGATAGTGCTTCGGCTTCAGGACCAGCGGCATGCCGAGGTAGCGACGCCAGCGGTCGAGCTCGATCTCGTGATAGCGCCGACGCGACTGCGGGCGTGTCCGCAACGGCACCCCGCCGGTCCTGGGCACGACCTCCTGAAAGTCGAACGGCTTGAGGGTGAGTTGTGCCCGATGCCGCCGAACGATGTCCTGCAACCTCGGACCGGCGAAATAGGCCCACGGAGAGGACAGGGAGTAGTAGCAATCGAGCTTGATCACTCGCTTCGCTCCGTTGGTTGGCCCGGTCATCGACAGTCCCAGTCTCAATATCATGGCTGCTCGGCGCGCAGCAGTCTCCTGGACAACGTCGCCACCGTTGACGATGGTACCCATCACGACCTCACGTCAGCCAGGGAGAACAACTCATGATCAAGCGCTTCGCCGGCACGACGCCGACACGCAGCCGCGCGGTGGCTCACGGCGGCATCGTTTACGCGGTCGCCACCGCCAAGAACAAGGCTGCCCCGCTGTACGAGCAGACGAAGGATGCGCTGGCACAGATCGACAGCACGCTTGCGGACGCCGGCTCCGACAAGTCGCGCATTCTGCGCGCCACGGTCTATATCACCGACATGAGCCGCAAGCCTGACATGGATCGCGCCTGGGATGAGTGGGTCGATCGCGCCAACGCGCCGCAGCGAGCCTGCATTGGCGTGACACTGGCAGACGCGGATCTGGTCGAGATCCTGGTTACAGCCGTGCAGAAGTAACTAGCGGCGGCAGGCTCCAGCAGCGCCGCGATTTTCGGATCGGGGAACAGCTCGTCATGTTGATCGTGTTCGCGCTCCCCGAGGTCGTACCGTGGAAAACAACCAGGCCGGTAGCTCGGGCGAATTTCTCAATCATCACAGCAGCCCAACCTTCGGCTAACCAGGGCGCATCGCCCCACTTGCGCTTTACTTCGGCCATCGATCTGGTTGAGACAGCGGCGCAACCTCGGGCGAGGCAGTGGAGCGGCACGATGGTCAAACGATCGCAGGGCAAGGGCGAGCGCATAGTGCTGGTGCTGCAGGGCGGCGGCGCGCTGGGGGCCTATCAGGCCGGCGCCTACGAGGCGCTCGCCGAGGCCGGCCACATGCCGGACTGGGTCGCCGGCATCTCGATCGGCGCCATCAACGCCGCCATCATCGCCGGCAACACGGAGGAGAACCGGGTTCCCCGCCTGCGCGCATTCTGGGAGCGCGTATCGTCCGGCGTGCAGGCAAGCCCGGTCGTGGACGGCACGCAGTCGCGCGAGCTGTTCAACTATCTGAGCGCCGCCTACATCTCGACAGTCGGCGTGCCGGGCTTCTTCGAGCCGCGCTTCCCGCCGCCGATCGTCATGCCGGCCGGCTCACCCGCGGCCCTCAGCGTCTATGACGCCGCGCCTCTGAAGGTGTCCCTGGAGGATCTGGTCGATTTCGACCTGATCGAGGACGGGCCGGTGCGGCTCAGCGTCGGCGCGGTCAACATCCGCAGCGGCAACTTCGCCTACTTCGACTCCGCGGACCAGCGCCTGCATCCCGAGCACATCATGGCATCGGGCGCGCTGCCGCCCGGCCTGCCGCCCGTGATCATCGAGGGCGAGGCCTACTGGGACGGCGGCCTCGTCTCCAACACGCCGCTGCAGTACATCCTCGACTACACCGGCGACAAGCACGACAAGTGCATCTTCCAGGTCGATCTGTTCAGCGCGCGCGGGGCCATGCCGCAGAACCTGTTCGACGTGGCCCAGCGCGAGAAGGAGATCCGCTACTCCAGCCGCACCCGGCTCAACACCGACAGGTTCCAGGAGATGGAGAGCATGCGCCTGGCGGTCGACCGCCTGCTGGCCAAGCTGCCGGCGGAGCTGCGCGATGATCCCGACGCCCAGCTGCTCCGCGACCACAACTGCAACGGGGCCATCACCATCGTGCATCTGATCCATCGCCGCGCCGCGTACGAGACGCACGCGCAGGACTACGAGTTCTCGCGCCTGTCGATCGAGGAGCACTGGCAGGCGGGCCGCAACGACGTCACGCACACGCTGCGTCATCCCAAGTGGCGCAAGCGCGAGAAGCCGGACAAGGGCGTGCGAGTGCTGGACCTTGCCGGCGGCTGACGCGCGATGCATGTTGCGGTCGCATGAAGACACTGTTGAGCTGGAGCACGGGCAAGGATTCGGCCTGGGCGCTGCATCTGCTGCGCCAGCGCGATGACGTCGAGCTGGTCGGGCTGGTCACGACCATCAACGCCGCCTTCGATCGCGTCGCCATGCACGGCGTGCGCCGCGCGCTGGTCGAGGCGCAGGCGGAGGCCGCCGGCCTGCCGCTGCACGTGCTGCCGATCCCCTATCCCTGCCCGAACGAGACGTATGAGGCGCGTGATGGGCGAGTTCGTCGCGCGCCAGGTGGCGGAGGGCGTGCGAGGCCATGGCGTTCGGCGATCTGTTCCTGGAGGACATCCGCCGCTATCGCGAGACCAAGCTCGCCGGCACCGGCATTGCGCCGCTGTTTCCGGTGTGGGGCATCGAGACCGCGAAGCTGGCGCGCGACATGATCGGTGCCGGCCTGGTGGCGCACATCGCCTGCCTCGACCCGCGCAAGCTGCCGGCCAGCCTCGCCGGCCGCCGCTTCGACCTCGACCTGCTGGCGGAGCTGCCGGCGGGTGTCGACCCGTGCGCCGAGAACGGCGAGTTCCACACCTTCGCCTGGCCGGCCCGATGTTCCGCCGTCCCATCCCGATCAGCCGTCGGCGAGCCCGTCACCCGCGACGGCTTCGTGTTCTGCGATCTGGTGCCGATGTCCCCTCTCCCCTTGACTTCATGGGGAGAGGGCTAGGGTGAGGGGCAGCCACATGGACCAGCGCAAGCGTTGCCCCTCACCCCGACCCTCTCCCCGCGCGGGGAGAGGGAGCAAACGCGTCGTCAGCCTGATTGCCAGCGCCACCGAGATCGTCTGTGCGCTCGGCCGCCGCGACTGGCTGGTGGGGCGCAGCCACGAGTGCGACTTCCCGGCCGACGTCGCCGCGCTGCCGGCGCTGACCGCGCCGAAATTCAAGGTCGAGGGCATCGAGCGCCGAGATCGACGCGCGCGTGCAGGCGATCGTGCGCGAGGGCCTGTCGGTCTATCGCGTCGACGGCGAGGCGCTGAAGGCGCTGTCGCCCGACGTCATCGTCACGCAGGACCACTGCGAGGTGTGCGCGGTCAGCCTGAGCGACGTGGAGGCCGCCACCTGCACCTGGACCGGGCAGGCCGGTCGACATCGTCTCGCTGAAGCCCGACTCCACCGCCGATGTCTACGCCGACATCCGCCGCGTCGCCCGCGGCGCTCGATGCCGTCGAGCAGCCGGCGAGGCGCTGGTCGGCCGACATGCAGCGCCGCATCGACGCGGTGCGCGCGCGCGTTGCCGGCCGGCCGCGGCCGCGCGTCGCCTTCATCGAGTGGGTCGAGCCGCTGATGGCGGGCGGCAACTGGATGCCCGAGCTGATCGAGGCGGCCGGCGGCGACAACCTGTTCGGCGCCGCCGGCAAGCATTCCGACTGGATGCAGTGGGACGAGCTGGCTGCCGCCGACCCCGAGGTGATCATCGTCGGCCCGTGCGGCTATGGCCTGCAGCGCTCGCTGGAGGAGCTGCCGATCCTGCAGGCCCGCCCCGGCTGGGCCGACATCGCCGCCGTGCGCTCCGGCCGCGTCTATTTCGTCGACGGCAACGCCTACTGCAACCGGCCCGGCCCCCGCCTGGCCGAGACCACCGAGATCCTGGCCGAGATGCTGCATCCCGAAGTGGCTGGCTCGCACACCGCGGCCAAGCCTGGGCCAGCCAGGTGCAACTGAGTGCTCAGCTTGTCGAAGCCAGCCATCACTGCGCCATCGCCCTTCGACAGGCTCAGGACTACGGTTCGCTAGCGACGCGCTAAGCCGCGTCCTCGCCGTAGTACAGCATGACGACATGCTCGGCCTCGGCGAAGAACAGCCAGCGTTCGACGACCAGGCCGAGCGCCATCGACAGGACGGCGAGCGCAGCCGCCGCGATGCCGACGCTGTCGCCCACCAGCGACAGCAGCAAGGCGGCGATCGGCACCGCGAACGCCGCCACCAGCACGATCAGCCGCAGCTTGTCGGCGTGCTTGCGCGCCACCCGGTAGCCCATCTCGCGCATGATGTAGTTGGGCTGCGTGTGCGGCGGCTCGAGCGGGCGCACCTTGCCGAGGTGGCCGAGGCCCGTCGCCGCGCCGACCGTGTAGGTGCGCGGCTCGGCGTCGATGGCCTGCCAGTAGGCGCGCTTCATGAGCAGCCGCCACCGCGAGGCAGACGACGGCCAGCCAGGCGCTCCGCGACGCCGCGCCATGACCGAACAACTCGCAGGAGGAAAGTCAGCAGCACCGCGCCGCTCGCCAGCCCGAGCCCGATGTAGATCGGCGCCGTCAGCGGCTGGTGCCATTGCCGGATGGTGCGCAGCGAGGCGTAGATCATGCCGGTGGTGTAGAGCGTCAGGATCGCACAGACCGCCGTCAGCAGAGCCAGCAGCGCGAAGAGGCCGTCGGCGCGCTCGAACATCACCCAGCCGATCGCCAGCAGCCCGGCCGGCACGTAGGTCGCCACCGCCATCACGCCCTCGCGCGACAGCCATGACGAGCGCCATTGCGAGAAGGCGCGCCATGCGCGCTCCGGGCGGCCGAGATGCGCGGTCGACGACAGCAGCCCGGCGGTGATCAGGGCGAATGCGAGTCCGAAGCCCACGATCCCGAGCCAGCGCTCGACCGGCAGCAGCCCCAGCATGCCGCCGAGCGCCAGCCACACCAGCAGGCCGTAGCCCGCACCGGAGGCGGTCGTGAACAGGATGACGGAATAGGCGGGATGCATCGATCTACCGAGCCAGGATCGCCGACGCGGTTCCCCTCCCCTCGATGGGGAGGGGTTAGGGGTGGGGTGAAGATCCAGGAGCGGCGCCGTTGGATTGCGCAGAGGGCGCGGCTCGCCGCCTCACGAGCGGTCGGTTGCGGGGATCCCCCCACCCCCGACCCCTCCCCGCTAGGGGGAGGGGAGCGCATGGCGGCGAGGTCGAGGGAATGCAACGTTGCGGATCATGAGTGGCTCGGACATCAGCCGGACAGCACGCGGTCGACCCAGGCGAACAGGCGGTCGGCGGCGGAGCCGGGCGCCGCATCGCCGTGCGCGGCCGGCTTGCCTTCGATCGCCTTGGTGTCGCGGCGCGAGCGCGGCGGCAGGTACTTGTTGACCGGCTTGTAGCCGAACTCCGGCAGCAGATCGAAGCCGCCGCGCTCCGCCACCAGCTTGGACACCGCGCTGTCGCATCGCCCAGGTCGCCGAAGTGGCGCGCGCCGGTCGGGCAGGCGCGCACGCAGGCCGGCACGCGATCCTCCTGCGCCAGCTCCTCGTTGTAGATGCGGTCGACGCACAGCGTGCATTTCTTCATCACGCCGTCGCCGTAGTCGTACTCGCGCGCGCCGTAGGGGCAGGCCCAGGAGCACAGCTTGCAGCCGATGCAGGTGTCGGGATTGACCAGCACGATGCCGTCCTCGGCGCGCTTGTAGGAGGCGCCGGTCGGGCACACGGTCACGCAATCCGGCTCCTCGCAATGCAGGCACGAGCGCGGGAAGTGCACCGTCTGGCTGTTCGCGCCCTCGCCCACCTCGAAGCCGTGGATGCGGTTGAGCCAGGCGCCGTGCGGATCGGCGCCGTAGGGATCCTGGTCGGTGAGCGGCGCCGAGTAGCCGCCGGTGTTCCATTCCTTGCAGCTGGTCGCGCAGGCCTGGCAGCCGACGCAGGTGTCGAGGTCGATGACGAGGCCGAGCTTCTTGGCGGTGGTGGCCGGCAAGCGCGGTCATCGGCGGCCTCCGTTGAAGCTGGCGCCGAAGTCGGACTCGGTCGGCGGCACGACGCCGGTCGGGTTGACCAGCGCCTCGAAGCGCGGCTCGGTCAGGCTATCGTCCTGGTCGAGCGCGCGCTCGATGCGCACCTTGAGGTCGTACCAGGCGGCCTGGCCAGTGATCGGATCGCTGTTGGAATAGCGGTAGCCGCCGCCCTGCTCCGGCAGCAGCTCGGCGATCAGGTGGTTGAGCAGGAAGCCGCGCGTGGCCTCCGGCGCGTCGGTGTCGAGGCCCCAGGCGCCGGCGCGCTTGCCGATGGCGTTCCAGGTCCACACCGTATCGGCGTTGACGCCCTCCATCAGCTTGACCTGCGCGCGCACCCGGCCGATGCGGCTGGTGATCCACACCCAGTCGTCGTCGGCGATGCCCTGCTGCTCGGCGCGCGCGCGATTGATGTACAGCTTGTTGAAGCCATGGATCTGGCGCAGCCAGGCGTTCTGCGATCCCCACGAGTGGTACATGGCCATCGGCCGCTGGGTGATGGCGTGGATCGGGAATTCGCGCAGGGTCCGTCACGCGCGCCTTCGAACGGCGTGTACCAGAACGGCAGCGGATCGAAATACGTCTCGATGCGGCGGCGGTGCTGCTCGGGCGGCTGCACGGCGCCGTGGCCGCGCGCGGCGAGGCGCATCTTCTGCATCGGCTCGCTGTAGAGCTGGAAGATCACCGGCGTGCGCGTCAGGCGCAGGCCGAGGTCGACCGCCCAGTCGATGTAGTCGCGGTTGGCGTGCTTGAAGTAGCGCAGATTGGGCGGCAGGTGGTGCACGTGGAAGCAGCCGTCGGCGATGTAGCGGTCGAGCTGGTGCGGGTTGGGCTCGCCCTTGCCGAACGAGCCGCCGGTCTTGCCGCGGAAGCCGGCCAGCGGCCCGATGCCGGGCTTGCGCTCGTGGTTGACGATGTAGTCGGGATAGCCGCCCGGAAACTTCGGCGAGCCGTCGTCCTTCGATGAAGCCCGGCAGCTTCAGCCGGCGCGCCCAGATCGATCAGCACGTCCTGGAACGGCCGCACGTCGCGGTCGGGCGCCACCACCGGCTGGCGGATGGCATCGGCCGGCGCGTCGGGATCGGAGATCGGCCGGTCGAGCAGCGAGATGCAGTCCCAGCGCTCGAGGTAGGTGGTGTCGGGCAGGATCAGATCGGCGTAGGGCACCATCTCGGAGAAATAGGCGTCCGAGTAGATGATCTTGGGGATCTTGTACTCGCCGGTGGCCGGGTCCTTGTCGGTCAGATGCTCGAGCGTGGCGCCCGTGTTCATCGACGAGTTCCAGCTCATGTTGGCCATGTACATGAACAGCACGTCGACGGGATAGGGATCGCCCTTGCGCGGCGTTGGCGATCACCATGTGCATCAGGCCGTGCGCGGAGAACGGCGCATCCCAGCTGAAGGCCTTGTCGATGCGCTGCGGCGTGCCCGCGGCATCGACCAGCAGGTCCTCGGGCCCGGTCGGGAAGCCGAGCTGCGGACCCGGCAGCGGCTGCATCGGCTTGACGTCACCCGGCTTGCCGCGCGGCTTGAGGAACGGCGGCGCCTGCTTGGGGAAGGGCGCCTTGTAGCGGAAGCCGCCGGGGCAATCGATCGAGCCCAGCAGGATCTGCAGGACGTGCAGGATGCGGCAGGTGTGGAAGCCGTTCGAGTGGGCCGAGATGCCGCGCATGGCGTGCATGCCGACCGGCCGGCCGATCATTTTGTCGTGGCGGCGGCCGGTCCAGTCCGTCCACGGGATGTCGAGCACCACCTCCTCCTTGAAGGCGGCGTGCGCCAGCTCGGCGGCGATGCGGCGGATGCTGTCGGCCGCGACGCCGGTCTCCTTCTCGACCTTCTCCGGCGCGTACTCGGCCGAGAGGAACCGCTCCGCCAGCAGCTGGAACACCGGCACCGCCTTGCGGCCGTCGGCCAGCGTGAAGGTGCCCGACAGCGACGGCTGCAGCGGCGCGGTCAGCGCATCGACCAGCTTGCCCGACGCCTTGTCGTGCGCCAGCGGCTTGCCGTCGGCATCGCGCGCGAACAGGCCGTCGTCGGCGGCGCCGGGATCGCGGATCACCAGCCACGGCACGTTGGTGTAGCGCACCAGGTAGTCGACATCGATGGTCTGCGCCTTGAACAGCTCGTGGATCAGCGCCGCCACGAACAGCCCGTCGGTGCCGGGCTTGATGCCGATCCATTCGTCGGCGATCGCGTTGTAGCCGGTGCGCACCGGGTTGACCGACACCACCTTGACGCCGCGCTTCTTCAGCTTGCCGAGCGCCGATCTTGATCGGGTTGGAGGCGTGGTCCTCGGCCACGCCGAACAGCATGAAATAGCGCGTGTGTTCCCAGTCGGTGTCGCCGAACTCCCAGAACGAGCCGCCGAACGTGTAGAGGCCGGCCGCCGCCATGTTGACCGAGCAGAAGCCGCCGTGCGCGGCATAGTTGGGGGTGCCGAACATCATCGCCCACCAGCCGGTCAGCGACTGGCTCTGGTCGCGGCCGGTGAAGAAGGCGAGCTTCTTGGGATCCTTCTGCCGCACCTCGCCCATCCAGTCGGTGGCAAGGCCCAGGGCCTCCTCCCAGGAGATCTCCTGGAAGTCGCCCGAGCCGCGCGGGCCGACGCGCTTCAAAGGCGCCGTCAGCCGTGCCGGCGAATAGTGCTGCATGATGCCGGCCGAGCCCTTGCCGCACAGCACGCCCTTGTTGACGGGATGGTCGCGGTTGCCCTCGATGTAGCGGACCTTGCCGTCCTTCAGGTACACGCGGATGCCGCACCGGCAGGCGCACATGTAGCAGGTCGTCGTCTTGATCTCGTCGGCGGGCTTGACCGACAAGTCGATGTGCGGCTCTGGCAGTGCGGGCAAGGCGTTGACCTTCGAGACCGGAGCGCAGCCGGGAACGCCGCTGCGAAACACAAGTTCACGCAGGGGCCACGGGCCAGGACGGCCGCGCTCTGCAGGATGCCAGCTTTAGCAAATCAATCCGCCCGGTGGAATGTGCCGCGCGGCGACCGCACTGCACAACTGTTGTTAGCCCCCGGGCTGCGGGGCCGAACCTATCGCTGGAAAGCTAAACGACCCGGAAAACCAGGCAGTGCGTGTGGCGAAAGTCCTTGGGGCCTCCGTCCCAGGCCACCACGATCTCGGCGTCGGCGCGCAGCACCTCGCCGATAGCCGTGCCGAAGTCGCGCACCAGCGGCGTGAACACCCGCCCCGGCAGGTTGTCGGCCTGCACGACCACCCGGCTGCCGCGCTTCATGAGGCGCGCCACCTCGATGAAAATGCGGCGGATGCCGTCCAGGTACGCCTTGTAGCCGGCACGCGCCGGATCACCCTCGCTCAGCGGATTCCACTTGTGGTGGCGCGGCATGTAGGGCGGCGACGTCATGCAGAAGTCCATCTTGGGAAATCCGAGCGCCGCCAGCCTGCTGCTGTCGCCAAGGCGCAGGTTGGCCCAGTGCTGCAGCTGGCCCGCCACCCATGCGTGGCGCCGCTCGTCCTGCTCGACCCCGAACGGGATGCGCCGCATCTCCTCGGCCACGAACAGGGTGGTGCCGAGACCGGCGAAGGGATCGAACACCCGGTCGCCCGGCCTGGTGAATTCCTTCAGGAATCGCCGCACCAGGGCTTCGGGATACTTGATGTCGTTGCCCTCGAAGGGCGGCGGCGCGCGCTCCAGCGCATAGTCGAGCGTGATGAACTGCTGGTCGAGCAAGCTAGTGTCCTGATCGCGAAATTCGTCGCCACGTGCGGCCGATGTTGAACGAATTTCGCGATCCGAAGGACACTAGTTGAATCAATTTTCTAGTGCATTCAGATCAAGAAGTCCGCCTCTCAACCTAGCCGCACACGTGGTAGCGGACTTCTTGGTCATCGCACTAGTGTCCTGATCGCGTGGTGGCGGGCTTCTCGATCATCGCACTAGGCCCCCGCATACGGTCGCAATACGGAGAATAGTAGCAGCGACCACGCGCATCGGAAATGGAGAGGGTCTTATCGTCCCCGGAATGCACGTGCGATGGCCGACAGGGCCGGGCCGTCGCGGCCGAGGTATGGCGCAATCCATCCGAGCACGCGCTCGGCCTCGCACCAGCTTGTCGCCGGCCATGCTCAGCTCCGCCACGACGCGGGCCGGCGCACGCCCAAGGGCATCGTCCAGCAGGTGCGGCACCAGCGTCGCGTCGCGATCGGCGTAGCGCGCCGCGCTGATCAGGAACAGGTAGATGTCGCGCGCCTGGCGCGACTTCGAGCGGCATGGCCGGCTCCACGTCATCCTCGAAGTCGATCGCCCCGAAGCCATCCTGCAGGCAGGTCAGGTTGCGCAACTGCGCTGCTCCATGCCAGCCCTGAGCGTCATGCAGAGTTTGCAGGAACTGCAGCGCCGCGCGCAGCATGCGCGAGCGCTCCGGGACCTGGAGTTCGCGGACCACATCGCTGAGGCTCGGGCCGTTGTCGCTCAGCGCCAGCCAGCGCGGCGTGATGCCGAGCACGCGCGGAACGGGCCAGCCCTTGCCCCGCAGATGCGCGAGCCTTCTTGCCTCGGCGGCGAGACCGGATGGGCCGCGCGAAACCCTGGGAGGACGGAACAGACAAATGCCGAACAACGCCGCAGCGGCCAAATGCAAGCCATAGAGGCTGTAGCCGGGTGCACGGCGCGGGCGCTTGACCCATACGGCCTGGCCGGCAGACGTCAGCTTGGTGATGCGGCCGCGCGAAACGTCGAGCGCGGCTTCGACCTGCTCGGCCAGATCCGGAGCTGTGCCGGGGCGCCGGGACCCGGCCAGGCGCTGCCAGGGCTCATCGGGCCGCGCCTCTGTCTCGAAGCCTCCGCGGGCGAGAGGCGCTGGTAAACTGCTCGATATTGCCATAAGGCGGTTCCGTCGGGCGTGAGGCACTGAAACGCCGACAATTTGCCACTATCTGAAACCGTTTATGGCGCCTGTCAAATAATTGTCACAAAGCAAAAGTCGCTGTATCCACAGGGAACTAGCTCAGTCCCAGCTTCCGAAGTTCGCCACACACTTTGCCGCCCGCTGCCGAGCGAACCTGACGAATTTCTCGATCATCACACTGGCTTGACTGCTCAGCTCAAGCCGCCGGCCGCGGCCAGCAGGCGCAGGTGGTGGTCGGCGTCCCCGTAGGCCATGTCGATCATGGTCAGCCGCTTGAAGTAGTGGCCGGCCTTGTACTCCATGGTCATGCCGATGCCGCCGTGCAGCTGGATGGCGGTCTCGCCGACGAAGCGCGCCGAGCGGCCGATCTGCACCTTGGCGGCCGAGACGGCCTTGCGCCGCTCGCGGGCGTCGGGCTCGCCGGCCATCATGGTGGCGTAGGCGGCCATGCTGCGCGCCTGCTCCAGCGCCACGAACATGTCGACCGACTTGTGCTGCAGCACCTGGAACGAGGCGATCGGCACGCCGAACTGCTTGCGCGTCTTGAGGTATTCGACGGTCAGCTCGTGCAGGGCCGCCATCGCCCCGACCGCCTCGGCCGACAGCGCCGCGATGGCCTCGTCCACCACGCGCTCCAGCACCGCGAGGCCCGTGTCGGGACCCGCCAGCACCGCCTCAGGCCCGACGCGCACGGCCGACAGAGTGACATCGGCGGCACGCATGCCGTCCTGGGTGGCATAGCCGCGCCGGGTCACGCCGTTGGCGTCGGCGGCGACCACGAACAGGCCGATGCCGCTGCGCTCGGCGCGGCCGCCGGAGACGCGCGCCGCCACGATCAGCTTGTCGGCGCTGTCGCCGTGCAGGACGACGCACTTCTCGCCTTCCAGGGTGTAGCCGCCCTTGCCGTCGGCGCGTGCGGTGGTGGCCGTGTCGGCGAGGTCGTAGCGCGCCTGCCGCTCCTGGTGCGCCAGCGCCAGCGTCAGGCGGCCCTCGGCGATGGCCGGCACCAGCTCGCCCTGCAGCGCCTCGTTGCCGGCATGGCGCAGCGCGCCGCCCGCCAGCACGACGGTGGCGAGGTAGGGCTCGATCGCCAACGCGCGCCCGAACGCCTCGGCGATCAGCATGGTCTCGGTCAGCCCCTGCCCGAGCCCGCCGTGCTGCTCGGCGAACGGCACCGCCAGCAGGCCGAGGTCGGCATATTGCTGCCACAGGCGCTGGCTGTAGCCCTTGGGCTCCTTCTGGTAGCCCTGGCGCTGCGCGAGGTCGCCGTAGCTGTCGGCCAGCAGGCGCTCGACGCTGTCCTTGAGCTGGCGCTGCTCGTCGTTGAGGTCGAAGTCCATCGTCTACTCCCTCTCCCCGCCGCATCGTCGACCTCTCCGCGATCGCACTCGGCGGGGAGAGGTCGGGGTGAGGGGCAGACCCCTTGCTCACGCTAGCGTTTGTGGCTGCCCCTCACCCTAGCCCTCTCCCCGTAAGACGGGGAGAGGGAACTGCACTCAAAACCCCAGCACGGCCTTGGCGATGATGTTGCGCTGGATCTCGTTGGAGCCGCCGTAGATCGACACCTTGCGATAGTTGAAGTAGCCGGGCGCCAGGGGCGCTGCCCAGTCGAGGTCGACGGGGGGCTCGTTCGATCCGAACTCGACGTCGTCGGCTTCGGGCTGGTAGGGCAGCGCCAGCGGCCCCGCCACCTCCAGCAGCAGCGCGGTGGTGGCCTGCTGCACCTCGCTGCCCTTGATCTTGAGGATCGACGACTTCGGGTTGGGCAGGTTGTCCTTGCGGTTGCGGTCCTCGGCGAGGACGCGCATCTGCGTCATCTCCAGCGCCTTCAGCTCGACCTCGACGGCGGCCACCTTCTCGCGGAAGCGCTCGTCCTCGATCAGCGGCCGGTCGCCGGCCATGACCTTGGCGGCCAGCTCCTTGATGCGCTGGACGCGCTGCTTGGAATAGCCGACGCGGGCGATGCCGGTGCGCTCGTTGCCGAGCAGGAACTTGGCGCAGTCCCAGCCGCGGTTCTCCTGGCCGATCAGGTTCTCGGCCGGCACCTTGACGTCGTCGAAGAACACCTCGTTGACCTCGCGCCCGCCGTCCAGCGTCTGGATCGGGCGCACGGTGAGGCCCGGGGTCTTCATGTCGATCAGCAGGAAGGAGATGCCGAGCTGCTTCTTGGCGGCGGGGTCGGTGCGCACGAGGCAGAAGATCCAGTCGGCATATTGCGCCAGCGTGGTCCAGGTCTTCTGGCCGTTGACGATGTAGTGGTCGCCCTGGCGCACGGCCGAGGTGCTGAGGCCGGCGAGGTCGGAGCCCGCGCCGGGCTCCGAGAAGCCCTGGCACCACCAGTCGTCGAGCGAAGCCATGCGCGGCAGGAAGCGCTGCTTCTGCGCCTCGGTGCCGAAGGCGATGATCACCGGCCCGCACATGGAGACATTGAAGGGCAGCGGCTGCGGCACGCCGTTGTACTGCAGCTCCTCCATGTAGATGTAGTGCTGCACGGGCGTCCAGTCGGACCCGCCCCACGCTTTGGCCAATGCGGAACGGCGAGCCCCTCGCATGCAGCACCTGGTGCGCGGTGACCCAGTCCTCCTTATCGAGGTGGCGGCCTTCCATCACCTTGGTGCGGATCGGGGCCGGCACCTTGCCGCGGAAGAAGGTGCGCAGCTTGTCGCGGAAGGCGTTCTCCTCGGCGCTGAAGCGAAGATCCATGTCGGCTCCTCTATTGCTCGCCTGTGCGGAACAGTTGCGAGATGTTTGCGCACGCTCCCCTCCCCCTTGCGGGGAGGGTCGGGGGTGGGGGTAACCCACAGATGCGGCGCTGATGATGGAATGGCCGGCACAGTGCGCATGTAGTCGAAGTTCTCCGTTGCCTCTTCACCCCACCCCTAGCCCCTCCCCATCAAGGGGAGGGGAATAAGGGGCGGCGAGCCTCGCTCAGCCGCGCCGAGGCTACACGATCTCGAACAGGCCGGCGGCGCCCTGGCCGCCGCCGATGCACATGGTGACGACGGCGTATTTGGCGCCGCGCCGCTTGCCTTCGATCAGCGCGTGGCCGGTCATGCGCGCGCCCGACATGCCGTAGGGGTGGCCGATCGAGATCGAGCCGCCGTCGACGTTGAGCTTGTCCATGGGAATGCCGAGCTTGTCGCGGCAGTAGATGACCTGGCTGGCGAACGCCTCGTTCAGCTCCCACAGGTCGATGTCGTCCATCTTGAGGCCCGAGCGCTGCAGCAGGCGCGGAATTGCGAACACCGGGCCGATGCCCATCTCGTCGGGCTCGCAGCCGGCCACCGCGAAGCCGCGCACGATGCCCATCGGCTTGATGTTGTGCTTCGCGGCTTCCGTGTCGGACATCAGCACGCAGGCCGATGCGCCGTCGGAGAGCTGGCTGGCGTTGCCGGCGGTGATGAACTGGTCGTCGCCGCGCACGGGCTTCAGCTTGGCAAGGCCGTCGAGCGTGGTGTCGGCGCGGTTGCCCTCGTCGCGCTCCAGGGTGAAGGAGCGCTTGGTGATCTCCTTGGTCTCCTTGTTCTCGACCGCCATCACCGCCGTGAGCGGCACGATCTCGGCATCGAACCGGCCGGCCTTCTGGCCCGCGGCCGTGCGCTGCTGGCTGATGAGCGCGTATTCGTCCTGGGCCTGCCGGCTGATGCCGTAGCGCTTGGCGACGATGTCGGCCGTCTCGATCATCGGCATGTAGAGGTCGCCCTTGTGCTCGACGATCCACTCGTCGCGGTAGAACTTCATGTTGAGGTTCATCTGCACCAGGCTGATCGACTCGAGCCCGCCGGCCACCGCCACCGGCACGCCGTCCTGGCGGATGCTGCGCGCGGCCAGGATGATCGCCTGCAGGCCCGACGAGCAGAACCGGTTGATGGTCTGCGCCGCAGCCGTGACCGGCAGCCCGGCGCGGATCGCCGCCTGGCGGGCGATGTTGCCGCCGGTGGCGCCTTCCGGATTGGCGCAGCCGAGCGTCACGTCCTCGACGCTGGCCGGATCGATGCCGGCGCGCTTGACGGCGTGGCTGATGACATGGCCTGCCATGTCGGCGCCGTGCGTCAGGTTGAAGGCCCCGCGCACGGCGCGGCCGATCGGAGTGCGGGCAGTGGAGACGATGACGGCATCGACCATGGTGTGTCCTTCCTTGAGTTTCCCCGTCAGACCCGCGCTGCGGTAGCCGACGCGAGTTCCTTCTTATTCATCTCTTCGAGATCGAAAGCCGGCGCGAAGTCCTCGTCACAGATATCGCGCTCACCGCAACAGGTGCCGATGTCCATGAGGCGATCCAGGTTCGCCTTGGCAGAGTGATCCATCTCACGCGTCCTGGCCAGCTCCCCCTCGGTGAAAGCAAGCTTGGCGTCCAGCGTCTTGAGCCAACCGTCTTCGAGGCGAGGCGACACCCGGCGGAACGACAGGAGCGGCTCCGGCACGATGCGCAGATGGTGCATCTCCTCCAGGCTGCCGTTGATGACCGACGCCCGCGGGCTCTCGGACAAGGCCTGCAACCAGGTGGTCCCTGCCAGGCTGGCGTCGTCGATGATCGACAGCAGTGCCGCCTTGGCCTGGTTCACCGTCCACATCTTCTGGAATTTCTCTCCGTCCATCTTCTCCCGCCATGTTCCCGTGCCGAGCGACAGCATGAACAGGCGGTCGGCGCCAGTATCCCAGGCGAAGCCATGTGGCGATACGTTGTCGTCGTTCCATCCAGGCCCGTGCGCTTTCAGCGTGGCCATCAGGAACAGCTCCTGGGCGGGATTGTTGAACGGCGATACACCGCCATCCAGGAAATATCCGTACTCCTTCGGTGAAATTTCGAGAGCCACGCCGTCGAGGTAGAACGGAGCCGAGGCGCTGGCCTGGATGATGGTGGCGAGAGGGTAATCACTGTTGGGATAGAAGTCGCGCTTGCGCTTGAGCTGCTCGAAATGCTTGGCCCACAGATTGGACGTCGGGTCCCAGTATTTGGTCTTGGGGTTGTTGGTCAGCACCCACACGGCGCCGGTGTCGATGCGCTTGGTGACCAGCGCAAGGCCGGTGCGCAGCAGGTCGGTGTTCATGCGCAGGACGCTGAGATCCTTGGGATTGCGGCCGGCCCGCTTCAGGCAGTCGGCGAGCGTGCGATTGACGGAGCGCCGCAGCGCCTTGCTGTCGAACTTGGACTGGACGCCCTGGAACCAGCGCGCCTTGCCGAACACGTTCGGCGCCATGTCGCGATAGAGTGCGACGATGTCCTTGACCTCGTAGCCGAGCGCCAGCAGCGTCGCGATGATGCCGCCGGTCGAGGTGCCCCCGATAAGGTCGAAATAGTCGCAAAGCCTGAAACTGGCCTGCTTGTCCGCGGGCATGCGATTGCGCAGAAGAGTTTCGACCTTGAGCAGCAGGCCCAGGGTGGCGAGCCCCCTGACGCCCCCGCCATCCAGTGCAAGAATCCGCTTTGGGCCGCGCCCGAACAAATGCTCATCGCGACTTTTCATACTCCCTCCGTACGCCGGCTTAGCTGCAGCATCCACTCTTGGGCGGCTCGTGCGTCGAGCCTGTGAACTGCCGCCCACCCGCCTGTGACGTCGCGTTTGGAAATCAATCAGTCTCCGCTAGTATCGACGGCGAACGTAGGCACGCACAGTCGCCTTGGCAACACACGCCCGGAGCCGAGCCACATGCGCAATGCATTCGATCTCACCGGCCAGGTCGCCGTCGTCACGGGATCGAGCCGCGGCATCGGCCGCTCGATCGCCGAGACCATGGCCGCGCAAGGCGCCAAGGTGGTGGTCTCCAGCCGCAAGGCCGAGGCGTGCGAGGAGGTTGCGGAGGCGATCCGGCGGGCGAAGGGCCAGGCCATCGTCATACCCTGCAACATCTCGCGCAAGGAGGAGGTGGAGGCGCTGGTGCAAGGCGCGGTGGCCGAGTGGGGCCGCATCGACACGCTGGTGTGCAACGCCGCGGTCAATCCCTATTTCGGTCCGCTGGCCGGCATCGGCGACGAGGCGTTCGACAAGATCATGGCGGCGAACGTCAAGAGCAACCTGTGGCTGTGCAATCTGGCCATCCCCGAGATGGTCAAGACGGGCGGCGGCAGCGTCGTGATCGTCTCGTCGATCGCCGGCCTGCGCGGCAACGCCATGCTGGGCGCCTACGGCATCTCCAAGGCCGCCGACTTCGGGCTGACCCGCAACCTCGCCGTCGAGTGGGGACCCAAGGGCGTACGCGTCAACTGCATCGCGCCGGGGCTGGTGAAGACCGACTTCGCGCGGGCGCTGTGGGAGGACGAGAAGCGCCTGAAGGCACGCCTCGATACCACGCCGCTGCGCCGCATCGGCGAGCCGGACGACATCGGCGGTATCGCCGCGTTCCTCGCCTCGCGCGCTGCCGCCTTCATGACCGGCGAGATCATCGTCGCCGATGGCGGCGTGACGATCGGGTGATTCGAGGAGACAGGACATGGCTGACAAGGTGGCAAGTCACTACGCGGGCGGCGGCGACCTCGCCGGCGTGATTGCCGAAAGCCTGCGCAAGGCGGGGAAGGATACGTCCAAGCTGACGACGGCCGATCTCGGCTCGGTCGACGAGTTCCATATCCGCGGCCGCAAGGCCACCCTGGAGCTCGGCAAGTGGCTGGACCTGAGCCCCGCCTCGCATGTGCTCGACATCGGCAGCGGCCTCGGAGGGCCGGCGCGGACGCTGGCGGAGACCTATGGCTGCCTCGTGACGGGCATCGACCTGACGCAGGCGTTCTGCGATGCCGCCACCACGCTCAGTGGCTGGGTGGGATTGAGCGATCGCGTGTCCTTCCGGCAGGGCGACGCCACCAGCCTGCCGTTCGCGGACGGCCAATTCGATGCGGCCATGACCATCCACGTGGCCATGAACATCGCGGCCAAGGACAAGATGTATGCGGAAGCCAAGCGCGTGCTGAAGCCCGGCGGCCGCTTTGCCATCTACGATGTCCTGCATGGCGAGGGTGACGTGCTGTTCCCGGTGCCCTGGGCACGCGAGCCGTCGATCAGCCACCTGACCACGCCCGAGGGCATGCACTGGCTGCTGGCGGGCGCCGGCTTCAAGATCCTGGAGATGCACGACTCCACGGAGGAAAGTCAGCGCTGGTTCGAGGCGATGGCCGCGCGGTTGGCGCAGGCGGCCCCGGCCGTGACCTTCCAGGCGTTCCTCGGCAACGACTTTCCGGCCATGACCCGCAACCAGGTGCGCAACCTGCAGGAGCAGCGCATCCGCACGGTGAGCTACCTCTGCCAGGCTTGAAAAAACGCTTGCGGAACAAGGCTCTTCGATAGCGCGGTTGCAAATAGGTCAGCAATGCTGACATAATTCGCTCTGGGGACAGAAACGATGGAGCCAAGTCATGAACCCTCGCGCCGTCGCGGCCGAGTGGGAGCCGCGCTATGCCGACCGCGCCGAGAAGATGCGCGCCTCCGAGATCCGCGAGCTTCTGAAGCTGCTGGACCTGCCCGGCATCATCTCGTTTGCCGGCGGCATACCCGATCCCGCGCTGTTTCCGATCGCCGAGGCCAAGGCGGCGTACGGCGAGGTGCTGGGCGAGGCCGCGCCGGCCCGGGCCGCGCTGCAATACTCGGTGAGCGAGGGCTACCTGCCGCTGCGGCAGTGGATCGTGCGGCACATGGGCCGGCTCGGCGTGCCGTGCGCGGAGGACAACATCGTCATCACCTGCGGCTCGCAGCAGGGGCTGGAGTTCCTCGGCCGGCTGCTGCTGTCGCCGGGCGACACGGCGCTGGCGACCGCACCGACCTACCTCGGCGCGTTGCAGGCGTTCTCGGCCTATGAGCCGCGCTACGACGAACTGCGCCCCGACCACGGCAACCGCACGCCGGCCTCCTACGCCGACGCGGCCGCTGCTGCCGGCGGCCGGGTCAAGTTCGCCTACGTGGTGTCCGACTTCGCCAATCCGACCGGCGAGACCTTGTCGCGGCCGGCGCGCGAGCGGCTGCTCGACCTGGCGGCGGAGCTCGACATCCCGATCATCGAGGATTCCGCGTATGCCGCGCTGCGCTTCGAGGGCGAGCCGATCCCCGCCATCCAGGCGCTCGACATCGCCCGCAGCGGCAGCCTGGATGCCGCCCGCACCATCTATTGCGGCACGTTCTCCAAGACCATGTCGCCCGGCCTGCGCATCGGCTGGATCGTCGCCGGCAAGCCGCTGATCCGCCGGCTGGTGCTGATCAAGCAGGCCTCCGATCTCAACTCGGCCAACGTCAACCAGATGGTCATGCACAAGCTGGTCGAGGCCACCTACGAGAGGCAGGTGACGGCCGCGCGCAGCCACTATCGCCGCCGCCGCGACGCCATGCTGGCGGCGCTCGCCGAGTACATGCCGGCCGGGGTGACCTGGACCGAGCCGCAGGGCGGGCTGTTCGTGTGGGTGCGCCTGCCGGAAGGCTGCGACGGCGCGGCCCTGCTGGAGCGCTCGGTCAAGGAGGCGCGCGTCGCATTCGTGCCGGGCGGAGCCTTCTTCTTCGACGGCAGCAGCCGCAACAGCATGCGGCTCAGCTACTCGCTGCCGGACGAAGCCACCATCCGCGAGGGCATCCGGCGGCTGGCGGCCTTGATCTGACCGCTACCTCAGCGCCCTGCTGCCGACGCCGGGCAGCGTCGGCTTTTCGCCCGGCAGGCCGCCGTCCTCGATGACGAAGCCAGGTTCGAACATGGTGCGGCCCTGTGCGTCCACGAGAGCGGGCTGCGCCTTGATCCACCTGCTGGGCTCCATGTCCCTGGCATAGCGCCCCAGGCGGGCTTCCAGCTCGTGCACGAGGTCCCAGTGCTGCGGCGCGACGTTGTTCTTCTCGCCGGGGTCGCTGGCGAGGTCGAACAGCTCCACCGTGCCGGGCATCTGGTACACCTTGACGAGCTTCCAGTCGCCCTTGCGAAGGGCACCGCGAAACGACTCGACGTTGATCAGGATGTCCTCGTGCGGCGAAGGTGCGCCTGACGCGATCGTCGCCCAGATGTCCTTGCCGTCGAAGGGGCGACCGTTGCTGCCGCGGGCGCCCGCCAGCGTGAGCAGCGTCGGCATCAGATCGACCATGTGCAGCGGCTCGTTGCTGACGCCCGGCTTGATCTTGCCCGGCCAGTTGACGATCGCAGGTACGCGCACACCGCCCTCGTGCAGCGAGCCTTTGCCGTCGCGGAAATCGCCATTCGAAGCCGGCGCCTCTGGCACCGCCGTTGGCGCTCGCGAACACGATCACGGTGTTGTCGCGCATGCCTTTCTTGTCGAGCGCGGCGACGATGCGGCCGACCTGATCGTCCAGCGCCGTGACCATGGCCGCGTAGGTGCGGCGCTTTTCGTCGGCTATTGCCTTGTAGCGGTCGACGTAGTCGGGCGGCGCCTGGAAGGGCGCATGCGGCGCCAGGAACGCCGCAAACAGAAAGAGCGGCTTGCTGCCGTCGTCGGCGTCGATGATACGCACGGCCTCGTTACCGATCAGCGTGGTCGAATAGCCGTTCTCCTTCAGGAACTGGCCGTTGCGCTGCCAGTCGATGAGCCCGCCGATTTCCTTGGTGAGGTGGTCCACCTCGCCGACGAGGTTGCCGTAGAAGTGGTCGAACCCGCGGTTCTGCGGCCAGTATTTCTGGTCCGCATGTCCAAGGTGCCACTTGCCGACCATGGCGGTTCGATAGCCGGCTTCCTTGAGCGCCTGCGCCAGCGTGCGCTCCTCGGTCGGCAGCCCGTACGTCTGGCTGGGCGAGATGACCATGGTCTGCAGGCCGTAGCGCATGGGATAGCGCCCGGTCATCAGCGCGGCCCGGGCCGGCGTGCTGGCGGGCATGCCGTAGAACGACTCCAGACGCACGCCGCCCTTGGCGAGCGCGTCGATGTTGGGTGTCTTGATGTCGCTGCCGCGGTAGCCGAGGTCGGCGTTGCCGAGATCATCGGCCAGGATGACGACGATGTTGGGCCGGCGTCCGGAGGGGCCGGAGCCCGACGACTGTTGGGCTCGTGCTGGCCTGTAGCCGACAGCGCCGGCTGCCAGCAGCGCAGCCAGACTGGAGCCATTTCGGAGGAGGCTTCGGCGATCCAGCGCGCGCGCATGGACTTGCCTACCGCCTGGAGACTTGGTGGTTGTGGTCATTGCGGCCTGCCGGTTGTTCGGCCCCGCGGGCCGCTTCACGAGGCATGTTTGCGGATCGGCGTTGGGCGCGAAATCGGGAGAAACCCCCAGATTGGGGGCTAGAACTTTGAAAGGTGGCCGTTTGATCTGGTCTGGGCGCAGCAACGCGACCATCAGCGAGGGCATCCGGCAGCTGGCCAGCCTGCTTGAGCAACAGTTGGCGCGGCGAGCCCTATATGCTTGCTACCCGTCGTCCCGGATAGTCGAGCCCCGGCCCGAGGCCGGGGCGAGACTATCCGGGACCTGCGGGCCAGCGGAGATTGCAGCAGATCCCGGCTCCGCGGGGATCGCGCTCTGGCGCGATGCCCACGGGCCGGGATGACGGGTGGGATGATTACTTCGAGGTGATCTCGTCCATCGGGATCGGGCGGTAGCCGCAGTGGGCGTGCGCGTCGGTCGGCACGGACACGGCATCGCTGTAGAGCGTGCCTTCGTGGAAGAAATAGGTGACGGAGGTGCGGTAGGCGCCGATCTGCTCGTGCTCGGCGGTGCGCAGCACGCTGCGCGAGGTGGCGACGATGCCGGCGATCTCGCGGTTGGCGATGGCGCGTTGCAGGGGCGCGTTGTCGAGCATCTCCTCCAGCACCCCGCAGGCGATCGGCGCCAGGTCGCGGCCGATCCACTCGGTCACCGAGGGGCGCTTGGCGATGGCCGGCGCGGACAGCAGCAGCAGCCGCAGGTTCTGCGTCCGGCACAATGCGCGCGGCACCGGGCAGTGCTGCACGGCGGCGGCCAGCGAGGTGAGCAGCGGGCCGGTCGGCTCCCAGCCGAGGTCCCTGAGGCGCCTCTGCTGCTCGAGGCTCGGGGTGTCGTCGCCGCGCTCCCAGCGCGAGATGGTCCGCTGCGCGACGCCGATCACGCCGGCCATCCGCTCCTGCGTCAGGCCGTGGCGCGTGCGATAGACCCTGACGATATCGCTCCAGTTCTCGGGCATGCCGCTAGTCCCCGGATCACCAAGTGATCAACCTGCGTGCATCGTTCAAATCGAGAAGCGCACCCTGACACCAGACGAGCGCGTGCAGCAATCATCACTATAGTTTTGATCGAGGCTGCGAAACCAGACGCCTTTAGACGTTGAACGGCTCGGCACGTTACGTAAAACAGAACGGTGACTGTTTTCGGACGCAGCGAGGTTTCCAGCCGAGACAGTCGCAAACGCATGGGAGTGGTACCCGAACCCACGGGAATATTTGGGTTTCTTCTTACGTCGCGACGCTCGCAGGCAAGCAGCTCGCGACGGAGCTTTGCGGGGAAAAGAACCACTGGCAGGTTTGCCTCCAGTGGTTCTTTTTTTCGGCCAACCGGCGGCCGAGGCCGGCTCAGATGGCCCTGTTCAGTCAGATGGCGCTGTTCAGATGGCCATGTCGGTGCTGCTGTCGAAGAAGTGCAGCCGCTCGGGATTGATGGTGAGGCGCACCGTGTCCTGCACCCTGGTGCGGGTGGTGGGCTCCACGGAAGCCACCATCGACAAGTCGCCCACCCGCACGTCGAGCAGGATCTCCGAGCCCAGCTGCTCGATCACCTCCACCTTGGAGTTGAACGTCAGGCCTGGCGGGTCGCCGTCCCTCGACACATGCAGGTCTTCGGGCCGGATGCCGAGCGTCACCTGCCGGCCGACGTGCGGACGCAGGCGCTCGGCGTCGTTGCCCGGCACCTGGATCTCGCAGCCCGGCGTTCTTGGCGGTGATGCCGCCGGCGCCGTTGCTCATGGTGACCGTGGCGAAATTCATGGCCGGCGAGCCGATGAAGCCGGCCACGAACTTGTTCGCGGGCTGGTTGTAGAGCTCGAGCGGCTCTCCCACCTGCTGCACGAGACCGTCCTTCATGACGACCACCCGGTCGCCGAGCGTCATGGCCTCGACCTGGTCGTGGGTCACGTAGACCGCGGTGGTGCCGAGCCGCAGGTGCAGCTTCTTCAGCTCGACACGCATCTGCACGCGCAGCTTGGCGTCCAGGTTGGAGAGCGGCTCGTCGAACAGGAACACCCTAGGGTGACGCACGATGGCACGCCCTAAGGCAACCCGCTGGCGCTGGCCGCCGGACAGCTGGCGCGGCTTGCGCTTGAGATAGTCGCCGATGCCGAGGATGTCGGCGGCTTCCTTGACGCGCTTGGCGATCTCGCTGCGCTCGAATTTGCGCATCTTCAGGCCGAACGCCATGTTGTCGTACACGCTCATGTGCGGGTAGAGCGCGTAGTTCTGGAACACCATGGCGATGTCGCGATCCATCGGCGCCAGGTTGTTGACCACCTGCCCGTCGATGGAGATGTCGCCGGAGCTGATCGCCTCGAGCCCCGCGATCATCCGCAGCGTGGTGGTCTTGCCGCAGCCCGACGGGCCGACGAACACCACGAACTCCTTGTCGCGGATCTGCAGGTTCACGTCTATGACAGCGTGCACGCTGTCATAGAACTTGTTGATGTCCTTCAGTACGACCTGCCCCATTGCTCTCAGCAACCTCCCATCGACGACTTGCGCATTCTGCGTGCGCGACTTGCGATCGGCGGCCTCCCGGCCGTCGTCAACCCTTGACCGAGCCGGTCAGGCCCGAGACGTAGTGCTCCACGAAGAACGAGTAGGCGATCGCCACCGGAATCGAGCCCAGCAACGCGCCCGCCATCAGCGGTCCCCAGAAGAACACGTCGCCGCGGATCAGCTCCGAGACCACGCCGACCGGCACGGTCTTCTGCTCGGGGCTGGACAGGAACACCAGCGCGTAGATGAACTCGTTCCAGGACAGCGTGAAGGCGAAGATGCCAGCCGACATGATGCCCGGCACCGCCACGGGGATGATGATGTAGAGCATGGCCTGCCAGCGCGAGGCGCCGTCGATGCGGGCGCACTCCTCCAGCTCCTTCGGCACCGCCTTGAAGTAGCCCATCATCAGCCAGGTGCAGAACGGGATCAGGAAGGTCGGATAGGTGAGGATCAGCGACCAGGGCGTGTCGCCCAGCTGGTAGTTGCGGATGATCTCGGAGAGCGGGATGAACAGCAGCGTCTGCGGCACGAGGTAGGTGACGAAGATGCCGGTGCCGAGGCTGCCGGCGAAGGGGAAGTTGAGGCGCGACAGCGCGTAGCCGGCGAAGATGCCACAGAACAGCGAGATGGCGGTGGAGGCGAGCGCGATCACCATGGTGTTCATGAGCCAGGTGGCGAACATGGTCTCCTGGAACAGGTACTTGATGTGCAGCAGCGTCGGATGCCACGTCCAGAACGGGTTGTAGTTGACCGCCCGCCATGGGCGATAGAGTTCGCCGTCCGGCCGGAACGTGGTGATGAGCATCCAGTAGAACGGGAACAGCAGGAAGATCAGGAAGATCGTGATGGGAATGTAGAAGAACACCCACCGCCGCCAGATTGCACCTTCGATCATCAGCGGGTCTCCACGCGGCGGATGTAAAGCAGCTGGAAGATGACGATCAGGAACAGGATCGGGAACATGGCGAGCGACACGGCCGCTCCCATGCTGAGGATGCCGGTTCCGACGCCCAGCTGATAGGCGTAGGTGGCGAACAGATGCGTGGCATTGGCCGGGCCGCCGCCGGTCATCACGTAGACGATCTGGAAATCGGCGAACGTCTGGATGACGGAGAACAGCACCACCACCATCGTCACGGGCAGCAGCAGCGGCCAGGTGATGTGGATGAAGCGCTGCCACGGCTTGGCGCCGTCGATGGCGGCCGCCTCATTGAGGTCGGGGCTGATGGTCTGCAGCCCGGCCAGCAGCGAGATGGCGAAGAACGGCACGCCGCGCCAGACGTTGACGATGATGATCGACAGCATGGCGAGATCGGGATCGCCCAGCCAGTTGATGGCGCTCGAGATCAGGCCCAGCTTGTAGAACAGCCAGTTGAGCACGCTGAAGGTGGGATCGAACATCCACTTCCAGGCGAACGTCGACAGCACGGTCGGGATGATGAAGGGCAGCAGGATGAAGGCGCGCGTGAAGGCCTTGAACCTGAAGTGACGGTTGAGCAGCATCGCCAGCCACAGGCCCAGCGCCAGCTTGAACACCGTGGTGACGGCTGTGTAGAAGCAGGTGTTCCAGACGACGTGTGCGAAGATCGGATCGCTCATCAGCCGCTGGAAATTCTGCAAGCCGACGTACTCGCCGGGGATGCCGACGCGCGCGCTGCTGACCGACAGCAGGATGCCGCGCACGAACGGATAGGCGATGAACATTCCGAGCAGGATCAGCGTAGGCAGCAGCAGCAGGAAGGCCAGGCTGCGTTCGTTTTCGAGCGGTCGCCACTTCTGACGCGGTGGCTTTGGATGCATGCCGACGTCGGCGCCGGCGACCGTGACTGCCATGGACGTTTCCTGTTGCGTCTTAGCATCCGGTCGGCCGCCCCGCCGAAGCAGAGCGGCCGCCAGACTTATGTCGTTGTGCAGCGGCGGCGGGCCGTCGGCCCGCCGTGCCTTATCCGTAAATTTTCTTCAGCTCGCCGTCGCAGGCCGCGACCGCATCCTCGGCCTTCTGGCCCTTGATGGCGGCGCCAATCATGTTGCCGAGCAGGTACTTGGTCAGCACCTCGGCAGCCTTGGCGTTGGGCTCGCCCGGATAGCCAGGCGTCAGGCCCTGCTGGCCGGCGACCGCGAACGGGGCCATCACCGGGTTCTGCTTCCACATGGGGTGGGTTTCCCAGCTGCTCGTGCCCGGCGTGTAGAAGCCCTGGCCCGTGCTGAACCACTGGTCGTAGTTCTCCTTGGCATGGATGAAGCGCAGCAGGTCCTTGGCCGCCTTCTGGTTCTTCGAGTAGCTCGGCATCACGTGCGAGGTGAAGGTGTGCATGCCGAACTGGCCCTTCGGACCGCCCGGCAGCGGCGCGTGCAGGATGTCGTCCTTCAGCGGCTTGCCGTCGGCGGTCTTGTACTGATCGGCCTTCCGCACGCTCTCGATGTAGATCGAGGCGCCGTTCAGCGTCGAGCAGACCGTGCCGGCCAGGAACGCGCGGTTGTTGGACGCGTCATCCCAGGCGAGACCGCCCTCGTCGAAGGCGTCTTTCCAGGCCGCTACCATCCACTTCACCGCCTCGACCGTCTCCTTGGAATTGAGCACGACCTTGCCCTTGTCGTCGACCTCGGTGCCGCCGAACGACCACAACAGGGGATAGACGAAGGTCGGCGGATCGCCGAACGACTGGCCGAGCGACTGGCCGATCGGGTAGCCCTTGGCCTTCAGCTTCTTGCCGGCGTCGCGATACTGGTCCCAGGTCTTGGGGAACTCGTTGAAGCCGACCTCGGCGAACAAGGACTTGCGGTAGGCGTTCATGGCGCCGATCATGGCCATCGGCATCGAGAAGTACTTGCCGCCCGACGAGCAGTTGCCGACCGCAACCTTGTAGTAGGCGCCTTGCGCCTTGCTCACGTCTTCGGCGACGTCGGTCAGATCGACGAGGCTCGCCTTGTAGAGATGCGGGTGGTTGTTGAACAGCATGAGAATGTCGGGGCCCGCGCCGGACTGGATGCCGGCGGTGATGCGCGGCTGCAGGTCGTTGCCGTTGACGGTCTCGTAGTTGACCTTGATGCCGAGCGACTTCTCGGCCTCGGGCAGCAGCTTCTGGCGCAGCAGCTGATCGCAGGCCGGAACGAAATCGTTCCAACGCAGCCAATGCACGGTGGTCGTCTGTGCGTAGGCAGGCGCCCTGCCGGCCGCCAGGATGCCGGCCATGCCGCCGGCCTTCACGGCCAGCGTGCCGGCACCCGACACCTTAAGGAATTTGCGTCGCGTAACACGAGCCATCGTATTTCCTCCCAATGCTTATTAAAGGTCGACTTTTTGCAGTCGTGGCGAAAGTGTAGGTGGATATGGCACGCGAGACAAGCTTTCGCCGCGTGCTGATGCTAGGACGACAGCCCAACAAGGTTAGGCTTTCCGCCGACCCTCGTTGCCCGCGGGTGGCAGCGGCAGGCGGTTGGGCGCGCGGATGTGCCATGGGCGTTTCGGGGGGCATTTCCGGGCATGCGAACCGGCATTATTTCGCCTTGCGGTAAACTCATGCGCGAGCCCCATCCCCGGTTCTCGAATGGTGCCCTGGTCCTCGAATGGTAACTGCGCTGCAACCCTACCGCGCTGAGCGCTACGAGATCGGCGCCGGCCGCGACGGCCGTCCGCTGGCGCTGCAGCCGATCACGGCCGCGACGGCGGATCGCCTGGGGGAGGCCATCGCCCAGATCGGGCCGTGGGCGCACTACGCGATTGCCGGCACCGCGCTGGCCGAGGGGTTGAAGTCCACGGTCACGGCCAGCTACCAGATCGAATGCGCAGGCCAGAGTGCCGGCGCCGTCGTCATCCGCCCGGCATGGCTGATCGGGCCCTACATGCAGATGCTGGCCGTGCTGCCGGCGTTCCAGGGGCAGGGCATCGGCACGCGCGTGGTCGCCTGGTTCGAGGCCGAGGCACGCTTGAAGGGTCGCAACGCGTGGCTGTGCGTGAGCGCGTTCAATCCGGGTGCGCAGCGTCTCTACGCGGCGCACGGCTTCGAGCTGGTCGCCACGCTCGGCGATCTGGTGCGCGACGGCGACGACGAACTGCTGATGCGCAAGCGGCTGGTGTGAGTTGCCGGAGCGATGTCGGCGTTCGGCTGGGTCCCGGATATTCGCTGGCGCGAATTCCGGGATGACGATGCAGTGGACCGCGCCTACGCGTGGCCGGCTTCGCTGACGAGGTGCGAGGGATCGATGCCGATCTTGGACATGGCGCGCTCGTACTTCTGCTCGAGGTCGATGTCGAACAGCAGCTCGAGGTCGGCCGGGCAGTGCAGCCAGCCGTTGGCGGCGATCTCGCTCTCGAGCTGGCCGGCGCGCCAGCCGGCATAGCCGAGCGCCAGGATGGCGCGATCGGGACCCTTGCCGCCGGCAATCGCCTTGAGGATGTCGATGGTGGCGGTGAGGCACACGCCGTCGTCGATCGGCAGCGTCGAGTCGTCGACGAAATAGTCGGCGCTGTGCAGCACGAAGCCGCGCCCGGTCTCCACCGGTCCGCCGACATGCACCTGCATGTCGATCAGATCCGACTCGTCGCTGTCGTTGTCGGAACCGATGCGGAGCTGGCCCAGCAGCTCGGGGAAACTGATGTGGGGGGCACGCTGGTTGATGATGAGCCCCATGGCGCCCTCGGCCGAATGCGCGCACAGGTAGATGACCGAGCGCGCGAAGCGCTTGTCGGACATGATGGGCATGGCGATCAGCAGCTGGCCGTCAAGATAGCTACCATCCTGGGCCTTGCGCTTTTTCGGGGTTCGCATCGGGTAAGACTAACGCCTTGATGGCGCGCCTGTGAAGGGGTGAAGGAAGCCCCCTGCAACCGGGGGTCGAGGAGACTTGAATTGAGCTTGCCAAATCCTGACATAGGATCGTGCAAACACTGAGGAGGAAATGATCACTCCTGCTATGCAATGTGGCCTTATGCAACGTGGCCCTGGGCAACGTGCCCCAGGCAACGTGGATGGGCGGCGCGGGTTGCATTGTGCGGCGCGCTGATGGCGGCCGCTCGTGGCCCTGATGCCAGCCCCCGTGCAGGCGGCCAGCCAGGCTAGCGTGGCGACGCAATGGGTGTCGTTGCATGGCGCACGCGTGCGCCTCGTCGCCGGCCCGGCGGCGGGTGACGCGAAGGCCTATCTGGCCGGCGTGGAGGTGGAACTCGCCGAAGGCTGGAAGACCTACTGGCGCATGCCGGGCGATGCCGGGGTGCCGCCGATGTTCGACTGGTCGAAATCGATCAACACGGCGGCCATCACCGTTCTCTATCCGGCGCCCATGCGCCTGCAGGAGCCGGCGGCCCAGACCGTGGGCTACAAGAGCTCCGTCATGTTTCCGGTCGAGGTCAAGCCGCTCGATGCGGCCAAGCCGGTCGGTGCTCGACCTGCAGATGGATCTCGGCATCTGCCGCGACATCTGCATTCCAGGCGAGGTGCAGCTGTCGCTGACCATCCCGCCATCGGGGCTGTCCGGCGCCTCGCCGGTCAAGGCCTGGCGCGAGCGCGTGCCGCGTCCGCAGGCGCTGCGCGGGGCGGGCGACCCGGAATTGAAGGGCGTGACGGCGACGCTGGATGGACCTGCGCCGCGGCTGCTGGTGGAGGTGGCATTTCCCGGCGGCGCCAAGGTCGCCGACGTATTCATCGAGGCGCCCGACGGGGTCTACGTGCCGATGACCAAGCGGCTGCCCGATGGGCCGGGCGGCATCGCCCGCTTCGAGGCCGACCTGTCGCGCGTCGATGCGCACGACCTGAAGGGCAAGCAGCTGATCCTGACGCTGGTCGGCGATGGCGGCGCCGCCACCGAGGCGACCTGGCAGCTTTAGGCGCTCATCCTTCCACCATCACACTCGTGACATCCTGGCTTGGCTTGGCTATCCGGAGCGCCTAAGTTCGGCGCGCGTCCCAATTTCCAAGTCCATTGCAAAGAGGATCATGCCATGACGATCAAGGTCGGCGACCGCCTGCCCGATACCACCTTCATGACCATGGGCGCGGACGGCGCGCCCAAGCCGGCCAAGACGTCGGACGTTTTCGGCGGCAAGAAGGTCGCCCTGTTCGCGGTGCCCGGCGCCTTTACGCCCACCTGCCACAAGCAGCACATGGCGGGCTTCGTGCAGAACTACGGCGAGCTGAAGGGCAAGAAGTTCGACGTGGTGGCCTGCACGGCGGTGAACGACATCTTCGTGCTGACCGCCTGGGCCGATGCCTCCCAGGCCGACGGCAAGATCGAGATGCTGGCCGACGGCAGCGCCGAGTTCGCCAAGAAGGTGGGCCTGGAGGTCGACCTGACCGCGCGCGGGCTGGGCGTGCGCTCCAAGCGCTACTCGATGATCGTCGAGGACGGCGTGGTGAAGTCGCTCAACATCGACGAGACGCCGGGCGTGCACGACATGTCGAGCGCCACCAAGCTGTGCAGCCTGGCGTAGCCGCCGGCCGCATACGAAGCCTTGCGATGTCACCCCGCCAAGCCGGCGCGGGTGACATCGTCGTTTTGGGGCGATGCCGTGATGTTTCGCAAGGAACAGAAGGGTTGTCGCCTGGCATGCTTTCCCTTGCGCGCGGGTCCTTGGCTGCCGGCTGGCAGCGCAATCGCACAAGAGGGGTGGCATGTGGAAATGCGGATGGGCTCGCGTCGCGGTGGTCGCTGCATCGCTATGCAGCACCGTTGCCTTGGCCTCGCCGGCCGAGGCCTACACGTGGCCGGGCGAGAGCGCCAATCACACGGCGGTGCTGGCGGCGATGGTGATCGGCCAGTCGTGTCGCGGCTCGCTTTCGCGCCGGGAGCGGGTGGAGATCCGCAGCTATCTAACGGCCAAGCGGCGCGAGCACGAGAAGCAGCAGGCCGATCCCAAGTCGCGCGAGGCCAACCCGATCCAGCAGGACCAGCTCGACGGGCTGGCGCAGGCGCTGGCGGTGATGCTGGCGCCGGATGAAGTGCAGAAGGCGGTCGCCTACTACGGTCGGCTCGCGGCGGAGCAGCAGGCGGCGAAGGACAAGACCGGCGCCTATCCGGCCATCTCGTGGGCCACCATGCAAAGAGGCGTGGCCGGCGCCTTCAACAGGAAATTCCGCAGGGCGAGGAGCTGCGATGCCGGCACGCTGGAATTCGCCCGCGACATGGCCAAGCGCGTGCGAACGGCGGTCGCGGCCGAAGCCTGGCTGGCATTGTCCGGCAGGCCTCTCGGCAAGCACGGCCGGTTCGGCGACGCGATCGTGGGCCGGGTGATAGGCCGGAAGTGCGCCGGCGTGCTGTCGGCGGAGGAAGCGGGCGAGTTGCAAACCTATATCGAGCGCACGCTTGCCGATTTCGCCAGAACCGCGAGGCGTGCGGACGCCGTCGCCGAGAGGGCGTTCCTCGCCAAGGCGGAGGCCAGATATGAGCGCGGCTTTGCCGGCTGCGACGGCTTTCCGCCGATCCAGGCGCGCAAGGCGCTCGAGCAGATACGGCGCCAGTACTCGCTATCCCGCGCCTCTGGGAAAGAGGCGCAGCCGGCTCGGCGTTAGCCCCATTCCTGCATTGCAGGGAGCCAAGTGCAGAAGGATTGACGTGCGTGGGGTCTCCTCGCCAATCTGGGCCGGAGCATCCTCCCGCCTCCAGGGGGAGGTGAGTGGGGAGACCAGCATGAGCGAGGCTTGCGATCTGACGGCGGTGGAGGCACGGCGCATGATCGGCGCGCGGGAACTGTCGCCGCTGGAGCTGATGGAGAGCTGCCTCAAGCGCATCGAGGCGACCAATGCGGCGGTGAATGCCATCGTCGCCATCGATGCGGAAAGCGGCGCGCACGGCAGGCGAAGGCGATCGGCGATGCCATCCAGCGCGGCGACGACCCGGGACTGCTCGGCGGCCTGCCCGTCGGCCTCAAGGACCTGCAGGCTTCCGCCGGCCTGCGCACCACCTGGGGCTCGCTGCTGTTCAAGGACCACGTGCCGCGCGAGGACGATTTCACGGTCGCCAACGTGCGCAAGGCCGGCGGCATCATCTTCGCCAAGACCAACACGCCGGAGTTCGGTGCCGGCTCCAACACCACCAACCGCGTGTACGGCCCGACCGGCAACCCGTTCGATCCGACGCTGACCAGCGCCGGCTCATCGGGCGGCTCGGCGGTGGCGCTGGCGCTCGGCCAGGTGCCGCTGGCGACGGGCTCCGACTACGGCGGCAGCCTGCGCACGCCGGCAGCCTTCTGCGGCGTGGCGGGATTCCGGCCCTCGCCCTGCGTGGTGCCGAGCGTCGATCGGGCAGCCGGCCTCGTCCCGTTCGGCGTGACGGGGCCGATGGCGCGCACGGTGGCGGACCTGCATCTGCTGCTGCGGGCGCAGGCCGTCGAGGACCGGCGTGATCCGTTCTCCTCGGGCGATGGCGCGCGCATCCCTGCGCAACTGATCGGCGCGGACCTCGGCAAGCTGCGCGCGGCGGTGTCGACCGACCTCGGCTGCGCTCCGGTCGATGCCGACATCGCCCGCGTGTTCAAGGAGCGCGTGCCGCACTTTGCCTCCGCGTTCCGCGAGGTGAGCTGGCAGGCGCCGGATTTCTCGGGCGTGCACGACATGTTCGAGGTGCATCGCGGCGTGCAGTTCGTGGCGGCGCACGGCGAGCGGCTGGCGAAGGCGCGCGAGCTGCTCGACCGCAACGTCATCGACAACACCGAGCGCGGCATGGCCATGTCGCTGCCCGATGTCGCCCGCGCGCACGTCGAGCAGACCCGGCTCTACAAGCGCTTCCTCGCCTTCTTCAAGGACGTCGACGTGCTGATCTGCCCGGCGGCATCCGTGACGCCGTTCCCGCACAGCCAGCTGTTCGTCGAGGAGGTCAACGGCGAGACGCATGCCGACCTACATGCGCTGGCTCGCCATCACCTACGCGCCGACCATGGCGCTGGCCTGCGCGGCCGTGCTCCCATGTGGCGTCGATCATCGCGGCATGCCGTTCGGCATCCAGGTGATCGGGCCGAACGGCGCCGATGCCAAGGTGCTGGAGGTGGCGCACGCGCTGGAGGGCGTGCTGGCCGCCAACGAAGCGACGCGGCGGCCGGTGCCTAAGCTTAAGTCCTTCCGGTTTAGATATGGCCAAGACCCCAGCCCTGAGCTTGTCGAGGGCGAACGAACCCGGCAATGCCGTGCTTCGACGGGGCTCAGCACTGGGTAGTGGCCGCGGATCTGTTGGGCACGAAGGTTGCCGATCCAAGCTTTCCGCTTCCATCTTCCAAGTGCCTGGAAGACGGCGCAAATCGCACTTCGGCCCGCGGGAGGCCGCACGAGTTTTCCACAAGTTTGGCTGGAGGGCGACGGGAACGTGGCAGCGGGTCCGTTGGTTCTATGCGCGACGCCTGCGTGCCGCGTACCGACATTTGGAGTGCCGTATGCGCGCTGCTCTGAACATGCTGCTGGTCTCGTCCGGCTTCGCCGTCATCTTCCTCGGCATTGCCGCCGTCAGTGCGCTGGTGACGGCGACGGTGCATTCGCAGATCTACGCGCCCAAGGTGACGCCGATCATCGTCATCACGAATTGAAATCCGGGTGGTGGGTCCCGGATGTTCGCTGACCCACGGGGCAAGCCCGAGGGCAACCGCGAACTCCGGGATGACGGTCGCAGCACTTGACCTGCGGGCCGCACGCGCTACTTGAGGCGCATGAACATCAACGGCACGCCCTATCGCACCATCTGGCTCGGCAACAACGGCTGGTCGGTGGCCTTCATCGATCAGACCAGGCTGCCGCACGAGCTGGCCATGCTGGAGATCGGCACGCTGGCGCAAGCCGCGCACGCCATCAAGTCCATGCAGGTGCGCGGCGCGCCGCTGATCGGCGCCATGGCCGCCTACGGCGTGTGCCTGGCGCTGCGCGAGGATGCCTCCGACGAGGCGCTCGACAGGGCCATCGATTTGCTGGCCGAGCAGCGGCCGACCGCCGTCAACCTGCGCTGGGCGCTGGAGGAGATGCGCAAAGCGGTGCGCAACCTGCCGCGTGAGGCGCGCGTTGCCGCCGCCTATGCCCGCGCCGCGCAGATCTGCGACGAGGACGTCGCCACCAACACGCGCATCGGCGAGCATGGCGTGGCGCTGATCGAGAAGGCGGCGGGCAAGAAGCCCGGCGAGACGGTCAACGTGCTGACGCATTGCAACGCGGGCTGGCTCGCCTGCGTGGATCGCGGCACGGCGCTGGCGCCGATCTACGAGGCGCACGATCGCGGCATCCCGGTGCATGTGTGGGTCGACGAGACGCGGCCGCGCAACCAGGGCGCGGCGCTGACCGCCTACGAGCTGGGTGCGCACGGCGTGCCGCACACCATCGTGGTCGACAACGCCGGCGGGCACCTGATGCAGCGCGGGCTGGTGGACCTCGCCATCGTCGGCACCGACCGCGTCACCGCCAACGGCGACGTCGCCAACAAGATCGGCACCTACCTGAAGGCGCTGGCGGCGCACGACACCGGCGTGCCGTTCTATGTCGCCTGCCCGCACTCGACCATCGACTGGACGCTCGACGACGGCATGGCCATCCCGATCGAGGAGCGCAGCGCCGACGAGGTGCTGGTGATGAGCGGGCGCACCCGCGACGGCAAGGTTTTGCAGGTCGAGATCGCGGCACCCGGCAGCCCGGCCCGCAACGACGCCTTCGACGTCACGCCGGCGCGGCTGGTGACGGGGATCGTCACCGAGCGGGGCGTGTGTGCGGCCTCGCGCGAGGGGTTGGCGGGGCTGTATCCGGAGCAGGGCAAGTAGTGACCCGTCATCCCGGCCAGGGCATAGCCCAGAGCCGGGATCGCGCAACCGTGGTTTGCCTCACGAGATCCCCGATACGCGCTGAGGCGCGTTCGGGGATGACGGGTGGAGTTTAGGATAGCTCAGTTGTCGCGCAGGCCGTGGGCGATGATCTTGCGCATCACGGTGGGCAGTGCCTGGCCGTCGAGGTCGCGGCGCGAGATCCAGCTGCAGCGGCCGGGATCGGCCCAGAAAGTCAGGGCCGCCTCGCTGGGGACCAGCGTGCGGTACACCATCGTCTCCAGCCGGAAATGCGTGAAGGTGTGCGTGACCGTGCCGGGCACGGCCCACCAGTCGCCGCGCACGGGCGCCCCGCGCAGCGCCTCCCGGGCCTCGGGCAGGGTCTCGGCCCAGTCCGTCGAGGGCACCTCGAGCATCCCGCCGAGCAGTCCCGCCGGTGCGCGCTTGCGGAGCAGGATGCAGCCGTCCTCGCGCAGCGCCAGGAACGCGAAGCCGAGCCGGACCGGCCGTTCGGGCTTGGCGGCCTTGACCGGCAGGGCCGCCTCCAGCCCCAGCGCACGGGCGCCGCACTCGCGCTCCAGGGGGCACATCAGGCAGGAGGGCCGCTTGACGGAGCAGAGGCTGGCGCCGAGGTCCATCAGGGCCTGCGCGGCATCGCCGGCTCGCCTGGTGGGAGTGAGCGTCTGCGCCAGCCGGCGGATCTGCGGCTTGGCACGAGGCAGCGGCTCGCGGACGGCGAACAGGCGGGCCGTTACCCGCTCGATGTTGCCATCGACGGGCATGGTCGGGGCGCCGAAGGCGATGGCGGCGATGGCCGCCGCCGTGTAGGGGCCGATGCCGGGCAGCTGGCGCAGGCCTTCCTCGGTGTCCGGGAAACGGCCGCCGTGCTCGGCTACGATCAGACATCGCACATTTGTGCAGATTACGCGCGCGGCTGTAGTAGCCGAGCCCCGCCCAGGCCGCGAGCACGTCGTCCAGGGGCGCGGCGGCGAGCGCCTCGACCGAAGGCCAGCGCTCCAGGAAGCGCTTGTAAAAGGGAATGACGGCCGGCACGGTCGTCTGCTGCAGCATGATCTCGGACAGCCAGACCCGGTAGGGATCGCTCTTGCGACCCGGCTTGGCGCGCCAAGGCAGATCGCGCCGCTCCTGGTCGTACCAGTCGAGCAGCGCGGCCACGCTCTCGGGCCCCGGCAGCCGGAACCGAAGTTGCTTCTTTGCCACAGGCGACATGCGGTCGTTCCCGGCGCGGCACGAATCAGTACGTCCATGTTAGGCCTCGCTCGGTCCGCTGGATACCGGCTCCGGAGATCGCGCTTTGTCCACCCACACCCGAAATCGCGGCGCAGCACAGGCGTCTCCGCGCGCGGCCGTCAGCTTCACGCGCAAGCGGCCGAACGCACTGTTCGGGGTCAAGGCGGTGGGCAGCTTCGTGCCCGGCCTGACGCGCAAAGCCTTCGAGAAATACGGATTTTCCGCCGCCACCCTGATCACCGACTGGCCGGCCATCGTCGGCCGGGAGTTGGCCGCCGTAACCGCACCCGAGCGCCTGAAATGGCCGCGCGCGGTGGAGCATGCCGAGGACGGCACCAACGCTAGCTCCGGCAAGGGCCGTCCCGGCGCCACCCTGGTGCTGCGCGCGGACGGTTCGCAGGCGCTGGCGGTGCAGTATGGGGCGCGCCAGATCATCGAGCGCATCAACGCCTATTTCGGTTATGCGGCGGTCGCCGAGCTGAGGCTCGTGCAGGCGCCGGTAGGCCCGGCGCCTGGCCTTGCGCGGCCAGCGAACCGGCCCGCCGCGCAGCCGCTGACGCATGAGGTGGCCAGCGTCGCCGATGCCGGCCTGCGCGATGCGCTGGCGCGCCTGGGGGCCGGGGTGAGAACCGGGCGCTGAGCTGCAAAGTCTCACAACTTCTTGCGATTTTGCGTTCTGCCCGGCCAAATCTATGGTGTCGGCATGCCCGAGATCCAAGCAATAGGACGCCCGCGCGAGACCTGCCGTTGCCGACCAGCGCATGCCGCATGGGCCGTCGCGAACTGATGCTGACCTTGATTGCCGCATCAGCGGCGCGGCGCCTGGCACGTTGGGCCGGACCAGCGCTGGCCCAGGAGCGTAAAGGCAACTCCGCCGCGCAGGTCTCGGTCGATGAACTGATGCAGCCCGGACCGCTGCCGGACTTGGCCTTCGGCAGCCCCAACGCACCCATCACGCTCGTCGAATATGCCTCGCTGACCTGCCCACACTGCGCGGCCTTCCACAACAACGTGCTGCCCCAGCTCAGGCAGAAGTACATCGCCACCGGCAAGGTGCGCCTGGTGCTGCGCGAATTCCCGCTCGACAACCTGGCGGCAGCCGCCGCGATGCTCGGGCGCTGCGCCGGCGAGGGCAAGGCGTTCGCGCTGTTTGCGGTTTTGTATGCGCGCCAGAACGAATGGGCATTCGTGGCCAAGCCGGTGCCGGAGCTGTTCCGGTTCGCCAAGTTCGCCGATTTCACGAAGACGAGCTTCGATGACCTGCCTCAGGGACCAGAAGCTGCTCGATGACGTCGCGGCCGTACGCACCCGCGCCTCCAAGGCGTTCGGCGTGACCGTGACGCCGACCTTCTTCGTCAACGGCCAGCGACTGGAGCGAGGCGCCACCTTCGAGGATTTCGAGAAGGCCTTCGCGCCGCTCCGTGAAGCGCTGACGGCCAACGGCGGAGAGGGCATACCGGACTTCATCCGCCTCGACCTCGCGCGCCATCTCCTTCGATACGCCTGGCGCGCTCCTGGTCGGTCAGTTCGAGGGCATTCTTCTTGGGCATGTCGCGGTACCGTTAGGGCTGCCTGAATTTGTCCTGCATTCATTGCGGCTTGTTACATCGCAATTGAACACATCAGCCGCAAAACTGCCGCGTTCGGGGAACGCACTGATCCGGCACGTTTGGCTATGGAGTGGCATATGATCAGGGTACTCTTCACTGTTGCGGTACTCGGTTTCGCGGGTGGTTTTGCGGATCTGGCAATGGCCCAGGGCAAACAGGGTGAAGGGTCGGGCAGCGACGTTTCCTCTTTGGTAGCAAAGCTAGAAGCGCAGTGCGCGCACAGGCGGCGGACGATGCCGCCGGACCCAGGTGACGAATGCGCTCGCAAGCTGCGCGAAGCGCAACTTGGTACCGGGACGGCTGGTGCCGCCAACGGCGGCGGCCAAGCCGGAATTGGGATCGGGGCTGGACCTGGGAACGGGGCTGGGAACGGCATCGGACCTGGAAGCGGGGGCGGACTAGCGAAGGGCAAGAAATAGGCAACGTCGCTGCGCTGGCAGCGCGTTCGACCGTCATGGCCGTCGACGGCCGGTGGATTGTCTCGGCAATCGATGTCGGCTGCGCCATCCGCAGTCCGGCGGACCGATTGTGGCGCCGAAGACACATAACCAGCCCAATGTCACCGCCCGTCCTTGTCTCTGGGGATAACATGGGCACAACATGCCCCTATTGCGGGCCGCCGCCGACCTGGTGGCCCACGTGATGGTTGCAGTGTGCGGGATACTGCATTGTCTATAGACGCCAATTCCACGGCCGCACGGCTTGTGCCAACGCTGCGCTATCGTGACATCGCCGCCGCTGTCGACTGGCTGTGCAGCGCGTTCGGCTTCAAGCGCATGCGTGTCGTCACCGGCATCGACGGCTCGATCCAGCAGGCGCACCTCGCATTCGGCAGCGACATCGTCATGCTGCTGCCGGCGCGCGACTTCGGCGCGGATGCTGCTGCCCCGGACCTTGCGGTCGCCGAGCTGCAAACCTGCTACTTCGTGGTCGACGACGCGGACCAGCATCATCGCAACGCCAAGGCTGCCGGCGCGGAAATCCTCGACATCAGGCAGTATGACCTGGGCGGTCGAGGCTATTCGTGCCGCGACCCCGAGGGGCACGTCTGGAGTTTCGGCACCTACAATCCCAGGCACCAGCGGCAGCCCGAGCCCAGGCAACAACAGGCCGAGTCCAGGAGGCCTCCCCAATACGACCCGTGGACGGTGACGCGCTCGCCGGTGTCCCCCAACCCTTTGCATGCCGTGGCCGATGCGCCGGTGGGTCGTCTGCGCCCCAGGCTGACGCTGACCAGCGTGACCACCGCGCTGGCGACCGTCGTCGTGTCCGCCGCCACCATCGGATGGCTCCTGGGGGCTCTGCCGCAGCCGGCGGCAAGTGCCCGAGACACGCGAGACTCCAAGCTGGTGAACCGTCTGGCCGACGATGGTCCGGGCAAAGTCGCCGACAACCCCGCACCGCTCCCCACCGAAACGTCCACCGAGAGAACGCAGGCTCCGGAGAGAACGCAGGCCAGGCCGCTGTTGTTTGGATCGCCGGTCCAGCAGCGCGCCACCGAGGACGAAAAGGCTGCAACTGCGCGCGCCCCGCGGTTGATCAGCGAGCCCGCACCAGAGCCCACAGCGAACCAGGGTCAACAGGCAGCCGAGCGCGATCCGGAGGGGGCGGCCAAGGAAGCAGCCGAGCGAGCCGCGCAAGATGCTCTCAAACAGTGGCGCGAGGCGCAGGAGAAGCTCCGACAGCTCTCCCGCGAGCGCAGCGTCAAGGAAGCCGCCGAGCAGGCGGAGCTGGAAGCGCGCCAGCGCGCGGCGGCCAAAGCGATGCGCGCACCGGTCAACACCGAGCCGCCGAAGCGTGCAGCTGCGGCCAAGGAAGCACCCAAACCCGCGGTCAAAGAGGCGCCTGCCAAGGCGAGTGCGCCCGAGCGCACCGGGGTTCAGACGGCCAAGGCGGATGCGCCCAAGAAGGAGCCGACGGCTCGCGCCGCCGAGCCGGTGGTGCGTGCCCCAAAAATGGAGAATGCCGAGCAAGCCAGAGCCGAGCCGCCCAAAAGAGCCGAGCCAGCCCCGAGTGCTTCCGCAGACCAGATCTGGGACTGCGTGCCAAGGCCGCCCGAAGGCAAAGTCATCTGTCACCCGATCCCGAACAGGCCCTGACCGTTTGGCCGAGGCGCGAGGCTGCCGCCTGATCGGAAGGATTTGCCTGCTCCGCCGCGCACCCCGAGGGCCAACTCGGCCGAAGGGCGCGCAGCGGTGAGATCAGGCTGTGCTGGAACTACCAGCGGCGGCGCCAGTAGCCGCAGCGCCGGAAGCAGCCCCTCGGTCCGCACCACCTCCGACACCACACCTTGTCGACGGCCGAGGCGCCGGCCGCGGCGCGCAGATCGGCCGGCACGCCCGCTGCCGTGGCGCGATCGGATGTCGAATGCCGAAACGCCCATCACGATTGTGAGTGCTGCGGCAGCGATGAGAATGCCCTTATGCATGTAGTACCTCCGCGGTTGTCCGGCCCCGCAAGCGAGCCGATGCGAAAGCCTAGGCGGCCAGCTTCCGGCAATTCCACACGCGTTGTCCGGGAGGGGGAAGAAACGGGCAATGACCCGGATTCAAATCTAGCTAAATACCGCCGGGCATCCACAGGCCGGACACTCACCGACCCTGGGCCGGCCACCCGCCGCAACGGGCCGGGACAGCAGGCGGAATCGGCCTTCCGGCGGCGATTTGCGCGGTGCTCCTCACGCCGATTTGCCTTAATCCTGGGCGAACTTATGTTATCAGGCAGCTAGCGCGATGATCGAGAAGTTCGCTACCACGTCTGCGGCAAAATCGAGAGGCGGACTTCTCGATCTGAATCGCACTAGCACATTGATTCAACTAGTGTCCTTCAGATCGCGAAATTCGTTCAACATCAGCCGCGCCGACGAATTCGCGATCAGGTCACTGCCACCGCAGCCTTGCAGCTGCCTCAACACGCAAGGACCGATCCGTTGAAACCGTCCTCCAATCTCGACCTGAAGCGGGTCACGCAGAAGCTTTCGGACCCGCTCAACCGCCGCAATGTGCTGTTCGCAGGCGCCGGCGTCCTCGCCCTGGCAGCCGCGTCGGCCTGGTTCCTGTCCTCCTCCTCGAGCCAGCCGACCGCGACAGGGACTGCCAAGCCATCCCGCAAGAGCGGGCGGGTGACCGAGGTGCCCGTCGACAAGCTGATGGAGGCCGGCCCGCTGCCTGATCTGGTGGTCGGTGATGCCAAGGCCCCCGTCACCATCGTCGAATACGCGTCCTTGACCTGCGGCCACTGCGCCAGCTTCCACAACACCATCTACCCGGTGCTGAAGAGCAAATACATCGACGCCGGCAAGGTGCGCCTGATCATGCGCGAGTTCCCGCTCGATGACCGGGCGACGGGAGCGGCCATGCTCGCCCGCTGCGCCGGCGACAGCAAAGCCTTCCCGCTCATCTCGGCTCTATTCGCGCGGCAGGAGGAGTGGGCGTTCGTGCCGAAGGAGAACTTCGTGCCGGAGCTTGCCAAGATTGCCCGGCAGGCCGGCTTCACCGACGAGAGCCTGCGTGCGTGCCTCGGCGATCAGGCGCTGATGGACAAGGTCCTGACGGTGCGCGGACGCGCCGCCGATGAGTTCGGCGTCAACTCGACGCCGACCTTCTTCATCAACGGCAAGCGACTTGCAGGCGGATCGATCGAAGACTTCGAGAAGGCGATCGAGCCGCTCCTGAAGAGCTGAGGACCCGTTGCCCAAGCATCGCGTATTCCTGTCTCTCGCCCTGATCGCCGGTCTCGCCGGTGGATGCACGGGCGAGGTGCCGACGCTGACGGGCAGCCAGACGGTGGAGGCGGCGGCGCTTGCCTCCCCTGGCGAGGCGACGCCCGACACACCAGCCTTCAACCCGTTCTCGGATGGCCCGACCAACAATATCGGTCGCCGCGAGGTGCTGCAGAACCCGTCGATGGCCGAGGTGCTGAAGGTCGGCACGCTGCCCGAGATGGCGCTCGGCCGCGCCGACGCGCCCGTCACCATCATCAAGTACGCGTCGATGACCTGCCCCTACTGCCGCCGCTTCCAGACCGAGTCGTTCCCCGCCCTCAAGAAGGAATACATCGACACCGGCAAGGTGCGCTTCATCATCCGCGAGTTCCCGATCGGCAAGCAGTCGGGCCTTGCCACGGTCGCCCTGCGCTGCGCCGCGCCGGACAAATATTTCGCCCTGTACGACAAGCTGATGGCCCAGCAGACCGCCTGGGTCAGCCAGGAGGTGCGCCCCGACCCCATCTTCAAGGTGGCCGCGCAGGTGGGGATGACACGGGCCCAATTTGACTCGTGCCGTGAGAATCGCGGCATGATTGCCGGGCTCAACTGGGTCAAGGACCGGGGCCGGACGCTCGGCGTCATCGGCACGCCGAATTTCTTCATTCAGGGCAAGCTGGTCAAGTCCGTGATCGGGATCAAGGAAATCCGCGAGATGGTGGACCCGATCCTGGCCGGCCGGGTGGCCGACGCCAACGCCCCAACCCGCTGAGCCGGCATTTGTCGTGTAGGTCGAGCGCGTAGGTTGGGTTAGCGCGACAGCGCGTAACCCAACACGTTTCCGGTCATCCGCGTTTGCGTTGGGTTACGGGCTTCGCCCTAACCCAACCTACGCAAGGTTGCCTATCCCATGCACATCAACCGGCTTCGGCTCCTGGGCTTCAAGTCCTTCGTCGAACCGACCGAGCTTCTGATCGAGAAGGGACTGACCGGCGTGGTCGGCCCGAACGGCTGCGGCAAATCCAACCTGCTCGAAGCCTTGCGCTGGGTGATGGGCGAGACCTCGCACAAGAGCATGCGCGCCGCCGCCATGGACGACGTGATCTTCTCCGGCACGCAGACACGGCCCGCGCGCAACACCGCCGAAGTCACCATCTTCATCGACAACAGCGACCGCAAGGCGCCGGCCGAGTTCAACGGCGAAGACACGCTGGAGGTGACGCGCCGCATCGAGCGCGAGGCAGGCTCGGCCTATCGCGTCAACGGCGGCGAGGTGCGCGCCCGCGACGTGCGCATCCTGTTCGAGGACGCCGCCACCGGCGCCCGCTCGCCGGCGCTGGTGCGCCAGGGCCAGATCAGCGAGATCGTCAACGCCAAGCCGGAGCAGCGCCGCCGCATCCTGGAGGACGCCGCCGGCATCGCCGGCCTGCACAGCCGCCGGCACGAGGCCGAGCTCAGGCTGCGCGCCGCCGAGAGCAATCTTTCCCGCGTCAACGACATCCTGGGCCAGCTCGGCTCGCAGATCGAGAGCCTGAAGCGGCAGGCGCGGCAGGCGCGGCGCTACAAGGAGCTGTCGGTCGAGATCCGCAAGGGCGAGGCCGTGCTCGCGCATCTGCGCTGGGTCGATGCGCAGGCGCAGGTCGATACCGAGGAGACGGCACTGGCCGCCGGCCTGGAGCGGGTGGGACGCGCTACCGAGGCCGAGTCGAAGGCGGTGGTGGCCGAGGCGGAGACCGCCGACCAGATCCAGCCGCTGCGCGAGCAGGAGGCCGCCAAGGGCGCCGTGCTGCATCGCTTCAAGCTGGAGCAGGACAACCTGGAGCGCGAGGCGCAACGCGCGGCAGCCCGCCAGCGCGAGCTGGAAGGCCGCATCGCCCAGCTCGGCCGCGATCTGGCGCGCGAGGAATTGCTGATCGCCGAGGCCAAGGAGACGCTGGCCCGGCTCGACGCCGAGACGCAATCGCTCGCCAGCACCACCCGCCTCGCCGCCGATTTCGAGCAGAAGGCGCTGGCCGACTACGATGCGGCCGACACGGCCCTCAAGGGTGCCGAGGTGCGGCTTGGCGAGCTGACTACCCGTACCGCCGAAGCGCGTGCGCGCCGGCAAAGCCTCGAGGCTCAGCGTGGCGAGCGCCACGGCCAGGTGTCCAAGCTCGAGCGGCAGATGGTGGCGCTGGACGCGCAGACGCGCGAGATCGTCGGCCGGGCGCCGGATGCCTCCAAGCTGAAGGCCGCGGCAGAGACCGGCCAGCTGCTGATGGCCGAGATCGCCGACATCGAGGCCCGGACCATCGCCGCCGAGGATGCCATGCAGGCGGCCACCGCCGACGCCAAGGCCAAGGCCGAGATCGCCGCCAAGCTGGGCCTTACCGCCGGTCAGCTCAAGACCGAGGTCGAGACGCTGGCCAAGTTGCTGATGCCGGCCGGCGACAGCGGCCTGCCGCCGATCCTGGACCAGATCAAGGTGGCGGCGGGCTGCGAGATGGCGCTGGCAGCAGCGCTTGGCGAGGACCTCGACGTGCCGGCCGCCGAAGAGGCGCCCGTGCATTGGCGCATCAATGCCGCAAACGGCAAGGATCCGGCCCTGCCCAAGGGTGTCGAGCCGCTCATCGACCAGGTCGCGGGCCCTCCCGAGCTGACGCGGCGCCTGCGCCAGGTCGGCATCGTCGCCCAGGCCGACGGCCCGAGGCTGCAACGCATGCTGGCGACCGGCCAGCGGCTGGTTTCCCGCGAGGGCGACCTGTGGCGCTGGGACGGGTTCGTCGCGGCCGCCCAGGGAGCCATGGCCGCCGCCAGCCGGCTTGCCGAACGCAGCCGTCTTGGCGCATTGGCCGCCCAGGAGGCGCAATCGCGCCAGGCCTCAGAGGAAGCCCGCGCCGCGTCCGAGGCTGCCGCCGAGCGGCATCGCACGGTACAGGCGGAGGAGCGCAACCTGCGCCAGCTGTGGCGCGAAACGCAAGCCAAGCTGGCGCAAACGCGCGACCTGCTGACCGACATGGAGCGGCAGGCGCGCGAGACCGAATCGCGCATCGCCAGCGTTGCCGACGCCAAGTCGCACATCGGCGAGGCGCTGGTGGAGGCGCACGAGAAGCTGGCCGAGGTCGAAACCGCGCTCAAGGAGCAGGGCGGCATCGAGACCCTGGAGAGCGACCTCGCCGCCTCGCAGAAGCAGACGGCCGAGCTGCGCACCAAGGCCAGCGAAAGCCGCACCGAGCTGATCACCCTGGAGCGCGAGCATCGCGCCCGCAGCGAGCGCCAGACCGCCATCGTCGCCGAGCGCGAGCGCTGGCAGACGCGCAGCACCGGTGCCGGCGAGCAGATCGCCACGCTCAAAGAGCGCATCGCCGAGACGCAGGGCGAGGTCGCCACCATGAGCGACCTGCCGGGCATGATCGAGGAGCAGCGCCAGAAGCTCATGAGCGAGCTGGCCAAGGCCGAGCAGGAGCGCCAGACGGCGGCTGATGCGCTGGCCACCGCCGAAAGCGCCCACCGCCAGGCCGCGCAGGAGTTGCGCGCCGCGCAGGCGGCCGTCTCCGACGAGCGCGAGGCCCGTGCCCGCGTCGAGACGCGTCTGGAAGGCGCCCGCGACCGGCGCAGCGAGGAAGCCCGCAAGATCCGCGATCAGCTGGGCTGCGCACCCGATGGGTGTCTTGCGCTAGCCGAGCTGGCGGCCAACGCGGTGCTGCCTCGGCTGGAGGAGGCCGACACGGTGCTGACCCGCCTGAAGGCCGACCGCGAGCGGCTGGGCGGCGTCAACCTGCAGGCCGACGACGACCTGACCACCATGACCGAGCAGTTCGAGGGCATGGACAAGGAGAAGTGCGACGTCGAGGAGGCGATCGCCAAGCTGCGCACCGGCATTTCCCAGATCAATGACGAGGGCGAGAGCCGCCTGCAGCAAGCCTTCGAAACCGTCAACGGCCACTTCCAGCGCCTGTTCTCCACCCTGTTCGGCGGCGGCGAGGCGAGGCTCGCCATGGTCGAGGGCGAGGATCCGTTGGAGAGCGGGCTGGAGATCGTCGCCAAGCCGCCCGGCAAGAAGCCGGCGACGCTGTCCCTGCTGTCAGGCGGCGAGCAGTCGCTGACCGCGTTGGCGCTGATCTTTGCCGTGTTCCTCACCAACCCGTCGCCGATCTGCGTGCTGGACGAGGTGGACGCGCCGCTCGATGACGCCAACGTCGATCGCTTCTGCACCCTGATGGAGCACATGGCCGCCGATACGGCGACGCGCTTCCTGGTCATCACCCATCACCCGATGACCATGACGCGCATGAACCGGCTGTTCGGCGTCACCATGGGCGAGAAGGGCGTCAGCCAGCTGGTCTCGGTGGACCTGGAGACCGCCCAGCGGTTCACGGTGCGGCGGCTTGAGGCCTGCGCGGCGGACTTAGCTGCGCTTGATCAGGTCCATAGTGATGTTCCGACATGCGTGCACGACCCGCAGAACAACAACGATGTCCTGATCCAGGTGGTAGTCGTTGATCAGGAGATACGGATCGACCATGGATGTCCGGGTGTCCGCGCCAAGCTCGGGGCGCGGTGAGCCGATGCGGGGAAACAGCACGAGGCGGTCCGTGGCGGCATCGAAGCCATCGACATACCGATCGGCAACGGCCGGCCCAGCCTTCAACCTGAGATAGGAAAGTATGGTGCTGATGTCTGCCAGCGCCTCGGGCGAAACGATCAGGCGCGCCATGCCTAGCCTGTCTTGCCGCGCTCGCCGGCGAGAAACTGCTTGAACTCGGCATGGGTGCGGAACTGCCCGGACTCCACCGAAGCACGCGCCGCGTCGACCAAGGGCCGCGCCCAGGCAAGGTCCTCGGCCTCGCTCGCCATGCTGTCCGAGATGGCTGCCGCCGCAGCCTCCTCCAAGGAGAGGAACTGGCCTGCGGCAACCTTGGCTTCAAGCCAGGCGATCTGCTCAGGGGAAAGCCGTATGTTCATGCCAGAAATATAGGCCGAGCCGGAGCTTACTTCCAGCGTACTCGGCGCCTGCCCACTGTGGCAGGCAGGCAGTAGCCGATTGTCGTACGTCGGAGCAGTCGGCGATTTTCGGCGCGGCGCATGCGTGTTCTGCCGCACCCTCCGTTCCTTGACACCCCTGTAGGCCACCCCTATGTTGCGGCGCGTTTTTGATGGGCCCCGGGGGAGTTGGGCCGCCTCCCCACGAGGACGTTTGTCATGTCAGATCCAGCCGACAAGCGAGGCCGTCCTCAGGGTGAAATGAGCCCTGAAGAACTGGCAGCGTTCCAGGCGAGGGTTTCCGACCTCGACAGCAAGCTCGACAAGGTCCGTGAGCAGCGGCACGTCCGCGACTCCGACCACGATGCCGAGATGCGCGGGCGTGGCATGGCATACGGCATGCGGATGGCCACCGAGCTGGTCGCGGCGGTGATCGTCGGCGGGCTGATCGGTTATGCCCTGGATTGGTGGCTTGGCACCAAGCCTTGGCTGTTTCTGCTCTTCTTCGTGTTGGGGTTCGCAGCCGGCGTCCTCAACGTTCTGAGGGCCTACGAGCGGATGCAGAAGGAGTTCATGGCCAAGACGGGCGGCCGTATCGGCCACAGTGTCCCGGACGACGAGGACTGACAGGGGATTTGCAGTGGCAGCACCGCAACATGGGGCCGAGGCAGGCGGAATGCCCGATCCCATTCATCAGTTCGATATCCACACGCTCGTTCCCATCAAGCTGTTCGGCTGGGACGTCTCGTTCACCAACTCCTCGTTCTACATGCTGGCGTCGGTGCTGCTGATCGCCGGCTTCTACATGGTGTCGATGCGCGCCCGCTCGCTGGTGCCGACGCGCATCCAGTCGGTGGCCGAGATCAGCCACGAGTTCGTCGCCGGCATGCTGCGCGACAGCGCCGGCCAAAGCGGCATGAAGTATTTCCCCTTCGTGTTCTCGCTGTTCATGTTCATCTTCGCCGCCAACATGCTGGGCATGATCCCCGGCGCCTTCACGGTGACCAGCCACATCGTCGTCACCGCGGCGCTGGCCGCGCTGGTGTTCTGCACGGTGCTGGTGATCGGCTTCGCCAAGAACGGGCTGCACTTTCTCAAGCTGTTCGTGCCCTCGGGCGTGCCGATCTACATCCTGCCGCTGGTGACGCTGATCGAGGTCATCTCCTTCCTGTCGCGCCCGATCAGCCATTCGGTGCGCCTGTTCGCCAACATGCTGGCCGGCCACATCACGCTCAAGGTGTTCGGCGGCTTCGTCGTCATGCTGCTGGGCGCCGGGTCCTACTCGATCCTGGCGCCGCTGCCGCTGGCCTTCGCCGTGGCGCTCACCGCGCTGGAGTTCCTGGTGGCATTCCTGCAGGCCTACGTCTTCACCATGCTCACCTGCATGTATCTCAACGACGCGCTCCATCCGGGACACTAGATCGGGCGCTTCCGCATCTTTCACCGACTGACCACTCAAAGGGAGTAGACATCATGGATCCCGCCTCCGCGAAGCTCATCGGCGCCGGCCTTGCCGCCATCGGCACGGGAGCTGCCGCCATCGGCGTCGGCAACCTGTTCGGCCAGTTCCTGCAGGGCGCGCTGCGCAATCCGTCAGCCGCCGACGGCCAGTTCGGCCGCCTGATCTTCGGCTTCGCCGTCACGGAAGCGCTCGGCATCTTCGCGCTGCTCATCGCCTTCCTGCTGCTGTTCACCTGATCCGGTAGGCAAAGAACCGCAAACCGGGGCTCGTCATGGCTCAGAAGTCGACCACCGCTGCCACGACCACGCCTGCCGAAGGCGTCGGTCCCGGCAAGGTGTTTCCGCCGCTCGACCACACCACGTTCGTGCCGCAGCTGGTGTGGCTGGCGATCAGCTTCGGGCTGCTCTACGTGCTGCTGAAGCGGGTGGCGCTGCCGCGTGTCGGCGAGGTGATCGAGGAACGGGCCGACCGCATCCGGCGCGACCTCGACCAGGCGGAGAAGCTGAAGGCGGAGACGGAAGGCGCGCTGGCGGCCTATGAGCAGGCGCTGACCGACGCACGCTCCAAGGCCGGCGGCGTCATCAAGACGATGCGCGACAGCCTGACCGCCGAAGTCGACAAGGAGCGGGCCAAGGTCGAAGCGGAGATCGCCCGCAAGGTGGCCGACGCCGAAGCCCGCATCGAGCAGACCAAGTCGCGGGCGCTGGCCAGCGTCAACGACATCGCCACCGAGACGGCCGGCGCCATCGTCAAGAAGCTGATCGGCGCCGACGTGAGCCAGGACGAGCTGCAGAAGGCGCTGGTCCGGCGCGCTGCGGAGTAGGAGACGCGCATGTTTTCGCCGAGAGCGGCCGAGTTCTGGGTCCTGGTCTCGTTCGTCGTGTTCGGGCTGATCGTCCTGTACTACAAAGTGCCGGCGATGGTCGCCAAGCTGCTGGACGAGCGCGCCGAGGCGATCCGCAAGGAGATCGACGAGGCCCGCCGCCTGCGCGAGGACGCGCAGAAGCTGCTCGCCGACTACCAGCAGAAGCACCGCTCGGCCGGCCAGGAGGCCGACGCCATCGTCGAGGAGGCGCGCAAGGAGGCCGAGGCCTTCGCGCAAGAAACCCGCGCCGGTCTCAAGGACACGCTGGAGCGCCGCACCAAGCTCGCCGAGGACAAGATCGCCCGCGCCGAGGCGCAGGCGGTCGATGAAGTGCGCGCCGCAGCCGTGGAGCTGGCCATCGCGGCGGCCGAGAAGATCCTGCGCGAGAAGGCGGCCGGTGCCAGCGGCACCGCGCTCATCGACCAGGGCATCCGCGACCTCAAGGGCCGGCTGAACTAGCATTTGTCATCCCGGAATTCGCGCCATGCTGGAAGCATGCCTTCGGCATGACGAATATCCGGGACCAAGCCAAGCAGGAATCTCGTGCTCCTGGGTCCCGGCTCTGAGCTGGCTCAGGCCGGGATGACAGCGATCACTTCTGCGCGAGGAACGCGGTGATGGCCGCCGGCATGGCTCGACAGTAAACGCGCTAACGCGCCCGTCCTTCGACAAGCGTGCCGACGGCGATGCCGCCGATGATCAGCACCATGGCGCAGATGAGCGACAGTGTGATCGGCTCGCCCAGCATGAAGGACGCGCCGGCGGTCCCGACCACCGGCGTGGCGAGCAGGCCGAGCGAGGTCGTCATGGCGGGCAGGCTGCGGTTGACCATGGCCATCGCCCAGTAGCCGAGCGCCGTGCCGAGCACGCTGGAATAGGCGACGCCCAGCAGCAGCGGCGTGCGTCCAGGTCACGTTGGGCACGCCCTCGATCAGGTAGGCGAGGCCGGCCAGCACCACGGTCGCCAGCAGCACCTCCCAGAGCACCAGCTGGTACGGCGTCGACACCCAGCGGTGGCCGCGCACCTGCAGGATGCTGATCGCCCAGCACAGCGCGGCCAGCATGATGAAGGCGTTGCCGAGCAGGGCGCGCTGGTCGCCCCAGGCGAAGGCCAGCGGGTTGAACATCACGCCGAGCCCGACGATGCCGAGGCTGACGCCCAGCACGCGCCAGCGCGTCAACGGCTCGCCGAGGAACAGCACGGCGCCGGGGATCACCCACAAGGGCGTGGTGTAGCCCAGCACGATGGCGCGGCTGGCCGGCACGAACTGCAGCCCGATCGACATCAGGCCGGTAAACAGGATCATGTGCAGCCCGGCGATGCCGATCACGATCGGGACAGTCGGCGCGGCGCGGGATGATCAGGCTGCCCTGCGCGAGTTGCAGCACCAGCAGGATCACGCCGGCGATGCCAAAGCGCAGCGCCGTCGCCCACAGCGGCGGCATGTCTTGGACGATCACCTTGGTGACCGGCCAGTTGACGCCCCACACCACCACCACGACCGCAAACAGCAGAACGGCCATGGCGGGCGACAGGGGTTCGCTACCCGATGGACTGACGCGGTGCGCGGTGTCGGCCGTCACGAGCGGCGCGGGGGCTTGTCGCCGGTACCCCGCCGTATCGGCGGTGGCGGGCTCGACCGGGCCATCACCCCCGAGCAGCGGCACGTTCGGGCGACCGGCCAGCTTGGCGAGGCTGGCGGCGATGTTGGGCGGCAGCTTGGAGAAGTCAGGCCCGGGCCCGCCCGTGGGTTTGCTGCTGCCGTTGCTACCGTTGCCGGTGGCGGCACGCAGGTGCTGCGGCGGCAGCGGCGCAGCAGGCCGAGGCTCGAGCCCCGGCGGGATGTTGTTGGTGCGGCGCTCGGACGGCATGGCACTGCGCGGCAGCGGCGGCGGACCAGGCCGCGGACGCTGCTTGGCGGGCGCGGCGCCGTTGCCGGCCTTCGGCGGCTCGGGTGCCGAAGCGGCGAGACGTCGCTGCGGGGGTGACCGGCGCACCCTCGCCCGCCCGCAGTGGGCTGGGCGGCAGCGTGACCACCCTGGTGACGTCGGGCCGGGCCTCGGCCGGCTGCTGGCGCGGGCCCGGCAGGGGCGGCGGCTTCGGCCGGCCGGTCGGCAGCATCGTTGCCGGCATCGTGTGGAAGCATCGGACCGGTCGGTGGGGTCGGCCTGGCCATCGTTTGCGGCGTTTGCGGCGGCTCGGGTCGAGGCGGCTGCGGCGGGCGCGGAGGACGCGCGGCCGGCGTGGCCGGGATCGCAGCGCCGTTGGCGGGCTTGGGAGTGGCGGTGCGCTGCTCGGGCGCCGGCATCGGAGGACGCGGGGCGACGCTGCCCGGCTCGGCAGCCGCTGCCTGCATGGCCGGCATCTGCGGCATCCGGCTCTTGCGGAACAGGCCCTTCTTCATGCGCCGCTCGGCCTTGCGCACGACGCGCAGCAGCTGCATCACCTCGCGCTCGGACATCGGCTCGCCGTAGAAGAAGCCCTGCCCGTACTCGCAATTGATCGAACGCAGGAAGCCGACGTCCTCCTCCGTCTCGACGCCCTCGGCGACCACCTTCTTGCCGAGTTCGTGCGACAGCGCCACGATCGAGCGCAGGATCGTCGAGCCCGTGCCGTTGGCCCCGTTCTGCCCGGACGCCTGGATGAACGAGCGGTCCACCTTGATGGTGTCGAAGGTGAACTGGTTGAGATAGGACAGCGACGAATAGCCGGTGCCGAAGTCGTCGAGCGCCAGGCTGGCGCCGGCGGCCGACAGCTGGCTCAGCACCTGCGTGGCCTTCTCCGGGTTCTCCATCACCAGCGCCTCGGTGATCTCCAGGCACAGCGAGCCCTTCGGGATCACGGCGCGGCCGAGGATGTGGCGCACCTCGTTGACGAGGTCCGGCTTGAACAGCTGGCGGCTCGACACGTTGACGCTGACGAACAGCGGCGCGTCGGGACGCGGCAGCTCCTGCTGCCAGCGCTGCGCCTCGTTCACGGCGCGCGCCAGGGCATAGGAGCCGAGCTTGACGATCAGGTCGGATTCCTCGGCCACCGGGATGAAATGCGTGGGGTTGAGCGTGCCGAGGCGCGGGTGCTCCCAGCGCATCAGGGTCTCGAAACCGGCGAGCGTCTCGGTCGGCAGATAGAAGATCGGCTGGTAGAGCAGCTTGATCTGCTTCTTCTCGAGCGCCTTGCGCAGGTCGCTCTCCAGCGTCACCCGGCCGTCCTTGTCGGAGCGCATCTCGGCGTTGAAGATCTCGATGCGGTCGGCGCCCGAGCGCTTGGCGCGGTACATGGCGATCTCCGCCTCGCGCAGCAGCTCGGCCGGATCCTCGTCGGGCCCATCGTAGAGCGAGATGCCGATCGAGGCGGTCAGCACGATCTCCTGGCCCGCCAGCTGGATCGGCGCGCGCAGCGAGCGGCGCACCTGCTCGGCCAGCATGGCAAGCTCGCGCGGATCGGATTGGCTGAGCAGCAGCAGGGCGAACTGGTCGCCGCCGACGCGGCCCAGCGTGTCCTGCGGCCCGAGGTTGCGGCCGAGGCGGCGGGCGACCGTCAGCAGCAGGCTGTCGCCCACCACCAGCCCGAACGAGGTGTTGACGCTCTTGAAGCGGTCGAGGTCGATGAACAGCAGGGCGGGCCGCACCAGCGGCTCCAGCGCGGCGCGCTTGGCGGCAATCGCCAGGCGGTCGAGGAACAGCTCGCGGTTGGGCAGCCCGGTCAGGCTGTCGTTGACGGCGTCATGCAGCAGGCGGTCCTGCGCGCGCTTGCTCTCGGTCACCTCGCGCAGCAGGCCGACGCAGCGCACGGCGCGGCGGTCCTGCGAGGGCACGCTGGCCGCCTCCAGCTCGAACCAGCGGTAGGAGTTGTCGGCATGGCGCATGCGGAACTCGATGCGCAGCTCGCCGCCGCCGCGCTCCTGCACCGACCACAGCAGCAGCTTGAAGCGCTCGGCGTCGGCCGGATGCATGTGCTTGGCGAAGTCCGCCGTCTTGCACGACAGGTCGCCGGCGTTGAGCCCGAGGATCGCCTCCACCACCGGGCTGACCTTGATCTCGTCGCGGCGCGCGTTCCATTCCCACACGGCGGCGCCCGCCCCGTCGACGGCCAGCGAGCGCAGCTGCTGCTCGCCCGGCGCCGCCCCGTACAGCGGCTCGATGGAGCGGAACGCATACTGGGTGACCGTGAAGCCGATCAGCACCACCAGCAGCACCAGGCCCGCCGTCAGGCCGAACATCATGACGTCGCCGGGCACCCGGCCGGTCAAGGTGATGGCGGCGCCGAACAGCCACACCAGCAGCAGCAGCCAGGTCGGCACCAGCGACAGGGCGCGGTCCTGGCCTCTGAGTGCCAGGAACATCGTCAGGCCGGACCCCACCAGCGCGATGGCGACAGACGACAGCCGGGCGAAGGTCGCCGCCAGCCGCGGATCGATGAACGCCACGGCCACCAGGGCGAACTGCGCCAGCATCCACAGCGCGATGAGCGTGCGGATGGCGCCGTGCCATACGCCCAGCCGCAGGAAGGTGTGCAGGAACACGAGCAGGCTCGCCACCATGCCCGCCTCGGCGGCGGCACGATAGACGGCGTTCTCCTCCGGCCTGATGGTGAACAGCTTGTGCCAGAAGCCGAAGTCCACGCACAGGTACATCAGCACGCACCAGGTGAAGCCGGCGGCGCTCGGGAAGATGGCCTTGTGGTTGGCCGCGAACACGGCGGTCAGGAAGGTGGCGAGCAGGCCGGTGATGCCCAGCATGATGCCGTTGAAGAGCTGGCGGTCGCGGCTCTTCTGCTCGTACTCGACGGCCTTCCAGAGATAGAGGCGGGTCGGCCGGTCGCCGGCCAGCTCGGCGGCGAACGTCACGGTCTGCCCCGGCTCCAGCGAGATGCGGAACACGTCGGCGCGGTCGTTCTTGACGCGCTCCGGCACGTAGCCGACCGACGGCATGACCCGCTCGAGGCGCCGCGCGTCGAGGTCCGGCCACACCACGCCGGAGCCCGAGGAGGCATAGCGGTCGGCGGTCAGCCAGCGCTCGACCGGCTTGTCGGTGACATTGCGCAGGGCGAACACGAACCAGGCCGGATTGGTGCCGGGCGTGGCCGCCGGCACGACAAAGCGCTGGGTGATGCCGTCGCTGCCGGCAACGGTGTCGAGCTGCAGGGTGTCGCCGCGATCGACCTGCGTCTCGCCGCTTCCGGAAATGTCGATGCGGTCGGGGTCGCTGTTGTTGATCTCGATGGCCTTGATGGCGGCCTGGGCAGGCCCGACCAGCGCGAGGCCCGCCAGCAGCAGCGTCAGGCACAGCAAGCCGAGCGCAGCCAGCCATGGCCGTGCCCTGCTTCCAGACCCTGTACGCCGCCCCATCATGCTTCAGGCGCCCCCGTCACGTCCTCGCATCGTCGTGCAGCAGTGCGTAGAGATCGTGGTCTTGCCAGACGTCGTTGATCTTGAGATAGCGCCGCGCCGTGCCCTCGCGCCGGAAGCCCGCTTTCTCGAGCACGCGGGCGGACGGCGCGTTGTGCGGCAGGCAGGCCGCCTCCAGACGATGCAGCCCGAGCGTGCCGAACGCGAAGGGCACGACGGCCCGCAGCGCCTCCGTCATATGGCCGCGGCGCACATGCGGCAATCCCATCCAGTAGCCGACCGAAGCCGACTGCGCCACGCCGCGCCGTATGTTGCTGATGGTGAGGCCGCCGAGCAGCGCGGCGTCGGCCTCGCGGAAGGTGAGGAAGGCATAGCCCTGGTCCTCGCGCATCTCGCGCTGGTATTGGCGCAGGCGCCTGCGGAAGGCGGAGCGCGCCAGCTCGTCGCGCGTCCACAGCGGCTCCCACACCGTCAGATGCTGCCGGCTCAGCGCCCGCAGCTCGGCCCAGGCCGCGTAGTCGCCCATCACCGGCTGGCGCAGGTAGACCTCGCGGCCCCGCACCTCGGCGTCGACGTCAGGCAGTGTCGATCTGGAAAATGCCATCTATTCCCTCGCGCGCCCCACGCTCACCCTTGCTCACGCCGTCGCCATGCGCTCGGCCAGCTCTGCGTATTCCTTGCCTTTCCGGCCTGCCCCCACCACTGCCACCGACGCGCGGCTGTCCAGGAACAGCTTGGCCGCCATCTCGCGCACCGCCTCGGCCGACACCAATTCGATGCTGTCGACGATCTCCGCCGTATCGATCAGGCGGTCGAACAGCAGCAGCTGGCGGGCCATCTGCTCGGCACGGGCCGAGGAGCTCTCCAGGCCCATCAGCAGCCCGGCCTTGTGCTGCGCCTTGGAGCGGGCGAGTTCCGCCTCGGCCGGCTTCTCGGCGGCTGCGCGCGTCAGCTGCTGGCCCACCACGTCGATCAGCTTGCCCATCATCTCCGGACCGGTCGCGGCATGAATGCCGAACAGGCCCGTATCGGCCAGCGCCCAGCAGCTCGAATAGATCGCATAGCAGAGGCCGCGACGCTCGCGAACCTCCTGGAACAGACGCGATGACATGCCCCCACCGAACAGGCCCGAAAACACCTGCGCGGTGTAGAACTCGGCGCGAGACCGATAGGACGGCCCGGCGAACGCCATGACGAGATGGCTCTGCTCGAACGGCTTGGCCGAGGTGCGCGTGCCCCCGACATACTTTGCCGGCTCGAACCGGCCCCCCTCGCCGCCATTCATGGCACCGAATTGGGCTTCAGCGTGGCGCACCAGCTCGCCGTGATCGACTTTGCCCGCGGCCGAAAGAACCATGCGCGCGGCGCCGTAGTTGGCTTTCAGGAAGGTGCGCAGGTCCGTGGAGCTGAAACTGCTGACGCTCTCGGCGGTGCCGAGAATCGGCCGGCCGATCGCCTGTGCCGGAAACGCCGCATCCTGCAGCAACTCGTAGGCGATCTCGTCCGGGCTGTCGCGGGTGGCGGCGATCTCCTGCAGGATCACCTCGCGCTCGCGCTCCAATTCGTCCTGGGCGTAGCGCGGGATGTGCAGGATGTCGGCCAGGATATCGAGCGCGAGGCCGACGTCGGCTTCCAGCACGCGCGCGTAGTAGGCGGTCGTTTCCAGGCTGGTGGCGGCGTTGAGCTCGCCGCCGACCGCCTCGATCTGCTCGGCGATGTCGCTGGCGCTGCGCCGGTCGGTGCCCTTGAAGGCCATGTGCTCGAGCAGGTGCGAGATGCCGTGCTCGGACTCGCGCTCGTGGCGCGCGCCGGCCCCGACCCATACGCCGAGCGAGACGGTCTCGACGTGCGGCATGTGATTGGAGACCACGCGCAAGCCGTTCGGCAGGCGGGTCAGCTGGGTGCTCATGCCGCGGCTCCGTGTTTTTGGGCGGCGAGGCTTGCAACGAAGCGCTCGACGGCCGCCAGGTCGTTGGGCAGGCTGGTGATCCGTTCAGGGTCGTGCATCAGCGAGGCGAGCCGCGGCGGCAATGCGGGGCGCTCGCCGGTGATCGCCTGCAGCGCATCGGGGAACTTGGCGGGATGGGCGGTGGCGAGCACGATGCGCGGTGCCGCGCCGCCGCCGGCCTTCTCGGCCGCCACCACGCCGCAGGCGGTGTGCGGGTCGAGCAGATAGCCGCTGCGCTGGCGGGTGCGGCGGATGCAGTCGGCCACCTCGGCCTCGCTGGCGCTTGGTCGCGGCGAAGTCGCGCTGCATCGGCTCGAGCGCCGGCCCCATCTCGAAGCGGCCCGACTGCGCCAGCGAGCCCATGCTGCGCCCGCACCCAGGCGGCATCGCGCCCGCACGCCTCGAACAGGTAGCGCTCGAAGTTGGAGGACACCTGGATGTCCATCGACGGCGAGGTGGTGGCCTTGACGCCGCGCACCTCGTAGACGCCGGTGGCATGGGTGCGCACCAGGATGTCGTTGTCGTTGCTGGCAATCGTCAGCTGCTCGATGGGCAGCCCCATGCGGCGCGCCGCGTAGCCGGCCAGGATGTCGCCGAAGTTGCCGGTCGGAACCGTGAAGGAGACCGGCCGGTGCGGGGCGCCCAGCGCCGTGGCGGCGGCGAAGTAATAGCCGATCTGGGCCATCACGCGCGCCCAGTTGATCGAATTGACGCCGGCCAGCCTGACCCGGTCGCGAAAGCCCAGGTCGTTGAACATGGCCTTCACCAGCGCCTGGCAATCGTCGAACGTGCCGTCGATCTCCACCGCATGCACGTTGGGCTCGCGCGCGGTCGTCATCATGCGCCGCTGCACGTCGGAAACGCGGCCGCGCGGGAACAGGATGATGGCGTCGATGCGCTTGGAGCCGCGGAAGGCCTCGATGGCCGCGCCGCCGGTATCTCCGGAGGTGGCGCCGACGATGGTCGCGCGCTCGCCGCGCTGGCCGAGCACGCGATCCATCAGGCGCGCCAGCAGCTGCATGGCGACGTCCTTGAAGGCCAGCGTCGGCCCGTGGAACAGCTCCAGCACCCACAGGTTGGCGTCGATCTGCACCAGCGGGGTGACGGCGGGATGGCCGAAGCGGGCATAGCTGTCGCGCGCCATCGCCAGCAGGTCGGCTGCGCGCCAGGGCGTCGCCGACGAACGGCTCCATCACGCTGGTGGCCAGCTCGGCGTAGGGCTTGCCGGCCAGTCCCGCGATTGCCGCAGGGCTCAAGCTGCGGCCATGCCTTGGGCATGTAGAGGCCGCCGTCACGCGCCAAGCCGGCCAGCAAGACATCCTCGAACCCGAGTTCGGGAGCTTCGCCTCTGGTACTGATGTAGCGCACGGAATCGGGACTCGCGGGGGCTGGAGAACGGGAGACGAACCTTTCGCCACCCTAGGACGCACCAATGGACCGAACAAGGCGGCCGGATGGGTCACGCCCAAGTAACGTAACTCGTCCCTACCTGTGGCCGGAAAACAGCTCCAGCCGGCCGGCGGCGAAGGCCAAATAAACACCGATCAGTGTCAGGGCCAGGCCGTACCAGGTGATGGCGTATTCCAGGTGCCGGTTGGGCAGGTCGAGGCGCGTTACCCCGCCCTTGGGCAGGCCGCCAGGCGGCTCCGGCTGGGCGTCCGCGTCGATCCAGAAGGGCAGCGCCGTCATGGTGGCGCCGGGGGTGTTCCGGAAGGCAGCCTGGGTCATGGCGGCGATATCCGGCCAGTACCAGAGGTTGCGGGCCGTATCGTTGGTCGGGGTGAACGTGGCGGGCGTCGGCACCTCGCGGATCAATCCGGTGATTCGCACCGTGCCGGGCACCTGGCCCTGCGGACGCGTCGCGGGGTCCTTGCGGGCATCCGGCACCCACCCCCGATTGATCCAAACGAGCTGGCCCGAGGTGGTCTCCATGGGCGTGAACACGTGCCAGCCGAGGCCCGCAGGCGTGGGAGCGTAGAGATAGCGCTCCTTGTCGTGCAGCAGGCGGCCGGCGACCGCCACGTGCAGGTACTCGCGGTCACTCGGGTTGGCGAAGCCTGGTCCGGCGGGCAAGTCGACCGGCGCCGCACGCGTGCGCTCGGCGATCCTGGCGATCAGGCCTTCCTTCCAGGCTTTGCGTTGCAGCTGCCAGGTGCCGAGCGCCAGACGAGCATGCCGAGCGCGAGCAAGGCTGCCGCGGTCGGCCAGATCAGCCCGGCCTGTTTCAGTTTCTGCAGCATACATGCGCGGCTCACTCGATCTCAGGCGGCCTTGCTCGGCCTTGTGCTTGTATTGCTGGGCGATCAGCGTCGCCTTCAGCACGCGCAGCAGCAGGAAACCCAGCAGCGGGGTCAGCAGGCCCCACAGCACCAGATGCACCCACAGCGGCGGCTCCAGCCGGAACTCGACCAGCAGGGCGCCGCCGAGCACCAGGAAGCCCAGGATGAAGATGGCGAACACGGCCGGCCCGTCGCCCGAATCCGCGAAGCCATAGTCGAGCCCGCAGCGCTCGCACTTCTCCCGCAGCGTCAGGCCGCCGGAGAACAGTCGACCCTCGCCGCAGCGCGGACAGCGCCCCTTGAGGCCGGCCGCCAGCACGCTGGTGTGCGTCTCAGGCTCGTCTTGCGCCATGGCGGCGAACTCCAGCGCCGCGCCGAGCCCGTCGGCACGCGTCAGCTTGCGTCGAGCAAGCGCCGGCGCAACGACCAGCTGCCGTTCGCGCTGGGTCGCCGCTGAGCGACGCCAACCTACGCGTGCCAGCTTCAGTGCGCGAGCGGCGTGCCGGCTCCCCATCACGTAGATGCACATGAACAGGAACAGCCACACCACGTCGACGAAGTGCCAGTACCAGGCGGCCGCCTCGAAGCCGAAATGCGCTTGGGCGTGAATGCCCCGTTCAGCGCCCGGACCAGGCACACGGTCAGGAAGATGCGTGCCGATGATCACGTGCGCGCCGTGGAAGCCGGTGGCCATGAAGAAGGTCGCGCCGTAGATGTTGCCGGCGAAATTGAAGCCCGCGTGCATGTACTCGTAGGCCTGGCAGGCGGTGAACACCACGCCGAGGATCACGGTCACCACCAAGCCCCAGACGAGGCCCTTGCGGTCGTTCTCCAGCAGGGCGTGGTGCGCCCAGGTGACGGTGGTGCCGGAGGTGAGCAGGATCAGCGTGTTGACCAGCGGCAGTCCCCACGGATCGAACGTGCCGTGGAAATACTCGCTGGGCTTGGGCGGCCAATGGCCGCCGGTCAGCGCGTTGCGCTCGACCATGCCGAGGATCTCGTTGCTCTGCTCGATGGCGCCGCCCGGCGTGACGATGTCGAGGGCATGAATGCCGGCGGGAAACAGCGCCGCGTCGAAATAGGCCCAGAACCAGGCGACGAAGAACATCACCTCGGAGGCGATGAACAGGATCATGCCGTAGCGCAGGTGCAGCTGCACGACCGGCGTGTGGTCGCCGCCGTTGGCCTCCTTGATGACGTCGCGCCACCAGAAGATCATCGTGAGCAGGATGGCGAAGAAGCCGATGGCGAACACGCCTGGCCCGCGCACGCCGAACAGGCCGGCGCCGGTGCCCATCGAGCGCATCCAGATGATCAGGCCCACCGCCGTGAAGAAGGCGGCGACCGAGCCGACCACGGGCCACGGACTTGGATTGACGAGGTGGTAGTCGTGGTGCTTGGCGTGTGTATCGGCCATCTGGCGCTCCCTGACCCGTTCTCCCGCAGCGCGGGCAAATTGCTGTTTACCCGGCCCGCCCGTCGCCCGGCACTGCCCGCGGGGTCGCAGGAGTGCTGCTGGCGGGCTTCTCGGCCAAGCCCGGCCTTGGACTTGGATGGGACGGGATAGAACGTATAGGACAGCGTGATGTGGGTGGTCCCACCCGCGTCCTTGTCGTGCACGATCCGGGGATCGACGAAGAAGCTGACCGGCAGGTCGATCGACTGGCCCGGCTCCAGCGTCTGCTCCTTGAAGCAGAAGCACTCGAGCTTGTTGAAGAACACCGCCGCCTGCTCGGGTAGCACGTTGAACGTCGAGGTGCCGGTCACGGCGTGGTCGGAGGTGTTGGTGGCGCGATAGAAGGCCAGCGTGGTCTCGCCGATCTTGACGTCCACCGTGCGCTGCTCGGGCTCGAACCGCCACGCGAAGCCGGGCGCGGTGTTGGCATCGAAGCGGACATTCACGGTCCGGTCGAGCACCACGTCGGAGGGCGCGCTGGCGCGCTGCGGCGTGCCGTCGAAGCTGGTGAGCTCGCACAGCATGCGATAGAGCGGCACCGCCGCATAGGACGCGCCGACCATGCCGACCACCACGGCAGCGCACCACAGGCCGACCTTGCGGTGGCGGCGGGCAAGCTCGTGATCTGGTCTCGTCTGCGTCCATGTCGTCCATCGGGCTGCTGCCAGCCCATCGATCCGCAGTCTACAGGCCCACAGTGGCGGCCTACATCGGCCTGTTCAGCACGTTGCCGCCCAGCCGCACCAGGGTCGCCACGTAGAACAGCACCACCAGCGCCGCCAGCGCCAGACCCGATCGCGATCGATCTCATCCTGCGCCGGCGTTGCCATTCCTTCTTGCCCGTCGTCATCTGCCACTCTGGCGTCCTCGCAGCTCAGGCCGCCCAGCGGGCGAGGCCCCGTTCGAGAAGCAGCACGGCAAACAGCAGGAACAGATAGAGGATCGAGAAGCCGAACAGCTGCTTGGCGGCGCGGTCGCCCTCGCGACCCTCGCGCGTGTGATAGACGTTGATGGCCAGCGCCATGAACACGCCGCCGAGACCGATCGAGGTCAGCGCGTACAGCGGCCCGCCGAGGTCGATGAAGGCCGGCCAGATGGCGAGCGGCACCAGCAGCGCCGAATAGATGACGATCTGCTTGCGCGTCTCGTCCGGCCCCGCGACCACCGGCAGCATCGGCACGCCGACCCGCTCGTAGTCGCGCGCGCGATACAGCGCCAGCGCCCAGAAATGCGGCGGCGTCCACATGAAGATGATCAGGAACAGCAGGATGCTCTCGACGCTGACCGAGCCCGTCACGGCCGCCCAGCCGATCATCGGCGGAAAGGCCCCGGCCGCACCGCCGATGACGATGTTCTGCGGCGTGCGCCGCTTCAGCCACATGGTGTAGACGAAGACGTAGAAGGCGATCGTGAGGGCCAGCAGGAAGCCCGCCACGACATTGACCAGCAGGCCGAGCGTGAGGACCGAGCCGATCGCCAGCACCGTGCCGAAGGTGAGCGCCTCGTCGGGCGTGACGCGGCCGCGCGGGATCGGCCGGCTCGCCGTGCGCTGCATGCGGGCGTCGATGTCGGCGTCGTACCACATGTTGAGAGCGCCGGAGGCACCGGCGCCGACGGCGATGCAGATCAGCGCGATGACGGCCAGCAGCCGGATGCAGCGAGCCCGGCGCCACCACCATGCCGGCCAGCGCGGTGAACACCACCAGCGACATGACGCGCGGCTTCATCAGCGCCAGGAAGTCGCCGACGCTGCCGCCCGCCGCCTGTGCGGGGCGCAGGGCGCTGGCCTGGTAAGCGACGTCAGCCATGGCGGCAGCTCAAGTCTCCGAACGGCACCGCTCAGTGGTGCACGGCTCTCTTTGAACACCGGCAGCTTCTCGTAGGAGTGGAAGTCCGGCGGCGACGGCAGCGTCCACTCGAGCGTGGTGGCGCCAGGGCCCCACGGGTTGTTGCCCGCCTTCACGCGCTGGATGAAGTAGGCGTAGATCAGGCCGGTGATGAACACGATGGTGCCGGTCGCGGTGATGTAGGAGCCGACCGAGGACCACCAGTTCCAGTAGGCGATAGGCGTCCGGATAGTCGACGTAGCGGCGCGGCATGCCGGCCAGCCCCAGGAAATGCTGCGGGAAGAACAGCACGTTGGCGCCGATGAAGGTGAGCCAGAAGTGCAGCTTGCCGAGCGTCTCGTTGTACATGTAGCCCGACATCTTCGGGAACCAGTAGTACCAGCCCGAGAAGATGGCGAACACGGCGCCGAGCGACAGCACGTAGTGGAAGTGCGCCACCACGTAGTAGGTGTCGTGCAGCGCGCGGTCGACGCCGGCGTTCGACAGCATCACGCCGGTGACGCCGCCGAGCGTGAACAGGAAGATGAAGCCGAGCGCCCACAGCATCGGCACGCGGAACTGGATCGAGCCGCCCCACATGGTGGCGATCCAGGAGAAGATCTTCACGCCGGTCGGCACCGCGATCACCATGGTGGCGAACACGAAGTAGGCCTGCGCGTCGACGCCCATGCCGGACACGTACATGTGGTGCGCCCAGACGATGAAGCCGATGACGCCGATCGCCACCATCGCGTAGGCCATGCCGAGATAGCCGAACACCGGCTTCTTGGAGAACGTCGACACCACCTGGCTGATCATGCCGAAGCCCGGCAGGATGAGAATGTAGACCTCGGGATGGCCGAAGAACCAGAACAGGTGCTGGTAGAGGATGCGGATCGCCACCGCCGGCCGCGTTGAAGAACGTGGTGCCGAAGTTGCGGTCGGTGAGCAGCATGGTGATGGCGCCGGCCAGCACGGGCAGCGACAGCAGCAGCAGGAAGGCGGTGACCAGCACGCTCCACACGAACAGCGGCATCTTGTGCAGCGTCATGCCGGGCGCGCGCATGTTGAAGATGGTGGTGATGAAGTTGATGGCGCCCAGGATCGACGACGCACCGGCCAAGTGCAGCGACAGGATGGCGAAGTCCATGGCCGGCCCCGGATGCCCCGAGGTCGACAGCGGCGCGTAGACCGTCCAGCCGGCGCCGACGCCGTCCATGCCGGGCGGGCCTTCCACGAACATCGAGATCAGCAGCAGCGCGAAGGAGGCCGGCAGCAGCCAGAACGAGATGTTGTTCATGCGCGGGAAGGCCATGTCCGGCGCACCGATCTGCAGCGGCACGAACCAGTTGCCGAAGCCGCCGATCATGGCCGGCATCACCATGAAGAACACCATGATGAGCCCGTGGCCGGTGACGAACACGTTGAACACGTGGCCGTTGGCGAAATACTGCATGCCGGGCTCTTGCAGCTCCATGCGCATCACGACCGACAGGAAGCCGCCGATCAGGCCGGCCATGATCGCGAACAGCAGGTACATCGTGCCGATGTCCTTGTGGTTCGTCGAATACAGCCACCGGCCCATCCCGTAGGGGGTGTGCTCGTGGTCGTCATGACCGTGCGCGTGTTCTGCTAGTCTTGGTCGCCATGTCGCCTACCTTCGCAATTCCGTTCCGCGCCGTCGCGATCTGTGATGCGCAGCGGCCTGCCGCGTGCAGGCGCCGCGACCTGCTCCCTACTTGGCCGCGCTCGCGACCTTTTTCTGCTGTGCCGCCAGTTCGACCGCCGCAGTGCGGATGATCTCGCGCGCCTTGCGGCGGTCCCTGGCCTTCAGGGCCGCCGCCCAGTCGTTGAAGATCTGCTCCTTCACCACGCGCACGGCGATCGGCATGAAGGCGTGATCCTTGCCGCACAGCTCCGAGCACTGGCCGAAGTAGATGCCTTCCTTGGTGGCCTGGAACCAGGTCGCGGTGATGCGCCCGGGCACCGCGTCCACCTTCGAGCCGAAGGAGGGGATGGTCCAGGCGTGGATCACGTCGGTGGAGGTCACCAGCACGTGCACGACCTTGCCGACCGGCACCAGGATCTCGTTGTCGACGGCGAGGTTGCGCGGCACCTGCTCCGCCGGGAAGCCGCCCTTGATGAGTTCCGCGCGCTCGTTGTCCTGCAGCATCACCGAATCGATGCTGATGCCCTGGTCGGGGAATTCGTGCGTCCAGTTCCAGGTGTGGCCGCTGGCCTTGATGATCACGCCCGGCGGCGGGAAGGTGTATTGCTTGTAGAGCAGCCGGAAGGAGGGGATGGCGATCGCCACCAGGATCAGCACCGGCAGCACCGTCCACAGCACCTCGATGGTGGTGTTGTGCGTGGTGCGCGACGGCGTCGGGCTGCGCTTCTCGCTGAAGCGCCACATCACGTACAGCATCAGGATCATCACGAACGCGGTGATGGCGAAGATGATCGCGTTCACGTAGTCGTGGAACCAGTGGATGTCCTCGGCGATCGGGCGTCACCGCCTCCTGAAAGCCGATCTGGCCGGGGGAGGGCTGTCCAGACCCTGCCAGCGCCGGCAGGGCAATGACCATGCACAGGGCGGCGAGGAGCCAAATCCGCATCCCGTCGCTCAGGCGCCTCTGGATCATCAAGATCGCTCCCACGTCTGTTGCCATGCATGCCGCCCACGAGCCGCGCCGGCCTGCATCCCCGGCAAGGCGCCCGACGCGCCACGCACTTCTTATCTCACGAACGCCCCGTCGTCCCGTGCGGCATCGGCCCTCTCAACAGTGCCGGCCGACTGCGGCGTTGCCGCGCAGCAAACCCGCACCTCCGGCCGATCTGCCCGGAACTGCCTATTGCGTCACCAAACAACACAATGGCCGAACCCGACTCAAGGCCGCTTTTGTGCGGCATATCCACGCGCAAGCGCCCGCCACAAACGGCCCCGGACTCCCACCAATGTCCCGCCGCGCGGGCAGGGATAGAGCCTGGCCGGGTCCCATTTTGGCCGAATTCATCGGTGAGATCAAAGCTGCCCTGCTACCGCGCCGGCGGAGGCGTGGTTCGGGGTCCCCGGCGTCCGCCGCCGGGGTTTGAAGTCTGGGGATGGCCTTGCTGCAGAACCGCTCCGGCGTGACGTCCAGCCTTTGATCAGCAGCCGTGTGTCTCGCACTCTACAGCCTCAAGACCAGAACAGGATTCAGGCCTGGGCGGATACGATCGTGACCCATTCGGGTGGTATACTGCCGCACCATCCTGCTCCGACGGCGGGGCCCGACTACCGCATCGCACGTGGGATTTGCCCTTGCTCCTCATGATTTGCCTTTTCTGCCAGAGGCCGGAGCTGCTGCGCGCGCTGCCGGTGGCGGTGCTGCTGGCTGTTTGCCTGCTGGCCCGGTCGAGCGCGCCCGTGGCGGCACAGATGCCCGAGGGCGGTACGGTCAGAGCCCAGCACGGCGACTGGCAGGTGGTCTGCAAGCCGCCTCCGCCGGGCGCCAAGAGCGAAGTGTGCGCGCTGGTGCAGGACGTGACGGCCGAAGATCACAACAACATCGGCCTCAGCGTGCATTTTCAGAAATACTCGGATGGGACACGCACCCTGCGCGTCTACGCGCCGACCGGCGTGCTGCTCACGAAGATGCTCGGCCTCAGCGTGGACGACAAACACCTGGGTGACGTGCCGTTCTTCAGGTGCATGCCGTTTGCCTGCGTCGCCCAGATCAACGTCGACGAAAAACTCATGAAGACACTGGGAAGCGGCAAGAACGCGCTGTTTGTAATCTATCGTACCGAAGAAGCGGGAATTGGCATTCCAATCTCGCTCAAGGGGTTCGGCGAGGGCGTGGCCGCGTTGCGATAGCCGGCAACCTCGGCCATGGCCGCGCGCCGCCGCCGGCACCCCGCCATTTCGCCACTTTGTCACGCTATCCATGCAGGATGGCTGGCGGGTAGCGCACGAGAGTAGCGACAGCAAGAATGAGTGCCGTAAAGGCCACATGCGGGGACACGCCTTTCACTGAACCCGCCGAGCTGCGCCGCGAGTTGCGGCTCGATGCTTTCCACCCCGACTATCGCCGCCGCGTCGGCGAGTTGACCGGCTCATCGGCCGCGCTCGAGGATCTGGCGGACAGCTTTCCCGGCCTGCTGTTTGCGCTGGCCAGCGACTATGCGACGGCCGATCAGCGCCGGCGCGCCTTCGAGATGATCTACGATGGCGTGGCCCTGCGCGAGGTCGCCAACACGCTCGGCCTGCCGTGGTGGCTGCGCAAGCTGCCGCCGCGCGCCTTCGCAACACCGCTGCCCAAGTTTCCCCTCGACCGGGACTTCACGTTCCGCATCAGCAATCTGATCCCGCGCGACGACCAGCTGCTGCCGACCTGGCTCACGCACGTCGGCCACGCCTGCGAGGCGAGCGGCCCAGACTACGCGCTGTGGATCGCGCGCCAGCCGGACCTGACCGAACCGCTCGGCGACATGTTCCGGGTGATGGCTGCCTGGGCCTGGTTCAGTCAGCGCGAGAATTTGCCGGGCCACCGCCTGCTGCGCCGGCCGTGGAGCTGCGAGATGAGCTTCCGGCGGGCGTGCGAGGAGCTGGCGGCGTGGCGGCAGCGGCTGCGGCTGGTGGAATGCCTGGGCCCCGGCATCGAGAGCCCATGGCTCGCCGACGGCACCGCGCTGAACTTCGAGTTCGTGGCCCTGCGCACGGTCGACGATTTCATCGCCGAGAGCGAGGCGCTCGACAACTGCCTCGACCAGTATGCCGACCGCCTGCACTCCGGCCGCGCCGCCGTGTTCTCGATCCGCAAGGGCGAGCGGCGTGTCGCCTGCGTGGAAATCGGCCTGCACGATGAAGAGGCGACCATGCCCAACATCGTGCAGCTGCGCGCCGCCCGCAATCGCCGGGCGCCGCCGGAGATCTGGCAGGCGACGTATGCCTGGCTCGGCGGCCAGGCCCTCGAGCCGCTGTCGCCCGAGCGCAATGTGCCCAAACCGATCCGCCGCGCCGAGGCGCGCCGCAAGATGTGGGCACCCTACCTCGCCTTCCTGGCGGGCACGCCGCACGAGCCGCCGCTCCGACGTCTGATGCTGCAGCAGGCAGGCGGCCGGCGCGAGGTGCGCCGACGCCCGGGTGCCATGCACCGTGCCATACGACCAGAGCTGGCGCGCCCCGCGTGAGCGCGACAACGCCGGGCGTTGCTAGCCGGATTTTGCGCGGCTGTAGCCTTGCTTCGCCATGCACTGATCGCGCAGTTGCCGCGATAGGCATCCTCGTTGGCAGCGTAGTTGATACCCATCCCGACCAGACCGCCCACGATGAACGCCGCGGTCCATTCTCGTGGGTTTTTCGGACGGAACGCCCTGCTTTTCAGCCTGCTGCCAGCATTGTTCTGCATCCCGCTGAGCTACGGCAGAGGACGTGTTGGCTTTTGAAAAAGTATCGCTGGATGCGCAACCCTGCAAAATGAGAGCGCCGCAAACGGCGCCCACTACAAATCTATTCATGACACCCCCAGTGCGCAAATAACGCCCCGCTCAAATGGCGTAGCACCAGCCATCGATTCGCAGGGTGCGCTGCGGACACGGATGTCGAAATACGGTTGTCACATATCCGCTAGAGCGCAGCAGGAGGAGGCGAGCGCTGAGAACCGACCTCGAAGGCGGGAGCCGCAGCCTCCGAGGCGGACGCCTTACGGCTCCAGCTCGGTATCCCAGTAGAGATAGTCGAGCCAGCTGTCGTGCAGGTAGTTGGGCGGGAACAGGCGCCCGTTGCGGTGCAGCTCGAACACCGTCGGCCGATAGGGCTCCTGCATCGGCCGCATGCCGGCCTGCTCGGGCAGGAAGCCGCCCTTGCTCAGGTTGCAGGGCGCGCACGCCGTCACGACGTTGTCCCAGCGCGTCAGGCCGCCGAGCGAGCGCGGGATCAGGTGGTCGAAGGTCAGGTCGTCCTTGTCCCCGCAGTACTGGCAGCTGAAGCGGTCGCGCAGGAACACGTTGAACCGCGTGAACGCGGGATAGAGCGCCGGCTTCACGTAGGTCTTGAGGGATACGACGGAGGGCAGCCGCATCTCGAAGGAGGGGCTGCGCACGAAGCGCTCGTACTCGGAGACGATGTTCACCCGATCCAGGAAGACGGCCTTGACGGTCTCCTGCCAGCTCCACAGCGACAGCGGGTAATAGCTCAACGGCCGAAAGTCGGCATTCAGCACAAGCGCCGGGAAGCGTTCGGGCGTGGCGGCGTAGGCGTTCACGAGTCCTGTATCCGTCTAACCTTATGGTTGCGAATCACGGTCCGGCCTCATCAAGCGGCGTAATACTAGCGCCGCGTATCAAGGATGTGAAGCCGAGGCCAAGGCGCGGGCAGATAAGCAGGAATTCTGGCTTTACGGGCGCTTTGCGGCGCGCAGGGCACAGGCGATGAAGTGCCCGGCCATGCTCTGGCCGACTGGGTCTATGCCATGCCCCAGGCGCTCGCGGATGTGCCATTCGACGAGATGCCCGGCGCCGGCCAGCTGCTCGCGGGCGATGTGGATCACCTCGACGGGGATCAGATCGTCCATCTCGCCATGGATGAGCAGGATGGGCGGGCGGCAGGTCGCCTCGGCGAGATGCTCGGGGCCGGCGAGCAGGCCGGAGAAGCCGACGATCGCCGCCGGCGCCACCGCACGCCGCAGTCCCACATGCAGCGCCAGCATGGTGCCCTGGCTGAAGCCGACCAGCACCAGGCGGCTGGGAGCCAGCCGGTAGCGCGCCAGCTCCGCATCGAGGAAGCGGTCGACGGCAGGCCTGGCGGCCACCACGCCGCGCCAGTATTCGGACGGATCGCGCAGGGTGAGCGGAAACCATTGCAGGCTGCCGGGCATGCCCGGAATGGTCTCGGGCGCGTTCGGCGCGACGAACACCGCGCCCGGCAGGCGCTCGCGCCAGCCGTCGGCGAGCGTGATCAGATCATCGCCGTTGGCGCCGTAGCCGTGCAGCAGCACGACGAGCGCATCCGCCGTCCTGCCGCGCGGCAAGAGCCGCGGTCCGTCGAGCTGCGTAGCCATGCCACGATCTTAGCGCACGTTGGCCTCTTGCACCCGTCATCCCGGACGCGATGCTCACATCGCGATCCGGGACCTTCCGCCAACTCTGCTCCAGCCGCACGAGATCCCGGATAGTCTGCCCGGCTCGCGCCGGCTCGACTTCCGGGATGACGGGTGGTCACTTCTCGGCTTTGGCGGTCGCGGCGAGGATGGGCGACCAGCGGGCGATCTCGGCGCGTACGAACGTGTCGAAGGCGGCCGGGCTGCGCTCGGCCTTGGCGGGGATCGAGCCGCCGAGCTGGGCCAGCCGGTCACGCACCGTGGGCTCGTCGAGGGACTTGTCGAGAGCGGCAGCCAGCTTGGCGATCACCTCGGGCGGCGTGCCCTTGGGCGCGAACAGGCCGGCCCACACGCTCATCTCGTAGTCCACGCCCAGCTCCTTGGCGGTCGGCACGTCGGGCAGCTGCGCCAGGCGTTGCGCGCCGCCGATGCCGTAGGCCTTGACGCTGCCGGCGAGGACCAATTCCGCCACGCTGACCGACTGCTCGCACAGGAAGTCGATGTGGCCGCCGACCACGTCGTTGAGCGCCGGCGCGGAGCCGCGATAGGCGACCAGCGTCGGCTTGGTGCCGACCGCCGCGTTGAACAGGACGCAGGCCATGTGCGAGGACGCGCCGATGCCGCCGTGGCCCTGCTTGAGGGCGTCGCCCTTGTCCTTCAGGGCCGCGACGAACTCCTTCAGGTCCTTGGCCGGGAAATCCTTGCGGGCGATGATGACGGCCGGCGAATGGGCGGTGATGCCGATCGGCACGAAGTCCGTCAGGGGATCATACTTGAGGTTGGGCGTGAGCACGGGGGCGGCCACGTGCGAGCCCATCGCCGCCGCCAGCAGCGTGTAGCCGTCGGGCGCCGAGCCCGCGGCGCGCGCGCTGCCGACCGTGCCGCCGGCGCCGGCGACATTCTCGATGACCATGGATTGCCCGAGGATCCTGGCCATCTCGTTGGTGACGATGCGCGCCACCACGTCGCTGGCCCCGCCGGCGGGGAACGGCACGATCACGGTGATCGATCGCGACGGATAGTCCTGCGCGTGCGCCGGGATGCTGCCGCAGACGAATGCCAACGCCACGACGCAGGCCGACCAGATGCGCATTCCGCATTGCATTGCAGGTGTCATCGGCGAGTTCCTCCTCGTGCTGCCCCGCGCAGCGGCCACAGTTGTCAGTCTCACTCCTTCAGCAGTTCGGCGACCTCCACCCGGCGTCCCTCGCGCGCCGACAGGATGCCGGCGCGCACGACCGCGAGCGAGCGCGTGCCGTATTCGCCGCCGACCTCGAGCCGGCCCTGGCCGCGCACGGCGGCGGCGAACTCCTCCAGCTCCTCGGCGATGGCGTCGTTCTTGGCGCAGGGCACGGGCGCGGGCGTGGTCTCGCCGCGGCGCAGGACGCGCAGGCCGCCGTGCAGATCGTAGTAGGCGGTGGCGTCCTTGCCGTAGATGTTCATCAGGTAGTACTCGGACGCCGAGGCGTAGCTGGCATTGAGCGTGGAGAGCGCGCCGTTGTCGTGCTCCAGCAGCAGGCTCGCCACATCCGGGTTGTCGCCCGGCAGCACGAGCTGGGCGAGCTGGCCGCGCACGGCCACGATCGGCCCCAGCAGGTACTCCAGCACGTCGGTGTAGTGGATGCCGATCTGCAGCATGACGCCGCCCGGCATGCCGGCCGCCTGGTAGCGCCAGGAGGACAGGTCGATCTTGCCGAGACGGTCGCGGCTGATGTTGGCCTCGGCGTTGACGAGCTTGCCGAAGCGGCCGGCGTCGATCTCCTGCTTGATCCAGCGGAAGTGGCTCTCGCGGCGGCGCTGATAGCCGAGCGCCAGCAGCACGCCGGCCTTGCGGCAAACTTGCGTGATGGCGCGGCCGTCGGCGACGGTGTTGGCGATCGGCTTGTCGAGGAAGACGTGCTTGCCGGCGGCAGCGGCGGCGCTGGTGGTGGCGAGATGCACATCGTTGGGCGTGGTGTTGATGATCGCCTCGATCTCGCGATCGGCCAGCAGCGCCTCGTAGCTGTCGACCGCGCGGCACTTGTATTTGGCGGCGAAGGCTTTGCGCTTGTCCTCTGAACGGCTGTAGCAGGCGACGATCTGCAGCTTGCCCGAGCGCTGCATGGCGTCGGCCAGCACGTCGGACCACCATCCCATGCCGAGGCAGCCGACGCGTAGCGGACCTGCACTCACTGCGTTGTTCCTCCCGCGATGATCGAAAATCGGCAGTCCGGCTTCGGCGAAGGCTATTTCCAGCTGGCGCCGATTGCTTCCACGGCGGCCTTGGCGATGCGCACGTCGGTCTCCCAGTCGCCGCCGCTGACGCCGACGCCGCCGATGCACTGGCCGTCGACCAGCACCGGCACGCCACCCTCCATGGCGGTCCAGCGCTCCGGCCCGGCCGCCAGTGCCAGGCCGATGGCGTGGCTGACGTCGAGATCCTGGCCGACCGCGCCCTTGGCGGTGGTCGGGCGGCGGTTGGATGCAGCGCACACGGCCTTGGTGGTGGACGAGTGGACGGTGTGGAAACGGCCGCCGTCCATGCGCTCGAGCAGGATCATGTGCCCGCCGGCATCGACGATGGCGCAGGAGATGGAGATGCCGGCCTGGCCGGCCATGTCGATGGCGGTTGCCATCATCTGCTTGGCGCCCTGGTGCGTCAGGCGCTTGCTCTCGACCACATACATTCAGCCAACCCCGTTTTGCGAGTAACGCCGAGAGTTGTGCGCCGAGATGCCGCGACCTTCAAGGAGGAATGATGGCACCGGTGGGGGCGCTGCATAGGGAGTCTTCCCCAGTTCCAGCGACGCCAGCAGTGCTATGATCGTCCCGTGAACCTCCCGCCGTGTGTGCTTCGCCCGCGAGGCCGACGGGATTTCTTCCAAGGAGAAGAAACATGAGGATCATGCTTGGCGCCAGCGTGCTGCTTGCCACCCTGCTGATCGCCACCCCGGCTGCGGATTTCGTCAGTTCAGGTGCGCAGCCGGCGGTGCAAAATGCCCAGTCCGCGTCCTGCATGCGCGAGTGCATGGTGACGGGGCGGGGCGAAGGGCAGTGCAACACCTATTGCAGGTCGAAGGACGGCGGCTGAGGCTGAGGGCTGAGGCTGGCGCTCACGGCTTGCCGAAGGTGATGGCCTCGATCTTGTTGCCGTCCGGGTCCTTGATGAAGGCGCCGTAGTAGGCCGCCATTTCTCCCTGGCGCGGGCGCGGCTCGCCGTCGCTGCCGCCGCCGTGCTCGAGGGCGAGCGTATGGAACGCGCGCACGGCGTCCTCGCTTGGCGCGCGCAGGCACACGTGCATGCCGGTGTCGGCGGGGATGGGCGGCATATTCGCGCGCAGGTTCAGCCAGAACTCGGGATATTTCTTGCCGAAGCCGACCGTGGCCGGCCGCTCGACCAGCCGGATGTAGCCGAGCGGGGCCAGCACGCGTTCGTAGAAGGCGGCGCTCGCTGCCAGGTCGCGCACCGGCACGGACACGTGGTCGATCATGCGTGCATCCTAGCGTGCTTCGACAGGCTCAGCACGGGGTAGCGGCTGGCCCGCGCTCCGACCCCGCCCTGAGCTTGTCGAAGGGCGGTCGGCAGCAGCTGCGCCGAAATCGCCTAGCGGTAGACGAAGGCCGAGGCGTTGACGATGTCGTACTCGCAGGTGACCGCTATGGATCGTTGGCCCGCGCTGATGAACAGGTAGGGATTGCGGTAGCGCGCGCCCCAGTTCTTGTGGTCGACCTGCCAGAGGTGCACATCGAGGTTGCGCTTGCCGATGGCGAGCGTGATGGAGCTGGGCGTGCTCCATGCCTGCGGACTGACGCCCAGCATGGTGCCCAGCGCGTCCTTCTGGCAGGCCAGCACGGCGCGCTCGCGGTAGGCCTGGATGATCACGTCGCGCGTCGAGGTGCGGAACAGGTATTCGTGGTGCAGCACCTTGGCGGTTGCCAGCACGGCCAGGACTATGAGCAGAGGCTTCATCATGGGGGCCGACGTCCAATTCGAGCAGGCGCGCGTTGAAACCTTGAGGACCACGGCTCCGCCGCCGCGGGTCGCCGGAGTGTCGCGCAGACATGGTGAAAAAAGCGTTTCCATGCGCATCGAGCCGATGCTGGCGGAGTGTTCAGGCACCCCCGATCCCTGCTATTCAGGCGCATGAACAACACACATCCGGGGAGGACATCGCATGGCCAAGATCGGCTTCATCGGGCTCGGCAACATGGGCACGCCCATGGCCGGCAACCTGGCCAAGAAGGGCCATCAGGTGCGCGGCTTCGATCTGGTCAAGGCCAACCTGGAGGCGGCGGCCAAGCGCGGCGTCGAGGCGGCGGGCTCGGCGGCCGACGCGGTGCAGGGCGCCGACGTGGTGGTGACCATGCTGCCGGCCGGCAAGGACACGGTGGCGGTCTACGAGAAGGCCGGCGTGCTGCAGGCGGCGGGCAAGGGCACCGTGTTCATCGATTCCTCGACCATCGATGTCGGCTCGGCGCGCCGCGCGCATGAGCTGGCCAAGGCCGCGGGCATGCTGTCGCTCGACGCGCCGGTGTCGGGCGGCGTCGGCGGCGCCGAGGCGGCGACGCTGACCTTCATGGCCGGCGGCAGCAAGGATGCCTTCGAGAAGGCCAAGCCGGTGCTGGAGGCGATGGGCAAGCGGGTCGTGCACTGCGGCGATGCCGGCGCGGGCCAGGCCGCCAAGATCTGCAACAACATGATCCTCGGCATCAGCATGATCGGCGTGGCCGAGGCGTTCGTGCTGGCCGAGAAGCTCGGGCTGTCGCACCAGGCGCTGTTCGATGTGGCGTCCACCTCGTCGGGGCAGTGCTGGTCGCTGACCAGCTATTGCCCGGTGCCGGGTCCGGTGCCGGCGTCGCCCGCCAACAACAGCTACAAGCCGGGATTCGCCTCGGCGCTGATGCTGAAGGACCTGAAGCTGGCGCAGGAAGCGGCTGCAGCCGCCGGCGCCACCACGCCGATGGGGGCGGCGGCGGCGCAGATCTACGGGCTGCACAATGCCTGGGGCGAGGGCGGCACCGACTTCTCCGGCATCATCAACCTGATTCGCGGCAAGAGCGACTGAGTTGCGCATCCAGCCCGGCCGGTAAGCTTTGGGGCGCCATGGGGCGGCGGCATTCGCGGCTGTCGCGGCGGTGGTCGTTCGTCGATCTTGTGTCCAAGCAGCTCAAAAACTCGGACCAGCGCGCATATTCCCGTCGCGTGTGTTCCGTGCACCACATAAATGCTCGTTGTCAGACAAAGATGCGAAGGCGCAACGGATTGATATTGCTTATTTATTCATACAAGCCGCCGCCGCCGAAATGATTCGAGAAAATCCTCCTTGATCTCGTGATCGACACAAGTTGCGCCGACATTGCGCGTGGGCGCTGGGGAGCAAAACCCACACGTGAGGGGGAAACAATGATGATGGAATCTCTGCGTAGGTGCGCCATCGCATTTGCTGCGCTCGTCGGCGCGGTTGTCGCGGCGATGCCTGCGTTGGCCGACGGTGGGTGGACGACAACATCGCGTTCCGACTATCCGTCGATCTGGCAAGGCGCTTACGTCGGCCTGCATCTCGGGCAGGGCGAATCGGGTTCTGCCGACGGCTTCGTGGCCGGAGCCCAGATCGGCTACAACTGGCAGTCCGGCCCAATCGTCTACGGGCTGGAGGCGGATGTGTCCTATGCCGACATCAGCGTGAACGTCGGCATGTTCGAGGCCTCTATCGACTTCCTGGCCACGGCCCGCGGCCGTCTCGGCTATCTGGTTACGCCCAACCTCCTGGTCTACGGCACGGCTGGATTTGGCATTGTCAGCGGGTCGGGTTCTGCTGGCGGGCTTCTCGGTCGACGACACCGAGACCGATTTTGTCTACGGCCTGGGCGTCGAGGGCAAGTTCAGCGACAAGCTGTCGGCGCGGATCGAATATCTCACCTTCGGTGATCTCGACATCGATGTCGTCAGAGTTGGCCTGAATTACCGGCTGGGCAACTAAAGGTCGGCCGTTCCCACGGCTTGCTTGTCTCGCACGCCCGGACGGCCGTGTGAGGCAAGCCGCACGCACGGCCAATCCCGGTCACTCGGCCCGGTTGCCCGGCCTGATCACTCGGATCGAGTGTCCGAGCCAACAGCCCGCAAAAAATAAGCCCCCGGTTGCGGCCGGAGGCCAAAGTGCTTGGGGGCTTTCTGCAAACGCGATTGTGTCAGGCGGCCTTGCGCAGGGCGGGCGCGCACAGCGCATGGGCGATGCGCTCTACCGCGGTGCTCCAGTCCAACGTGGCCTCGGCGCGGGGCAGGCCGAATGCAGCAAGCGCATCGGCAGGCGTGCTGCCGTCGCGGAACAAGCGCGCGCAAGCCTGGCGCGCGTAGCCGATGGACTGCTGCCATTGCACGGGATTGATGTATCGGGGGGACATGGGATTGGCCTCATGATCTCGATCGTTAGGCACCGCTCGTCGTTACGCAACGGGCGGCAGGCGCACCCAGCATGATGGCTTCACGACGCAAAACCCTGTCACATGAAGCCTTTTGACATGCGAGTGTCGTACGCTGGACACGCCTGCCATACTTGGTCGAGGGGCCGCTGCCCGGCTCCTCGGAACTCTCACACTCAGCGCTTGGTACGCTTTACTGGGTACGCTTCACTGGCCACGCTTTACTGGCATGGGCCGCTGGTCGACGGCGGAACTCGCAAGCGAACTCACCAGGCTGCCGACCACGTCACCCAACACACGCCACGAACTCTCTTTCGACTCGGAAACTGTCATTGCACCTGCTGCCTGGTTCGCCCCACCGCGAGGCTGGCCAGCCGCTCGGCGATACGCATGCACTTTCTTGCCGATGCGGCTTGTCGGATAGCCAGCAACGCAGGGGCCAAAAGCGACTTGGGACTCTGCGAACGCACACTGACGGGGTACTCACGCGACGCAAACGCAACAGCACGGGACGCAACAGCACTCGACGCAACGCCACTCACACAAACGCCACGCACAAACTCTACGCACGCAACACGGTCAGCAACGGGGGGGCGTCTGACCAAACCATGCGGAACGCTGGAACGGCGATCGAGGGGGTACGCTGGCAGCGCGAGACGCGAGAACAGGACACCGCGTGGAGCCACAACTCGACTGGGTACGCTGCCTACAACTTGCACAGTCCACTCCCCTCAACCCTCGCCGATGTTCTATTTGCGTTCCGGCGACAGGGCCAATATCCCTTCGCAAATTGTTGCTTGAAGGGCGCATCAAAGGCGAAAAAGAGGCCCGGGGAAATTTCCACAACTTGACAGATACCCAAAAGACTCATGTGAGGATAACCGAATCACCGTGCTCCCAACACGCAGGGAACCCAGTGTGAATGCCGAAATTCCTGACCACCGGTCCCGCTGACGCTCCCGTCCGCTTTGTGTGCGCGCATGGTGCCGGCGGCGGCATGGTGAGCCCCTTCCTCGACACCGTCGCCAAGCTGCTCGGCGAACGCGGCATCGCCGTCTGGCGCTTCGAGTTCGCCTACATGGCGGCGCGCCGCGATGGCGGCTCGCGCAAGCCGCCGCCCAAGGCCGAGCGGCTGATGGACGAGTATCGCGCCGCGGTCGCCGAGCTGCCGCGCGGCGGGGCGGTGATGATCGGCGGCAAATCGATGGGCGGCCGCGTGGCGAGCATGATCGCGGATGATCTGTGCAAGGAGGGCAGCATCGCGGGGCTGGTGTGCCTCGGCTATCCGTTCCACCCGCCGAAGGCGCCCGAGAAGCTGCGTACGGCGCATCTGGAGGCGCTCGCCTGCCCGACGCTGATCGTGCAGGGCGAGCGCGACCCGTTCGGCACCCGCGCCGAGGTGGAGGGGTATCGCCTGTCGCCGGCGATCGGGCTGCATTGGGTGGGCGACGGCGACCATGACCTGGGGCCGCGCGGGGCATCGGGCTACACGCGCAAGGGCAACCTCACGGCCGCCGCCGATGCGATTGCGGAGTTTGCGAAGGGACTTGCATAGCTGCAGCCGCGATGCGCCGAACCTGGATGGCGCACGAGTATCTCAAGTCAAACTCCGAGCCACTTCAATCCACCAGGAAGTCCTCCGGTCGCGAAGTCGACTTGGAGGACCCTGCGGCGAACCGGTTCGAGAGCCGCCTCCGACGCATGCAAAATCGGCGTCGCATAGAGCCAAATGTCGCCCGCATCGGCGACGCACGCGAACGTACCGCAGAGTCGCACCACGTTCGGTACTTCGGCCTCTGGAATACGCCCCAGCCGGTGCGACCCCGGAGCGACCAAGAGCGGTGCATTGGTCGGCGACACCGGATCAAGGTGAACCGTAGCGTCACCATACCAGCCAGTAGGTCGAACGGCGGCGCAACGTGAAGCAGGCCGCTCTTGACGGTCCACGGACCGAAGCCGTCAACTTCGATGCGCTCCGTTACCGCTATGGTGCGATCCTGATGCCACGCCAGCGACCAGTTCGAAGCAGGTGTCTTGTCGAACAAGATCGCTCTCACGGGCTGGCATGCCTGGCCCAGAGCACAGGTTGCGACCGCGCCCACCGGTCCCGTGGGAACCAGAAACGGCCGCAGAGCGGTGATTCCATGCAGTCTGATGCCAGCCCGTTCCGCCGGCAGATCGGCGACAGCATTCCCGATGTCGTGCAGAGCAGCTGTACTGACGGCTGAGCGAATGCGTTGTGCACCGTCGCGCGAGAATACCATCAGCTACGCCCGCGCGGCGCTCGGCTGCGGCTCGGGGAGGCGCTGCGGCAGCATGAAGACGGCGGCGAGGATGACGGCGGCGGAGACGGCGAGCACGCGGAACAGCGCGTCGAAGCCCCAGCGCTCGTAGATGAAGGCGATCAGCGGCAGCGCGGCGGCCAGCACCGTGAAGCTCACGACATAGCGCACGCCGTAGATGCGCGCCCGCCATTCGCCTTCGGCCAGGCGGCCGATCATGTAGTCGTTGATGGGGATCTGCCCGAACGCCGCCAGCATGAAGGCCATGGCGCAGGCGAGCGCCGCCCAGTCGGACAGGCCCGGCATCAGCGAGAAGAACACCAGCTGCACGAAGGCCGCCGTCATGAAGACGATGCGGGGGCCGAGCTTGTCGAGGAAATGGCCGACGATCAGCTGGCCGATCGAGGCCAGCGCGAACACCACGAACGCCAGCTGGCCGAGCGCGGTGGCCGAGGTGGCGATGCCGCCGAGGCGCTCGTCGAACACCTTGGGCAGCGCGAAGGTGGTCGACTGGAAGACGATGCTGGAGACGGCCGTGGTCAGGAACACGATCATGGAGATGCGCACCAGCATGGCCTTGACGTCGGGCGAGTGGGCGACCTGTGCCGTGGCATTGGCGGTACGCGGTGCCTTGGCCCGCGCGACCTGGTCCTTGATCTCCTCCCAGCGCAGCACCGTGTAGAAGATGCCGATGCCGATCGAGACGATGCCCGGCACGACGAAGGCGATGCGCCAGCCGCCGTGATCGATGAAATAGCCGGTGAGCAGCGCGGCGCTGGCGACGCCGAGGTTGCCCCACACGCCGTTCACGGCGATGCGCATGCCGGTGTTCTTCCACTTCGCCACCACGATGGCGAGGCCGACGGGATGGTAGATGGCGGCGAACACGCCGACCACGAACAGGCCGAGGCCGATCTCGAAGGGCGTGCGCGCGAAGGCGGTGGCGATCGACGACAGGCCGATGCCGATGAAGAACACGCTCATCATGCCCTCGCGGCTCCACTTGTCGGCGATCCAGCCGGCCGGCAGCGCGAACAGGCCGAAGGCGAGGAAGCCGGGCGTGGCGTACTTGAGCAGGTCGGCATAGCCGAGCCCCCACTCGCGATGCAGCGCCAGCGCCGCCACGGTGGCAAAGATCAGCGTGAACAGGTGATCCAGGAAGTGGCCGATGTTGAGCAGCAGGAAGTGCAGCCGGTCGCGCATGCGGTCTCCTTGGGCGGGCGTTGGTCGCCCTTGTGGCCGCAAAACTAGCGCCTTTGCCTTATAGGGGAAACCGGGGTGTTGGCGGGGGCAGCACCCATCCAGGCGCATATCTGTCGTCTTGAGGCATCGCCGCGAATGCACTTTGCGTGGCATTGGCGATCTCAATTTGGAGGATGGGAGGACATGATGGCTCGATATTGTTGGGCGCTGGGCGCCGCCGCATTGGTCGCGCTGACGGTTGGATCGGTGGCATTCGGCCAGCAGACGTCGGGAGCGCGCATGTTCGTGCGTCTCGAGGTCGTGCAATTCAGCGAATGGGTCAAGACCTACGACGGGTTCGCGCCAGCGCGCAAAGCGGCCGGCATGACGGAAAGCACCGTCTGGCAGTCCGCAGATGACCCGAACGACGTAATCATCATCAACGATTTCCCGAGCCTCGAGCAGGCCAGGGCCTTTGCCGCCTCCGGCGATCTCAGGGACGCCATGCGCAACTCAGGTCTGAAGGGCCCGCCGCAGGTGTGGTTCGCAGCCAAGACGAGGTAGGGCAAGGCGAGGTAGGGCGCGGATTGACGCGGCGTAGCGCGGTCAATAGTTTCCGCGGCTTATCCGGCCGCCGCGCCAAGGTCGCCGGCCCTCCTCTAAGGTAAGAACCGCATGTCAGAGCCGCTCGATGCCGGTCTCATCGCTGCCGCCAAGGACACGCGCGCCTGGCCGTTCGAGGAGGCGCGCCGGCTGATCAAGCGGCTGGAGGCTCTGAAGGACGGCGCCGACAAGACGGTGATCTTCGAGACCGGCTACGGACCGTCCGGGCTGCCGCACATCGGCACGTTCGGCGAGGTGGCGCGCACCAGCATGGTGCGGCACGCCTTCGAGGTGCTGACCGAGGGCCGCCGCAAGACGCGGCTGATCTGCTTCTCCGACGACATGGACGGCCTGCGCAAGGTGCCGGACAACGTGCCCAACAAGGACATGCTGGCCGCGCACCTCAACAAGCCGCTGTCGGCGATCCCCGATCCGTTCAGCAACGAGTATCCGAGCTTCGCCGCGCACAACAACGCGCGCCTGCGCCGCTTCCTGGACCGGTTCGGCTTCGAGTACGAGTTCTTCTCGGCCACCGAGTGCTACAAGGCCGGCCGGTTCGACGAGACCTTGCTTGCCATGCTCGAGGTCTACGACAAGGTGATGGACATCATCCTGCCGACGCTGGGCCCCGAGCGCCGCGCCACCTACTCGCCGTTCCTCCCCGTTTGCCCGCGCACCGGCAAGGTGCTGCAGGTGCCGATGGTGGAGCGCGACGCGAAGAAGGGCACGATCGTCTACGTCGATCCCGACACGGGCCAGAAGGTCGAGACCTCGGTGAAGGGCGGCGCCGTCAAGTGCCAGTGGAAGGCCGACTGGGCCATGCGCTGGACCGCGCTCGGCGTCGACTACGAGATGGCCGGCAAGGACCTGATCGATTTCGTCACGCTGTCCTCGCGCATCTGCAAGGCGCTGGGCGGCACGCCGCCGGAAGGCTTCAACTACGAGCTGTTCCTGGACGACAAGGGCGAGAAGATCTCCAAGTCGAAGGGCAACGGGCTGTCCGTCGAGGAGTGGCTGACCTACGCCTCGCCCGAGAGCCTGTCGCTGTACATGTTCCAGCGGCCCAAGAGCGCCAAGAAGCTCTACTTCGACGTGATCCCGCGCGCGGTCGACGAATACCTGCAGCTGCTGGCCGCCTATCCGCGCCAGGATGCCAAGGGCCAGGCTCGACAACGCGGTGTGGCACATCCATACCGGCACGCCGCCGGCGGCCGAGCTGCCCATCACGTTCGGCCTGCTGCTCAACCTGGTGGCCGCCTCCAACGCGCACGACAAGGACGTGCTGTGGGGCTTCATCCGCCGCCACGCGCCGGATGCGGGGCCGCAGACGCACCCGCTGCTCGATCACCTGGCGGGCTACGCGGTGCGCTACTACGAGGACTTCGTAAAGCCGCAGAAGAAATTCCGCCTGCCCGACGAGGTGGAGGCGGGCGCCCTGCGCGCGCTGTCGGACCAGCTCGGCAAGGCCGGCGCCACGGCCACGGCGGAGGAATTGCAGGGCATCATCTACGATGTCGGCCGCGCCGTGCCGCGCTATCAGGACCCCAATGCCAAGGGCGCCACGCCGGACAAGCCGGGCGTATCCAATGCCTGGTTCGGCACCATCTACCAGGTGCTGCTGGGCGAGGAGCGCGGGCCGCGCTTCGGCAGCTTCGTGGAGCTGTACGGCATCGAGAACACCCGCAAGCTGATCGAGCGGGCGGTGGCCGGCGAATTGGTGAGCAAGGCGGCGTAGCGTCCCTCTCCCCACCTCTTCGTGGGGAGAGGGTCAGGGTGAGGGGCAGCGGCATAATCCAGCGTCGAGCAAGAGGCTGCCCCTCACCCCGACCCTCTCCCCGCGCTGTTCTAGGACGAGGTGAGGTTGGCGAGGCGCGGGGAGAGGGGGAAATCCGGCGTCCGAATTCACCATCGCGGAGGAATGTGCGGCGGAATTTATCCCCGCGCACCTGCGGGGCCTCACACTGGGGCCGTCGCCTGCCTGCGACGGGGTGTGATGGATCCAGCTCCTCTACACGGCAGGCGATCGGCGCCTGGAAGGCTGGTCCCGTGTTGGGGGACCTAGTCCAGGAGGCCTGGTCCGACCGCTCGCGGTCAAGCGCCGGCTACGTCGGACATGACGCTGGCTGCTGCGACGCGCTCTCATGCCGTCGCGTGCTTCCCGGGCAACCGGACCGGAGCGAGGCAGCCAAGCACGGACCGGGACACAAATCGCCGCACGCGGGTGCCGGAAGGCGCCATGGGACCGCCCGGTCCCAAGGAGCCCGCAAGGCTCTCGGGAGGCCCGCAAGGCCTCCTGGGGCGGTGGCAACGCCGCCCCTCGGGTCGCCAAGTACGGCACCCGCGTCCTGTCGCATTATTTGTGCTGACACTTGCGGAGCGCGAGCGTCAGGAAGACACGGCGCGTGCGTGCGTGGATGGCCGGCGCAGAACAGTGCGCCGGGCTCGCGGTCGCGAGCCGAGCGCGCTTGCGCGCGCTGAAGCTCGTAGGTTGGGTCAAGCGGAGCGATGACCCAACACGACGATATCCAACAACGGTGTTGGGTCTGCGCTTCGCTTGACCCAACCTACTTATTGCGCCCGGCGGTCAGCTGGGTTGGGCGCCGCCTTTGGCCGCCTTGGAGGTCTGCAGCTGCTTCAGTCGGTCGCGCGTGCGCGCCTCGGCTTGGCGGTAGCATTCCCGCTCGTATTCGAGCTTGATACGCATGGCGAGATCCGCGTTGGGATCGCCGGCACTGTCGGGGATCGACTGAGTGGCAGCCGATGCGGTCTGGGGCCGACCCGGGCTCTTCTGGACGCCGCAATCGGGCTCAGGCGGCGTCTCCAGCAGGGCGCGATCAGGCGGGGCGGCCTTCGGTTTGACCTTTGCGACCCGCTTGGAAGCCACTGAATTGGCGGAATTTGCCGGATAATAGCCGCCGTAGACGTCGTCGATTTTGAGCTCCTGGGTGGCGCAGCCGCCCAGCAACAAGGCACAGACGATGGCAGCAAGAACAGGAGGCGGACGGCGAGGTTTGTTGCTTTTGGGCACGCACACTCCCAGCGGCTCAGGCGGCACCCCAACACAGGGACAACTCGCCGTTGACACAGATCAGCCGTATGCTGGGTGGACGATGATCGTGGTCAAATTTGGAGCTGATGGCTCGCCATGAGCACTGAGCACAACCGCCGCAAAGGCCGGCAACACTTCGGCAATACTTTATGCTGAATTATATGTTTTGCATTTCGGGGCGGAGAACGTATCGTAGTTTCTGGGGCGGCGTGGAGGGAGGCTCGCGGATTACCGCGTGCAGTCCATGTACGTCCCACGTTGCTCCCGCCGAGGTGACATGCGTATCCGACCGGGCTCGCAGCCGGCCGGATTTGTCGAGTTCTAGTATCGAGGGGGAGGTCTAACGTGCCACGCTTTTTGTCGCTGTTTGTCTGCGTCGCGGGGCTGCTGCTATCCGGCTTGCCGGCTGGCGCCCAGAGCAACAAATCCGAGTTTCAGGTTCTGGCGCAGATCGGCGGAGCGCCGAAGCGCGCCCTGCCGGTTCCCAACAAGCCGGTGAACGAGGACGAGGTCGCCCGGGCAGCGCGCATCAACAATTGGACGGTTGGCGTCGCCGGCGGACTGCTCGAAGGCACGTTCTCCAAGTACGCCGCCGACCTCGGCAAGGCGCTCGACGATTCCGACAACCTGCGCGTGCTGCCGATCATCACCTACGGCGCCGTCGGCAACGTCACCGACCTGATCTACCTGAAGGGCGTCGACTTCGCCATCACCTACGCGGATGTGCTCGACCACTTCAAGAACGTCGAGAAGATCCAGGGCATCGAGCGACGCATCAACTACGTCATCCCGATGTTCCAGGGCGAGGTGCATCTCTACGCCCGCCCCGAGATCAAGAGCATCAAGGACCTGGCTGGCAAGAAGGTCGGCTTCAACACGGTGGGCAGCGCCGCCAACTACACCGGCGACATCGTCTTCAAGCGGATGGGCATCCAGGTCGAGCAGGTCTTCCAGAACAACGCATTGGCGATCGAGGCCATGCGCAGGGGCGAGCTGGCCGCCATCGTGCACGTGGTGGGCAAGCCGAACGATCTGTTCAGCAAGCTGAAGCCCGAGCCCGGCTTCCATTTCCTGCCGATAGAGTATGGCGACAAGTTCTCCGACTACTACGTGCCCGCCGAGCTGACCTCGGCGGACTATCCCAACCTGATCCCGCCCGGCCAGAGCGTGGACACCATCTCGGTGTCGGCCCTGCTGGCGGTCTACAACTGGAAGAGCGATACCGATCGCTATCGCCGCTGCGTGCGCTTCATCGAGTATCTGTTCAACCGCTTCGACAAGCTGCGCGAGAACCCCTATCAGCCGGGCTGGCGGCAGATCAATCTGGCCGGCACCATTCCTGGCTGGACGCGGTTCCCGCCGACCCAGGAGCTGATCGACAAGGTGGCGCGCACCACGGTCGACTCCGGCCTGGCTCGCCAGCAGGCGGCACGCGCGGCACCCAACAGCGTGGCCGAGCAGGAGCGCCTGTTCCGCGAGTTCCTGGAGTGGAGCAAGCAGCAGAAGCGATAACGAGGAGAGGCGGCGGGGGTATCGGCTGAGGGAGGCGCAGCTGTACGGTCTGGATCAGGCACAGGGCGACTATTCCGCTGCACCTCGCAGCGGGACGCCGGCTGCGCGCGCTGCGGGCTCACGCCTGCAGCGCCTGATGCAGTTCGGGGTGACGGCTTGCGTCGCCCTGGGCATTATCGTGATCGGCGACGGCACTCCGGCCCGGCCGGCCGAGGCGCAGCAGCGCACCACTGTCGTCGTGCCGGCGGTCGTCAGGGCCCAGCCGGCCGCCAGAACCCGCCTGCCGATCGAGGTCAACTCGCCCGATGCGCCGGCCAGGAACAGCTTCCTGCGCATCCGCGGCCTGCCGATCGCCGCGGCCCTGTCGGACGGGCATGCCATTGCTCCGGGCTCCTGGGCGGTGCCGCTGAACGTGCTGGCCAACCTCAACGTCATCCTGCCGGTCGGCATCCAGGGATCGTCGGACATCTCCATCATCCTGGTCAGCGTCGACGGCGCGATTTTGGCCGAGGCCAGGACCGTGCTGGCCGTCGAGGTGACGCCCGTCGCCGCGCGGCCGGAGCGGCCAGAGCCGCCGGCCGCCGCCATCGGTATCGCTCCGCGCGGTGGTGATACCGTGCTGGCGCCGCCGCTGCCGCCCGAGGAGCGCGAGCGGGCGGTCGGCATGCATACCAAGGGGCAGGAGCTGCTCGAGCGCGGCCAGGTGTACGCGGCGCGCAAGCTGTTCGAACGGGCCGCCGAGATCGGGCTCGCCCAGGCCGCCGTGGCGCTGGCCGCCACCTATGACCCCGAAGAGCTGAACAAGCTGCGCGTCATGGGCCTGCCGCCTGACCCCGCCGCCGCGCGCAAGTGGTACGAGAAGGCGCGCGAGCTTGGTGCCGCGGAGGCGTCCGACCGGCTGCGCCGCCTCGGCGCGGCGCGCTGATCATTCCGCCTTGATGCCGCCGGCGGCGATGACCGGCGCCCACCGGTCGTGCTCCTGCTTGAGGACGGCGCGGAACTGCTCGGGCGTGCTGGCAATCACCGACATGTACTGCGGCCTGAGCTTGGCGACCACGGCGGGATCGGCGAGCACGGCGGCCGCCTGCTGCGTGAATCCTTGGCGAGCGTGGCATCGCTGATGCCGGCCGGGGCGATCAAGCCCACCCACGCGTCGGCCTCGACGTTGGCGATGCCGGCCTCGCCCAGGGTCGGCAACTCGGGCAGCAGCGGCTGAGCGCCTGGCCGACGTCACGGCCAGCATCTTGAGCTTGCCGGCCTTGCCGAGCTCGGCGACCGACCCGGCCGGCAGCACGGCCACCTGCACGTCGCCGCGCAGCAGGGCCGTCACGGCGGCCGGCGAGCCCGCAAACGGCAGATGCACCAGGTTCGCCTTGGCACTCATGGCCAATGATGCCATGGCCAGATGCGACAGCGAGCCCCGGCCGATCGAGCCGTAGGTGATCTTGTCGGGCTCCTGCCTGAGCAGCGCCAGCAGTCCGGCCACATCCTGCGCGGCCAGGCTGTTGGTGGCCACCAGGACGCTCGGCTGCGCGGCGAGGATGCTGATGGGCGCGATGTCCTTGGCCGTGTCGTAGGGCATGCTCGGGAACAGCAGGGCGTTGATCACCAGCGGCCCGACGATGCTGACCCCCAGCGTCTGCCCGTCGGGCGTGGCCTTGGCGACGGCGGCCGTGCCGGTATTGCCGCTGGCGCCCGCCCGGTTCTCGACGACGAACGGCTGCTTCAGCCGCTCCTGCAGCCCCTCGGCCAGGATGCGCGCCAGGCTGTCGGGCGTGGAGCCGGCGCTGAATGGCACGATGATCGTCACTTGGCCGGTCGGCCACTCCTGCGCCTGCGCGGGCAGGCACCACAGCATCGCGGCCATGGCGGCAAGCAAACGCCACATCGAACCGTCCCTCCCCTTCGAAGCGTGGATTATGCGCAACGCCCGCATCGCCGCCAAGCTGGGATGGATGCAGATTCTACGACTTGGCTGCCAGCGGCATGGTCAGCACGAACTCGGTGCCGGAGCCGCTCCTCAGTACGGTGAGATCCGCGTCGAGCTGCTCGGTCAAGGCCGACACGATGCGCATGCCGAGACCCTTGGGCTTGCGAACGTCGAAGCCCTGCGGCAGGCCATCGCCCTCGTCGCGCACCGCAAGCACCACGTTCCTGTCGCCCTCGCGGGCAACCCGAACCCAGATGTTGCCGCCCGCGCCGTCGCGATAGGCATACTTGGCCGCATTGGTGACCAGCTCGGTGACGATCAGGGCTGCCGGAACGGCTCGATCGATCGCGACCGTGATGCCGCGCTCTGCGTCGACGTGGATGTCGCAGGTGCCGCCCTCGCCCAGATCATTGCAGACCTGGCTGAGATAGCCGCCGAGATCGAGCGTATCGATATCCTGGCCTTGATGCAGACGATCGTGCGCGCGGCCGATCGCCAGGATGCGCATCGAGGCTTCGTCCAGGAGCCGCGTCAGCTTCTCATCGCCGATGTCGGCCGATTGCAGACGCAGCATGCCGGACGCCATCGACAGGCTGTTCTTGACCCTGTGGTTCATCTCCTTGAGCAGGAGCTGCTGGCGATTGAGGGCAGCCTTGAGGTTGCGCTCATGGCGGTCGCGCTCGATGGCCATGCCGAGAATATTGGCCGCGCCTTGCAGGAAGGCGAGGTCGTGCTCGACGAATTCATCCTCGGAGCGGCTGTCGACCTCCAGCACGCCGAACGGGCGCCCGTCGCCCTGCAGTATGACGTTCATGGCGCGATAGATGCCGTGCTGCGCGAGGATCTCGGGCGTCCGGAAGCGCTCCTCGTTCTCCAGATGATTGGAAATGACGGGCTTGCCGGTGCGCAAGGCGAAACCGGCCGGAGAGGCGAGGTCCGCTCCGACGGTTGCTGTACCGACGACGCCGGGACCCCAGCCCACGCCGGCGCGGACCAGGAAGCAGTTGCGATCCGGGATATGCTCCAGAACCTTGCAGAACTCGGCGCGCAGACCCTCGGCCGTCAGCTGAGCGGTGCTCGAGAGCAGCTCGTCGAAGGCTGCACCCTGCAGGGCAATGACGCCCAGCTCGGCCAAGATCTCCTGTTGGCGGATGCGCTGCTGCAGGGCACGCAATGTGACGTCCGGCTGGCCGTCGCTCGGAGGTTTCTCGACGACAGGCTCGTCAGAACCGCTGGCAGGGCTCATCGAGGCAAAGGTTCCCTTGCTGCAGCCGGCGCATTCCGCGCCTGCCAGTTGGCCCCCGCCCCCTCGGCGTGCACGCGGTGTGCCATTTTACGGGCTCGCGCGCAATGTTGCCGGGGCAGCAGCGTGAGCGTTGCAGTTGGCCGCAGCCGCAGTGGCTAACGCGCGACCGCCGTGAATCGCCCGCCGCCCAGCTCGGCGGCCTGCACCAGTTCCACGAGGCGCACGTAGGAGCGGTAGAAGGCGTCGTGGCCGGCCGGCGTGCCGGCTCGCTCGGCATCGCCGCGCAGCTTGCGGTACATGGCGAGCCGCTGCTCCAGGATGGTCGCCCATTCGCCGGTCAGGTCCTCCGCCGAGACGACCGAGAAGCCGGCGCCCTCCAGCAGCTTGCGATGCTCCTCGAAGCTGTACAGGCGTTGCACCGCCATGCCGTCCCACATCAGCTGGCGATCGGCCGGCGATAGCGGCTGCTCCGCCACCCAGTTGGTGAAGGCGAAACGGCCGCCAGGCCTTGAGGATGCGGCGCGCCTCGGCAAACGCGCGAGGCACGTCCGGCACGTGCAGGAACGCCTCCTGGCTGATGACCGCATCCATGCCGGCATCGGGCAGCGGCACCTGCATGACGTCGCCCTGCAGCACGCGCACCTTGTCCTGCAGGCCGACCAGTTGCGTGAGTTGCGCGGCGCCGGCGACGCGGGCCGGCGTCAGCTCGATGCCCGTCACGTCGGCTCCGTACTTGTGCGCGAGGTAGCGCGCGGGGCCGCCGAGGCCGGCGCAGAAGTCGGCCACCCGCGAGCCGGCCTTGATCTGCGCGCGCTCGGCCAGGATGTCGTTGACCGCGAGCCCGCCGTAGTGGTCCTGGTCGTGCGCGAACAGCTCCTCGGGCTTGACGTTGTCGAGGTTGCCGCGCGCCTCCTTCAGCTTGGCCAGGATGATCTCGGCCGAGATCGGATGGCGCGCATAGAAATCGACGGCGGAACGAATTTCGGTCATCTGGTCCTCGACCTACTCCAAACCGTAGCCCTGAGCCTGTCGAAGGGCGGATGAGTGCAACAACGCCGTGCTTCGACAAGCTCAGCACGGGGCTGGGCGTCCATCCTTATTAGGCACCAACCCGCTTGATCATTTCCATGGCCGCGCCCGCACCTTGCCTTCGTGGATGAAGTAGGCGAACACGTCGCGCGGCGCGGCCTTGGCGGCCTTGCCGTCGCCGACCAGGGCGAGGTCCTTGGGCGTGCCGCCCTTGGCCCATGTCTCGGCGCGCTTGGCCCAGGCGTCCAGATCCTTGGGCGGATAGCAGGTGGCGATGCTGTCCTGGCCCTTCTGCAGGCGCAGATACATGAAGTCGCCGACCGGATCGGGGATCGCCGGATAGGTGGCGTGCTCGGCAAACACCACGGGGACCGCGTGCTTGCGCAGCAGGGCGACGAACTCCGGCACGCAGAACGAGGCGTGCCGCACCTCCACGACATGGCGCAGCGTGCTGGCCCTGCAGCGACTTCGGCAGCAGTTCGAGGAAGGCGCCGAAGTCGTCGGGATCGAACTTCTTGGTCGGCGTGAACTGCCACAGGATCGGCCCGAGCTTGTCGCCCAGCTCCAGCACGCCCGACTTGAGAAAGCGATCGACCAATTCCTCGGCTTCCGCGAGCACCCTGCGGTTGGTGGCGTAGCGCACGCCCTTCACGGAGAACACGAAGCCCTCCGGCGTCTCCTTCGCCCATTTGGCGAAGGTGGCGGGCGATTGCGTGCGGTAGAAGGTGCCGTTGATCTCGATGCTGGTCAGGCGCTCGCTGGCATAGGTCAGCTCGCGGGCATGCGGCAGCCCCTTCGGATAGAACTCGCCGCGCCAGGGCTCGAAGGTCCAGCCGCCGATGCCGACGCGGATCTTGCCCGACTTCGCGCCGTCAGTTCCCTTGGCCTTTGCCATTGCGCGCACCTATTTGCTGCAGGAGGCCGCGATCTGCGATTGCAGTGTAGCGGGGATCGGCGGCGCCGGCTGGAAGTTGCGGCACAGCGCGCCGATCCGGCCCGGATCTTTGTCGGCTCCCGGCACGCAGTAAAGCCCGCCGCCGCTATTTTGTGGTGTAAAGCGCAGGCCGCGCGCCTTGCCTGCCGGGTCGTCCAGCGTCGCCGCCAGATAGTTGAGCGCATGCACGCGGGCAGCACCCTGCTCGCCGGTCAGCCGGCGCGGCCGGAAATGCGTGTCGGTGACGGGGATCGCCTCGACCGCGCGGATGGCGAGCTTGCCGTCCGCGCCGCCCCGTCGCAGATGCACGCGCCCCAGCAGCCCGTAGTCGCGGCAGATGCCGGAGGTCGTCATGTTGGCGGTGCCGAGGTGCAGGAAGTTGCCGAGGCCGTAGAAGATCAGCGAGCCGTTCGGCGTCAGCTCCACGCCGCGCACCACGTGCGCGTGATGGCCGATGATCAGGTCGATGCCGTCGCGCATGGCGGCCTCGCCGCGCCATTGCGCGATCTGGGTCTCGTCGGTGCGCACCCGGCCCTCGTAGCCATAGTGGATGGACAGGATGCGCAGCGACGCCTTGGTCTGCAGGAGGCGGCGGCGCACCTCGGCCCAGTCGTCGTCGAAGCGGTAGGCGATCTGCCCCGGCTGGTCGGGGGCCGCGCGATGCCGCTCGAGGTTGTTGGTGACGATGCCGATGGCGGCGAAGGCGATGTCGTTGCCCTTGACCCGCACGACGATACGGGCGGCTCGCCTCCTCGCGGTTCATGCCGAGACCGGCGGCCGCCAGGATGCCGTTGCCGCGCAGGGCGCCGACGTGGCGCAGCGTCTCCTGCAGGCCGGCGACGCCGTAGTCCATCGAGTGGTTGTTGGCGAGCGACACGAGATTGAAGCCCTTGCCCACCAGATGGCGCAGGCCCTCGGGATGCATGCGGAAATTGAACGGCCCGCTCTGGCCCTTGGTGTCCGCCTCCAGGTCGTTGCGGTCGGTGACGACCGTCTCCAGATTGAAGAAGTTGAGATCGCCGTTGATGTCGCCGGCGATCTGCGAGGTGGTCTCCGCCCAGGTATGAAAGCCGCTCTTGTAGCCGCCGCGCGGGTCGACCGGCTGGTTGTTGGAGTTGATGCCGACATCGCCGGTCACCACGATGGTAACGGTCTGATCCTCGCGCTGTGCCGGCACCGGCTTGGGCACGTCGGTCTGCGCCTGCGCGCTGCCGACAGGTGCAACCACGCCCAGCAGGGCGAGCGCTGCGAAGCTACAATCCCGCAGCGCAGACCTCATGACGCCACCGGCAAGGGCACGCCGGCTGCCTCGAATGCCGCCTTCTGGCGCGCGCCCACGGCTTCCATCGTGAAGCCCTCGATGGTCTCGTTGAAGATGTCGTGCCAGTTGAGGCGCGCGGCGAGATGCAGGAACACGCCGCCGAGGCCGATCGCCGCCCGGTCCATGAACACGAACTCGCGCGGCACCCGCACCGGGCCTTTCTCCTTCAGCGCCTTGTGCACCGTGAAGGCCTCCTTGCGCCCGTACTGGCCGGGCGTGGTGCCCTCGGCGATCTCGCGCTCGCGGTCGTCGAGCAGGGGGCCGTAGATGAAGCGCGCCCAGATGTTCAGCACGTCGATCAGCTCGGACGACAGGCTCGTGAAGCCCCAGGTCTCGTAGGCGTGCACGACGAGCTCGCGCTTGCCGGTCTTCAAGCCGGTGTAGAGATCGATGACGCCCTGCACGAACTTGGTCGGAAACGTGCGGATGCAGCCGTAGTCGAGCAGGTTGATGCCGGCCGGCTTGCCGAGCGCATCGCCTGCGCCCTTGCTGCCCGGCACATCGAACACGGTGTAGTTGCCGAGATGCGGATCGCCGTGGATGACGCCGTAGTGCGAGAAGGGAAACCACCACGCCTTGAACATCGCCCGGGCGATGGCATTGCGATCCTCCAGCGACGCCGCCTTGTAGTCGAGCAGGCGCCGGCCCTCCAGCCAGGTCATCGCCAGCAGCCGGCGGGTGGACAGCTCGGGCAGCAGCTCCGGCACGCGGATGCGCGGCTCGTCGGCGAAGATGGCGGCGTACAGCGCCATGTGCTTGGCCTCGAGGTCGTAGTCGAGTTCCTCGCGCAGCCGTGCCGACACCTCCTGGATGATCTCGGCCGTGTCGATCGCCGGGTTCATGCGCGCATGCAGGGCGAACACCACCCTGAGCTGATTGAGGTCCGCCTCCACGGCAGAATTCATATCGGGATACTGCAGCTTGCAGGCCAGCGCCCGCCCGTCGTGTGCCACCGCGCGGTGCACCTGGCCGAGCGATGCCGAGGCGGCCGACTGCGTCTCGAAGCTCCGGAAGCGGCCCGCCCAGTCGGCGCCCAGCTCGGCGATCATGCGCCGGCGCAGGAATGCCGGCCCCATCGGCGGGGCCTGCGACTGCAGCTGGGCGAGCTGCTCGGCGTATTCGGCCGGCAAAGCCTCGGGGATGGTGGCCATCAGCTGCGCCACCTTCATGATCGGCCCCTTCAGGCCGCCGAGCGCCGCTGCGAGAGCCGCCGCGTTCTTGCTGTCGTCGGCGTCCATGCCGAACAGCCGCTGGCTCGCCACCCGCGCGGCCACCGCGCCGACGTTGGTGCCGACCTTGACGTAGCGGGCCGCCCGCGCGCTGAAGCGGTTTTCTTCCTGGTCGTCTTGGTCGTCCTGGTCGCCCACATGCCCTCCTTCGGCCTTACCGTATATCGGGTTATGGCACCTTTGCGTCCAGTGCACTTGCTGAGCGGGGCGGGTTGTCGCACTAGTGTCATCAAACCATGGCGAACCCGGGGACCGCAAATGCAGGATCGCAGGACAGAGGCCGGGGTTGCCCCGGCCCGGCGCGGTCTCTTGCACGACCCTGCGGCCCACGCCGTGCTGGCGCTGGGCATCACCCAGATCATCGCCTGGGGAACCACCCTCTACGCGCTGGGCGTGCTCGGCAAGCCGATTGCCACGGACACCGGCTGGAGCCAGGGCCTGGTGTTCGGCGGCCTTACGATCGGCCTGCTGACTTCGGGCGCGGTGTCGCATTTGGTCGGCCGCCTGATCGATCGGCGCGGCGGCCGGGCGGTGATGGCGATCGGCTCGATCGTCATGGCGTTCGGGCTGGTGCTGCTGTCCCTCGTCACCCACCCCTACGCCTATCTGGCGGTGTGGGTGCTGCTGGGCGTCGCCATGCGGCTGTGCCTCTACGATGCGGCGTTCGCCGCTCTCGTGCAGGTGACGCCCTCGCGCGGACGGCGCGCCATCTCCTACCTGACGCTGTTCGGCGGCTTTGCCTCCAGCATCTTCTGGCCGATCGGCCACGCGCTGAACGGAGCGGTGGGCTGGCGTCACACGCTGCTGATCTTCGCCGCCATGAACCTCCTGGTCTGCCTGCCGCTGCACTGGGTGGGGCTGGCGCGGCGCGAGGTCGCGGCCGTGCCCGACCCGACCGCATCGGCCGCCGCGAGCACACCGATCGCCGCAACCACCACCCTGGAGGGCACCTCGCGCACCATCGCCATGGCCCTGTTCAGCCTGATCGTGGCGGCCAGTGCCGTCGTGTTCGGCGCGCTCGCGGTGCATCTCGTGCCGATCCTGGAGGCGACCGGCCTGGCCGGCACCGCGGCCGTGTTTCTCGCTTCGCTGAAGGGCGTTGCGCAGGTGGTGGGCCGCATCTGGGACCTGACGCTGGCGCGCGCGTGGCACCCGATCGACGTCGGGCGCGTATCGATCGCCTGCATCCCGCTGTCGTTCCTCGTGCTGATGCTGGGCGGGGCCAACTTCTGGGCGGCGCTCAGCTTCACGCTGCTGTTCGGCGTCGCCAACGGCCTGGTGACCATCATGCGCGGCGCCGTACCGCTCGCCCTGTTCGGAGCCGGCCGGCTACGGCGAGGTGCTGGGCCTGCTGGCAACGCCCTATCTGCTGCTGGCTGCGGTGGCGCCGTGGGCCTTCGCCCTGATCGTGGAGCACTACGGCTATGGCGCCGGCGAGGCCATCCTGCTTGGCGCAGGCCTCCTGTCGCTGGCGTCGATGGAAGTGATGGCCCTGTGGTACCGGCGGCTGAAGCGATAGCCCGCCGCTTACACCATGACTTGCGTGCCGACCTCGACCACGCGGTCGCTGGGGATGCGGAAATACTCGGTTGCATCCTCGGCGCGTCCGGCCAGCCAGATGAACAGCCGCTCCTGCCAGCGCGGCATCTCGGACTTGATGGTGGTCTTCAGCGATCGCCGCGACAGGAAGAACGACGTCGCCGAGATGTCGATGTTGAGATCCTTGCGCCGGCAGTGCTCCAGGATCTTCGGCACGCTCGGCGTCTCCATGAAGCCGTAGTGCGCGATCACGCGGATAAAGCTGTCGGCGACGCGCTCGATCTCGATGCGCTCATGGCGCGGCACGCGCGGGGTGTCCTCGGTCTTGATGGTCAGGATGATGTTGCGCTCGTGCAGCACGCGGTTGTGCTTGAGATTGTGCATCAGGGCGGTCGGTGCGCCGTTCGGATCACCGGTCAGGAAGACGGCCGTGCCAGGCACGCGATGCGGCGGCTTGGCGTCGAGCTTGCGCACCAGCCAGTCGAGTTCGGCCTCGTTCTTGCGCGTGGCACGCGCCAGGCTGGCCGAGCCGCGCACCCAGGTCAGCACGGCAAGGATGATAACGCCGGCCACCAGGAGAGGCAGCCAACCACCTTCCGGGATCTTGAGAATGTTGGCGGTGAGGAAGGCCTGCTCGATCATGAGCAGGGGCACGATCAGCATGGAGACCTTCCAAATCGGCCAGCCCCAGCAGCGCCAGACGACGAAGAAGGCCATCAGGCTGTCGATCACCATGGTGGCGGTAACCGACAGGCCATAGGCGGCCGCCAGATCGCTGGAGCTGCGGAAGATCAGCGTGACCAGCACGACGCCGACGAACAGCAGCTGGTTGACGCGCGGCAGGTAAATCTGGCCGGCGACGCTCTCCGAGGTATGGCGGATGGCAAGGCGCGGCAGCAGGCCGAGCTGGATGGCCTGGCGCGTGAACGAGAAGGCGCCCGTAATCACGGCCTGGCTGGCGATGACCGTGGCAACGGTCGCCAGCACCACCATGGGGATCAGGGCCCAGCTCGGGTACAACCGGTAGAAGGGGTTCTCGATGGCCTCGGGGTCGGCCAGCAGCAGGGCACCCTGCCCGAAGTAGTTGAGGATCAGCGCCGGCTGCACGATCCACATCCACGCCACCTGGATCGGCCGACGGCCGAAATGACCGAGGTCGGCGTACAAGGCTTCCGCACCGGTCACGACCAGGAAGATCAGGCCCATCACGGCGAGCCCGATCACGCCGTGCGTCAGGATGAACTGCACGCCGAGCAGCGGATTGAGGGCCTGGAAGACGCGCACGTCGTCGACGATATGGATCAGTCCGCCGATCGCGAGAACGATGAACCAGACCAGCGTGATCGGCCCGAAGAAGCGCGCCACCTTTTCGGTGCCGCGTGATTGCACGGCGAACAGGCACACCAGGATGGCGATCGTGAGCGGCAGAACCACGGCCTCCATCTGCGGCGCGACCAGCTTGAGGCCTTCCACCGCCGACAGCACCGAGATGGCCGGCGTGATCACGGCATCGCCGTAGAAGAACGACGCGCCCACCACGCCCAGCACCAGGATCAGCGACGAGCTGCGCTGCGCCACCGACTGGCCGAGCGCCATCAGCGCGAAGGTGCCGCCCTCACCCTTGTTGTCGGCGTTGAGCAGAACCAGCACGTACTTGACCGTGACGATCAGAAACATCGTCCACACGATCAACGACAGGATGCCCAGCACGGCCTCGGGACCGGTGGATGCACCGTGCTTGGTGGCGGCCGTCACAGCCTCGCGGAGAGCGTAGAGGGGACTGGTGCCGATGTCGCCATAGACGACACCGAGCGAACCAAGCGCCAAGACCCAAAAGCGCTTGTCGCTTTCCCCGTTCTCGGCGCCGTGAGCGCCGGCGGCTGCATGTGCCATGTGGCAGGTTTTCTCGAGTTGCGCGTGGTCGATGCGCAGCGATGGGCGCGGCTTATACACCCCGCTTCGCGGCCGCGAAAGGGCCGCCTGGGAAATTGGTCGACGCGTGGTTTGTTCCAACAAGGCGGCCAGCGTGCAGGGGACTTGGCAATCCCCAGACAAGTTGCCTTGAACGTCGTTTACTGCCGCCGCGCGGTGGCCCGGTCCATGGCCTCGAGTTCGTCGATCATGCCCTCGATGACCGCTAACCCCTTCTTCCAGAAGGCAGGATCGGAGGCATTGAGGCCGAAGGGCGCCAGCAACTCGGAATGGTGCTTGGAGCCGCCGGCCTCCAGCATGGCGAAGTATTTCTTCACGAAGCCTGGGTGGGCATCCAGGAACAGCCCGTACAGCGAGTTGACCAGGCAATCGCCGAACGCATAGGCGTAGACGTAGAACGGCGAATGGATGAAGTGGGGCACGTAGCTCCAGAAGGTCTCGTAGCCCGGCTGCAGCTCGATGGCCGGACCGAGGCTCTCGCCCTGCACCTGCAGCCAGATCTGCCCCAGCCGCTCGGAGGTGAGTTCGCCCGCCTTGCGCTCCTCGTGCACCACGCGCTCGAAGGAATAGAAGGCGATCTGGCGCGCGACGGTGTTGAGCATGTCCTCCACCTTCTGCGCCAGCATGGCCCTCTTCTCTTTGGGATCGCTGGCGGCCTGGATCAGCGACTTGAACGTCAGCATCTCGCCGAACACGGAAGCCGTCTCGGCCAGCGTCAGCGGGGTCGGGGCGAGCAGCGGCCCCTTGGGCGCCGCCAGCACCTGGTGCACGCCGTGGCCCAGCTCGTGAGCCAGCGTCATGACATCGCGCACCCGGCCCTGGTAGTTCATGAGGATGTAGGGATGCGCCGATGGCACGGTCGGGTGCGAGAAGGCGCCGGGCGATTTGCCCTCGCGCACCGGCGCGTCGATCCAGCGGCCGTCGAAGAAACGCTTGGCGATGGTCGCCATCTCCGGCGCAAAGCCGCGATAGGCATCCAGCACGATCTTTTCCGCATCCACCCAGGGAATGATGCGCTCGGGCTTGTCGGGCAGCGGCGCGTTGCGATCCCAGTGCGCGAGCTTGTCCTTGCCGAGCCACCTGGCCTTCATCGCATAGTAGCGGTGCGCCGTACGCGGATAGGCCTCGCGCACCGCGCTCACCAGCGCTTCCACCACCTCGGGCTCGACCCGGTTGGCCAGATGCCGGCTGTCGGCCACGTCCTTGAAGCCGCGCCAGCGGTCGGAGATTTCCTTGTCCTTGGCGAGCGTGTTGGTGATCAGGGTGAAAAGGCGGATGTTGTCCTTGAACACCTTGGCCAACGCCTCGGCCGCCGCACGACGCTTGTTTCCGTCCGGGTGCATGAGCAGATGCAGCGTCGGCTCCAGCGTGGTCGGCTGCGGCTCGCCGTCGACCTCGAAGCGCAGCGCCGTCATGGTCTCGCTGAACAGCCGGCTCCAGGACCCGCGTCCGGTCACTGATTTCTCGCTGAACAGGCGCTCGAGCCGCTCCTCGAGCTGGTAGGGCTTCTCCTTGCGCAGGTCGTCGAGCCACGGCTTGTAGACGGCCAGCACCGGCACCTGCATCGCCGCGGCGAGATCGGCCTCGACGATCTGGTTGAGCTCCAGCTCGAAGAACACCAGTTCGGTGGAGATGGCGGTCAGCTTCTCCTGCACGTCGCCGTAGAACTTGGCCTTGGCCGGATCGGTGGTGTCGGCGGCGTACAGCAGGCCGGCGTACGAGCCGAGCCTGCCCATCACGTCGCTCAGCGCCTCGTAGGCCTTGACGGCTTCGGCCAGGGCCGCTCCGTCTTTGCCCAGGGTGCCGAGCTTGCCCTTGTAGGTCTCAGCGATGCGCTTGGCGTCCGCTGCCGCCCTGTCGAGATCACGCCGGAACTCCGCCGACGTCGGGCTCGGATAGAGGTCGCCCAAATTCCAGACCGGCATGGCCCCGAGGTCCGACCCCGCTGCCGAGGCCTGCCGTACGCCAACATCTGCATGCGTCATCAGGGGCTCCCGCTGCTTGCTGTCCGGCTTTGAGCGCCGTTGCGCCGCCGGCGCCTAATGTGCGGGCCGCACGCCCGATGTTCAAGCCAACAGCAAGCGGTGCGACAACGGCCGTGGGGGGTAACCACCGTGCAACCACGCAAGAGGGCAGGTGAGAGACGTGGAGCGGTAACCACCGTGCAACCACGGGAGGCCGCAAGGGATGGGTTAGAGAGCGCACAGTCGCAAACCTTGCACAGGCGCCCCCTATCGAGCGCAGAACAGTTATTGCATGTGCTGGCCGCCGTTGATGGCAATGTTGGCACCTGTCACGAAGGCGGCTTCGTCCGAGCACAAGTAGATAATGAGGCCGGCGACCTCCTCGGGCTTGCCCAGTCGTGAAATCGGAATCTGCGGAAGGATCTTGCCGTCCAATACGTCTTTGGGAATGGCGGTGACCATCTTCGTACCGATATACCCGGGCGAGATCGTGTTCACCGTCACGCCCTTGCGGGCGGACTCAAGCGCCAGCGATTTCGTGAACCCGTGCATGCCTGCTTTCGCAGCTGCATAGTTGGTTTGCCCAAACGCTCCTTTTGATCCGTTGACCGATGACACGTTGATGATGCGGCCCCAACCACGGTCCATCATGCCGTCGTAAACCTGCTTAGTCATGTTGAAGACCGAAAGCGATGATCGCCGACAGTTGCGTATCTGTTCGACCCGCTGCGGTCGGCGCACCTGATCTTCACCGCCAGCCTCGACGGCGCGGTGGATCGCTTCCTCGACACCTCCGAGGCTCGGCGAGGCGGTCGACGCGATCTTCTCCCACTGCGTCGGCTACCCGGGGCGTGGCGATCGCGCCGCGTTCGCGCGCTACATCTCGGACACCAGACCGACAACGGCTACTTCCTCAGCGCCTATCCATGCGCCACCGTGGCCGAGGTGCGCGAGGGCCGTCTCCGACGCGATGGCGGACCTCGCAGTGTGTTCGTGCACGCTCGATGACGCCGCGCTGCAGGCGGCGTTCCGCGAGATGATGGCGTGAGCCTGCGCGAGAGCCCGCGCGCGCGCCCACGCCTGCTGCCGCGGCGGGCGCAGCGTGGCGGCACCGCCTTGGACCAGGCCGATCTCCAGGGCAACCTGCTGCGCGGCTACACGCATCCGGTCGGGGCGTACGTGTTCGTGCGCGTGGACGACGCGGCGCGCGGGCGCGAGTGGCTGCGCGGGCTGGTGGACGAGGTGATGACGGCGGAGCTGTGGCAGGGCGAGGCGCCCCGAGCCACGGTCAACCTCTCCTTCACGTATCCGGGGCTCGCCGCCCTAGGCGTGTCCGCGCCGATCCTGAACACGTTCCCGCAGGACTTCCGCGAGGGCATGGCGGCGCGCGCCGGGCTCTGGGCGACCGCGGGGACAGCGCTCGGCGAATTGGGACGCCGGCCTCGGGACGGGCGAGGCGCACGTGCTGGTGACGCTCTACGGCACCGGGGACGAGGCGCTCGAACGGCGCCGCGCGTGGCTCGAGGTACACTCTCGGCGGCGCCGTCGCCGTGGTGCACGAGCAGCGCTCGGCGGTGCGCGAAGGCGGCCGCGACCAGTTCGGCTTCAAGGACGGCATCGCACAGCCGGTGATCGAGGCCCCATGGGCGCCGAGCCAGCAGCGACGGCAGCCGGAGCGGGGCGGCGGCTGGCGGATGCTGCGCCCCGGCGAGTTCGTGCTCGGCTACACCGACGAAGACGGTGGCCTGCCGGCCGCTCCCGCGCCGCCGTTCGACCGCAACTCGACGTTCGTCGTCTACCGCAAGATGCACATGCACGTCGCGCGTTTCCGGGCGTACCTGGAGGCGGCGGCGGACGGGATCCCCGGCGGTCCCGCTACGTGGCCGCCAAGCTCGTCGGCCGCTGGCAGGACGGCACGCCGCTGATCGCCTCGCCGCACGGCCCGGACGAAACCGTGGCGGGCGACCCGGCGCGCGTGAACGACTTCCGCTACGGCGATGACCGGGACGGCCTGGCGTGCCCGATCGGCGCCCACATCCGGCGCGCGAATCCGCGCGACCACGCGGGCTTCTTCGGCGGCAAGCTCTCCAACCGGCACCGGATCCTCCGCCGCGGGCGCGCCTACGGGCCGCCGCTCGAGCCCGGCGTGCTCGAGGACGACGGCGCCGACCGGGGCCTGATCTTCAAGTGCTACAACGCCGACATCGAGCGCCAGTTCGAGGTGATCCAGACCCGCTGGGTCGACGACGGCGACCCGTTCGGCATGGGCGCCGACAAGGACCCGCTGATCGGCTGCCCGGTCGACGGCGCGGGCAAGATGGTCATCCAGGGCCATCCCCCGGTCGTCCTCGGCGGCATGCCGGCCTTCACCACCGTGCGCGGCGGCGAGTACCTGTTCCGGCCTGGGCTCGGCGCCCTGCGCTCGGCTCGCAGAGCTCCGCTAGCTCACGACGGTGCGCCCACTTGGCCGCCGTTCGTCTCGGCGGCCTCTTCGGGGCGGAGCTTCGCGACCAGGGCTGCGGCCTCGCCGGCAGCATAGGCCCCCAGCCGGCCGGTACGCCTCGAACTTCTGGTCGTCGAAGAACTGGTCCGACGTGCTGTGGTTGGGGAACACCGGGTCCTCGTCTCGGGTAATGGCTCCTGGTCTGCCACGGGAGCTCGGTCGGTGACCACGCTGCGGACGTAACACAGCGTCCCGTCGGAGGCCTCGCCGGTCGGTCGCCGGGTACTCGATCGTCCCTGCGAGCGACCGACCTTCGCCCGCTCAGGACCGTACTTCGTCGCTCGGGATGGCTTGGCTCGCTCGTCGGACGTCGCATTCATATCGATCCTCACGTTGAGCTCGGTGCGGGCCAGCGCGATCGCATCGCCGAGTGCCTCGCTGTCGTGCCGCCGCCCGCGTCGAAGCAGTAGATGGCGCGGCAGCCGCGCCGCACCAGCTCGACGAGGCCCAGGTTCTCGTAGTGTCCGCCGTCGGTCACGTAGAGGAACTTGTCCTCGACCGGTTCCGCCCCAGCATCTCCTTGAACAGTACTGGGGCCGGGGGCGGTGCGGGCGGACCGGACCGGCGCGTCTGGAGCGGCGTCGCCGTCCGTGCGGAGCGTCGTTGACGTGCCGCGGGTTCGGAACCCACACGCCGAGCCGGATGTTGGTGAGCGCGAGCAGGAGCTAGCGGGCGATAGTCAGCTTGCCCATCGACGGCGAGAGCGCCGCGCCCGACATCGCGACGGCTGCCGGCAGCGTGATATCGCGGCCCGGTTGCGTCGCAGGCTCTCGTATTCGTCGGTCCTCCGCGGCGCCCGTACCGGCCCGCCGATCGCGTTCGGGCTGACGTAGTTAAGCTCGCGACGGCCCGGCCGGGCGGGGTCGCGCCGGGATCGGACATGTTGGCCGCCGCGCACACGATCAGCATTGGCCAGCTCTTGATCACGCACGGGCCCGGCTCAATCCCCGACTTCGATAGTTGGACGATCTTGTCGAACCGCCGCTTGCGCGCCTCGGGGCCGTCGTCGCCCGCCACGCGCCTCAGCGCGAAGGCGCTTGCCAGCCGCTGGCGGTAGAAGGGATGTCACGAGCGAGACCGAGGTCAGGTCGACCATATGCCACAGGATGAACAGCGCCGCAGCCGATCCGCCGACCCAGTAGAGGAGGGCGGGCGTTGCCTCGCCGAGTGGGCCGAGACCGATTGGGTTGCCGGCGCCTGCGGCGATCTCGCCGACGAGAACGCCCAGGGCGCAGACTGCAACGAGCAGCAGCGGGCCGACGAGGATGACGACGAGCGAGACGAGCGCCTCGCGCACCGGTTTAGCCCACCGTCTCAGCCGGCCTTGGACCACCTTGATCGTCTTCTGCTGGTCCTTGACGTGGCCCCGCACCTGCGTGAGGGCGGCGATCGCGAGCGCCGCCATCGAGCTCACATCGTCACGGGGGCCGCTGCGTCGCCGGTTTCGCGTTGTCCGAGACGAACGCCGCGCGAGCGACCCAGGGCACGCCTATGAGAGTCACGGCGCCCGCGCAGGCGAGCAGGAACATCCGCACCTGCCAGGTCTCGAGGAAGAGACGAATCCAGTCCCATTTGGGCCGCAGCAGGATCCCGAGCAGCGCGAGCACGAGCGAGGCCGGCGACGGCCACCACCGGCATCCAGACGCCTTGCGGGAAGTGGAAGCCCTCGTCGAGCCCGCCGTAGTGCACCGATACTGCCCACCCGCCGAGCACGCCGATGACGAATACAGGCAGGCCGACGATGACGACGTTGACGAGCATGCCGGCGAGCATGCGCAGCGCGAGGTAGACCCGGGCCAGCCCGTCGGGCGCGAGGTAGCCGAGGTGGTTGCGCAGATACTGCTCCTCCGGCGAGCCCTCTTCGAACGGCGGCGCGTCGTCGGTGACGAGTTTCGGATCCGAGTTGTCGGAGTCCTCGACCCCGGTGGCGAGGTCCTCTGCGTCGAGCCTTTCCTGAACCTGTGAGTCGTTCAGATCGTCTTGGGTCGGCCACGTCTCGGCGATCATGCAGAAGGCTGCCGCGATGTACGAGCCGCCTGACACCGCCGACAGATACTTGCTGCGCTGCAGGATGTTCTCCGCCTGCAGTTTCTGGAGCGCGCCGAGGTTGAACGCGGCGGACCGGATACCGCCGCCCGAGCAGCAGATCCCCACGTCCTCCGGCTCCGACGGTATCGGTTGTTCGTACAGGCCGCGGTAGCCCGTCGGCGGCGTCGAGCGCTCGCCGATGGCGAGCCACTTCAAGCCGGCCTTGCGGCGCTCCTCCTTTGGCCGGAGATGCCGAGACTCGAGGGCATCGAGCATCCCTTGGTCGGTGCCTGCCATCCCCGGCTCGTCGACGTGTCCCATATCCGTGGGCAACGCGCCGACCGTACGCCCATCACGGAGCCTAAGTCAAGGTTCCTCATCAATCACCCGACCCGATGAACCCGACCCGCTGCTCACGCCCG
>CAVTJY010000034.1:0-114483 GCA_963735125.1 uncultured Alphaproteobacteria bacterium | reverse complement strand
CCCACCTTGCTCGTACTTTATAGGCCGGTCGAATTCGGGCGGCTGATGGGGTTCTCCGCTTATCGTTGCGAAGTCCCGCGTCCGGTCAAGTTTCACTATTTCCCTCGCCGATTGGGATTCAGCTGCAGGAGGTCTGCCATAGGCTATTCCACCGATAGTCTCATTCGGCGCCCTTTCCCATTCTGGGAAGTCATGTCTCCCCAGGTCTCTAGCGCCACGCTCTCCCCAACGGACCTCTATGTGCAGCTTCGCCGCCCAAGTTGCATGTCCGAACAACCAGCACTCTCGGCCTGGATGACCCCAATGGTCACACCATGTGCAGCTCACTGGGAACGCTCGCGACAGCTGACCGCATTGGTGTGCACCGGCGGAACAAGGCTCTGACGTTCCAATGCGGCAGCGGCTTCAGCGCACTTTTGGCTCACTCATCAATGCAAGCACAAAGAACTTCGCTCTGACGCTCCGCACTTCTGAGATATGAAAGTGATATGTCCTCGCTCGTCACCGTCTATTGACGTGTCAGGATCGGCGACATAAGTCGTTATAATGACATGATTTTTCAGGTGGTGGAGCCGAGCGGGATCGAACCGCTGACCTCGTGAATGCCATTCACGCGCTCTCCCAACTGAGCTACGGCCCCATTGTCCTGTCGGGAAGCCGGCGGCTGGGCCGCCGGCGCGTCTACCTATTCCGGTGGCGGGCGAATTGCGCAAGTGCCGCCCGCGGCCGCTATTGCGATCAAGTAGCCTCGTCCGTTGTCGTCGACCGGGCCGCCGATGATGTTGGACATGTCGGCGCCGTCCTCCTCCTCCTCCTCGAGGAAGGTCTCGTCGTCCTCGGCGGCGGCGGGTCCTCCTCCTCGCCCTCGATGTCCGCCAGCACCTCGTCGCCCTCGGCCTTCGGCGGCATCCTCGGGCTTGACGCCTCGACGGCACGAAGGCCGGCTTCTTGGCGGGCTTGCGCGGCGCCTTCTCCTCGGCGGCCGCAGCGGCACGGCCATTGCCGGCAGGCGGCCAGCGCGTACTCGGTGCTCGCAGATCGGGCAAACGATCGGATCGCGGTTGAGGTCGTAGAAGCGGGAGCCGCACTCGGGGTTCTGGCACGTGCGCTTGGTGCCGCGCTCGGCTTTGGTGGACATGGGCTGGCCTTGAGGTGACCGCCCGGAGCTCGCCTGGGGAGCCCAATCCGGCGTGATTTGGGCGCTCATTGCCATGGGCCGGGCAGCTGTCAAAAGCAAATCGCCGGGCGTCGGACAGCGCCGGGAGGCAGGCCGGCGCGGGCGGCGCTGCCAGATGGCTTTCCCGGCGGCTTTGTTGACAGGCCGGAGCCCCCTGCTCTATGGCGGCCGCATCCTGCCGCCGGATGCCGGCGAGCCGCCCAGAGGTCGAGGCCCCGCAAGGCCGTGTCACACGCCACCGCTCCCCCCTTGTCCGTCGGCCAGATCGCCGGCCCTGTCGGGCCGCGTCGCGGGTGCCGGGCGACAAGTCCATTTCGCACCGCGCCCTGATGCTCGGCGCGCTCGCCACCGGCCGCACCCGCATCACGGGCCTGCTGGAAGGCGAGGACGTGCTGAACACGGCCAAGGCGCTGCAGGCGCTGGGCTGCCCCGTGCGCAAGGCGGGGACGACCTGGGAGGTGCTGGGCCGCGGCGTCGGGGGTCTGGCCGAGCCGGCGGGCGACCTCGATTTCGGCAACGCCGGCACCGGCACGCGGCTGATGCTGGGCCTGATCGCCGGCCACGACATGACGGTCCGCGCTGGTGGGCGACGCCTCGCTGTCGCGCCGGCCGATGGGCCGCGTGCTCGATCCGCTGAAGCAGATGGGCCTGGAGGTGCAGGACGGCGCGGACCGGCTGCCGCTGACCTGCGCGGCTCGGCGGACCTGCTGCCGATCAGTATCGCCTGCCGGTCCCCTCCGCGCAGATCAAGTCCGCCGATCCTGCTGGCCGGCCTGCACGCGGCGGGCGCCACCACCGTGATCGAGGCGGAGGCGACCCGCGACCACACCGAGCGCATGCTGCGCCATTTCGGCGCCGAGGTGCGGTCCGAGCGACGGGACGGCGGGCGCGCATCACGCGTCACAGGGCGATGCCGAGCTTGAGGGCCGCGACGTGGCGGTGCCGGGCGATCCGAGCTCGGCCGCGTTCCTGGTGGCGGCGGCGCTGATCGTGCCGGGCTCGGAGATCACCATCGAAGGCGTGCTGGTCAATCCGACGCGCACCGGCTTCTACACGACCCTGCAGGAGATGGGCGCCGACGTCGCCTTCCTGAACGAGCGGGAGGAGGGCGGCGAGCCGGTCGCCGATATCCGCGTGCGCCATTCCCGGCTGCGGGGCGTGCGCGTGCCGCCGGAGCGCGCGCCCAGCATGATCGACGAATACCCGATGCTGGCCTGCCTCGCCGCCTTTGCCGCCGGCGAGACGCGCATGGAGGGCCTCGCCGAGCTGAAGGTGAAGGAGAGCGACCGCCTGGCTGCGACGGCCGCCGGGCTTGCCGCCAACGGCGTGGCGGCCAAGGTCGAAGGCGATACCCTGATCGTGCACGGGCGGCAGGCGTGCGCGGCGGCGGGCATGGTCGCCACCCACCTCGACCACCGCATCGCCATGGCCTTCCTGACGCTGGGCCTCGGCGCCGACCGGCCGGTCACGGTCGACGACACCGCCATGATCGCCACCAGCTTCCCCGAGTTCCGCGCCCTGATGGAGAGCCTGGGCGCGAGCACGCTGCGCCGGAGCCGCACGGTGAGGCGGGCGGCGAGGCCATGATCATCGCCATCGATGGGCCGGCGGCCTCGGGCAAGGGCACGCTGGCGCATGCGCATCGCGCGCACTTCGGCCTGCCCATCTCGATACCGGCCTGCTCTACCGCGCCGTTGCCCGCGACGTGAGGCGCAACGGCGGCGGCTGGAGATCATGACGCCGCGGCCGCGGCGGCCCGAGCAGCTCGATCCGGCCACCTTGGACGACCCCGCCCTGCGCGGCTCGGCGCCGGCGAGGCCGCCTCGATCGTGGCCCGCATTCCGCAGGTGCGGGCCGCCCTGCTGGAGTTTCAGCGCGCCTTTGCCGCCCAGCCGCCCGGCGCGGTACTGGACGGACGCGATATCGGCACGGTCGTCTGCCCGGACGCCGACGTTAAGATCTTCGTCACCGCCACCCCCGAGGTGCGGGCCAAGCGGCGCCACCTGGAGCGCCAAAGCCGGGGCGAAGCCGTCACCTACGAGGCCGTTCTGGCCGACATCCGCCGCCGCGACGAGCGCGATGCCGGCCGGGAGGCCGCCCCGATGCGGCCGGCGGCAGACGCGGTCTTGCTGGACACCACCAATTTGGATATAGAAGCCGCATTCGATACGGCCGTCGGCGTGATCACGAAGAAGGTTGGCCAACGCGGGCGCACCTGAGGGTGGGCTCCAATCCAAGTTGGCCAAGGGCGCGCCGCCGGCAGCAACTCAGACATCATGGGCACGGGCTGGAAGACCCGGCGTGCACGGCACGTCGGCTGCTGCATTTCCAGTTTCCGTGCTCGATCCGCGGCCAAGGTCCGCGGGCAACCGAACAGCAACAGGAGCAGGAATGGCTATCGCCGGCATTGAATCGAAGGACATGAACCCCACGCGCGACGACTTCGCCGCGCTGCTGAACGAGACGCTCTCGGAAGACGACGCCTTCGAGGGCAGCGTCGTGAAGGGCAAGATCACCGCCATCGAGAAGGATCTCGCCGTGATCGACGTCGGCCTGAAGATGGAAGGCCGCGTGCCGCTGCGCGAGTTCTCCATCCCGGGCCAGCCGCAGGAGCTGAAGGTCGGCGACACCGTCGAGGTGTACCTGGAGCGCATCGAGAACGCGCTGGGCGAGGCCGTGCTGTCGCGCGAGAAGGCGCGCCGCGAGGAGAGCTGGACCCGGCTCGAGGAGAAGTTCAACAACAAGGACCAGGTCGAGGGCGTCATCTTCAACAAGGTCAAGGGCGGCTTCACCGTCGACCTCGACGGCGCCGTGGCCTTCCTGCCCGGCAGCCAGGTCGACGTGCGCCCGGTGCGCGACATCGGCCCGCTGATGCACTCGCCGCAGCCCTTCAAGATCCTCAAGATGGATCGCCGGCGCGGCAACATCGTCGTCTCCCGCCGCGAGATCCTGGAAGCCACCCGCGCCGAGCAGCGCTCCGAGATCGTCGCCAAGCTGGCCGAGGGCCAGGTGATCGACGGCCTGGTCAAGAACATCACCGACTACGGCGCGTTCATCGACCTGGGCGGCATCGACGGCCTGCTGCACGTCACCGACATGGCCTGGCGGCGCGTCAACCACCCGAGCGAGATCGTCAACGTCGGCGACACCGTCAAGGTGCAGATCGTGCGCATCAACCCGGAGACGCAGCGCATCAGCCTCGGCATGAAGCAGCTGCAGGCCGATCCGTGGGCCGGCATCGAGGCCAAGTATCCGGTCGGCGCCCGCTTCAATGGCACGGTGACCAACATCGCCGACTACGGCGCGTTCGTTGAGCTGGAGCCCGGCGTGGAAGGCCTGATCCACGTCTCCGAGATGAGCTGGACCAAGAAGAACATCCATCCCGGCAAGATCGTCTCCACCAGCCAGCAGGTCGAGGTGCAGGTGCTGGAGGTCGACTCGCAGAAGCGCCGCATCTCGCTGGGCCTGAAGCAGGTCCAGGACAATCCTTGGGACACGTTCCTGGGCACCCACCCGAAGGGCTCGGTGGTCGAGGGGCCGATCCGCAACATCACCGAGTTCGGCCTGTTCATCGGCCTGGATGGCGGCGTCGACGGCATGGTGCACCTGTCGGACCTCGACTGGAACAAGTCGGGCGACGAGGCCATCAAGGACTACAAGAAGGGCGACACCGTCAAAGCCCAGGTGCTCGACGTCGATCCGACGAAGGAGCGCATCAGCCTCGGCATCAAGCAGGTCGGCGGCGATCCGCTCGAGTCGATCGGCAAGCTGCGCAAGGGCGCGCAGGTCACCTGCGAGGTTCTGCAGGTGCAGGAGAACGGCATCGAGGTCAAGATCGCCGACAGCGACATCTCCACCTTCATCAAGCGTTCCGACCTGTCGCGCGACCGCTCCGAGCAGCGGCCCGAGCGCTTCAACGTCGGCGACAAGGTGGATGCGGCCATCACCAACCTCGACAAGAACAGCCGCCGCATCTCGGTGTCGATCAAGGCGCTGGAGATCGCCGAGGAGAAGCAGGCCGTGGCGCAGTACGGCTCCACGGATTCGGGCGCGTCGCTGGGCGACATCTTCAAGGCCGCCATCAAGAAGAAGGAAGGCGACGACAGCACGAGCTGATCGTAGAGTCCTTCAATACGCATCGTGCGCAGGCCCCGTTGGCGAAAGCCGGCGGGGCCTTCCGCTTTTCGAAGGGCGCCAATCCCATCAAATCTGTGTGAGCCCGCACACACCGTTTGCACGCCGCTGAGTGCAATGATGTGATCGGCCTGCCACGCGCAAGGCCAGCATCGATCAAGTCGCCAAGATCCGCAGGGTGTGGCCGTCGTATTGACACGGATGACCCGCAAGCTGCGGGACGTGTGTGACCGCTGCCTCGAAGGGATCGAGGGCGGTGGGCTTTAGGGTGCCTGGGCTGTATTAGGCCACACCAGCAGGTCGCGGGGTGACCTGGCGACATGGCACCACAGGGCTGGTGCCAGCAGGACCGCAACAGCGTGGGGTGTTGCTCGTGCAGTGAGGTGCACTTCTATTTCTCGAGGGCACGTTCAGCCATGCCGCAGATCAAGATGCCCCTGGTGCTGGATCTCCCCACGCCGCTCACCCGGCGACGCCAGCGCGCGCGCATCGCCGCGGGGCTGATGGCCGGGCTGCTTGCCATCCCGCTGGCGCTGCTGGTGATACCTGCGCCGCGCATCGCGCCGACATTATCCACCGACAACCTCCTGCCCGACGATGTGGCGCTGACCGAAACCATACCGGCGCTGGTGGTTGGAGCCGCGATCATCGCCGAGCCGTCCATGGCGACGGCTCTTCCCATCCACATGACGCCCGCCGACGCCATCCCGATGGATGCGTGGATCAGGATCGCCGGCCTGCCGCTGCTGGCGTCGTTGTCGGAGGGATACGAGATCGCGCCCGGCCTGTGGGGGGTGCCGCCGGCGGCGCTGCCGAAGCTGAAGATCACCGCGCCGAGCGGACGCGGCATCCGCTCGCTCGTCAGCGTTGCACTGATGTCCTCGGATGGAAGGGTGCTGACCGAGGCGCAGTCCGTGTTCGCCGTCATGCCCGCGCGGCAGCTGCTCAACCGCGACGACGCCGCACCGGCGGAGCCGGACAGCATCGAGGCGGTGGCTGCATCGCTGCCGCGCGCGACCGCACCCATACAATGCCCGGGCGAATTGCCGGCGACGGACTTCTCCTACGAACAGGTGCAGGCGGCTCGGCGGCTGGTCGAGAAGGGCGACAATGCATTAGGCGACGGAGCTGTCGCGGTGGCGCGCTCGTTCTATCAGCGGGCCGCGCAAATGGGCTGGTCGGGAGCGGCCTTCGCGCTCGCCACGACCTACGATCCGCATGAATTGACCCGGTGGCCGCTGGGGCCCAGTGCCAACACTGCCCTGGCGCGGTGCTGGTACGCCAAAGCCCAGCAGCTAGCCGAGATCGAGGCGGCCCACTACCTGAAGCGATTGGAACCGACCTTCAACTTCAAGAGGTCGCAAAGCCCCTTGGCGGGTGCCCGACCGTGAAGTAGGGCGGAGCCTGCTCGCACATTTCACGATCGACCCGCTAAGTCCTTGAAGGCGCGGCCCTGCCGGCCTACCTTGACGGCCGGCCGCAATGCGGGCGGCCGGCTGCAATGGATCTCTCAATGACCTTCGAGACCGAGACTGTTCTCGACCGCCGGCGCCTTCGCAGGCGGGTGTCGTGGTGGCGGGCGCTGGCGATCCTGGCCGCCGTGCTGGCGATCGGCCTCGTGTCCGTCAAGACGGCCGAGCAGACCGGGCTCACGGAGGCCCGCCATATCGCCCGCGTCACCCTCGAGGGCCTGATCACCGAGGATCGCACGCAGCTCAAGCTGCTGCAGAGCATCGCCGAGAACAAGCAGGTGGCGGGCGTGATCCTGTTCATCAACAGCCCGGGCGGCACCACCACCGGCGGCGAGGCGCTGTTCGAAGCCATCCGCAACGTCGCCAAGGGCAAGCCGGTGGTCGCCCAGTTCGGCACCGTGGCGACGTCGGCTGCCTACATCTGCGGGCTGGCCACCGACCATGTGGTGGCGCGCGGCAACACCATCACCGGCTCGGTCGGCGTCATCTTCCAGTGGGCCGAGGTCTCGCAGCTGCTCGACAAGATCGGCGTCAAGATGAACGAGGTGAAGAGCGGGCCGCTGAAGGCCAATCCTTCGCCCTTCCAGCCGGTCGACGAAGCCGGCAGGGCGACTGCCGAGCAGATGGTGGCGGAATCGCAGAAGTGGTTCGTGGGCCTCGTCGCATCACGTCGCAACATCGACACGCGCAACGTCGCCGGGCTGGAGCAGGGCCGCGTATTCTCAGGTCGCGAGGCGCTCACCCACAAACTCGTCGACGAGATCGGCGGCGAGCCCGAAGCCGTGCAGTGGCTCGAGCAGAAGCGCGACGTCCCGAAGGGATTGAAGGTGGTCGACTGGAAGCCGAAACGCGGCACCGACTGGAGCTTCGTCGGGGCCTCGGCAGCCGCTATCGGATACCTGTTCGGCGACCGCCTCGGCGGCCAATTTGCCCAGCTCCTCAGCAATGAGCATGGGCTCGGCGCATTGCGCCTTGACGGCTTGGTCTCCGTTTGGCAGGTTTCCGAAAGATAAGCGAATACAAAGACTTTGCGTCGCTGGAGGGCACCGCGCATGATCAAGTCGGAACTCATTCAAAAGATTGCCGCGGCCAACCAGCATCTCTATCACCGCGACATCGAGCGGATCGTCAACGTCGTCTTCAACGAGGTCGTCGAGGCCCTCTCGCGCGGCGATCGCGTCGAACTCCGGGGCTTCGGCGCCTTCACCGTCAAGCATCGCGCGCCGCGCGTCGGCCGCAACCCGCGCACCGGCGCCTCCGTCTCGGTGGAGGAGAAGTTCGTGCCGTTCTTCAAGACCGGCAAGGACCTGCGCGAACGGCTGAACAAGGGCGTATGAATAACCAGGCAGTAGGTATTCGGCAGTAGGCAGTAGGGAACGCTATGCCCATTGCCAACTGCCTACTGCTAGAGGCCCAACATGCTGCGACGCGTCATCTGGACTGTGGTGGCATTCCCGATCGGGATCGTGCTGGTGACGCTGGCCGTCACCAACGGCCATCGCGTGCAACTCATCCTCGATCCATTCCGCCCCGACGATCCCGTCCTGTCGCTGGAGCTGCCGTTCTATCTCTACCTGTTCGGCGCGCTGCTGGTCGGCATCGCGATCGGCGGCATGGCGATGTGGTTCACGCAAGGGCGCTGGCGGCGCATCGCCCGCCGGCGCGGTGCCGAAGCCGTGCGCTGGCAGGCCGAGGCCGACCGTCTGACCCGCGAACGCGATCGGCAGCTGACGCCCGCACGCCAGCTCGCCACGGTCGACCGCTGATCTTTGAGGGTTGAGGCATGCGCTTCTTCGACGGCGCCGCGGTGGATGCGGCGCTCAGCTATCCGGCCCTGATCGACATCCTCGACGCTGCCTTCGCCAAGGGCGCCATCGCGCCGCTGCGCCATCATCATCCGGTTGCGCTGGCCGGCCGGCCCGAGGCGATGCTGCTGCTGATGCCGGCCTGGGAGGAGAGCACGCCGGGCGCCGGCACCGCCGGACGCTTCATCGGCGTCAAGTCGGTGACGGTGTTTCCCGACAACGCCACGCGCAACAAGCCGGCCGTGTTCGGCACCTATCTGCTGATGTCGGCCGAAAGCGGCGAGACCGTCGCCGTCATGGATGCGACCCGCCTCACCGCCTGGCGCACGGCTGGCGCCTCCGCGCTGGCGAGCCGCTATCTGTCGCGGCCCGACGCCTCGCGCCTGCTGGTGGTGGGCGCCGGCGCGCTCGCCCCGTTCCTCGTCCGCGCACACGCCTCGGTGCGGCCGATCCGCGAGGTGGCGATCTGGAACCGCACGCGCAGCCGCGCCGAGTCGGTGGTCGCGGACTTGGTACGGCACGGCATGGCTGCATCCGTCGCCGACGACTTGGAAGCCGCCGTGCGCCGGGCCGAGATCGTCTCGGTCGCCACCCTATCTTCCGACCCGCTGATCCACGGCGCGTGGCTGACGCCCGGCACGCATCTCGATTGCGTCGGCGCGTTCCGGCCGAGCATGCGCGAGACCGACGATGAGGTCGTGCGCCGGGCCCGCATCTTCGTCGACACGCGCATTGGTGCATTCGGCGAGGCCGGCGACATCCTGCAGCCGATCGCGGCCGGCGTGATCGGCAAGGACGCGGTGCTGGGCGACCTGTTCGACCTTACGCGCGGCGCAATGCAAGGCCGCGTTGCCGACAGCGACATCACCTTCTTCAAGTCGGTCGGCGCCGCCATCGAAGACCTCGCCGCCGCCGTCGCAGTGTACGAAGCGGCGTAGGGTGCAATAGGCGTTCAGAGGCTGGGCAAGAATTGCGCGTCACGCGGCATGAGTTAGGCGGAGCCCGGCGAAGGCGCATTTTGGGGGATGTCCTGCCACGAAGCTGCGGTTGGCCGCCCTCAGCGCCGCGGCGTTCTCCTTGCGGAAACCGGCGATCGTGCGATAGCCCGGCCGCAGCCCCGTCAGCAGTCAGATCAGCTCCAGATTGCGCTGCGCCTCCTGCTCCAGCCGGCGCGAGGAGCGCACCCGATCGAGATAGCCGTAGAGATAGAGCTTCAACAGGTCGGCCGGGTCGTAGGGCGGCTGCCCGAGGCCCCCTGCGCCCCGGTCCGTATGGCCAAACCCCAGCGCTGCCAGATCGAGAGCCTCGACATAGCTCTCGATCGCCCGCACCGCATTGTCCGGCGCGACATAGTCCTCGACCCGCGGTAGCAGAAAGCTCACCTGCTCCCGGCTCACGCCGCTCTCGAACGTGCAATTCGTCATGCACGAATCGCACCTCAACTCCCCAGCCCGCCCCGCTATTCTTGCCCAGCCTCTGAACGCCTATTGCACCCTACACCGCAGCTCCGCTCAACCTCGCCTTTTTCACCATGTGAGACGTGGTGTCTCAATTCCTGTTTGACGGTGCCGCTGACAGGGCTACAGTGCGGACAAGGACAAAAATTATAGAAGACCGTCGGCGCTCCGGGAGGAGCGGGGAGAAGACGAACGGAGTACGGCACCGGGGACCAAGGGCATATGGACATCCAGGATATGCGCATCTTTGCCCGTGTCGCGGCGGTGCAGAACCTCTCCGCGGTCGGCAGCGAGCTGGGTTTGACCCCCGGCACGATCTCCAAGCGCATCCAGGCCCTCGAGGACGAGCTGTCCGCCCGCCTGTTCGACCGCACCACGCGCAGCATCCGCATCACCGAGGAGGGCGCGACCTTCCTCGCCCATGTCGAGCGCATCCTGTGCGAGATCGAGGCGGCCAGGGCCAGCGTCGATGACCGGGTCACCAAGCCCAAGGGCAAGCTCAAGATTTCGGCTCCGTCCTGTCTCGGCCGCCGCTACATCGCTCCGGCGCTGTGCGAGTTCATGCGCGAGTACCCCGAGATCGAGGTCGAGGTGGATATCTCCGATCGCCCGGTCAACCTGCAGGAGGACGGCTACGACGTCGCCATCCGCACCGGCACGCTGTCGGACTCCTCGCTGATCGCCAAGCGCCTCGCCCCCGACCGCCAGGTCGTGGTCGCCTCGCCCGCCTATCTCGCCCGCAACGGTCGCCCGCTGCGCCCCGAGGATCTCGCCAATCACAACTGCCTGGTGCTCGGCGGCGGCTGGCAATGGTCGTTCAGCAAGAACGGCACGCGAGGCCAGCGTGCGCGTTGCGGGCTCGCTCCGGTCCAACAACGGCGAGCTGCTGTGTCACGCGGCGCTCGACGGCCTCGGCCTGATCCGCATCAGCGAGCTCGAGGTGCTGAGCGATCTCAGATCGGGCCGGCTCGTGCAGGTGCTGCCCGACTTCGAGGTCAGCGCCAATGCCGCCGTGTGGGCCCTCTATCCCAGCGCCAAGCACGTCCTGCCGCGCATGCGCGTGCTGCTCGATTTCCTGGGCAACTGGTTCCGCGAAGCGCGCGGCGAGGAGCGCCCCGTCAAGCCCGCCGCCGTCGCCACCACCACGCCCCGCAGCAACGGCAAGTCCGCTGCCGCCGAAGCCGTGCGCCTGCGCGCCGGCTGACGTCGCGAAGCGGGGAGGCTGTCAAGCGAAGCGCCGACCCACGCGAGTGGTCTCTGCGCGATTCACGACCTCACCATCAGCGTGTCTGCTCGCGTTGATCATCGCTGGCTCGACCAGCCTCATGCCACGACCTACGACGCACGCGGGAATCTGATCAGCGCGCCGCCAGGCGATCCAGCATGCGGCGCACGGCGATCACCTGCGGCCCCTTGCGGGTCAGATATTCGCGGCCCGTGTAGCCCCACCAGTCCCAGCAGGCCTGCGGGTTGAGCGTGCCGGTGGTGACCTGCGGGAACAGCACGATCAGGCGATTGGCATCCGCCCAGTTGGCAAAGCCCGTATCCTTCACGAACGCGTCCCCGACCTTGGCGCGCTGCTGGTTGCAGCCATGGAAGACGACATGCACGCGGCAGCCCGCGCTCGTCCGGCAGGATCGCGGCACGTAGGCGACGCCGGTGTCGGCGAGGCCATGCCCGGCCAGATCGCGCGACGAACTCCGCTGGTCGAAGACGACGAACTCGCCGGTCGGCTGCGCCGTGCGCGGCTTGAGCTCGCCGTAGATGTGGCCAGCAGCACGCCCGCCTGGTCGTAGTCGCAGTCGGTGATGTAGGGCTCGCCGGTGCGGCCGCAGGCCAGACCCTTGTCCGTCGTGACGAAGGCATGGCCGGCGCCGATGTCGGAGACGAGCTTCACCTGCGGCTCCGGCACTCCCAGCGCGGAATAGAGCTTGGCGGCCGCCGCCACGATCGACGGCAGCACGACGCGGTCGTTGGTGCCGCTGAACAGGTAGACGCGCGTCTGCGCCATGCCGTCGGTGGCATCGATGCGGTCCACCGCGGCGAGCTTGCGCGCGCGCTCGGCGAGCTTCTCGGGATTGGGGATGCCCCATTTCTGCATCGCATCCAGCATGCAGCCGTTGATGGCCTTCGACAGGTTCATGAACGGTGCGCCGGGGCCCGGCATCACGTCGGCGAAGGCGCTCTCGGCGCAGCCGTACGGTCCCCCGGCGATGATGCCGGCGCCGCGTACGATGCTCGAATGCGCGATCTGGAACTGGCCGGCCATGTAGGCGCCGGCCGACAGGCCCGACACCGAGGTGGCGCCGAGCTCGGCGCCGAGCGCGGGCAGCGCGGTCGTTTTCCGATTTGCAGGCGGCGAGCTGCACGGCCGCGCCCAGCAGCGCTGCGGCGCCGATCCAACGTAAGCTGCCGGGCTCCATGCTCGATGCACTCCGCTGCGTTGGCGGACCCCGCCGTTTCAGGCGGCAGCGCTATTTCAAGCGTATCGTCACTCGATCTGCACGACCTTTCGCATCGATCACGGACAATTTGTGGAAACCGAGGCCGGAGGCCGGGAATTCGGCCTCGCGCCTGGCCGGGTCCGACTCGATCGGCACCCCGTCGACCAGCCAGGTCAGCGGCAGCACGCCCCCCTCGGCCTTCACGACCACCGAGCCCGCATCGCCACCGTCGACCTCGATCTCGGAACGATCCGGCGGGAAAGCGATCTGCACCGGCGGCTCCAGGAAACGGCCCGATGTGCTGTCGTCTGTCGCATAGCGGAACCGCTTCAGCGGCGGCGGCAGGTCGCCGCCCGCGGCGACCAATGCGCCGCTCGGCGCCGACGGCAGCGGCGCGCGGCGGGCCGACAGCCGGGCGAAGGCATCGAACAGGATCGGCGCCGCAGCCGTGCGTCCGGCCAGCCCCGGCGTCGCGGCACCATCGGGCCGGCCCACCCACACGGCGATGGTGTGGCGTCCGTCGTAGCCCACCGCCCAGGCGTCGCGGAAGCCGTAGGAGGTCCCCGTCTTGTAGGCGATCTGGCCCGGCCTGGCGTTGGCCGGCGCCGGCGCGTTGCGCAGGATGTCGGTGACGTACCAGGCCGCCACCGGCGACAGCAGCCGATTGCTGGCCGACCGGCGCCTTCGCCTGCTCTGACGTTGCGCGCCGATGGGTGAGCGCAACCGGCTCGCCGCCGCGCGCCAGCGCCGCATACAGCCCCGCGAGATCCGACAGCTTGAGCCCCAGGCCACCCAGCGCCAGCGCCAGCGACGGCTCCGCCCCCTTCGGCAGCACGGGCTCGACGCCGACCTGCTGCAGGCGGCCATACAGCTTGGCCGGGCCGACCGCCTCGAGCACCTTCACGGCCGGGATGTTGAGCGACTGCGCCAGCGCCATGCGCACGCTGACGGTGCCGTGCCAGCCCTGGTCGAAGTTCTTCGGCACGTAGAGGCCGAAGCGGGCCGGCCGGTCCTCGATCAGCGTCTCGGGATGGGCGAGGCCGGCCTCGAAGGCCAGCCCATACACCAGCGGCTTCAGGGTGGAGCCCGGCGAGCGCACCGCCTCGGTCATATCCACCGCACCGAACCGGTCATCGTCGAGATAGCCGGGCGATCCCACATGCGCGATCACCTCGCCGGTGTGATGATCCACCACCATCAGCGCCGACGACAGCCGCCCGCCCATGCCGGCCGCCTGCTCGCGCACCAGCTGCTCGAGGTTCGATTGCGCCTGCGCGTCCAGCGTCAGGCGATGCACGAGGCGCGTCTTGTTCTGCTCCACCTCGGCATCGGCCAGATGCGGCGCCAGCATCGGGAACTCGCGCCGCACCGTCGGCATGCGATCGGCCTTGGCGCGCTCGGCATCGGCGGCGCTGATCACGCCGGCCTCCACCGCGCGATCCAGCACGCGACTACGCGCGCGCTTCGCCGCCTCGCCGTAGCGGTCGGGCCGGCGCATCTCCGGCGATTGCGGCAGCGCCACCAGCAGCGCCGCCTCGGCCAGCGACAGCCGCTTCGGCTCCTTGCCGAAATAGGCCAGCGAGGCCGCGCGCACGCCTTCCAGATTGCCGCCGAACGGCGCCAGCCGCAGGTAGAGGCGCAGGATGGCATCCTTGGACAGGCGCCGCTCCAGCGCCAGCGCGCGCAGCGCCTGGCGGATCTTGCCGGCGCCCGTGCGCTCATGCTCGCCCTGCAGCAGGCGCGCCACCTGCATGGTCAGCGTCGAGCCGCCCGAGACGATGCGCCGGTGGCCGACCAGCTGCCAGGCGGCCCGCCCCACGCCCCAGGGATCGACGCCGTGATGCGAGCGGAAGCGCTTGTCCTCGAAGGCGATCAGCATGGCCAGATAGCGCGCATCGACATCCTTCACGTCGACCGGCAGCCGCCAGCGGCCATCCGCCGCCGTGTAGGCCCGCAGCAGCCGGTCGTTGCGATCGAGCACCGTCACCGACATGGACTTCGGCGCGCGACAGCGGCAGCGGCCCGAGCTGCAGCCAGATCACCCCGACCGTCGCCACGACCGCGCCAACCGCCACGACAGCGCCGCCAGCCCGGCCCAGCGCAGCACGCGCGCCAACGCACCGCGGCGGCGGGATGGGCTCCCGCCGCTCGCGTTGCTCTCAGCCGAGGCCGTCTCGGCGCAGCATCACCCTGCCTCGTCACTCGCGCGCCGTAACCTCGAGGCGACCCGACGCCGTGCGCGCGAAGCGGTCCGGCCGGTACATGTCCTCCACCGTCGCCGCCGGATGCACGAACGAGCCCGGCGTCACCGCCCGCACCACGTAGGCGACCGTGGCCGACGACTGCGGATCGCCGGTCTCCTCGCTGTTGCCGCCGCCGGCCGCGGCTCGACCCGAAGAAGTCGAAGGCCGCAACGAAGCGCGCATCGCGGAAGTCGGTATGCTCGGGCTGCACCGTCGTCTTCAGCCACGCCAGGCTCTTGATGTCGCCCGAGTTGACGATGCGCGGGTTCTCGATCTCCAGGCCCGCCGGCAGGCGATCGACCAGCAGGATGCGGCCGCCCGTGTCCGGCGAAGACACCTTCACCACCACCACGAAGCGCTCGTTCTGCTTGACCTGGCTGGTGCCGCCCGTCGCGCTCTTCAGGTCCACCGGCTTGCCGTCCATCGTGTAGTAGGCGCGCTCGATGGTGAAGCCCTTGGAGACCGGCGGCTCCGGCGTCAGCGCCGCGCCGACCACCGACACCACCGCGTCGACCGCGTTGTCGCCGGTGTTGACGATCTTGATGGCGCCGGCCTGCAGGTCCGCCGCCGACAGCGACTGCATCAGCTGCCCCTGCTGCTGCTGGCCGTTGACGGTCAGCGTGGTGTTCTTGGCCTCCTCGCCCAGCGCCCGCGCCGCCAGCAGCATCCAGGCCTGCTCCTGCGTCGAGGTGTAGGTGCGGCTGGCGTACGCCTTGCTCACCACGTCGATCATGCGCGGCACCTCCGGCTTGGCGATGCCCGTCTCCGCCGCCAGCGTGATCAGCGCCGCGCCGTCGCGGATGCCGGTGCCGTAGTCGCGGCGGCTCAAGCCGTCGTCCTTCGGCTGCACCGACTTGAGCGCTGCCTTGAGGGCCACCTCGGCACGCGCCTTGTCGCCCATCATGGCCAGCGCCGCGCCCAATTGGGCCTGCGCCAGCGGCGTCGTGAAGTCGTCGAGCTTGGTGTCGACGAAGTAGCGCAGCTCGCCGATCGGCGCCCGGCCGTTGCGGGCCAGCACGTACAGGGCATAGGCGCGCGACTCGCCGCCGCTGGAGAAGTCCTGCGCGTAGCTGATGTAGTTCTGCAGCCGGTCCAGCGCCTGGTTGAACGACGACTGCCGCACCGGATAGTTCAGCTCCTTGGCCCGCGTCAGGAAGTCGGTGACGTAGCTGGTCAGCCACATGTCGCCGTCGGACGGACCCCAGATGCCGAACGCACCCGAGGCATCCTGCATCTCGAACACGCGCTCGATGGCCGCCTCCACGCGGGCACGGATCTGCGTGTCGCTGGCGATGCCGAGCCGCTTGGCCACGTCGTTGACGTACAGCAGCGGCAGGGCGCGGCTGGTGGTCTGCTCGGCGCAGCCGTGCGGATAGCGGTCGAGCGCGGCGAGGATGCCCGGCACGTCCATGGCCGCCGTCGGCCCCACCGTCACCATCACCTTGGAGCGCCGCGGGATCAGGTCCTGCAGCAGGTCGCTGGACAGCGAGATGCTGCCGCCCTTGCCCTGCAGCGAGCTGACCGACAGGCGCTTGATGTCGCCGGCCGGCACCTTCACGTCGAAGGTCAGCTTGCGGCGCACGTCGATGCCGTCGGGTCCCGTCACGCGCACGGCGAGCGTGGTCAGGCCCACCTCGTCGGGCTTCAGCTCGAAGGCCTCGCGCTTGCGCTCGCCGGCGCCGATCGTGAGCGACCGCTCGAAGCCGCGCGTCGGCTTGGTCGCGCCCGGCTCCAGCTCGTACTGGCCGGACACCTGGTAGGCGACCTGCCGGACCTTCGACGTTGTGCACGGCCAGCTCCAGGCGGGCCTGGTCGCCGAGCGTCAGGAAGCGCGGCCCCGACACCGTCAGCGCCACCGCGTCGCGCACGATCACGTCCTTGGAGGCCGAGCCGACCTTGTCGCCGCTCCACGCCACGGCCGATACGCGCACCGTGCCGTTGAAGTCGGGCAGCTGGAACTCGACGATGGCCGTGCCGTCCGGCACCGACTTTGACGATGCCGGAGAACAGCGCCAGCGTCGCCTCGACGGGCGGGTTGCCGTCCATCGACACGCCGCCGGCGTCGCCGCCGGAGCGCAGCCGGCCGCGCTCGGCGCGCATGCCGTCGATCAGGCGGCCGTACAGGTCGCGCAGCTCGACGCCCAGACGGCGCTGGCCGAAGAACCAGCCTTCCGGCTTGGGCGCCTCGAAGCGCGTCAGGTTGAGCACGCCGACATCGACCGCCGCCAGCGTGACCCGCGCCTCTTCGCCGGCCGCGATGCCGGTCAGCTTGACCGGCACCTTCAGCATGGACGCCGACTTCACCTTCTCGGGCAGCTCCAGGCCGACCTGGATCGTGCTGCGGCGTCTGATCGACGGCGAGCCAGCGCAGCCCGAGCGCACGGCTCGGCATGCGCTTGGCCTTCTCATCCATCGGCCGGTACAGCAGCACCGTGACGTAGGCGCCGGCGCCCCAGTCGTTGGCGACGCGGACCGGCACCTCGCCGCCGCCGGCCGGCAGATCGACCTCCTGCGATGCGGCCAGGCCCGAGTTCAGCACGGCGACCAGCGCCCGGCCGCCGCTGCGCGAGGTCACCTTCACGCGCGCCGTCTCGCCGATCTGATAGGCCGGCTTGTCGAGCGCGACGTCCAGCGTCTCGGGGCTGTCGGCGCCTTCGTCGGCCTAGTAGCCGGCATTGAAGATGGTGCTGGAGATCAGCGCCCGAGCCATCGGACGCGCTCACCTCCAGGCGATAGCGGCCCCAGTCGAGGCGCGTCTCGATCAGCGCCGGCTTGTCGGCAGCGGCGTCGACCGTGCCGGCCGCCACGCGCCGGGTCTGCGTCGCCGACTCGTAGTTCCAGTTGCCGTCGCGGCTGTACCACTGCCAGCGCTGGTCGAGGCGCAGCACCTCCCATTTCAGGGCCTTGGCCTCGATGGCCTTGCCGTCCGCGCCCAGCATGACGGCGTCGAAGCGCGCCATGTCGCCCTCGGCCACCTGGCCGCCCGTGAACAGCGGCTTGATGCCGACGCGGGCGCTCTTCATGTCGACGGGCAGCGTGATGGTGCGCTCGATGGTGCGCCCGCCGGACTCCCGCAGCTTGAGGATGACGTCGGCCTCCAGCGGCCGGTTGGTGCGCGTCAGCGCCGGCAGTTGCACGCCGATCTCGGCCTTGCCCTCGTTGTCGGTGACGGGCAGCTGCTCCAGCGGCTTGCGAACCGGGCTGATCTGCTCGTCCGCCAGGCCGAAGCGTAGCCGGCAAAGCCCGGCACGTCCTTGCTCGACGCCTTGACGACGATCTCACCCTCGATGGCGAGGCCGGTGGCCGGCGGGCCGTACAGATAGCGGCCGTTCAGCTTGACCTTGCCCGGTCTCCTGCGGCGTCAGCGACGGCGTGCCCGCCTCCAGCTTCAGTTCGAGCCGCTCGGGCACGAAGTCCTCGACGAGGAACGACGTCTGCGCGATCGGGCTGGCCTTCGGGTCGATATGCACCTTGGCGCGCCAGGTGCCGGTCATGGCCGAGCTGGCGAGCGTCAGGCTGGTGGCGCGGCCGCCGAGCCCCTGGTCGGTCAGGGCAACGCGCGAATGCTCGACGCCGTCGGGCCGCGAGAGGATCACCGTGACCGGCACGCCGGACGCCTTGCCGGTGCGGTCGCGGATCAGCGCGGTCAGATGCACCGCCTCGCCGCCGCGATAGACGCCGCGGTCCGTATAGGCGAAGCCGTCGATGGGCCCCGGCTCCTGGCGGCCCTTCACGCCGCGATCGGTCAGGTCGAAGGCGGCCGTCGACAGGTCGAGGAAGGCGTAGTCGCCGTCCGGCGTCTCGGCCACCAGCACGGCCGGCGCCAGCCCGCCCTCGCCGCGCTTCAGGCCGGCATCGAAGCGGGCGTAGCCGCGGCTGTCGGTCTTGGTGGTGCCCAGCACCTCGTTGTTGCGCGCCAGCAGGCGGACCTGCGCGTTGACGATCGAGGCAGCGGACGCCAGCGAGCGCACGAAGGCATGCACGCCGTCGTCGCCGTTGATGGCGGTCAGGCCGAGGTCGGACACGACGAACCACTGCGTGGCCGGGTTGCCGCGCGAGCTCTCGTCTTCCTTCTTGGTGGTGGCGTAGGCCGCCAGCACGTAGACGCCCGGCTGCAGCCTGGGGATCGCCTCGGCGATCGGGAAGGCGGTCGTCACGTCCTCGTTGAGGCGGGTGGCGACGGCCAGCTGCCCGGTATAGACGCGCGCGCCGCTGCGCTCCTTCAGGGTGTCGAGCTCATGGGAGGAGATCTGCCGCTGGAAGTCGCCGCCCTGCAGGGTCTGCGCCAGGTTGCGGTCGCCGATGCGATAGACCTCGACGCCCACCTGCTCGGTGTTGACCGTCACCAGCGGGATGCCCTGCTGGCCGCGATTGGGCAGCACGTAGCCGCGCCCCGTCACGCGCACCGACGGATTGCGGTCGCGCACGTAGACGGCCAGCTCGGCCGTCTTCAGCAGCTTCTCGCCGACCGCCGGACGGCAGCCCGGCCCGCACCTGCACCTCGTAGCGCTTGCCGTGCGCCAGGCCGTCGAGGCAGACCTGCTTGCGCCTCGGCGGTCACCGTCTGCGGGTCCTTGCCGTCCATCGTGAAATACTGCGCCCAGTCGGCGACGCCCGCCGCCAGCCGCTCGGAGAACTGGATGCACAGGCGCGGCATCGGCGAATCGGCATCGACCTTGTATTCGAGGATGCGGAAGCCGTGCTCGGCGACCAGGGCCTCCAGCGCCTTGCGACCCTCGGCCGTGTCGACCAGCCTGAGGCTCGCCTGCGCCGCGTCGATGGCCGGCCGCCAGTAGGAGCGCCGCTTCAGCGCCTCATGCAGCACCCACAGCGCGGAGGCCTTGAACACCGGGTTCTGCGCGCGCTCGTAGGCGATCAGCGCCGCACCCGAGGCGTTCACGGGCAGATCGTAGCGCTCGGAGCTCAGCTCGGCCTTGATGGCCAGCAGCGAGCGGGCAAGGCCCAGCCAGGCGTCGGCGTCGTTGGCGTCCGCCACCACCGCCTGGGCATAAGCCCGCGAGGCGGCCCGGGGATCGGTGCTGCTACCCAGCGCCTTGTCGGCCTCGGCGCGCAGCTCGCGCGCGGACTTGCGGCCCGGCTGCCAGTTGGCGCGCAGGTAGGTCTCGTAGCGCTTGGCGTCGGCCTCGACGCCGGTGTGGGTGAAACGCTGGTCCTGCGCATGGGCGAGGCTCGCGGTCAGGAGGAGCGCGAGGCTGAAGAGCACGCGGAGAGCGATCGACATGGGGGTGACCTCGGGTCCGGATGGCGGAAATTCGCCTATGCCGGGCGCCGCGCCCGGCGAATCGAGAATGGATCAACGCCCAGTGACTGAACAGTGGCGGAACTCGCCTTGTTCTCCCCCGTTGCGAGGGGTTGCGCTCATTTTCCGCTTTTTCCCCAATCGGCCGTCCGCGCAAAGCAAAAGGCCGGCGTTGGCGCCGGCCTTGGCGGTCAATATGGCACTCGTGTTAGTGCCGCGTTGCGGCAATCGTCTGCGCGCCAACGTCGCGCTTGGGCAGCGCCTCGGGCGGCGTGCTGCCGACCTCGGTGACCTGCGCCGCCGGCGTGCGCAGCCCGCGCACCAGCAGCGGCTCGCAGGCGCCCCACAGCCGCTCGAACGACACCAGCGCGCAGCCGGCCGCCTCGCCGCAACCCTCGACGTAGCTCTCGAAGGCATCGCACTTGGTCGGGTCGCGGCGCATGGAGTTGCCGATCCAGCAGGTCTGCGCCCCGAGCACCAGCTGCTCGTGCGCCTCGATCAGGCGCGGGTGCCGGGCCCAGCGCACCTCGTGGTCGAAGCCGACGGCATGGCCGGCATCGAACCAGGCATCGCCGAACGTGTCGTGATCGGCGTGCGCCAGGATCATGCGCACCGATATGCCGCTCTCGCCGAGGTCACGCGCCAGGCCGACGATGGCCCTGACGACGGGGCTCTCCAGCGAGCGCGCCACGACTTGAATTTGTGAGAACCGGGCCGCCTCGCCGATGTCGTCCGCGGCAGCAACATGCTGGACGATGAAATCCCTGAGCTTCTGCTCCTTGTCGCCATGCCGGGTCACACTGACGCGAAGCGGAGGGCGGAAGCGCATGGTGCTCTCTCGTGGGGGCTGGGCGGTTTGGAGGCGGGTGGCCCGAGCTTGTTGGGGCCGGACTATTTGCAGGCATTACGGTTAAATAATGATTGAGCCGCGGCCCAGTGTGGACGTGCCATGACTCCCTCATTTGCGCGGAAATGCGCGGCCAATGCGGGCTTTCTTGGGCGTTCGAACGCGGTCAAAAAAATTTCTCGGTCCTGTATATGTCCTGCGCGAGCAGAACACCCCTCCACCACGCGAGCCGCACGTGCACCAAAGCCGGCATGTGTCTAATTTCTATTGCAGCCCGGACAGGGCCATGACGCCACCGATCAAGAGCAGGTGGGCCGCGAGAAAGCCGAGCGAGGGGATGAGGAAGCGGGTCACGGCGCCCCTCCCAGGTCAGCCGCGGCAAGCGCGACGGCCAGCACCACGCTCAGCAACGACAGGCTGGCGATCATCAATGCCAGCCACACGATCTCGCGCATCTCTCTACGCAGTACGGTCCACATGTTGACGCCCTACCATTCAGCATTCGCTGACGGGTAAGTCGCCGCGACACCGCAAAAGGTTCACAGGATCGGCTGTGCGCTCTGCGCTTTGCCTCCCCTGAGGGGGAGGAAGATGCGTCCGCGGCTTAGGCTGGCGATCGCCGAGCGCGCGCCTTGCTGCCACCGCCAGCCTAAGCCGCTGGACGCATCAGGTGGGGGTGACCGGCGGCATGTGCGGCGCTACCACCCCACCTGGAATGCCATCGAGCTTAGCTCGCCAGTTGTGTTCATGGATGGCTCGGAGATGGGCGAGCTAAACTCGTGGCATTCCGCTCCCTCGTGCGTGACGAAGGCCTGCAGAACGGCCTTCGTACAGGAGGAAACGCGCGTCGGCATACGGGGTCATCCAGGACGGACTGCCGCTAAGTGATGTCCGCCAGCCGGGTGTCGAGCGACAGCACCAGGCACCAGTGCGGCTCGAAGTCGGCGCCGAGCGGCCAGACGTTGTCGCGGTAGGCCTCGAGCAGCTTTGCCTCGTAGCGCTTGAACCAGTCCGTACGGCACAGCACGAACTTGGTCGCGGCCACGACGGTCTCGCGGTCGATCACGCACAGCACGCACATCTCGGCATGGCGCTGCAGGTAGTCCTGCACGGCCACCATCAGCGTCGGGTAGCCGGGGTGCAGCATGTCGTCGAGCACGATGACGCCGGCCGGATCGAGCACGGCGGTGGCCAGCTCCAGGTCCTTGCTCAGCGCCGCCCTGGAATGCTCGCCGTCGATGTGCACGAAGCGGGGTCGGCGTCCGCCGAGCTTGGCCAGCAGCTCGGCCGGCTGCATGCCGCCGCTGTCGGCTTTCCAGGTGATGCGCCGCTCGGCCGGGATGCCATGCTTGGCGCAGTTGGCCTCGAAGCGGTCCATGACTTCGGGGTTGGGCCAGTCGAACTTGTCGATGCCCAGCGCCTGCTCGCCCGGTTTCAGCGCGTGCGCCAGCGCGATGAAGAAGCGCCCCTCGAACGGCCCGATCTCCACCACCGGACCGGCCACGCCCATCTCGCTTTGTATGCGCATCAGGCCGCAGCAGATGGCCGCCGCGAACCGCGACGACATGCCGACCACGCTCGCGTAGCCGTCATCGAGATACCGATCGACGGCGGGGAGGCCGGAGCGGACGGCGGCGCTGCTGGCTGTTGCTTGGGGGGTGGGCTGGGACATCGCTGTGTCGGACTGGATGACGATGGCGCCGACCATGGCTGAGACCTGGGGCTTTCGCAAGGCGGACTGCCAGGGAGTCAGGTTCAGTAGGGAGTCAGGGGTCAGATTTGGGCTATACTCCCTACTCCCTGAACCCTAACTCCCTGAAACCTGACCAAATGCGCATCGAATACCACCGCGTGCTTCTGGCCGATCGCGTCCGCAATGCCGCCTTCCACGCGGCCCTGCAGAAGGTCGTCGTCAAGGGCAAGACCACGGTTGCCGACATCGGCGCCGGCACGGGGTTCCTGGGCTTCCTGGCTGCCAGGCTGGGAGCCAAGCGGGTCGATCTCTACGAGACGGCGGAAATCGCCGCCATCGCCCGCAAGCTGCTCCGGCACAACCGCCTGTCCAACTGCCGTATCGCCCAGGTGCACTCGACCGACGTCGCCGAGCCCGACCGCGTCGACCTCATCGTCTCCGAGACGCTCGGCAACTACCCGTTCGAGGAAAACATCATCGCCACGCTCAACGACGCGCGCGAGCGCTTCCTCGAACCCTGGCGGCACCACCATTCCCGCAGCGGTCGAGCAGTTCGCCTGCCCCGTGGTCGGCGAGCGCCTGTACCGCGACCTGGCGGCCTGGGACGAGGTCGGCTACGGCCTCGATTTCGCCCCCGCCAAGGCGATGAGCCTCAACAATATATACGTGCGCTGGCTGGAGCCGGCCGACCTGCTCGACGGCGGCGCGGCGGCCAAGGCCTGGGACCAGGTGCGCTTCGACCGCAAGAACAAGACCACCCGCACCGGCGAGGTCGAGTGGAAGGCAACGCGCGCCGGCACCCTCTACGGCCTGGCGCTGTGGTGGGTCGCCGACCTCGCCGAGGGCGTGCGCCTCTCCACCGGCCCGCTCGACCCGCGCACGCATTGGGAGCAGCTCTATCTGCCCGCCCTGGAGCCGATCGCCATCGCCCCCGGCGAGACGCTGCGCGCGCGCCTGAAATCCACCACCTCGTTCGAGACGTGGCACCAACCTGACGTGGACGCTGTCGGTCGCCGACACCAAGGGCAAAGAGCGCGTCCGCCAGTCCCTCGACCTGGAGAAGGGCTTCCTGCCGTAACTGCGGGTGCGTGGGGTCAGACTCTGCTGCCGCGAGTGTCCCTGTGGTGCCGACAGAATGGAGGGTCTGACCCCTTGCTCAGACGTGCACCTCACTCGTGGATGCGCATCACCGCCTCGATCTCGACGCTGATGTTGCCGGGCAGCGAGCCCATGCCGACGGCGGAGCGGGCATGCCGGCCGCGCTCGCCCAGCACCGCCACGAACAGATCCGAGCAGCCGTTGATGACCTTGGGCTGCTCGGTGAACTCCGGCACGCCGTTGACCATGCCCAGCACCTTCAACACTTCGACCTTGCCGAGATCGCCGGCCGCAGCCTTGGCGGCAGCGAGCAGACCGAGGCCGACCAGCTTGGCGTGCTCGTAGGCCTGCTCGATCGTCACGTCGCGGCCGACCTTGCCGGTCATCAGCGTGCCGTCGTTGCGCCGCGGGCCCTGGCCCGACAGGTACAACGTGTCGCCGTGCCGCTTGAAGGATACGTAGTTGGCGAGCGGCTTGGGTAGCTCGGGCAGTGCGAGCCCCATCGAGGCAAGCTTGTCTTCCGGCGTCATGGCTATCCTTTCGTGCAATGGCTTGCGCCATATTCAGGCAGGCGCACCCGAAATGCCTTGTAGCGCGCCGTTGGTGCGCGTGTCTTTTCCCGCCCGCACAAATTCGTGACGGTCATGTTCAAGTAAGGGTGTTTGCGGCAGGATGCCGGCCAACCCAAGCATCGCACAACCCAGAGGTCATCATGAGTCTCAAAGGCAAGACCGCCGTCGTCACCGGCTCCACCTCCGGCATCGGCCACGCCATCGCCCTGGCGCTGGCCAAGGACGGCTGCAACATCGTCGTCAACGGCCTGGGCTCGGAGAAGGACAACGAGAAGGCCGATCGCCGAGATCAAGAAGCTCGGCACCCGCGTCGCCTTCGATCCGGCCAACATGCTGCGCCACAATCAGATCGCCGAAATGATCGCCAAGGCGGAGCGCGACTTCGGCGTCGGTCGACATCCTGGTCAACAACGCCGGCATCCAGCACGTCGCGCCGGTCGAGGAGTTCCCGATCGAGCAGTGGGACACCATCATCGCCATCAACCTGACCTCGTCCTTCCACACCGTGCGGGCGGCGGTGCCCGGCATGAAGAAGCGGAAGTGGGGGCGCATCATCAACATCTGCTCGGCGCACTCGCTGCGGGCCTCGCCCTTCAAGAGCGCCTACGTGTCGGCCAAGCACGGCCTTGCCGGCTTCACCAAGACGGTGGCGCTCGAGCTCGCCGAGCACGGCGTGACGTCGAACGCCATCTCGCCGGGCTTCGTGTGGACGCCGCTGGTCGAGAAGCAGATCCCCGATCTCGCCAAGTCGGAGAACATCACCGAGGACGCAGGCCAAGCGGCAGGTGCTGTCGCGCCAGCCCACCAACCAGTTCGTCACGGTCGAGCAGGTCGGCCGCGCTGGCGGCGTTCCTCGCCAGCGAAGCCGCAGCCTCGATCACCGGCGCCAACTACTCGATCGATGGTGGCTGGACCGCGCAGTAGCGGTCGGACACGTTGTCATCGCTCGGAATTCGACAGCGCAGTCTGAGATTGACTCGCGTTCGAGATGCCAGGCGCTAGAGGGTTCCGGATGCTCAGTTCGGCGGCGGCTTGCGCGCGGTCGCATACGGCGAGCTGTCCGGCGACACCGCCGTCGCCGCGCAAGAACGCGGCCGCGATGAAAGCGACCGCCGCAACCGTCAGCATGACGGCGAGCGCAACCTCCCGCTGCCAGCGACGCATGCGCCGCAGGAGGATCCGCTCGCGAAGGAAACGGTGTCTTGCCATGGCTCGGATAACGACCCGTTCGAGGGCGACTTTTCCAGAGCACCAAAAGCCGCGCGACAGATCGGCACAGGAATTTTGGCGCAGTGGATAAAATGCAGAGACCCGCGAGCGGAAGCTCACAGCCCGCGCATGATGCAGCCGAGCACCAGGATCACGTAGGCGGCCAGCAGGCCGAAGAAGTAGGTGGTATCGCCGGTGAAGAACGGAATGGTTGCACCCGCGAACTTCGAGAACAGCACGGCCAGCGCCAGAATGATCGACACCAAAAAGATCAGGATTCCTGGAGCTTTCAGAGCCATTAGGTTCGTCTCCCGTTGCCCGGCCTCACGAGTGGGCCGCGCCGTTTCCCCCGAGCGCAGCTGCGAATCCCGCAAGCGCGCTAACTTATAGCTAGCTTATATCAGCCGCAGCCACCACGCCACCGCGGCCGATGAACTTGTGTGGGTAACAGGCTCAGTCCGCACGGCGATCAGCGCTGCTGCCCGCTAGCCTGAAGCCGGTGCCCGCCACCACCACCTCGATGGCGCCGTCCGTGATGTGCGGATGCGAGATGCGGATGCCGAGCACGCCGTCGTAGCCCTGCGCCCTGGCACGTTCGGACAGGGATTCCAGAGCCCGCGCAATGGTCTTGTCCAGCAGCGCCTCGTAGCGGATCATGTTGCCGCCGAGCGTATTGGTGATCGCCTCGCGCATGTCGCGCAGGATGTTGGCGCCGGAAACCGCGCAGGCATAGACCAGCTCGCCCCGCTCGATCGGCTCGTCGCCCAGATCCTCGCTGGTGACGCAGGCGCATCAGCCGCGGCTCCCGCGCCCGCGGCCATAGCCTTCCTGCACGACGATCTTCGGCCGCGTGCCGAACACCAGCCGCTTCAGCATCATCAGCAGCACCAGCGACAGCACGACCGCCGCCGCCAGCCACAGGCGTGCTTCTCCCACAGCAGCATCGGGCTCACTCGCCCGTCGAGCACGAGCTTGGCGTGCGCCAGCAGCACGGTCGGATCGGGCACGCTGGTGGCCTGCAGCATCATGCCGAGCGGCAGCCGCCTGATCGCTGCTCGACAGGATCGCATCGCGCACGCTCGGCTTGCCCAGCTCCGCCATGCGGGTCGGGTTCTGCCCGACCACCTGCAGCACGCGCAGGGCCGACGACTTGTCCAACCCGGTCAGATAGCGCGACAGGCTGTCGAGCTGGGTCTCGTCCAGGGTGCGCGCCAGCCCCTTCAGCTCGTTGGCCGGCAGCTCGAACAGCGCATCGCGCGCGGCCGGCTGCAAGCGCGGCAAGGCGGATCACCGCCACCCGGTCCTGCAGCCCCAGCAGCTTCTGCAGGCTCGCCTTGGTGAAGGTGTCGGGCTTGGCCTGCCGATAGATCTCGAACTCGACCACCTTGCCGAGGCTGTCGCCCGCCACGGCCGACCACTGCAGCGCCGCCTCCAGGGATTGCGTCTCGCGGGCGATCTCGATGGCGCCGGTCGGCAGGCCGCTGACGGCGCGATGCAGCGTGCCGTTGTCGAGGCGCCGGATGATGCCGGCCTCGCCCTCGCTGGCCAGCACCAGCGCCACCACCTCGTCGAGCTTGGGCAGGTCGTCGGGCTTCACGGTGTCCAGGAAGCGCTTGAACACCTCCACGCGGTCGGCCAGCTCCACGACCTTGGCGTGCGCGCGGCGGAACTCGAGCCAGATCTCCAGCACCCGGTCGGCCGTCTTGCTCGCTGATGTCCTTGATGCTCTCGCCGATCTGCTCGCTGACCGACTTGGCCAGCTCCTCGCGCACCTTGTCCTTGGTCTCCTTGGACTTCATCTCGGTGCCGATGATGGGCAGCACGCCGTGCCGGAAGTCCCAGATGTCCTTGGCGATCAGCACCAGGCCGACGCCGCCGGCCACCATCGACACCAGGCGGCCGAGGATCGAGCCGACCACCCGCTGGCCGATGCGCGAGGCCATGTTGGCGAGTTGCCGGCGCACCAGCAGCACGACCGTGCCGGCCAGCGCGTCGGTGCCTTCGACGATCACCTGGCCGGTGGAGACCTGGGCGGTGCCCTTGACCGGGTCGACGCCGTATTCGCGGCCCGTGCCCGTGGCGACGATGCGGGCGATGGTGGCGCCGTAGCGCGGGCCGAGGAAGGCCTGCACGCACTGGGTCGCAGGCCCCGCCGTATCGACGGTGGCCAGCTCGATGCGCTTGCCGATCTCCTTGCCGATGCCGGTCGCCACGCCCTCCAGCGCCGTCTTCATGGCGTCGGACCGGTAGACGCGCTCGGCCGCCGTGGTGGCCAGCTCGCGCGCCTTCTGCTGCGAGGCCAGCGTCCCCCAGAGCTGTATCCAGCTCGACTCGTCGCGCAGCTCGCCGATCGCCTGGTCGACCTGGCGGTCGATCACGTCATCGAGGTTGCCGCGCCGCCATTCGTCGTTGACCACCGCCTTGTAGTCGAAGCCGGCGATGCCGGCCTCGAGGCTTCGGCGCGTCAGCGCCTCGACGGCCACGCGAAAGCCCTGCTCGTCGCGGGCCTGGCACGCCTCGTACTCGGCGCGCGTCATGGCGGACGCGGCCTGCGCCGTCGGCAGCTGGGCGAACACGAGGGCGGCGGCCGTGATGCCGGAGACAACCGGTCGGAGGCGGTGCAGGACAAACTTGCGGGCGCTCAATTCAACCTCGCGATCCGCGGGAAGCCGGCACCACAACGTGGGATCGCCGGTCGATATGCTCAAGATTGCTTTAAGCAAATAATTTGGGGGGAACTGAGGCGAAAGGGCATGCGGCCACGGCTACGGTCGGCTTGCGCCGACACGGCGCCCTGCGCAATCTGCCGCTCGGGGTGGCGTGCGGCTTCAGGGGGATGCCATGAACGCGGTGCTGATCGGGATGGTCGTGTACGTGCTCGCCCAGTTCGCCGTCGGCGCCTGGGTGTCGCGGCGCATGACGACCGAGGCCGACTACATCCTTGCCGGCCGCCGGCTCGGCACCGGCCTGGTGGTGTTCTCGGTGTTTGCCACCTACTTCGGCGCCGAAGCCATCGTCGCCTCGGGCGGCTCCGTCTACGAGAAGGGCCTGGCGGGCGGGCTGGTGGACCCGTTCGGCTACGCAGCCGCCATCATCATCGTCGGCCTGTTCTTCGCCCGCTCGCTGTGGTCGCGCGGGCTGACCACCTTCGCCGACCTGTTCCGCCAGCGCTATTCGCAAGGCGTCGAGCGCCTGGTGGTGATCATCCTGCTGCCGGGCTCGGTCATCTGGGCGGCCGCGCAGGTGCGCGCGTTCGGCCAGGTGCTGAGCGCCAACTCGGCCCTCGGCCTCGGCACGGCCATCACGCTGGCGGCGGTGCTGGTGGCGGCATACTCGGTGGTTGGCGGACTGCTCGCCGACGCCGTCACCGACACCATCCAGGGCATCGCCGTGGTGGCGGGTCTCGTCATCCTGGCGGCGGTGGTCATCTCGGGCATGGGCGGGCTCGGCCAGGCGGTGGCGCAGATCGAGCCGGCCCGTCTCATGCCGATCGACCACGAGGAGAGTCTGCTCGCGACGATCGAGCATCTGGCCATACCCGTGTGCGGAACGATCGTCGCCGTGGAGCTGATCTCCCGCTTCCTCGGCGCACGCACGGCACAGGTCGCAGCCTCCGGCACGCTGATGGGCGGCGCCATTTACCTTGCCGTCGGCGCCATCCCGGTTCTGCTCGGTCTGCTCGGGCCGTCACTCGGGCTCGATGTTGCGGACACGGAGCAGTTCATCCCGAAGCTCGCCGAGCAGCATCTGGTCGGTCCGATATATATTGTGTTCGTCGGGGCGATCGTTTCGGCGATCCTGTCGGCCGTGCACGCAGCGTTGCATGCACCCGCCTCGCAGCTCTCGCACAACATATTGGTGCGTGCGGCGCCCGCCTTGAGCGAGCGAGGCAAACTATGGTCCGTGCGTTTGACGGTGCTCGCCCTCAGCGTCGTGGCTTTTCTGATCGCCATAACGTCCGAGGGTATTCACGAGCTCGTGGAGACGGCGTCCGCTTTCGGCAGCGCCGGCGTGTTTGTCGCTACAATCTTCGCGCTGTTCACGCGATTTGGCGGTCCCGCCAGCGCCTACGCTGCAATTATTTCTGGAATGCTCGTGTGGGCGATTGGTAAATATGCGCTCGAGCTTTCGGTGCCGTATCTACTTGGTTTATTGGTTGCGTTTCTTGGTTACGTCGCGTTTGCGTGGATGGACGCGCCAGCGTCAGTGAACGCTCGTCAGGCCGAGCCAAGGTAAATTTTGCTGCGCCTGCGGCCATCTGTCTCGGCGCTGCAACATTGCTTCTCCGAGACACCAAATTTGTCACAACTTTTGGCCATTCAACGCCACTTGTACGTGCGCCTTTTAACTATCGGTGCAACCGATAGATGAACGGTTAAGGACGTAGAGAACAAAAACCGTTGGCAGCGCGTTGATCCGCAGCTAAAGCAAAACCGACGAAATCAGCGGCTGGGTGCGGTATTCCTATCAAGGGGTTGGGTTAACGTGTCACGTGCGCGTGTGAAGTGTCATGCCTTTGTCGATTTCGACGGCACGATTGCACCCTGCGACGCGACCGACATGCTGTTCGAGCAATTTGCCGATCCGTCCTGGCGTGACGTCGAGGAGGAATGGCAGGCCGGCGTGATCGGCTCGCGCGAGTGCATGACGCGTCAGGTCAGTCTGCTGCGGGCAACGCCACAAGAGCTGGTGGCGGCGGCGCGGAAAGTGGGCGTCGATCGCGGTTTCCCCTCGTTCGTGCGCGAGTGCGCGCGCAACGGCGTCGGCATGATGGTGGTGTCGGACGGCTTCGACCTCGTCATCGACGCGGTCTTGCGCGACGCGGGCTTGAGCGTGCCATTCCACGCCAATCATCTCGAGCCGGTCGGCGAGGACCGCTGGCGCGTGACGTTCCCCAATGCGCGCAGCGACTGCCGCGCGCTGGCCGGCAACTGCAAGTGCTCGTTCACCGAGCCGCACTCCTCGTCGGTGAAGGTCGTGGTCGGCGACGGCCGGTCTGACTTTTGCATCGCCGGGCGCGCCGACCTGGTGTTCGCCAAGGGCAAGCTTTTGGATCTGTGCCGCGGCAACGGCACGACGCATGTCGCCTTCAACGACTTCTTCGAGGTGACCGCCAAGCTCGGCGCTTGGCTCAACAACTACGAAAGAGACCTTGCCACGGCCATTCCGGCCGCTCGGCAGGCGAGCAGATGATCGAGAAAGACTCTATAGAAATGTCCTCAGTCCAACCCGACGGCGTCGCGGCAGCGGCGACAGAAGATCGCGGCGTATATCACGACGGCGGCAAGACCGGCTTCCTGCTGATCCACGGCTTGAGCGGAACACCGGTCGAACTGCGCTATATCGCCAACGGCCTGGCACGCGCCGGCCACACCGTGTACTGCCCGCAGCTGGCCGGCCACTGCGGCTCGCTCGAGCAGCTCACCAGCACCACCTGGCATGACTGGTACGACAGCGCCGAGGTCGCACTGAAGCGCCTTTCGGAGCGCTGCGATCAGGTGTTCGTCGGCGGACTGTCGATGGGTGCCATTCTGGCGCTGCGCCTGGCCGCCCAGCACCCCAACACCGTCAAGGGCACGATGCTCTATGCGCCGACGCTCTGGCTCGATGGCTGGGGCGTGCCCTGGTACGGCCGCCTGTTCCGCATCGTCCTGCAGAAGGTCGTGGCCAACCAGATCTGGTTCTCGGAGCGTTCGCCCTACGGCATCAAGGACCAGCGCCTGCGCGCCATCATCGCCGAGGCGATCCACAGTGGCGACCCGTCCAAGGCGGGCTTCCTCAGCATTCCCGGGCGGGCCGATGTTCGAGCTGCGCAAGCTGGTGAAGACGGTGAAGGCCGACCTTGCCAGCATCACCCAGCCGGCGCTGATCCTGCATCCGCGTGAGGATGATCGCGCCAGCCTGCGCAACGCGCACTATCTCGAATGGAACCTCGGCGGCCGCGTCGAAACGGTGGTGCTGGAGGACAGCTATCACGTCATCACTCTCGACCGGCAGCGCGACGTGGTGCTGGAGAAGACCATCAGCTTTGCCGAGGCCATCGCAGGCAAGTCCGCAGGGGAGCAGCGGAGCGCACGGCCGATCGCGGCGGCCTGAAGGGGTTCTCCGCCATCCGTTGTTGACGATGCATATTGGCAGGGCAAATTCGGCTGTGTGCGTTCACTGACGGTCGATTGAGATGGACCCGCGGGTCGCTGCCCGGCGTTACCAGGGTGGCAGGCCAGGGTGCCTGGGTGGAGAGTCAGCAAGCAGGGATAATGTAGGCCGATGAGTACAGCTCGCGTACACCGCGACACTGCGAGCGCGTTGACGGAGGAGGAGGAGCTGCTCGCCCTCGAGACTCTGTATTGCTCCCACGGCGACACGGTCCACTACACCGACCCACCCAAGATCTTCGAGCGCTGCGAAGGCTCCTACATCTACGACATGCAGGGCCGCCCCTACCTCGACCTGCAGATGTGGTACTCCGCAGTCAATTTCGGCTACGCCAATCAGCGCCTCAACGAGGCGGCGCGGCGCCAGCTCGACCGCCTGCCGCAGGTGGCAAGCCAGTACCTGCATCGCGAGAAGATCGAGCTTGCGGCCCACATCGGCCGCGACGCGGCGCGCAAGTTCGGCACCAAGGGCCGCGTGCATTTCAATGTCGGCGGCAGCCAGGCGGTCGAGGACAGCCTCAAGCTCGTGCGCAACTTCAAGAAGGGCAAGAGCCTGATGTTCGCCTTCGAGGGCGGCTATCACGGCCGCACGCTCGGCGCGTCCGCCATCACCTCGTCCTACCGCTATCGCCGCCGCTACGGCCACTTCGGCGACCGCGCGCATTTCGTGCCGTTTCCGTATCACTTCCGCGGCCCCAAGGGGATGAGCAAGGAGGAGTACGGCCACCACTGCGTGCAGCAGTTCGAGCGGCTGTTCGAGAGCGAGTACAACGGCGTCTGGGACGCGAAGGCCGGCGAGGCCGAGTATGCCGCCTTCTACGTCGAGCCGATCCAGGGCACGGGCGGGTACGTCATTCCGCCAGCGAACTATTTCGTCGAGCTGAAGCGCGTGCTCGACAAGTACGGCATCCTGCTGGTCGTCGACGAAATCCAGATGGGTTTCTATCGCACCGGCAAAATGTGGTCGATCGAGCACTTCGGCGTGAAGCCCGACGCCATCGTGTTCGGCAAGGCCATCACCAACGGCCTCAACCCGCTCGCCGGCGTGTGGGCGCGCGAGGAGCTGATCAGCCCGGAAGTCTTCCCGCCGGGCTCCACCCACTCGACGTTCAGCGCCAATCCGATGGGCACCGCGGTCGCGCTCGAGGCCATGAAGATGATGGCCGAGACGGACTACGAGCGCATGGTCATGGAGAAGGGCGCCTACCTGCTCGAGGGCCTGCAGGACCTCAAGCGTCGCCACAAGGTCATCGGCGATGTCGATGGCCTGGGCTTGGCCCTGCGCATGGAGATCTGCGAGCCGCACGACAGCTTCACGCCGTCGAAGGCGATCGTCGATCGCATGGTCGACGAGGCGCTCAAGGCCGACCTTGTGGTCGGCGGCAAGACCTACGGGCTCGTGCTCGACATCGGCGGCTACCACAAGAACGTGGTGACGCTGGCGCCGAGCCTGCACATCAGCTGGGACGAGATGGACCTGGCGCTCAAGCTGCTCGACCAGGTCCTGCGTCGTGTCACGAAAAGCTGAAGTGCCCTGTGTCAGGAACCTTGCGCCAGGAACCATGCCGCGGCCCGTGGGTTGTGGTCCGGAAAGCGTTCACTCCAGGTCATCCAGCTCCGGCCGGTCGAGGGTCTTCACAGGGTGCGACGATTGTTGCGTTGGTGTCATGCGCGCGGGGCGTGTATGGCCGCGGCGGGATAAGGGGTCGTACGCCCAATCGGTGTACGTGACGACATGAACGCTCAGGACAAAGACTTGCTTCAAGATCGCAGCCTGTTCATCGCCGGTGGCCGCGTTGGCGTGCTGCTGATCCATGGCCTGGGCGGCACGCCGACCGAGTTGCGTTTCGTGGCGCAGTCGCTCGCCCGCGCCGGCCATACCGTCTACTGCATCCAGCTGGCCGGGCATTGCGGCACGCCGGAAGAGCTGCGCCGCTCGACTTGGCAGCAGTGGTACGCCAGCGTCGAGGAAGGCCACGACCGGCTGCGCGAGCACTGCGACGTCATCGTCGCGGGCGGGCTGTCGATGGGCGGCATCCTGGCGTTGCGGCTGGCGCAGCAGCGGCCCGAGGGCGTGCAAGGCCTGCTGCTGTTCGCGCCGACCCTGAAGCTCGACGGCTGGTCGATGCCCTGGTACTCGCGCGCTCTGCCGTTCCTTCGCCCGATGCCGGTGAAGCTCGAGTTCGACCTGCCCGAGCACGAGCCTTACGGCCTGAAGGACGAACGCGTGCGCGCGCTCGTGGTGTCCAGCATGCTGGGCGGCGACTCGGGCCAGGCCGGCGTGTTCAGCACGCCGATGCGCTCGTTCGCCAACTTCAATCAGCTGGTTGCGCTCGTGAAGCCCGACCTCGACAAGGTGCGTCAGCCGGCGCTGATCGTGCATCCGCGCGATGACGATATGGCGAGCCTCAAGAACGCCCAGTATCTGCAGGCGAACCTTGGCGGCCTGGTCGACACCGTCGTGCTCGACGACAGCTATCACATGGTCACGCTCGATCAGCAGCGCCACGTCGTGGCCGAGCGCAGCACCGAGTTTGTCGGTCGCATCGAAGCCGCTGCAAAGAGGGCTGCGGAGGCAGCGCAGCATGAAAGGCGCCAGGGCGGATTGACGCGCCCGGCGAAGAAGAGATCTATGAGCTGGAGCTCAGGAGGCGCGGGGCGCGGTGCAAATGGCGAACGGCTCGGGTGCGCGCTTCCACATGTGCGTCTCGCTCAGGAACTTCACGCCCATGTAGCCCATCACCTGCAACCGGTCGCGGCCCTTCATCTGCAGCTCGACGTTGAAGGTATCGTCCTTGTCCGGATCGTAGATCCAGCCGTCCTGCCAGACGCCGTTCGAGCCGGCCTTCAGGTTGCCGATGATCTGCAGGCCGCACAGCGGACGCCCCTTCTTGTCCTTGGCGGGACCGCCCTTGGCGTCGTTGCCGTCCTTGACCCACGCAATACGGCCGCAGAGCAGATTGCCGCAGGTGTGAATTTCTACCGCACCCCTGCCGGTATGATCGATCCACACGCCAGTAATCGGAGCCGTCGGCTGGGTCTGCGCATTTGCCGCAGGCAAAGTTGCTACAACTGCCAGCATAAGGGCGCCGGAAACGCCGTTCGCTATTCTGAGAAGGCGAGAAATTGCACTGCAAAGCATAGGCTTACGCTCCGTTCGCGGCGTGATTGCGCGGTTCGCGAGGCGACATGCAACCCTGATACGGAAAAAATGCGGCAACTCCGGACACATAAGCGCCATCCCCTGCGCGACTATGCCGGCTGCAATACATTCCCACCCCCGAGCCACGCCCAGTGCTTTACCGTTTCCGGCTCAATTCGCAAGCGAAGCAACGAGTTCCTATATATTCACGGTTATTTTCCCATATCGGGTTCATTCCCTATATCGGGTCTAAGGGTGGACGCTGAGGGGCCCAGGGCTTCAAAGCTGGGGCTCGCAATGCCGAGGCTCGCAACCAAACGCGCGGACGCGCCGATCGGCGCATCGCGATCTACACGCAACAGTCCGCGGCAGGTGCCGTGGCGAAACGGAACAGGCTCCAGGCCACGCAATGACCCTGACACTGGCGTTTCGCAATCTGTTTCATGACCGGGTGCGGTTGGCGGTCACGCTGATCGGCATCCTGTTCTCGATCGTGCTGGTTGCCGTGCAACTCGGTCTCTATCTCGGCGCACGCACCATGATCATCTCCATGATCGATCGCTCCGAGAGCGATCTGTGGGTCATGGCCTACGGCACCAAGAACTTCGAGGAGGCGCAGCCGATCAGCGTACGCGAGCGCTTCGCCGCGCTGGCCACGCCCGGCGTGCTGACCGCGACGCCGCTGGTCGCCTCGTTCACCGACTGGCGCAAGCCGGGCGGCGGCACCACGCTGGTGGTGGTGGTCGGCACCGACTACGAGGATGGCGCACTGGCACCCTGGAATGTCGTGGCCGGTGACGTGTCCGGGCTCGGCGCGCGCGATGCCGTGATGGTCGACAAGACCTACCTGCCGGAGCTCGGCCTCAACGGCGTCGGCGACACGGCGCAGATCGGCGGGTCGCGCGTGCGCGTGACCGGTCTGACCGAGGGCATCCGCTCGTTCACCGTGACGCCGTTCGTCTTCACGACGCTCAACCGGGCGCGGTCGCTGCTCAATATGCCGGCCGACAATCTCACCTACGTGCTCATCAAGCTGCAGCCGGGCTTCGAGGCCGAGGCGGTGCGCGATGCGCTGCGCGCCAAATTGCCGGACAGCGAGGTGCTGACCAAGGCCGAGTTCCGCACGCGCAGCCTCAATCACTGGCTGTTTGCGACCGGCGCCGGCGTGGCGCTGATCGGCGGCGCCGTGCTCGGCCTGGTGGTCGGCACCGTGATCGTGGCGCAGACGCTCTACTCGAGCACCAAGGACCACCTCAACGAGTTCGCCACCCTGCGCGCGCTCGGCTCATCGTCGGGCTACATCCACAGGGTGATCCTGGCGCAGGCGGGCTTGAGCGCCCTGCTCGGCTACGGGCTCGGCATGTCGATTGCGCTCACCATCGTCTACCTCAGCCACAACACCGCCTTGCCCATCATGATGACGCCGGGCCTGGCAGGCCTGCTGCTGGCCCTCACGTTCGGCATGTGCGCGATCTCGGCGGTGTCGGCGATCAGCAAAGTCATGCGCATCGACCCAGCCATGGTGTTCAACCGATGACCGACGCACGACGACGCCCCGAGCGTGCTGGAAGCGCGCGACATCGCCAAGGAGCTGGGCCAGGGCGCAGGCCGCGTGCGCGCCCTGAAGGGCGTCAGCCTGACGCTCAACCCCGGCGAGCTCACCCTGCTGATGGGACCGTCCGGCAGCGGCAAGACCACCTTGCTGTCGATCCTCGGCTGCATCCTCACCCCGACGGAGGGCACGCTCACGCATCGCCGGCCAGTCGACCGATGGCCTGGGGCCGGAAGGCCTCGCGGCGCTGCGCCGCCGCAGCATCGGCTTCATCTTCCAGTCCTACAACCTGTTCCCGACGCTGACCGCCGAGGAGAACGTGCGGCTTGCGCTCGACGTGCGCGGCGAGCGCGGCTCGGAGGCGATCGTGCGTGCGCAACGCGCGCTGCACCAGGTGGGCCTGCGCCACAAGCTCAAGTCCTACCCGTCGAACCTGAGCGGCGGCGAGCAGCAGCGCGTCGCTGTCGCACGCGCCTTGGCCGGCGCGCCCGCCGTCATGCTGGCCGACGAGCCGACCGCCGCGCTCGACAGCGAGAACGGCATCGCCGTCATGCAGCTGCTATCGGAAATCGCCCGGGACAAGAGCCGGGCCGTGCTGGCGGTCACGCACGATCCCCGCACCATACCTTTCGCCAACCGCATCCTGCGTATCGAGGACGGCCTGATTGTCGGCGAGGAGCGCCGCGCCGAAGGGGTCGAGACGGTTCATGAGCTTGCGCGCAACAGAAAGCGGAAAGCCAATGCTTAAGGCTGATTCAACGCTCAACGTCCTGATCGTCGCCGCCGTGCTGGCGCTCGGCGTCGGCTACTACGTGCCCAAGACGCTGAGTTCGCGTCAACCGGAGGTCCAGAAGGCCCCCATCACGACGACGGGCAGCACGACGACGACCTCCAGCGCGTCAACGGGCAGCACGTCCACCGCCAGCACGTCCACCGGCAACACCACTGCCGCACCCAAGACGGCCACCAAGTCCAGCTGGGCCGCCTCGGCGCCGGGCCGTGTCGAGCCGTCCGGTGGAGACGTGCGCATCGGCGCACAGGGGGCCGGCCGCATCGCCGAGGTGCTGGTGGTCCTCAACGACAAGGTCGACTCCGGCGAGATGCTGGTGCGCCTGGACGACAGCGACCTGATCGCCCGCGTGCATGCCGCGACCGCCGAGCTGGCCATCCGCCGCAAGGATCGCGACGGCAACGAGAGCACGGGCCGCCTGGCCCAGGATCGCCGCACGGCCGAGGACAACGTCGCCAGCGCCGAGCGTCAGCTGGTCATCAATCGCGAGGAATACGACCGGCAGGCGAAAGCCCGCCGCACCGGCGGCGCCACGCCGGCCGACGTCGACAAGGCGCGCGATGCCGTCGTCAAGGCGCAGGAGCGCCTGGATGCGTCGCGGCTTGCCCTGCGCAAGGCCCTGTCCGTCGACAACCTGCCGGCGCCGACGCGCCAGGAGGCGGCGGTGACGGCAGCTCGCGCCGAGCTGTCGCTGGCGGAGGCGGCGCTGGAGCGCACGCGCATCCGCGCGCCGTTCGCCGGCACGGCCCTGCAGATCAGTGCCAAGGTCGGCGAGACGGCCACCCCCTCGCCCGAGAACGTCCTGCTGACGCTCGGCAATACGTCATCCATGCAGGTCAAGGCGGAGCTGGAAGAGCGCGACGTCGGCAAGGTGCGCCTCGGGCAGATGGCGGTGGTGCGCTCGGATGCGTTCCCCGGCAAGGACTTCGAGGGCAAGGTGTCGTCGATGGCCCAGGCGCTCGGACCGAGCCGGCTCGGCCAGCGCGGCCCGCGCAAGCCGACCGACGTCGACGTGCTCGAGATCGTCATCGACCTCGCCGGCCAGACGCCGCTGCTGCCCGGCATGCGCGTCGATGTCTTCCTGCGGCCCGAGAGCGCCGCAGCCACCACGCTGACGCCGGGCGCGTCGCGGACGAACTTAGCGGGGCCTGTCCCACGCTTTCGCAAGCACTCATTCAACGGTAAGTGACAGATGGTTTGAGTGACAAATTCTGGCACTCATCTGCTGGGACAAAACCCAAGCTGAGCGATGATTCTCGCAATCGAGTGCAGGCAGTCTGGCAGCTTTTCCGTGGTGCGGGTTCGAGGACTTTTCTGAACCCAAACCCGCGCGATGGGTTGGCGGGCGGCATCGCGCAAAAAAAATGGTGCGGACGGCGGGACTTCGAACCCGCACGGGGTCGCCCCCTCAGGATTTTAAGTCCTGTGTGTCTACCGGTTCCACCACGTCCGCGCGGCGCCTTTATGCGATGCGGGGGCGCCGGTGGCAATGTCAGCGGCCCGCGGGCTGCGCGTCGGCCGGATGGATAATCCACGCGCATGAGGTAGAGGCCGCGCGCCGGCGCCACCGGGCCGCAGGCGGCGCGGTCCTTGGCCTCGAGCGCCGCGCGCAGATCGTCCGGCCGTCCACTTGCCTTCGCCGACCAGCTTCAGCGAGCCCACCATCGAGCGCACCTGGTTGTGCAGGAAGGAGCGCGCCGAGGCCTCGATGACGATCTCGGCGCCGGCGGCGCTCACCTCCAGCACGTCGAGCGTCTTGAGGGGCGACTTGGCCTGGCAACCCGCGGCGCGGAAGGTGGTGAAGTCGTGCCGGCCGACCAGCAGGCTGCGGCCTGCGCCATCGCCTCGGTGCGCATCGGCTGCGGCACCCACCACACGCGGTCGCGGTCGAGCACCGGCGGCGCCGGCCGCGCCAGGATGCGGTAGCGGTAATGCCGCGCCAGCGCGCTGAAGCGCGCGTCGAAGTCGTCGGCGACCTGGGCGCAGTCGACGATGGCGATGGGATCGGGCTTGAGGTGGAAGTTGAGCGCCGCGCGCACCGTGTCGGTCGGCCAGGTGCGGATCAGCTCGAAGTGCGCGACCTGGCCCAGCGCATGCACGCCGGCGTCCGTGCGGCCGGCGCCGCGCACCGTCACGGTCTCTCCGGACAGCTTGTGGATGGCCTCGGCGAGGCGGCCCTGCACGGAGGCGCCGGCGGCCTGGATCTGCCAGCCGACGAACGGCGTGCCGTCGTATTCGATGATGACGCGATAGCGGGGCATGTCGGCGCAGGTTGGTCGCGCCGGAACGGCGGCAACGTCGATTGATCCTGCAGCTTCTTAGCAGAGACGCTCCGACGCGTGCGCAACGCAACGCAGCGTGCCGGCATCAACGCGGACCGCTTAGCGGCTGCGGCATCCGCCGAATGTGCGGCGGATGTAGCCGGCTGGGGCCTGCCTCGTCGCCGACATGGTGCAGGTAGGTCCGATTGCAGGCGCAGGTGGTCGGGCTGGCCGGAGCCGAACGAGACTGTTCCTTGCCGTCCGGGTTGATGACGCGATCACGCGACGCGCAGCGGGCGGAACACGCGCACGCCTTCCTCGACCGTCACCGTGGCGCCGTAGAACGGGCGGGTCTCGATGCGCGTGGTCGATTGGGCCGCCGCGGGCAGGCTGGCCGAAGGCCAGGCCGACGCCGGCCAGGACGATCACCGCGCTGCGCATGGTTGCATCTCCAACGCTTCAACACCATTAACGGGAGATTAACCAATTCGGCCGGCGCGCGGCCATGCGTTTCGCCGATTGCTTAACGCGGCCGGCTGGCAACGGCTTACAGCTGCGTCCCCGCCGGCAGCGCAAAGCCGCGCAGCAGCTCCTCCGCCGTCATGGGCCGCTTGCCGGCCCGCTGGGCCTGCAGGACGCGGATGGCGCCGTCGCCGCAAGCAATCGTCAGCCGGTCGTCCAGGACCGTCCCAGGCGCTCCCAGGCCCTTTGCGAGGGCTGGCGCGCAGCACCTTGATGCGCTCGGGCTTGTCCCCGCTGTGAACCGCGAACCATGCGCCGGGAACCGGGGACAGCCCGCGGATGTGGTTGTGCACCTCGCCGGCCGGCCGGGTGAAATCGATGCGGCCCTCGTCCTTGCCGATCTTGGCGGCGTAGGTGACGCCGTCCGCCGCCTGCACCTGGCATTGCAGCGTGCCTCGCTCGAGGTTGGCCAGCGCCCGCACCATCAGACGCGCGCCGCGTCCCGCCAGCAGGTCGTGCAGCTCGCCGGCCGTCATGTCGGGCGCGATCGGCACGCGCTCCTCCAGACAGATCGGCCCGGTGTCCAGGCCCGCCTCCATGCGCATGACGGTGGCGGCCGTCTCGGCATCGCCCGCCATGATGGCGCGCTGGATGGGCGCGGCGCCGCGCCAGCGCGGCAGCGCCGAGGCATGCAGGTTGAGGCAGCCGTGCCGGGGCGCCTCCAGCACCGGCTTGGGCAGGATCAGCCCGTAGGCCACGACCACGGCGACGTCGGCGCGATGCTTGGCAAAGGCCTGCTGCTCGGCCTCGCCCTTCAGGGATCTTGGGCGCAACCACCGCAATGCCGGACCCGTCGGCGAAGGCGTGCACGGCCGACTTGCGCTCGCTCATGCCGCGGCCGGCCGGACGCGGCGGCTGGGTATAGACGGCGGCCACCTCGTGCCCCGCCGTCAGGATCTCCGACAGCACCGGGACGGCGAAGTCGGGCGTGCCCATGAAGACGACGCGCATTTGTCGGGCCTCGGGGTGCAGACCCCTTGTTCAAACGGGTCGTTCGAGTCGACTCGCTCGAGCGAGGGGTCTGACCCCAACACCCAGCCTAGGCCGTCTCCTCGGCCTTGGCCTGCTTCCTGAACTTGCGCACGATCATGTCGCGCTTCAGCCGCGACAGGAAATCGATGATCAGCTTGCCGTTCAGGTGATCGACCTCGTGCTGGATGGCGGTGGCGAGCAGGCCATCGGCCGCCAGCTCCTGCTGCTTGCCGTCGCGATCCAGGTAGCGCACCACCAGCGACGCCGGCCGCTCGATCTCGACGCGCACGTCCGGGATCGACAGGCAGCCCTCCTCGTGCACCCGCATCTCCGAGCCCAGCGAGACGATCTCCGGATTGATCAGCACCAGCGGGTTGGGCTCCGCCTCCTTCTCGGAGGTGTCGAGCACGAGCAGCCGGCGCGGCACGCCGATCTGCACGGCGGCGAGGCCGACGCCCGGCGCGTCGTACATGGTCTCCAGCATGTCGTCGGCGAGCTTGACGAGCTCGGCGTCCACCCGCTCGACGGGCTTGGAGGCCTTGCGCAGCAGCGGATCGGGCAGGGTGATGATGGGAAGCTTGGCCATGCCGCTGAAATAAGATGCGTCTCGGGCGCGGTCAATCGCCGATGCGCTGTCATCCCGGCACGCGCGCAGCGCGAGAGCCGGGACCCAGGGGCACATGCATACGTCTGCCGCCCTGGGTCCCGGATATTTGCCTGCGGCAAATTCCGGGATGACAAGCCGACTCAACCGTACCGCTTGCGGGCCAGCTCGGCGCCCTTGGCCAGCGACGCCAGCTTGCCGTAGGCGACCTCCCGCGTCATGGGGGCCATGCCGCAGTTGGTGCACAGGAGCATGCGCTCCTTGGGCACGTACTTGATGGCGGCGTCGACCACCGCCAGCACGTCCTCGGGCGTCTCGACCGTATCGCTCGCCACGTCGATGGCGCCGACCAGCACGTCCTTGCCCTGCAGCAGGCCGAGCAGCGACAGCGGCACCTTGGAGTTGCGGCACTCCACCGACACCTGCCGGATGCTGCTGCTTGGCCAGCGCCGGGAAGATCGCCTCGTACTGGCGCCATTCGGTGCCCAGCGTCGCCTTCCAGTCGACGTTGGCCTTGATGCCGTAGCCGTAGCAGATGTGCACCGCCGTCGTGCACTTGAGGCCCTGCGCGGCGCGCTCCAGCGCGGCGATGCCCCACTCGGTCACCTCGCCCATGAACACGTTGAAGGCCGGCTCGTCGAACTGGATGGTATCGACGCCGTCCTTCTCCAGCGCGCGCGCCTCCTGGTTCAGCAGCTCGGCGAAGGCCATGGCCATCTTGGCCTTGTCGCCGTAGTGGCGGTCGGCGATGGTGTCGGCGATGGTCATCGGCCCGGGCAGCGTGAACTTCAGCTTGCGCTTGGTGTGGGCGCGGGCGACGCGGGCCTCCGTCTGGTGCACGCGGCCCTTGAGGCTGAGCGGCCCCACCACCTGCGGCACCATCGCCTTATAGCGGTCGGCGCGGATGCCCATCTCGACCTTGTGCGCGAAGTCGATGCCCTCGACGCGCTCCAGGAAGCCGTGCACGAAATGCTGGCGCGACTGCTCGCCGTCGCCGACGACGTCGATGCCGGCATCCTCCTGCTCCTTGAGGGCGAGGACGGTGGCGTCGCGCTTGGCATCCTCCAGCGCCGCGCCCTCCAGCACGCCAGGGCGCCCACAGCTTGTTCGGCTCGGCGAGCCAGGCCGGCTTCGGCAGGCTTCCGGCGATGGTGGTCTCGAACATGGGTGTGCTCCTCCCAATCGTGTTGTTGGCGCCGCGCTGGACGGGCGGCGCTTCTGTCGGCAATGTCGAGGCTGATCATAGCGCACGGCCGGAGCATTCGAAACCCTTGGGTCGCTGCCCAACGGGTAGGACAAAAGGAGGGAGCCGATGTTTGCACGCCGCCGACGCCGCGCGCTTCATCGATGAGGCGCACCAGAAGCGCGCCGACCTACGCGAACCTGCCGGACGGGCTCGCGCCCAGGACCATCGCATGAGGCCTACGCGGCGCAGGAGGCCCTGTCGGGGCTGTGGGAGAAGCGGCTGGGACCGGTCGCCGGCCGCAAGATCGCGACCACCACGAAGATCATGCAGCAGCTGATGGGCATCGACCACCCGTGCGGCGGCCTGATCTTCGCCTCGCGCATCCACCGCTCCCCCGCCACCATCCGCAAGGCCGACTACGTCAACGTGCGCGTCGAGTGCGAGCTGGCCGTGCGCCTCGGCCGCGACCTGCCGAAGGAGCCCCAGCCCTACACGCGCGAGAGCGTGCGCGGCGCCATCGCCCAGGTGATGGCGGCCTTCGAGCTGATCGAGGATCGGCACGCCGACTACAAGACCAGCAAGGCGCTGTCGCTGATCGCCGACAACGCCTGGAACGGCGGCATCGTCATCGGGCCGGCGATCGAGCCGCCCGCCGGCCTCGATCTCAACGGCATCGCCGGCACGCTGAAGCGCAACGGCAAGCCGGACGGCACCGGCAAGACCGACGATCCGCTCGGCGCGCTGGCCTGGCTCGCCAACCTGGCCGCCGACCAGGGGCGGCCGATCACGGCCGGCATGGTGGTCATCACCGGCAGCGTCATCACCACGGTCGACATCGCGCCGGGCGAGCGGCTCGATTTCGAGCTGAGCGGCATCGGCTCGACGTCGATGACGGCGGTGTAGGCTCGGCGTTCCGGAGATGTGTTTGCCAGCGCGAGATGCAGACTTGCATGGTCCCCGCCTCCGCGGGGATGACGTTCGTGGAGCGCGATGCGGTCACCAGCAGCGTCATGCCCGCGGAGGCGGGCACCATGTCACCGTGCGGCAGGCCGCTAAATCCGGCCACTACGCAGTATCCAGCAGACTCACCCCGCCGAGCTTGTCGAAGGGCGGGTAGCCTCGATGCCGTGCTTCGACAGGCTCAGCACTGGGGATGTGGCCGCCGCGCACTGGCTACGACGAGCGCGGATCGCTCTTGGCGGTGCCGCGGGCTTGGCCGCGGATTGCCGGTCCCTTCGGCGTCAGCACCTCGTAGAGCCGGCGGGCCTCGTCCGGCGGGCCGCGCCGCTCGCCGGGGGCCAGCACCCGCAGGATGTCCACCCGGCCGCGCAATGTCAGGGTCAGCACGTCGCCCGCCTGCACGGTCTGGCTGGGCTTGGTGGCCCTCACGCGATTGACCCGCACCTTGCCCTCGACCACCAGCTGCGCCGCCAGCGTGCGCGACTTGATGATGCGCGCGAACCAGAGCCACTTGTCGATGCGCTGCGTGCCGGCGGCCTGCGGCGCATCATCGTGGTCGAGTTCGTCCGCAGGGGTCATGCGGCGAAGAGCCATGCGAGGTTATTCCTGGGTGCGCTTGTCCAGGCTGGCCTTGAGCGCGCTCAGCGCCGCAAACGGCGAGTTCGGGATCGAAGCCGCCTTTGCGCCCGGGCGGCGACGCCTGCAGCGCCACGCGCGGACGCTCCTCGCGGCGCGGCTTGCAGGGCTTGCCGCCGTCGCGACGCGGCTCGCGCCGGTCCGTGCCGCTCGGTGCGCCGCTTGTCGCCGGTGGGCGCCGGCTTCGGCCCCCTCCGGGCGAGCCTGGTAGCCCTGCTGCCGTGGCCGACGCTTCGGCTTGGCAGCTTCCTCGCCGGGTTGCGGCCGCGGCGCGCTTCTCGCGGTGCGCGGTCTCGACCACGCGGCCACGCCGGCGCGGACGCCAGATCTCTTCCCACTTGACGGGCTCGGCTTCCTTGGCCGCCTCAGCGTCCTTGGCCGGTTCGGCCTGCGTTGCCGTCGCGACCTCGCTTGGGGTTGCTTCGGTGGCGGGCGCGCTCTCGGCCGGCTCGATCGCCGCCACGGCGACCGGCTCCGCTGGCGTCTCGATCGCCTCGGTTGCCGCCGCTTCGAGGGTGGGCGCATCGGCCGGCACCGCAGTTTCCGGCGCGGTCGTCCGCATCGTCGGCCGCCGCAGTCGCAGCCTCGGCGACTGCCGCGACGGCAGCGGCGGCCGGCGGCTCGGCCGGCATCTGCCGCCGGTCCGCCCAGAAGCCGAGCGCGCGCAGCACGTTGCCGAGTTCCTCGGCCGAGCAGCCGAGGATCGACATCATGTCGGGCGTCGCCTTGAAGCCGCCGTCGCCGGTCGCGCCCTTGGGCGGCATCGACGGATTGGCTTCGTTCGTGCGCCAGGACACCAGCACGCGGATCAGGTCGGCGAGGCGCTCCAGCATGTCGATGCGCACCGCGCGCGGACCGCACAGGTGGAAGCCGGCGACGCGATAATACTCGTCCGGCGTGCCGGCGGCCGGCGTGAGCGACGTGAGGCCCGGCGCGCGGCGGGTCCGGGATGGTGGCGAGGTCGAGGCCATGCGCGGCGCCGTTCTTCAGCGTCCACAGCACCAGCGCCAGCTCGGTGCTGGCGGGCTTCAGCATGGCCGGGAAGTAGATGTTGAAGGCGCCGAAGCGCACGCCGTACTTGCGCAGCTGCGCGCGTGCCGGCTGGTCGAGCGCGCGCACCTCCTCCGTCACGCTCTCGCGGCGCAGGACGCCGAAATTCTCCGTCAGCCGGAAGGCGATGCCGCGCGCCAGGCCCAGGATGTCCTTGGCGCCGGCGATCTCCACCAGCGGCTTCAGCCGCTCCGCGATCAGCTCGGTGATCCAGGTGTTGAGGCGCTCCTGCACCTTCTCCTTGTCCGGGCCGGTCAGGTGCTCGTCGGAGAGCACGACGACGACGGGCTTGAGCGGATCGTCGCCGGCCTCCAGCCGCGCGATCTCCTCCTCGCGCCAGAGCACCAGTGCCGCGATGCGTCAGCTTGAAGGCGTCGCCCTTGGCGGCCACGACGCGGCGCACGCGCATCGACAGCTCTTTGGTCAGCACGTGCGCGGCGGCATTGCGCGCGGCCTTGCCGTGGATGCCCTCGGCCTCCGTGTCGGCGAAGAAGCGGAAGCCCTTCAGGCGGCCGACGTAGTGCCGCTCCACCTTGACGGCGCCGTCGTCGGCGATCTCGGCGTACAGCTCGTCCTTTTCCTTCAGGCCGCGCATCAGCGCGCTGGTGCGGCGGTCGACGAAGCGCTGCGTCAGGCGCTCGTGCAGGGCGTCCGACAGGCTGTCCTCGATGGCCTTGGTGCGCTCCTGCCAGTGCTCGTGGTCGGCCAGCCAGTCGACGCGGTTGGACACGAACGTCCAGGTGCGGATGTGGGCGATGCGGTTGGCCAGCGTATCGATGTCGCCGTCGGTGCGGTCGGCGAAGGCGACCTGGTTGGCGAACCAGTCGACCGGGATGCGCTCCTCGCCGGTCAGGAGGAACTTGTAGAGCGTGGCCACCAGCTCGGCGTGGTTCTGCGCCGAGATCTTGCGGTAGTCGGGGACCTGGCACACCTCCCACAGGCGGCCGACGGCGGCCGGCGCGATCGCCAGCGCGGCGACCTCCGGATCGTGGCTGACCGCCTCCAGCGCCATGGTGTCGTCGGCCATGCGCGCCCGCGCCAGCCGGCGCTTCGCGCGGCGTCTGGCGCAGGCTGTCGCGCAGCCGGTCGAGCGAGCCGAAGTCGAGATCGCGGCTGCGCCACTGCAGCGACTTCACGGTGTCGAAGGTATGCGTCTCCAGCCGCTCGATGACGTCGGCCGAGAACGGCTCGACGCCGCCGGTCACGCCGAACGTGCCGTCGTTCATGTGGCGGCCGGCGCGACCGCCGATCTGGGCCAGCTCGGCGGGCGTGAGCGCGCGATGCACCTGGCCGTCGAACTTGCGCGTGCCGGCGAAGGCCACGTGGTCGACGTCGAGATTGAGGCCCATGCCGATGGCGTCGGTCGCCACCAGGAAATCGACGTCGCCCGATTGATAGAGCGCCACCTGCGCGTTGCGCGTGCGCGGGCTGAGCGCGCCCAGCACGACCGCCGCCCCGCCGCGCTGGCGCCGGATCAGCTCGGCGATGGCATAGACCTCGGAGGCCGAGAAGGCGACGAGCGCGCTGCGTGGCGGCAGGCGCGTGATCTTCTTCTCGCCGGCGTAGGTCAGCTTCGAGAGGCGCGGACGCGATATGAAGTTGGCGCCCGGAATGAGATCGGAGATCGCCTCGCGCATGGTCTGGGCGCCGAGCAGCAGCGTCTCCTGACGCCCGCGCACATGCAGCAGCCGGTCGGTGAAGACGTGGCCGCGCTCGGGATCGGCGGCGAGCTGCACCTCGTCGATGGCGAGGAAGTCGACATCGGCCTCGCGCGGCATCGCCTCGACGGTGCACACGTAGTAGCGCGGGCTCTCCGGCTTGATCTTCTCCTCGCCGGTGATGAGCGCGACCTTGTCGGCGCCGACGCGGGCGGCGACCTTGTCGTAGACCTCGCGCGCGAGCAGGCGCAGCGGCAGGCCGATCAGGCCCGTGTCGTGGCCGAGCATGCGCTCGATCGCCAGATGCGTCTTGCCCGTATTGGTCGGCCCGAGCACGGCCGTGACATTGCGGATGCGGTTTGCGAGGTCGAGACTCATCCGGCACTTACCCTCACCAGGATATCGTGAGCGGAGGCATTGCAGAGCGCCGTGACAATATCAAGGGCCGGCGGCAAAAAAGCCGCGCCCCGATACTTATGCAGTGCAGGCTGCGGGCGCGCCTCAAAAAAGGCCGAAGTTCGTACGCGGTCAATGCAGCAGGGCGATCTGCGGCTTGCCGTTCAGGATGATATCGACGCGCTTGGAGACGATCGTCGCAGTGCCCGCCATGGTCGGGATGGTGACCTGATAGGGCACGAACACGTTGGCCGAGGGGATCGGCCGCAGCATCACCTCGATGGCGTCGTTGGCGGCCATGTACTTGGTGTCGGAATCGACCTTGTGGCCGGCGATCGGCAGGTAGCGAACGCGGCAGACATGCGCCATGCCCGGCTGGCCGCTCGGCTGCTGCTCGGTGATCTTGGTCTCGCCCTTGGGGCTCAGCACCAGATCGAAACGCTCCTTGCCGTCGAAGATCGGCACCCGCCGCTCGCAGGGATTGGCGGAAGTGCCGCGCGACATCGCCATGATGGCGCTGAGCGGATCGAGCACGCCCTTCAGGTGCTGCTCGCGCACCGGGATGGTTTCGCCCTTGCTGGGTGTGACCGGCAGGTTCTTGACCTCGGTCACCCCGCCGTTGGCGAATTCCATCTTGGTGGAGCCGTTCTTCGCGCTGCTCTTGAAATCGAATGAGAAGGCGGCGGGCTTGGGCGACTGGTCGACGATCGAGCCGAAGGTGCGTGTGAAACCATCAAAGGTGAAGCTACCAAGCAGGATGGAGAGCTTGGCGTTGCCGATCAGGGTGTAGCTCTCCTGCTCGGCCTGGGACTCGAACTCGAACGTGCCGACATTGAAGCCGTTGAAGTTCACCTCGTAGACGGCCCGAACCACGGCCGGCCACGGTTCCGCGGCTGCGGGACTTGCGGTCGCAACCAGACCGACCAGCGCCAATACCGCGCCAACTTGAGCAAATGCACGCATAAGGACCACCCAGGCGGACTTCAACGCCATCACGTCGCCAACCTCAACACGCAACGCAGAACTTGAAGCCCCCGTTCCGAAGGTATCGGGTTTTGCGTCATTTGTGTGTCTCGGCCAGTGTAGCCCGGATTGGGTAAATAAATCAGACACACTCGACCGGAAATAGTACAGGTGTCCCCATTCGCCTGTGGTCCGAGACTCGGCCGCGCGAATTTCTCGATCGTCACACCAGGGGCTTGACGTTCGCGGCCTGTCCTATAGAAGGACCGGCGAGCGCCCGCCCCTCGGATTGTGAGGCGGCTTTTTTGCGTCGATGGAGCAACACCCATGACCCGCCGTTGTGAGCTGACAGGCAAGCTGCCGATGGCCGGCCAGCTGCGCAGCCACGCCGAGAACAAGACCAAGCGCACCTTCCGCCCCAACCTGTGCAAGGTGACGCTGATCAGCGATGTGCTGCAGCGAAAGGTGCGTTTGCGCGTCAGCGCGCACGCTCTGAAAACCGTGGAGCACCGGGGCGGCCTCGACGCCTTCCTGCTCAAGGCTCACGAAGTGGAGCTTTCCGAGCGGTGCCAGCGTCTGCGGCGCGACGTCATCAAGGCGCGCAGCGAAGCGGCCTGAGGCATTGTCTCAGTGTCGTTCTGGTTCAGCTTGAAGCAAGGACCCTCAGCCCTGAGCCTGTCGAAGGGCGAATGAGTCCGGCAACGCCGTGCTTCGACCAGCTCAGCACTGGGTAGTGGCCGCTGATCGCGATTCCGCCTGGATCGGAACGACTCTAGGAACTGTGGATAGTTTCAGGGCCGGGACGCGTTCTCGGCCTTGTTGCCGAGCAGCGTGAACTGCAGCAGCAGATTGCGTTGCAGCAGCGAATTGAAGTTGTCGTCCGACATCAGCGTGATGATGGTCTCGCCGCCGCGGCCGCGGTGCACGGCGATGCCCTCCATGTTGTCGATCTCGAAGCCGCTGTCGGCCTGGATCAGAACCTTGCCGTCGAGGCGTGCGCCGGGCTTGATCTCGGCAGCGGCCAGATGGCGGATGCGCATCTTCACGCCCTCCGTCCAGCGGAAGCGCCGCTCCAGCACCAGCACGCTGCCATCGTCCAAACCGGCCGCGCCGGTGAGATCGAAGCCGTCGATGTCGCGCAGCTGGAAGCTCTTGGGCTCGCCGCCGGTCCAGATCCAGCCGGTGTGGTAGCCGCTGCCGCGCGTGAACCGCTCGGCAAAGCCCACGATCGATCCCTTCAGTGGACCAGCGCGCAGCACGGCGATGCCTTCCAGGCCCTGGTTGGCGCTCATGCGCCGGGCTTCCGGCGGCATCTTCATGTAAGCGGTCGGCGCCTGCAGCTCACGGTCGCGGATCTCGAAGCGGCCGAGCCGGTGCAGGCGCTCGAAGCCGATCACGACGGAGCCGCGCGTCAGGTTGCCCTCCACCAGCGCCAGCGACTCGGCATCCCCCTCGCGCTTGTCCTCGAGCGGGCGGCCCTTGATGGTCAGCATCGGGCCGATGCGCGCATTGGTCAGGCCGGCCGGCCGCGTGCCGTCGTACTTGATGTCGGCCGCCAGCCAGGCGCCGACGTCGGACACCGCGAACAGGCTGCCGCCGTCCGCCTCCACGATCAGGTCCGACCAGCCGCCGAAATCCTTCGACGGCGAGGTCAGCACCAGGCCGCCGCGAAACTCCAGGTCGCCGAACCGCTTCACGTCGGGACGGCTGCGCTCGAAATGGGCGATGGGCCGCGCCGTGATCTCGATCGCCTCGGCCTTGGCTGGGGCGCTGCCCTTGTCGTCCTGGGCGCGGGCGTGCAGCGGCACGGCAAAGCCGAACGCGGCTGCAGCAGCCAGCGCCAAGAGAATGCGCCTGCGGCTGAACCGCGACGATGCGATGAGGTCGATCATTTTTGCGTTTCGCGCATCGCTGGCGGCATGAACCGCCGGCGATGCTCCCTCCCAGGTTTCTAGCTTGTAACTACTGCAATTTGCGGCGCGGCGCCGGCCTGGCCGTGCGCTGTTGCGGCGCCGGCCCATCCTCTTCGAACAGCTCGACGAGCTTGTCCGTCATGGCGCCGGCCAGCTCGGTCGGATCGGTGATGGTCACCGCGCGGCGGTAGTAGCGCGTCACGTCGTGGCCGATGCCGATGGCGATCAGCTCCACCGAGGAGCGCGTCTCGATCTCGTGGATGACCTGGCGCAGGTGCTGCTCGAGGTAGGAGCCGGTGTTGACCGACAGCGTGGAGTCATCCACCGGCGCGCCGTCCGAGATCATCATCAGGATGCGGCGGCGCTCGGGCCGGGCCTGCAGGCGCCGATGCGCCCAGGCCAGCGCCTCGCCGTCGATGTTCTCCTTCAGCAGCCCCTCGCGCATCATGAGAGCCAGCGCGCGCTTGGAGCGCCGCCAGGGCGCATCGGCGGGCTTGTAGATGATGTGGCGCAGGTCGTTGAGGCGGCCCGGATTGGCAGGCTTGCCGGCGGCCAGCCACGCCTCGCGCGCCTGCCCGCCCTTCCAGGCCCGCGTGGTGAAGCCCAGGATCTCGACCTTGACGCCGCAGCGCTCCAGCGTGCGCGCCAGGATGTCGGCGCAGCAGGCCGCCACCATGATCGGGCGTCCGCGCATGCTGCCGGAGTTGTCGAGCACCAGCGTCACCACCGTGTCGCGGAAATCGGCGTCGCGCTCGTGCTTGAAGGACAGCGGATACATGGGATCGATGACCACGCGGGTCAGCCGGGCGGCATCCAGCGTGCCTTCCTCGAGATCGAAGTCCCAGGCCCGGCTCTGCTGGGCCATCAGCTTGCGCTGCAGGCGGTTGGCCAGGCGCGCCACGGCGCCCTGCAGATTGCGCAACTCCTTGTCGAGGAAGGTGCGCAGCCGCTCCAGCTCGTCGGGCGTCGAGAGATCCTCGGCCGCCACTTCCTCGTCGTGGACGCGGCTGAACACCTTGTAGCCGAACGCCTCGGGGTTATCGAGGACGTTGAAGTTGGGCCGCCACGGCTCGCGCGCGTCGGCCATCTCGTCGCTGTCGGCGTCGGCCTCGAACTGGTCGCTGTCGGCGTCCTGCGCGCTCTCGCTGGTCTCGCCTTCCTCGCCCTCGCCGCGCTGGTCCTCGGCCGACTGGTCCTGCGCGTCCTCGCCCTCGCTCTGATCCTCGGCGTTCTCATCGCCGCTTTCGGGATCCTGCTCGTCGTCCTCGCCCTCCTCGCGCTCGCCATCCGAGCGCTCCTCGGACAGATCCAGCGTCTTGAGCAGGTCGCGCAGCTGGCGGCCGAACGTCTCCTGGTGCTCGGCGAGCTTGTCCATGCGCGCGAGCACGCGGCCGGCGCGCTCCTCGATCCAGGGGCGCCACAGGTCGACCATCGCCTTGGCGGTCTCGGGCGGCGCGGCTCCGGTCAGGCGCTCGCGCACGATCAGCGACAGCGCGTCCTCGAGCGGCGCATCGGCCCGCTCGGTGATCTCCGCGTAGCGGCCGTGGCCGTACTGGTCCTCGACGCGCGCCGTCAGGTTGGCCGCCATGCCCGGCATGCGGTTGGCGCCCAGCGCCTCGATGCGCGCGCGCTCCACCGCCTCGAACACGGCACGCGCCGGACCCGCCGACGGCGCCAGCTTGGCGTGCACCTTCGCGTCATGGCAGGCGGCGGTGAGCGCCAGGCTGTCCGCCCAGCCGCGGATCACGGCCACCTCGCGGGCGGACGGGCACGCGCGAGGGCTCGGGCAGCTGCACCAGCTTGCCGTCGATCTCGGGCTTGCCCGGCGCATAGTTGACCTGCACCTCGCCGTCGCCGGCGATGGCGCGCACGGCAAGGCCGAGAGCCCGCTTGAAGGGCTCGGTCGGCGATTCCTTCTTTGGTGCGGACGCCATGTTTGCGTGTGCCCGATGTTGGGTTACGCGCTGACGCGCTAACCCAACCTACAGATCAGCTCAGCGCCACGTTGGCGGCGCTCTCGGGCAGCTCCTCGCCGAAGCAGCGCTGGTAGAACTCCGCCACCACCGGCCGCTCGAGCTCGTCGCACTTGTTGACGAAGGTCAGGCGGAAGGCGAAGCCGATGTCGCCGAAGATCTCGGCGTTCTCGGCCCAGGTGATGACCGTGCGCGGGCTCATCACGGTGGACAGGTCGCCGTTGATGAACGCCGAGCGCGTCAGGTCGGCGACGCGCACCATGTTGGAGATGATCTTGCGCTTGGCATCGCTCTTGTTGAACGACTTGGCCTTGGCCAGCACGATCCTGGCCTCCTCGTCGTGCGGCAGGTAGTTGAGCGTCGAGACGATCGACCAGCGGTCCATCTGGCCCTGGTTGATCTGCTGCGTGCCGTGATAGAGGCCCGAAGTATCGCCGAGGCCGATCGTGTTGGTGGTGGCGAACAGCCGGAACGCCGGGTGCGGGCGGATCACCGACGACTGGTCGAGCAGGGTGAGCTTGCCGGACTGCTCCAGCACGCGCTGGATCACGAACATCACGTCGGGGCGGCCGGCGTCGTACTCGTCGAAGCACAGCGCCGTGTTGGTCTGCAGGGCGTACGGCAGGATGCCCTGCTTGAACTCGGTGACCTGCTTGCCCTCCTTCAGCACGATGGCGTCCTTGCCGACCAGATCGATGCGGCTGACGTGGCTGTCGAGGTTGACGCGGATGCACGGCCAGTTGAGGCGCGCGGCCACCTGCTCGATGTGCGTCGATTTGCCGGTGCCGTGATAGCCCTGGATCATCACGCGCCGGTTGTGCTTGAAGCCGGCCAGGATGGCGAGCGTCACCTCGCGGGCGAACACGTAGTCGTTGTCCATGTCCGGCACGTGATCGTCCGGCTTGGAGTAGGCCGGCACTTCCAGGTCGGTATCGATGCCGAAGACCTGACGAACGGACACCTTCATGTCCGGCAGTCCGGGACCCCCGGCGGCTTGGGCTTGGGCGCGCATGTCGTTTCGTGTCCGGATGTTTCCAGGTGCTGGGCACGCACGCCGCACCGGGTGGGCTTACGAAGATGCAGTCTCGGCGGTCCGGCTAGGCCAGCCCTGCCTGTTTCAGATAGTTATAGGCTTGGATGACTTCGCGCAACTTGTCCTCGGAGCGCGTATCGCCGCCGTTGGCGTCGGGGTGGTGGCGCTTGACCAGCACCTTGAAGCGCGACTTGATCTCGGCCTGCGTGGCCGTCGCCGGGAGATTGAGCGAATCCAGGGCTTTTGCCTCCAGCGGCTTGAGGGGGCGGCGCGCCTCCTGCGCCTCGCGCGGCCGGCCCGAACGCCAAGAAAAGAAGGCATGCGGGTCGTTGGTCGCGGCACCGCCCGTTTCCGCGCTGGAGCCGCCGTGGCGCGTGCCGTGCGACCAGGCGTTGGCACCGGCCTTCCAGGTCGGGCGATGGCCGATCACGCTGTCCTTCTGGTAGGCCTCGACCTCGGCGTTGCTCATGCCGTCGAAGTAATTGTAGGAGGCGTTGAACTGGCGCACGTGATCGAGGCAGAACAGATAATACTGCCCCTCGTGGCCCCGGCCGCGCGGCGCGCGATGCGCGCCCTCGGCCTGGCAGCCCTTCCACTGGCAAGCCGGGGCCTGCTCGACTGGGCGAGCATGGTCCGGCCGCACGCGGACGCTGTCGAAGTATTTGGAATCCAGCTTCATTGCTTCTAAGTATGAGCGCAAGCTGCCCGGCAGACAAGATCGGCCATGTGTCTTTCGCTTAGCGTGGCACGCGCGCCATAAGCCTGGCACCGCGCGGCAACATCGCAGCAAGGTCCGAAGGCATGTCGATCGAGGCAATCATTCGCGAAAAGTTGACAAAGGCATTTGCGCCGACGCGCCTCGACGTCATCAACGAGTCGCATCTGCATGCCGGGCACCGCGGCTCGCCCGGAACCGGTGAAAGTCATTTTCGCGTGCTGGTCGTCTCGGCGGCGTTCGCCGGCGCTTCACGCGTTGCCCGCCATCGGGCCGTCAACAAGCTGCTGGACTCCGAGCTCAAGGGCAAGGTGCATGCGCTGGCGCTGCAAACATTCGCACCGGACGAGCAGATCGGCTGAGGGGAACAGCCAAGCGATATCGGGCGCGGCGCTGCGATTTTCAAGCCTCGCGATACGACGTGACCGCGATAACGACGCGAAGCTCACCCGGCTTCCATGGCGTCGCTTTCCAGCGTGCGGCGCGCGCGATTGGCCGAGCCGGCGACCGGGCGGATGCGGATGGCGGTGATCTTGTTGCGGCTCTTGCGCAGGATTTCGAAGCGATAGCCGTAGAACGTGAAAGCCTGGCCGGGCTCGGGGATGGTCTGGGCCTCGTGGATGACGAGGCCGGCGATGGTGGTGGCCTCCTCGTCGGGCAGGTCCCACTCCATCTGCCGGTTGAGGTCGCGGATCGCCACGGTGCCATCGACGTTGACCGAGCCATCCGCCTGCACGCGCACGGCCGCATCCTGCGTGTCGTGCTCGTCGGCGATCTGGCCGACGATCTCTTCCAGGATGTCCTCTAGCGTAATCAGCCCTTGCACCTCGCCGTACTCGTCGACGACCAGGGCGAGCTGCGCCTTGCGCTTCAGGAACTCGTTGAGCTGGTCGGCGACGCTGATGGTGTCGGGAACGAACCACGGCGGCACGGCGACACTGGCGGTGTCGAGCTTGGCGGGATCCCAACCGGCATTGGACAGGGCGGCCAGCAGATCCTTGGTGTGCAGGACGCCGACGATGTTCTCCGGGCTCGTCCTTCCACATCGGCACGCGGGTGTACTGGCCCTTCAGGATTTCCTCGATCACCTTCTGCGGCGGATCATCGACGTTGATGGTCTGCATCTTGGTGCGATGGACCATGATGTCGAGCACCTGCAGGTCCTTGAGGTCGAGGACGCCGCCCAGCATGGCGGCGTCGCCCTTGGCGACCGCGCCGCCGATCGCCTTCAGCTCGATGGTGCCGCGGATCTCCTCGTGCGCGGCGAGAATATTGGCGGCATCGTCGAGCCGGGAGGGGGTCAGCTTGAGGATCAGGCGGACGATGATCTGGATGGCCGTGGTGAGCGGGCCCAGCAGCACGATCATGACGCGCATGATCGGCGCCACGAACAGGGCCACGCGGTCGGCGAACGCCAGCGCGTAGGTCTTGGGCAGCACCGCCGAGAATACGACGATGAGCAGCGTCATGACGCCGGTTGCATAGACGATGCCGGCCGGGCCAACCAGCATCACGGCCAGGCCCGATGCCAGCGACGCGGCCAGGATGTCGACCAGCGTATTCCCCAGCAGCACGGCGCCGATCAGCTTCTCGGGCTGCTTCAGCAGCCGGTTGACGAGGCCGGCGCGTACGTTGCCTTCCTGCTCCAGCGCGTGCATGCGCGCGCGCGACGCCGCGGTCAGCGCCGTCTCGCTGCCGTTGAAAAAGGCCGACAGAACCAGCAGCACGACGATGGCCGCCAGGGTGATGCCGATCTCGAGTTCCATGGGTCTCCAAGGTTGGCCGTTTGGCCTTTGTATCTAGTTTCGCGGAGGGTCGCGACGAAGGCGCACCTCCCCCTTCATGCCGAAGGCGTGTCTTCGACACGACCCGGGGAGGGGTCGGGGGTGGGGGTAACAAGCTAACGTTGACCTTGCATCTTCACCCCACCCCTAACCCCTCCCCATCAAGGGGAGGGGAACAGGTTGCGCACGCCTCGCGCTCTACACGCTGTCTATTCGAGGCACCCTCTAAGTAACGCGGCAGGACCAACAAAGGCTTGCCGGGGGTGCCATCATACGGCAAACGCGCGGCCCTGCGGGAATTGCACAGGCCACCCCGCAGGCTCAGGCAGCGGCGATCTGGCGGGCCAGGAACGCCTGCACCTTGTCGCGCGGCACGTCGCGGGTGATGAAGGCTTCGCCGATGCCGCGCGCCAGGATCAGCGTCAGCTGTCCTTCGCGCACCTTCTTGTCCTGGCCCATGATCTTGACGAGGGTTGCCGCGTCCGGCAGCTGGCCGCCCGGGATATCGGCAATGCGGGTCGGCAGGCCGAGCGCCGCGAAATGCGCTTCGACCCGCGCCACGCTGTTGTTGCCGATGTGCTTTAATTCCTCGGACAGCCGGAAGGCCAGGCAAATGCCGATGGCAACCGCTTCACCGTGCAGCAGGCGGTCGGAGAAGCCGGCCCAGGCCTCCAGCGCGTGGCCGAAGGTGTGGCCGAGGTTGAGCAGCATGCGGTCGCCGGTCTCGGTCTCGTCGCGCGCGACGATGTCGGCCTTGCCCTGCACGCTGACGGCGAGCGCGCGCGTGAGCGCCGACGCATCGCGGGCGAACACCGCCGGCGAGTTTTGCTCGAGCCAGGCAAAGAAAGACGCATCGCCGAGCAGGCCGTACTTGGCCATCTCGGCATAGCCGGCGCGGAACTGCCGGGCCGGCAGGGTGGCGAGCGTATCGATGTCGGCCAGCACCAGGCTCGGCTGATGGAACGCGCCGACCAGGTTCTTGCCTTGCGGCGTGTTGATGCCGGTCTTGCCGCCGACCGAGGAATCGACCTGGGCGAGCAGCGTCGTCGGGATCTGCACGAAGCGGGTGCCGCGCCGCAGGATGCTGGCCGCGAAGCCGGCGAGGTCGCCGATCACGCCGCCGCCCAGCGCCACCACCAGGTCGCCGCGCTCCAACCCCATCTCCAGCAGGCGCTCGCTCAGGCGCGCCAGGACGGGGAAGCTCTTGGTCGCCTCGCCCGGCGCCAGCACCTCGGCACCGGCGAACTGGCCGCGCGCGCTCAGCGCTTCCTGCAGCGTGGCGAGATGGCTCTGCGCGACGTTGGCATCGGTGACGACCGCGCACCTGGCCTTGCCGACGCGCTCGGCAATCAGGGCGCCGCTCTGGGCCAGCAGGCCCTGCCCGATCAGCACGTCGTAGGAGCGGTCGCCGAGGGCCACGCGAATGCGGGCCGGCTCTCCTGATGTCCCCGCGCTCATGTGGCCTCGCCGGGGTTGAGGGCGACGTCGGGTTCATGCGCGACGCCGAGCCGCTCGCTCAGCGCCTGGATGACCTCGCCGACGATCACCTCATGGGGGACCTCGCGGGTTTCCACGGTGATGTCGGCCGTCGCGTAGATGGGATAGCGCGCCGTCATCAGCCGCTTCATGGACGCCTCGGGATCGTTGGCCAGCAGCGGGCGATTGTTCTTCTTGAGCACGCGCCGCATCAGCAGGGGCAGCTCCGCCTTCAGCCACACCGAGATGCCGGAGCGGCCGATGTTCTCGCGCGTCTCGGCCACCATGAACGCGCCGCCGCCGGTGGCCAGCACCAAGGGACCGGACGCGAGCAGGCGCGCGATCACGCGGCGCTCGCCGTCCCGGAAATAGGGCTCGCCGTGGTCCTTGAAGATGTCGGTGATGGGCTTGCCGGCCGCCCGCTCGATCTCCTCGTCGGCGTCGACGAAGGACATGGCGAGCCGGGGCGCCAGACGGCGGCCGACCGCGGACTTGCCGCAGCCGGGCATGCCGACCAGGACGACCGACCGGTTGCCCAGCGCCGCGCACAGGCGCTGCGCCCGGGCGTCGTCGGCCTCGTCCTTTTTGCCTCCCTGCCCGAATCGCATCATCACGTTCCCAAAAGGCAGCATGCCCTGCCCGTGGGCAGGCCGCCCGCGCCAGCAGTTTTGTCTATGGCTCGGGGCGTTTTGGCGCAACATGCAATGTGCGCGACAGGGCTGGCAGGCCGGCTTGCGGGCGGTCAGGCTTTGCCGATCCGCGCCGGCCGGGTCATAATCGCGTCACCCTTGGCTTTGAACATAGCCGGCAGGGAGCAGGTTCGCCACATGCCAAGTCTCGTACGGTTTCTGGTCGTCGTCGGTGTCCTCGGCGGCATGGTGTACGGCGGCCTGTACTTGATGGCGCTGTTCTTCGAGCCCGAGCAGAAAGAAACTTCCACCACTGTGCAAGGCGTCAGGATACCCCGCTAGATGGTCTGCCTGATGGTCCACTCGATGCGCGTTCGCCGATCAAGCCCTGCCCTTGGTATCCTGCTCGGCCTCCTGCTCGGCGTGCTCGGCATCGCTGGTCCCGCCGTTGCCCAGGACAGCGGCTGGAACCCCTTCAAGCAGTGGCAGCAGCAAGACCCGCCGCGCCCGTCCAAGGGCCTGTCGCGCTCCGACGATCCGGCTGCCGATCGCGCCAGCGTCTCGCGCAGCAAGGTCGAGCACGGAGAGCTCGATCCGGTGATGGCGCCGGACAATTCGGGCCTGCCGCTCGACCTGTGGCGCGGGCTCGACCTGACCACCTTCGAGGAGCACCTCTCCCGGCTCGATCTGCCGCCGCGCTCGCCGGTCCTGCATAACCTGTGGCGACGCGTGCTGCTGTCGGCCGCCACGCCTCCCTCGGGTGCGCCGAGCACCGACCACTTCCTGGCGCTGCGGCTCGAGGCCCTCTATCGCTCGGGACTGCTGGGCGACATGACCGAGGTGGTCACCAATTCCGGCTCCACCGGACCTCTGGTCCTGGCCCTGTCGGCGCGCAAGGAAATCGGGCTCGGCCGGCACGCCGAGGGCTGCCGCACGATCACGGCGCTGGCGGCACCGAGCGCCGGGCTGCCGGCCGGCTCAAGGGCGAGACGCAGCTGCTGATGGGCTACTGCGCCGCCAAGGCCGGCGATGCACCGGGCGCCGATCTGGCCGCCAGCCTGGCGCGCGAGGAAGGCGTCGAGGCGGAGCTGCCGCTCGAAGTGCTGGCGGGAGTTGCCAGCGGCGGCAAACCGCAGGTGCGCCTGCCCAAGCGCGTGCTGCTGCTGGACTACCGCTTCCTCGAGCTGCTCGGCCCCGTCAACGGCGCGCAGATGTTCGACAAGGCCGAGCCGGCGCTGCTGGCGGCATTCGCCCAGGATTCGACCGCCGACGCGCGCCTCAAGATCGCCGCCGCGGAGACCGCCCTGCGTCTCAACGCGCTGACGCCGGAAGCGCTGGCCAACCTGTATCGCCGCCACGAATTTTCGCAAAGCGAGCTGTCCGATCCGACCGTCAGCCGCAAGGACCCGCTGCTGCGTCGTGCCCTGCTGTTTCGCGGCATCGAGCTGTCGCGCTCGCCCGCGCAGCAGGCGCGCATGGCCAAGGCGTTGCTCGATGATGCGCGGCGCTCGACGGCTGCGGTGCAGACGGCCCGCATGCTGGCGCCGTTGCTCGATAGCATGAGGCCGGGTCCGGACACGGACAGCTTCAGCGAGACGGCGGTGGAGATCGCGTTGGCGGCCGACCAGTTCGAAGCGGCTCGCGCCTGGACGGACAGGAACAGCACGGCGCAGCATTGGCTGGCGCTGATCGACATCGCCGATCCGAAACGGCACGGCGGGCGCCTGCAGAGCCTGAGCCTGATCGAGGAGTTCGCCCTGCGCGGCCGCCTCACACCGCAGGCGCTGCATCGCATCGTCACCGTGCTCGATGCGCTCGACATCGACGTGCCGGTGCCGTTGTGGGATGCGGCGAGCCGCACGGCCCAACCGTCGGGCGGCTACCTGCCCGACACCGGCGTGCTGGCCGATCTTGCTCAATCGGCCCAGCGCGGCGATGCCGGCCGCACCATCCTGCTGGTCATGCGCACGCTGGGGACCGACGGCCCGGAGGCGGCCAACATCCTGGCGCTCGGCGATGCCATCCGCGCGCTGAAGCGCGTGCGCCTGGAGGCGGATGCCCGGCGCATGGGCCTGGAAGCCCTGCTGCCCGTGTGGCCGCGGCTCGCCGGCAACTGAGATGGCCAGCGCCGATCAGGCCCATCTCGACATCCTTCCTGGAGATGATGGCCGCCGAGCGCGGCGCCGCCGGCAACACGCTGGAGGCCTACCGGCGCGATCTGCAGGATTTTGTCGGCTTCCTGCAGCGCGGCGAGGGCTCGCTCGCCGAGGCCGAGCCGGCCGACATCGGCGCCTACCTGCGTGCGCTGTCGGAGGCCGGCATGGCGCCGGCCTCGCGGGCACGCCGGCTGTCGGCGGTGCGCCAGCTGTTCAAGTTCCTGTCCGCCGAGGGCGTCATCGAGGAAGATCCGGCGCTGGGATTTGCCGGCCCCAAGAAGGGCCAGGCGATCCCCAAGACGCTGTCCATTGCCGAGGTCGATCGGCTGATCGCGGCGGCCCAGCGCCGCACCGAGGCCACGCGAGGCCGCGACCGCGTGCGCGCCCTGCGCCTGCATGCCCTGATCGAGATGCTCTACGCGACGGGAATGCGCGTCACCGAGCTGGTGACCCTGCCGCGCTCGGTGCTGGCGGGCGACGGGCGCGTGCTGACCATCAAGGGCAAGGGCGGGCGCGAGCGCCTGGTGCCGCTCAACCAGGCCGCCCGCGCGGCGCTCGACCGCTACCTCAGCGTCGGCCAGCACGGCGAGGACGACGTGGCGCCGATGCTGGCCACCAAGTACCTGTTCGCTTCGCGCGGGGCGGAGGGGCACCTGACTCGCCAGCGCCTCGGCCAGGAATTGAAGGACCTGGCGCTGGAGGCCGACATCGACCCGGAGCGGGTCTCACCGCACGTGCTGCGCCACGCCTTCGCCAGCCACCTGCTCGACCGCGGCGCCGACCTGCGGTCCGTGCAACAGTTGCTGGGGCACGCCGACATCACCACCACGCAGATCTACACGCACGTGCTGGAGGAACGGCTCAAGAAGCTCGTCTTCGAGCACCACCCGCTGGCGGCCAGGAAAGGCGAAAAGGCCGGCTTGAGGCTGCGCGCATTGATCCGAATTTTCGCTGTCTATTCACGACACTAGCCCGGCAAACTTGATCTTATCGGGCCGCGGACTTCGCAAACGTCCGGCCAGATCGGATGCATTTCGCCGCGGCTGGATGCGGCCCAACCCCCACGAGCTATGGGCACGTTCGAACTATCGTCGTCTCTCAAGAGGTTTGGGACGCAGTGCAGTTCCCGTTCGCAGAGAACTGGGACGGGCACCGCTTGTCCCAGTTCCGCGAGGCGCTGGACCATTTCACCCTGAATGGTGAGCTCTCGGTAGCGGAAGACCCACGCAAAAAGCCCAACTGGGCCTACATGGCGCAAGTCGAGCCGATCAGCAGCCGCTTCTGGGACATTCGCTCTATTGACCCGCGGCCGGGCGTACGTGCGTTTGGCGGATTCTGCGAGCGCGACACGTTTGTTGCTCTGACCTGGGACTATCGCGAGAACCTGGAAACAGAAGAGGATTGGAAGGAAGCCGTACAGCAGTGCGGGAAAGTATGGAACGACCTGCTCTCACCGCATCCGCCTTTCCAAGGAGCACGCTTGAATGACTACCTCTCAGAAAATTTCCGCGCCGTCTAAGCCCGTTGGATCAAGCAGGATCCCACTCGGGACGCTGGGTTATTTCAGGGCGCGAAACAAGCACCGCATGTATGATGTGGTGATCAAGGAATTCAAAAGAAGTGGTCTTTCGCAGGCTGACCTCGCCCGCCGCTTGGGTCTTGGGACGGATCGCGTCTGCCGTTTGCTTGGTGGCCCTGGCAATTGGACTCTCGATACAGGTAGTGACCTTCTGTTCGCGATATCCGGCGCGGAGCCTGTTTATGGCCTTGCGTATCCACTAGACCGGCCAGCCAGCAATAGACAGCTTCCAGATTGGCTTGATCAGGGTAACCACCTGCAACAGCCGCTCCCTCCACAGACTGTTAGCAAGGTTCTGAAGATTGACAATCGGGCGTTCTCGGTCACAAGCGGGTCATCCTAAATGTTGACCGCCATTGCTATTTTTTGCGAAGACATCCGTGAGGAGAAAGCGGGAACGCACTCCATTATCGGCGTTTATAGCGACAACGTTTCAGTGCCCAAGTTTCCGATTTTTTTTCCAAAGCTGGGCATCTACGTGAGGCTCAGCTTTCCAGCAGGCGAGCCGCCTCAGCCTATCAGCATCCAGTTGGTTGATGTCGAAGGCAAGGTGCTGGAGCTTACGACTTTCAAAGACGAGATAATAAAATCTGCGAGCAAGCAATCACTTGAAGCAGGTGCGACGATCGGTGGCCTCGTAGCAACGGCTATGCTTTCGCCGTGCCACGTGAAGCACGCGGGAAGATTCTCCGTCTTGGTCAAGACAGAGAATCGCGAGTTTGTATGCGGCTCTCTGAACGTGCAGGCCTAGCCGCGCCAGCCCTTGGACCAACGCTGACCTAGCGACTTCGCAGCCTTGTCCTTGCCACGGGCTCAGTGCTCCGTGCTTTGCGCTAGGCATACAAGAGTTCGTAGCGAAGTCGCCCTTCTTGGCCCGCTTTTGTTCCGGCCGCCCTTAGGCCAAATTTCAGACTGAGACAGTACCGTCTAGACCCATAACCTTGACTTAGCCCGCCCGGCTGGCAAATGTCCGGCCCATCCTGACCCTTTTTGCCGTCCCGAAGGCTGCCCAACCCCCAGCGAGCTGATGGACCGTACCGTAACCGTTCGCACCTACCTCGACTTCGAGAAGCCGATCGCCGAGCTCGAGAGCAAGGTCTCCGATCTCAGGGCGCTGAACAGCGAGGAAGACGGCTCGATGTCGATCACCGAGGAGGTCACCAAGCTGCAGCAGAAGGCGCAGCAGGCCCTGGTCGATACCTATTCGAAGCTGACGCCCTGGCAGAAGACGCAGGTCGCCCGCCATCCGGATCGGCCGCACAGCCTCGACTACACGCGCGCGCTGCTCGAAGACTTCACGCCGATGGCCGGCGACCGCTACTTCGCCGAGGACGCGGCCATCATGGGCGGGCTGGCCCGCTTCCGCGGCCGTCCGGTCGTGTTCATCGGCCACGAGAAGGGCTCCGACACGGAAGGCCGCATCAAGCACAACTTCGGCATGGCGCGGCCCGAGGGCTACCGCAAGGCCGTGCGGCTGATGGATCTGGCCGACCGGTTCGGCCTGCCCGTGATCACGCTGATCGACACGGCAGGCGCCTACCCCGGCATCGGCGCCGAGGAGCGCGGCCAGGCCGAGGCCATCGCCCGCTCGACCGACCGCTGCCTGTCGCTGGGCGTACCCCTGGTCGCGGTGGTGATCGGAGAAGGCGGATCAGGCGGCGCCGTGGCCATCGCCACCGCCAACCGGGTGCTGATGCTGGAGCACGCCATCTACACGGTGGCATCACCCGAGGCGGCCGCCTCCATCCTGTGGCGGGACTCCGCCCGCGCCATCGATGCCGCCACCAGCATGAAGATCACCGCCCAGGACCTGAAGACGCTCGGCATCATCGACGTCATCATCACCGAGCCGGTCGGCGGCGCGCATCGCGACCGACCCGCGATCTACAAGCGCACGGGCGATGCCATCGCCAAGGCGATCGGCGAGTTCTCGGGCATGAGCCCGGACGCCATCCGCCGGGCAGCGGCACGACAAATTCCTGCAGATCGGCCGCAGTCTCTGAGCTCAGCCCGCATTCGCCTCGAAGTCGCCCCGTTGCAGCCTTCGCAATGGCTGGCCGGGTGTTGCTGTCGGGTCGTTGCCGGGGGTTCGGCCTTACGGTAGCCTTACGCCAGCCTTAACCACATCTTAAGCTTTACGAATCATTGATGATCGAATCGGACGCCTGGGCACTAGCGTAATGAGTTGGGTTCTCCTGGGGAATGTCAAGCGAGCCTGCGCGGCGCTGCCTGCGCTGCTTTTGGCGTGCATGCTGGCCTCCTGCGCCAAGCTCGACCTCACGCCCGACCTGCTGCCCCTCTCCAAAGACACCATGATGCTGCTCGGCAAGAAGGGCATGGACCCGCAGGCGCCGATCTTCATCCGCGTGTTCAAGGAGGAGTCGGAGCTGGAGCTGTGGAAGCAGCGTGCCGACGGCCGCTTCTACCACCTCAAGACCTACCCGATCTGCAACTGGTCGGGCGAGCTTGGCCCCAAGGTCAAGCAGGGCGACCGGCAGGCGCCGGAGGGGTTCTACACCGTCACGCGCGAGCAGATGAACCCCAACTCCAGCTACCACCTGGCGCTGAACCTCGGCTATCCCAACGCCTACGACCGGTCGCTGCGGCGCACCGGCGAGTTCCTGATGATCCACGGCAAGTGCAAGTCGGCCGGCTGCTACGCCATGACCGACGCGCTGATCGAGGAGATCTACGCCATCACGCGCGAGGCGTTCCAAGGCCCCAACGACAGCTTCCAGGTGCACGCCTTCCCGTTCCGCATGACGGCCGCCAACATGGCCCGGCATGCCAACCACGAGGCCCAGCCCTTCTGGCGGACGCTGAAGGAAGGCTACGACTACTTCGAGCTGACCCGGCAGGTCCCGACGGTGGCGGTGTGCAATCGCCGCTATGTGGTGAACGTCGCCTGGCCGGGCGGCGAGATGGGTGGGCTCAACCCCGAGGGCGCCTGCCCGGCGTTCTTCCGGCCGCGGCCCGATCCGTTCCGGCCGCGTCCCGGCGAGGAGATGGCCGAATTCCAGCGCGTCATCGTGCCGGGTCCCAAGATGCGTGACGTTGCCAGCGCCGACCAGGGCGGCCCAAGCTCGGGGCTGACCGGCAACGGGCTCTCGACGTCGTCGATCGGGTCGGCGCGCGGCGGCACGCCCGCCAACATGAGCTTCGCGCCGGCGCGGTGAGCGGCGAGGTCCCGAAGCAGACGAGGCGTCGCAGAACGATGCGGGCGCTGCGGTTCAAGTTCTGGCTCGGCCTTCTGCTGTTCCTGCTGGTGGCTGGCTGGCTCGGCCGCGACATCCTGTTCGACTGGGACCACCAGCAGATCAAGGCCGAGCGCGCCCGCCGCCTGGGGCAGGCTGCGCTCGGCATGCCGCTGGCCGGCACTCCCGACCTTGCCGCGCTCGACAAGCGGCTGGCGGCGGACGGCCTGAGCCTGGGCGCGCCGGTCTTCATGCGCATCTTCAAGCGCGAGTTCGAGCTCGAGCTGTGGATGCAGAAGGGCGACGCCTTCCACCGCTTCGCGGTCTATCCGATCTGCCGCTGGTCGGGCCGGCTCGGGCCAAAGCTGGTGGAGGGCGATGCCCAGGCCCCCGAGGGCTTCTACACGGTCGACAGCAAGGCGCTGAACCCGGCGAGCCGCTGGCACCGGTCGTTCAACCTGGGCTTTCCCAACGCCTTCGACCGCGGCCATCAGCGCACCGGCTCGTTCATCATGGTGCATGGCGGATGCAGTTCGGTCGGCTGCTACGCCATGACGGACCCGGTCGTGGACGAGATCTGGCGCCTCGTCACGGCCGCCCTCGCCAAGGGCCAGCCGCGCTTCCAGGTGCAGGTTTTCCCGTTCCGGATGACGGCCGAGAACATGGACCAGCGTAAGCATGAGCGCTGGCTGCCGTTCTGGCAGAACCTCAAACGCGGACACGACTTGTTCGAGCAAACGCGTGTCCCGCCTCGCGTTTCCGTCTGCAAGGGAAGCTATGCCTTTGCCGCAGCCCCGGCGAAGAGCGACGGCAGCCACGAAATCGTCAATCTCTGCCTCGACTTAACCAACCCGAGAAGTTGATGTCCCATATGCAATCGATACAATGTTTCCTATCCTCGGGACGAACGAAGCAGGACAGCGCCGTGGGGGAGCATCCCGGCGCTTCGGGTTGGGGAGTTACAGCACGGCATGGGTATCGGTTTGCGCCGCCTCGCGACGTGCCTGCGCGTGTGCGCATTGGTGACCGCGGGGATCGGAGTGGCACACGGCTCGGCCATTCGGGCGAATGCCACGGAACATGCAGGGCAGGCGGCCGAGCCGACCGGCTCGATCGTCGCTTCCCGAGGGCAAGGCCCCCGTGGAGGCCATCGGCGTCATCGGTGAGCACCCGTCGAGCAGGAAGACGGTCCCGCAGACCGCCCTGCCCGGCATCGAACGCAGTGCCCGCCTGTCCCAGAAGGGCCTGGCGTTCGGCAACCCGGTCATGATCCGCATCTTCAAGGCCGAGTCCGAACTCGAGCTGTGGATGCAGAAGGACGACCGGTTCGAGCTGTTCGCCACCTATTCCATCTGCAAGTGGTCGGGCAAGCTCGGTCCCAAGCAGCATGAGGGCGACCGGCAGGCGCCCGAGGGCATGTATGCGGTGGGCATGCCGCAGATCCATCGCAAGGGTCGCTGGCCGCGCGCGCTCAACATCGGCTACCCCAACGCCTTCGACAGGGCCATGGACCGGACCGGCTCCTACATCCTGGTGCATGGCGGCTGCTCCTCGATCGGCTGCTTTGCCATGACCAATCAGCAGATGGAGGAGATCTACCGGCTGAGCGAGGAAGCCCTGAAGCAGGGCCAGACGCACATTCCCATCCACGTGTTCCCCTTCCGCATGACGGAAACCAACCTCAAGGCGTATTCGGACAGCCGCTGGCAATCGTTCTGGCGCAACCTCAAGGACGCCTACGACGTGTTCGAGCGCACGCGCGTGCCGCCGCAGGTGAGCGTGTGCGGCAAGCGCTACGTCGTGCGCGAGGGCGGACCGGGGGCCGTTGAGCAGGCTTCCAGCGTCGGCACCGACCCGTTCGATCGTGCCGACTGCATCGATACGGGGGCCGAAGTCGCCCGCATGGTCAGCGCCGATGACGACGACGACCTGGAGCCGGCCAACATCTCCAGGGCGCGCAAGGTGGTGTCCAAGACGCAGCGCCGGCGGTCGGCCGGCCGCAACGCCCGCAAGGCCTACGCCGCGGCCCGCAAGGCACGCGTGGCGCTGCACGCGGCGAGGATGCGCTCGGCTGCCAGGACGGAGCGTTAGAGCCGGGACTCAGCCCTTCAGAACCTCGCGCTGCACCTGGCCCAGAACGTCGGCGGCGGCCTGCTTGTAGGCCTCCGACACCTTGGCCTCGCCGCCGTCCTGATCGGTCCAGTTGAGGGTGAGGCTGAACGTGACCGGCGTGGCCCCGACGATCATCTGGCCGGCCACCGCCAGGCAATAGAAGCCGTCCCAGCCGATGCTGCCGCCCTTGGCATAGGCGGGGGTGTCGGCGGGCACCACCAGCGGAATGGCGTCGGCCATCGCCTGGATGCGCTTGAACTCGACGAGCGTCTCGTTCTTGCGGAAGAACTCGCCGGCCAACGCGCGCTTGTAGTAGGCGACGAACTCGCTGGCCGGACACACCATGGTCTGCTGGTCGTTGATCGCGGGCCGCAATGGACCGCCGGGCTTGCCGGCCTGCATCGCCTGCAGTCCCGCCCAGCCCATGTCGATGCCGGCCGGATAGCCCGCCACATACGAGAAGAAGCGCCGCGTGCTGTCGGGGATGCGCGCCTGCTTCAGCCCCGCTGCCTGGATGAAGGCGCGCACCTTGTCGGCACCGACGCGCAACATGGCGACGTCCGTGGCGGTGTTGTCGCTGTGCGCGATCATGGCTTCCAGCACTGTGCGCGCCGACGCCGTGCCGGTCAGGAATTCGAACACGCCGCCCCCGACCGAGCGGATGCTGTCATTGATCGGCAGCTGCTCGCTCTCGGAGAGGCTGCCTGCCTCGACGCCCTGCAGATAGGTGGTCAGTACGAAGGTCTTGAAGCAGCTGCCGCAGAACAGCATGGCGTCAGGCTGATAGGCGACGCGCCGCAGCCCGTGCTGGCGGTCGATATCAATCTGCGCGCTCTTGCTGCCAGGAAGGGCCATGAACGCATCGAGCAGACCTTTGGAAATTCTGTCGCCGCCCGTTTGCTGCTCCGCCGCCAGCACCGTCGCGGGTCGCGACAATGCCGCCGCGACCAAACCGCTCGCCGCGAGAAACTGTCGTCGATGCATGGACGAGCCCTCTCGATGTGCCTCGCCGAAGCATCCATGAGGAAGCCGCCGTTGAACAGGTCGAAGCCGCCCTGTGCGCTACAAGTCGAGAGCCAGGGCTAACAGCGCTTGCAGGTGCGACAGCAAATGCCGAGGATCGCGCAAACGATCGCTAAACCTCCGGGAGCACCGGTGCTGGTCGAAGGATCGGAAGTGGCTTTCGTTGCGTCATGCCCACTGCAGGCGAGGCGCGCCAGCAATTCGACACCTATCGCTCGCGCGTCCCCGGACCCGTAGCCCTGCGCTGCGTCGGCAAAGTAGGGCGCAATAGGCGAAGCCGTATTGCGCCGATAAGCGGCAAGATCGGTGCGATGCGCTTACCGCTTATTGCACCCTTCTACGCCGCGGGCTCCCGCCTTTGCGGCCTGCGGTAGATGAAATCCGGGGCGTCGGCCGCCGACTCGTCCTCGGCGATGCGGGTGAAGGCGGCGTGGTGCGCAGACTTGGCGCACGCCGGGTCGGCTGCCTCGGCCGCACCAGTGAAGGCAAGCGCCTGGCATCGGCAGCCGCCCCAGTCGACCTCGCGCAAGCTCGCAGGAGCGGCAGGGCTCGCGCATCCAGTCGGTGCCGCGGAATTTCTGGAAGGCTTCGGAGGCGAGCCAGATGTCGCGCAGCGGGCGATTGCGCACATTCTCGAATGCCAGACCCGGAATGCTCTCGGCCGCATGGCACGGCAGCACCTTGCCCGACGGCGTGATGTTGATGATGCCGCGGCCCCAGCCACCCATGCAGGGCTTGGGCCGCGCGGCGTAGTAGTCCGGCGCCACGAAGTCGATGACCAGGATGCCCTTCAGCCGCTCGCGCGCTTGCGCGACCAGATCGGCGCTGCGCACCACCTGCTCGCGGGTCGGCATCAGGGCGCGCCGGTTCTGCAGCGCCCAGCCGTAGTACTGCACGTGCGCGACCTCCAGCCGCCGCGCGCCCAACCGCTCGGCCAGCTCGATGATGGCCGGCAGGCGGTCGATGTTCTGGCGATGCACCGGCGCGTTGATGGTGAGCGGCAATCCGAGCTCGCGCACCCAGCCGGCGGCCTCCATCTTCTTCGCATGCCCGCCCGCATAGTGCGCGATGCGATCGGCGTTGCCGGGCTCGGCGTCCTGCACCGAGATCTGCACATGATCGAGGCCGGCTTCGGCGAGCTTCTGCAAACGATCGCGGGTGAGCAGCACGGCCGCCGTGATCAGGTTGGAGTAGAGGCCCGCCTTCGCAGCCGCCGCCACGATCTGCTCGAGGTCGCGGCGCACGGTCGGCTCGCCGCCGGACAGGTGCAGTTGCAGCACGCCGAGCGCGGCGGCTTGGCGCCAATACGTCGACCCAGATCTCGGTCGGCAGCTCGCCGGCGACGTTCTCCAGCGCCAGCGGGTTGGAGCAGTACGGGCATTGCAGCGGGCAGCGGTGGGTCAGCTCGGCCAGCAAACCGATCGGCGCCGGGATGCGCGCCGACGAGGCATTGGCGATGTGCGCCTGCACGCTCACGCCTGCACAACCCCCTTGTCGGCGAGGTCCTGCAGCATGGCCACCACATCGGCCAGGATCTGCGCCTTGGGCGCGTTGTAGGCGCGCGCCAGCTCCTCGGCGATGTCATCGGTGGTGCGCACGCCGTCGCACAGCTGCAGGATGGCGACCGCAATGGCGTCGGGCGAGAACACGCGCTCCGGCGCAAGAATGGTCCAGCGATCGCGCGCTTCATCGCGGCGCAGCTTGACGTGCCGCGGCAGCGTCGGCTTGGAGGCCGCGGTGATGATTGTGCGCTTAGCGGCTCGTTCATTGCGTTCTCGACCTCAGCCACGAGCACGCCAGTGTTCCCCTCCCCTTGATGGGGAGGGGTTAGGGGTGGGGTGAAGCCGCGTCAACCGATGGTCAATTTCATCAGCACGCATTCTCCTGTGGCGTTACCCCCACCCCCGACCCCTCCCCACAAGGGGGAGGGGAGCGATAGCGGCACGCCTCGGCATGATGCGTGACCGTGCTGGCCCAGACACCAGTTGGCTTCGCGGCTCATGCGGGCTCCGGGCGGAAGGCGCCGGGCGGGATCAGGCCGGGCGTGACGTAGGCGTGATGCAGCGCGTCGAGCTGCGCCCACAGCACGTTGCACTTGAAGCGCACCGCGTCGACGGCGGCCAGCTGCATGTCGGCGGTGGTGGCATGCCGCTTGACGTAGTCGAGGGCGAAGCCGGAGTCGCGGTCGGCCTGATCGAGGCGGCGGCTGAAATACTGCATCGCCTGCTCGCCGATGAAGTCGTAGTTCTCCAGCATGCCGGCGATGCGCTCGCGGTGGATGGCGGGCGCGAACAGCTCGGTGAGTGAAGATGCAACCGCCTCCAGCAGCGAATGCTCGCGCACGAAATTGACGTAGGCCTCGACGGCAAAGCGCGTGGCCGGCAGCGCGCCCTGCATGGAGATGACATAGGTGCGGTCGAGACCCAGCGCGTCGGTCAGCACCAGCCAGCGCTCGATGCCGCCGGCTTCCTCCACCGGCACCGTCATGGTCCTGGATGCGCCGCGCCCACTCGCGCCGCAGCTCGCGGTCATGCACGCGGCTGATCAGGGCCGCATCCTTGCGCGGCACGGCCGCCTGATAGCAGTAGCGGTTGAGCGCCCAGGCCTGCACCTGGCCTTTGCCGAGCTTGCCGCCGTGCAGAAGCCGATGGAACGGGTGCTTGTCGTGGTAGCGCTCGGCGCCGACGGCGCGGATGGCCGCCTCCAGCTCGTCCGGGGTCATCAGCGAAGTCACAGCCGGATCTCCATGCCGTCGTGTGCGACTTCCCAGCCGGCCTGCTCGACGGCGCGGCGCTCGGAACTGTCCTCGCGCAGCACCGGGTTGGAGTTGTTGATGTGCACGAACACCTTGCGCTTCACATCGAGGTTGGCCAACGCGGCGATCGATCCCTCGGGCCCTGACATACTGATATGACCCATGCGGCGACCGGTTTTGCTCGACAGGCCTTGCGCGATCATCTCGTCGTCCGTGTAGAGCGTGCCGTCGAACAGCACCAGCGCGGCATTGCGCAGTCGGGCGCGCGAGCGTTGCATCCACGGCGGCGCAGGCCGGGATATAGAAGGCCGAGGCCCCGCTGCCGAGGTCGGTCAGCTTGATCCCCAGCGTGTCGCCGTCCTCGGTATCGGTCTCGCCTTCAAGATAGAGCGCGACCTTGCCGGCCACCGCGAACGCTTCGATCGCCAGCCCGCCTTGCAGCTCCACCGGCCGGTCGAGCGGCAGGACGGCGCGCTCAACGGCGCGCGCATCCAGCACGTTGAAGATGGAGTTGGCCGCCAGCGCCGCATGCACGCGCGCCGAAGCGTAGAGCGTGAAGGCGAGGCCCTCGCGCAAACTAAGCAATCCGGCGACATGGTCGACATCGCCGTTGGTGAGCACGACGGCCTTGATGGGGCTGGAGCGGACCGCATCGCCCTGCAGGCCACAGCTCCGGCGTGGCGGCGATCTGCTGGCGCAGGTCGGGCGAGGCGTTGAGCAACGCCCAGGATCGGCCGTCGCCGCTGACGGCCAGCGACGATTGCGTGCGCGGCTGCAGGCCCTGGCACACCCCGGCGCACGTCCGCGCAGTTGCGGCAGTTGCAGTTGGCCTGCGGAAAGCCGCCGCCCGCCGCCGAGCCGAGTACCTTGATGATCATCGCGGGCCACCGCCGAACACGGCCAAGCACCCTCGCATATGGCAGCGGCGGCCGAGCCTTCGACCGCCGCATGCAGCATCCGACTTGAGCCGCCGAGCGCTCAGTTCTGCTCCAGCTCGGCCGACTGATAGCTCGTCACCTCGAGCCCGACTTCCTGCTCGACGACGACCGGCTTATGCCATTCCAGCTTCATGCCTTCCTCCAGCACTGTCGCAGCGCTATATGAACGTGCCCACTGCGGGTTGCGTTCCAAATCGCAGGCAGCCTGCAGTGCAGCCTGTCCGGCGTCAAGGCGCCGGCCGTTCACATAGAACTCTACCTGAGGCGCCGTTGTGATGTCGGCGGGACGAACCTGACCATCGCCGATCCTGCCGATCCCGCGCGCCAATCCGACGCGGCCGCGTCCGGCGGACGCGCGACGTTCCGTCAGCTGCTGCGGGCCATTCTCGCGCTGGCCGCGCCGACCAGTCTCGTCGCCCTTCTGCAGATCATCGCGCAGCTGGCCGAGACCTGGATCGCCGCGCGGCAGGGCACGGCGGCGCTGGCCGGCTGGGCGGTGGTGCTGCCGTTCGCGCTGCTGCTGCAGCAGATGTCGACGGGCGCGATGGGCGGCGGCGTGGTGTCGGCCATCGCGCGGGCGCTCGGCGCCGGTCGCACGCAGGAGGCGTCCGCGCTGGTGCTGCACGCGCTGCTGATCGCGACGGCGGCCGGCGCCATCTTCGCGATCGGGCTCGCCGGCTTCCCGCGCCAGGTGCTGGGAGCGATCGGCGGGCCGACGGCGGCGGACGCGGCCGCCGTCTACGCCATGTGGCTGTTCGGCGCGCGGCGCCATTCCCGCCTGGCTCGCCAATACGCTCGCGTCCGTCTTGCGCGGCGGGGGACGGCACGGGCTCGCCGCACGCGTGCTGACGATCGCGTGGGCGGTCCTGCCGGTACTCGGATGGGCGCTGGCCGAGCCGATGCGACTGGGACTGCCCGGTCTCGGCATGGCCTACGCGCTGGTCAACGGAACGGCGGCGCTCGCCATGCTGCTGGTGGTGCTGCGCGGCGGCGCGGGCTTTATCCCCGATCTCCGGGTGCGGCCGTCGCTGGCGCTGTTCCGCCGCATCCTGGCCGTCGGCCTCGTCGCCTCGATGCTGGCGGCGATCGCCAACCTCACCACCATCCTCGTCACGGCCCGCATCGCCCATCATGGCGCCGCGGCGGTGGCGGCCTACGGCATCTCGGCGCGCCTCGAATTCCTGATGATCCCGCTGGCATTCGGCGTCGGCTCGGCGCTGACGGCCCTGGTCGGCCATGCGGTCGGCGCCGGCGACTGGGCAACCGCGCGACGCCTCGCCTGGATCGGCGGGCTGATGACCTTGCTCGTCGCAGGCACTAGTCGGCATCACGGTCGGCGCCATGCCGGCCATGTTCGCCGCCGTCTTCACCAGCGACCCCGAGGTGCTGCGCATCGCCACCCGCGCGCTGACCTTCATCGCGCCGGCGTTCGGCGCCTTCGGCCTCGGCATGGCGCTGTACTTCGCGTCGATGGGCGCCGGACGCATGGCCTGGCCGGTCGGAGGCGCCCTAGCGCGCATCGGCCTCGCCGTCGGCGGCGGCTGGCTGCTCGCCGACGTCATGGCCTCGGCCTCGACGGCCAATTCGCAGCGGTGGCTGCCGGCATCACCGCCTATGGCCTGGTAACGGCGCTCGGCGTGCGACGGCGTGTCTGGTCTTCAAGGCGATCCTCTCAACCCTGATACTGGGCCAACCTGTCACCCTGCGCCGTCCAGCCCCCATCGACGACCAGCGTCGTGCCGGTGCAGAACGAGGCCTCGTCGCTGGCCAGGAACAGCATGGCGCGCGCAATCTCGATCGGCTTGCCGAGCCGCTCCATCGCCTGCCGCATCTCGAGGCCGCGCCGCAAGCCCGCCGCGTTCGGCGACTTGGCGAAGATCTCCGCGAAGTATGGCGTCTCGATCGTCCCCGGCGCCACGGCATTGATGCGGATGCCGGCGAGCGCGTGGTCGGTCGCCATGGCCCGCGTCAGCGCGTCGACGGCGCCCTTGGAGGCGACATAGGCGGCGCGATTGACGATGCCCACGTGGGCGGCGCCGGAGGCGGTGTTGACGATCGCGCCGCTACCCTGCTTTTCCATCACCGGGATCGCATACTTGCAGCCGAAGAACACGCCCTTCACGTTCACGGCCATCAGCGCGTCCCAATCGGCCTCCGACGTGTTCACCACCGTGCCCGCGATGCCGTACCCGGCGTTGTTGACGAGGATGTCGAGCCGGCCATGGGCAGCGACGGCCGCCTCGATCATCGCCTTGACCTCGGCCTCCTGCGCCACGTCGACCTTGTAGGCACTGGCCTTTCCGCCCTGCGCCTTGATCTCCTGCACCACGCGAGTCGCGCCATCCAGGTCACGGTCGGCGACCATCACAACCGCCCCGTTGGCGGCAAACAGCTTCGCGGCCTCGTGGCCGATGCCGGACGCGCCCCCGGTGATGATCGCGATCTTCCCTGCCAGTCTCATCTGCTCCACCTCTTCGTCTCCCACTGCGCGTCACTGCCCTTCAGCGTATAGCGCCCGGCTCACTCCTTGTCCTTCTTGGCCTCCGTGAGCCACTCGAACCGGGGCAGGACGACCAGCAGAAGCAGCGCCACGACCAGAGCTACGGCCACCGTCGTCCAGGCGCCCAGCCCGCACGCGATGCCAAGGGCGGCCGTGACCCACACGCTTGCCGCCGTCGTCAGCCCCTCCACGGTTCGCGTCTGCGCGTCGCGCAGGATCACGCCGGCGCCGATGAAGCTGATGCCGGCCATGATGCCCTGGATGATGCCTTGCACGACCCGGCTCAAGGCATCGGTGTTCTCGGCCATGCCCTGCACCTGCACCGCTGCAACGGTGACGGTCGCCGCTCCGAGCGCCACCAGCCCCAACGTCCTGACGCCAATCGGCTTCTGGGCCATATCCCGGTTGAGGCCGATCAGCGCGCCAGCCAGCGCCGCCGCGCTCAGCCGCGCAACCACGTCAGGAAATTCCAGGTTCATGTCTTCTTCCAATTTTTCGAGCGCCACCTCACGGCCACTTCACCACCGGCGGCAGCGACGACAGGATCGCCTCGACGTTGCCGCCGGTCTTCAGGCCGAACACCGTGCCGCGATCGTAGAGCAGGTTGAACTCGACATAACGGCCGCGCCGCACCAGCTGTTCCTCGCGGTCGGCCTCGCTCCAGGGAGCTGCGAAATTGCGCCGCACGATCTCGGGATAGACGCGCAGGAACGCCCGCCCCACGTCCTGCGTGAAGGCCAGCGCCGCCGCCCAGCCGCCGTCCGCCTCGGCCGGCGTCAGATAGTCGTAGAAGATGCCGCCCACCCCGCGCATCTCCTTGCGATGCGGCAGGTAGAAATATTCGTCGCACCACGCCTTGTAGCGGGCGTAGTCGGCAATCGCGTGCGGCGTGCAGGCCGACTGCATGGCCGCGTGGAACGCCACCGTATCGGCATCCTCCTGCGTGCGCCGGCGCATCAGCACGGGCGTCAGGTCGCCGCCGCCGCCGAACCACCACTTGGAGGTCACGACCATGCGCGTGTTCATGTGCGCGGTCGGCACGTTCGGGTTGACCGGATGCACGATCAGCGACACGCCGGACGCCCAGAAGCGCGGGTCGTCGTCCGCACCCGGGATCTGGCTGCGGAACTCCGGCGCGAACTCGCCATGCACGGTCGAGGTGTGAATGCCGGCCTTCTCGAACACCCGGCCGCCCAGCAGGCTCATCACGCCGCCGCCGCCCGGCGCGCCGGTGTGGTCCGTCCGCGTCCAGGGCTTGCGCTGCGAACCGGCCGGCGCGGCTGGTCGGCCAGCGGCGCACCGGCCGGCAGATCGGCCTCCACCGCCTCGAACGCCCCGCACAGGTCGTCGCGCAGCGTCTCGAACCAGGCGCTTGCGCCGCCTGGCCGTCAGATGATCTCTGGCACTGCCGTCAGCATCTGCAGCTTCATTGCGGCTCATGCGCTGCCCTCGCGCTCGCCGCTCGACCGCGCGTCGTGCTATGACCGCCATGCATGACGCTACACCATCTCGCGAGGCGTGCCGCCACGATGGAATCCGATGCCATTGTTCCACGGCTTACGCTCCATCGATCGACCCTTCGCGCCCGGCCGCAGATCAGAGTCCACTGATCCATGCAGCCGTCGCGATCCAGGGATACCCCGCCGCCAATAATTCCATACCGGCCACGAGGGCAGCGCTTGCGCGCAGCGCGCCGTTGACCCCCTCGTTTCGCCTGCCGGACAAGAGGATTTTTGTCATGTTCCGCTGGTTTGAAACCCGCATCGAAGCCTTCCCGGCCGAGTCACCGGTTCGCCCGCCGGAGACGCTGCTTGGCGTTCTATGTCCACTTCATCAGGCCGATCTGGCCGGCGTTCGCCGTGCTGCTGGTGGCGGGCTTTGCCGGCGCGCTGATCGAGGTGGCGCTGATGGCCTTCGTCGGCAACCTGGTCGACCTGATGAAGGCCGCCCAGTCGCCGCAGGACTTCATCAGCGAGCACGGCAGCATGCTGCTGTGGATGGCCGCTCGTTGCCGTGGTCGCCCGGCCGGTGGTCTCGACCGCGCACGACCTGATCAAGAACCAGATCATCGCCGGGCCGGTGACGACCCGCGTGCGCTGGCTGACGCACCGCTACGTGCTGCGCCAGAGCCTGGGCTTCTTCCAGAACGACTTTGCCGGCCGCGTCGCCAACAAGGTGATGCAGGCGGCGACCGTCGCTGCGCGATTCGGTCGTGCAGGTGATCGACGCCATCTGGTATGCCGGCGTGCAATGGGTCGGCACGGCCGTCATCTTCGCGGCGGCCGATCCGCGCTGCTGATCCCGCTGATCGTCTGGCTGGCGGCCTACATCGTCGTGCTCATCATCTTCGTGCCGCGCATCAAGCAGCGCTCGACGGAGGCGTCCGAGGCCCGCTCCATGCTGGTCGGGCGCATCGTCGACACCTACACCAACATCCTCACCGTCAAGCTGTTCGCGCACGCCGACCGCGAGGACGCCTACGCGCGCGCCGCACTGCAGGAGCAGATGGGCAAGTGGCAGGCCTCGCTGCGCGTGCAGACGGCCATGGAGCTTGTCCTGTACGGCCTGAACGGCCTGCTGATCGTCGGCGCCTGCGGTCTCGCCATCTGGCTGTGGAGCCGTACGGCGCCGTCAGCATCGGCGCCATTGCCGTCGTCAGCGGCCTCGTCATGCGCATCGTCGCCATGTCGGGCTGGATCCTGTGGGTCGTCGCCGGCATCTTCGAGAACATCGGCGTGGTCGAGGAAGGCATGGAGGCGATCAGCCGGCCGAACATGGTCGTCGACCAGCCGGACAGCCAGCCGCTGGTCGTGCGCCAGGGCGAGATCCGCTTCGAGAACATCAGCTTCCACTACGGGCAGAAGGTGGGGGCCGGCACCGCGCGGCCGGGCGGCATCATCCACAACCTGTCGCTCGACATCGCGCCGGGCGAGAAGGTCGGGCCTGGTCGGCCGCTCGGGCGCCGGCAAGTCGACGCTCGTCAACCTGCTGCTGCGCTTCTACGACCTGGAGTCCGGCCGCATCCTGATCGACGGCCAGGACATCGCCCACGTCACGCAGGACAGCCTGCGCGCGCAGATCGGCATGGTCACGCAGGACACCTCGCTGATGCACCGCTCGGTGCGCGACAACATCCTCTACGGCCGCCCCGACGCCGGCGAGGAGGCCACCATCGCGGCCGCCAAGCGTGCCCAGGCCGACACCTTCATCGCCACGCTGGAGGACATGCGCGGCCGCAAGGCCTATGGCGCGCACGTCGGCGAGCGCGGCGTCAAGCTGTCCGGCGGCCAGCGCCAGCGCGTCGCCATCGCCCGCGTGCTGCTCGAAGAATGCGCCGATCCTGATCCTCGACGAGGCCACCAGCGCGCTCGACTCGGAGGTGGAGCTGGCCATCCAGGAGCAGCTCTACAATCTGATGTCCGGCAAGACGGTGATCGCCATCGCCCATCGCCTGTCGACGATTGCCGCCATGGACCGCCTGGTGATCCTCGACCAGGGCCGCATCATCGAGGAGGGCAGCCACGCCGACCTGCTGAAGCGCGGCGGCCTCTACGCCGACCTCTGGTCCCACCAGTCCGGCGGCTTCCTCGCCAAGGAGGCGGCGGAATAACGAGGTGCCCGACGTCGCTCGGGCACCTCTCATTCTTGCGGTCAGGATGCCGCACCCCTTCGCTCGCCCCGCCCCCGTGGACAGCAGGCCGAGCGCCTGCCCAATTTCCCGCCTGGAATCACTGCATACTCGCACCGACGCGGGGCCAGCCGTGGTGGTGCGTTGCACAACCCTCGCCGGTGGCCCGCGTCAGCATCTCGTGCGATGAAGCAGTGGCAGTCCGCAGGGTTTCTTGGAACGATGAAGAACGCAGGGTCGAGAACGTGGCCGTTGGCATTGGCGGCGGTTCTTGCGTTCCTCGTCGCGGACGACGGCCTCGCCCAGCAGCCCAAGGCCCCAACCAAAACCCCACCAAGCACCAAAGCCCCAAGCAAAGGCGCGACGACGGCTGCCGGCAACATGGCCGACTTCTTCAGCCAGGTCGGCAACGACATCTCGGACTGCATCTTCGAGCTGTCGGAAGAGCAGATCGAGGTGCAGCAGGCCCTGATCCAGGCCTACATCAAGCATGGTGCCACCAGCGCCGACGCCCGGCGGCTCGCCGTGAAGCAGATCGAGCCGCCCAAGCCGTCCGAGAGATGCGAGCAGATCAGAGACCCGTCGAAGTCCTCCCCGTGGGCCTCGAACCACACACCACCACCACGCCCGAGAAGAAGGCCGCCGCCAAGGCCGCGCCCAAGAAGGCTCCGGTCGAGAAGCTCGATCCGATCGTCACGCTCGCCAACAAGCAGGTGCTGCCGCACTGGGACTGCGCGTCGACGTCGACTACGTCACCATCAAGCACAAGGGCTACGAGCGGAAACTAACCGGCGGCGAAATCTGCAACCCCTTCGAGGACGTGGTGCGCAAGGTGCCGGACCAGGTCGCCCCCTTCCGCCTCGGCTACGTCATCAAGACCGGCCGCCTGTTCGTCATCAGCGATGACGCGCAAGCCAACGGCAAGACCATCGCCTGGGCCATCTCGGGCCGCGAGATCTGCCGCAACAACCCGGACCCTGATTGCCTCGCCGCACGCTCCATTGGCTCGTTGCCGCCCGGCACCTATTCGTTTGCCTCCGACAAGAAGCAAAGAGTGAGCTGGGGTCCGAACATCAAGCGCATGGTGGTCGGTGTCTACCTGACGAAGCTCTGGAACAGGGAGAAATACACCCCCGCGCAGACGGCCGGAATCCTGGCGCGCGGCAACATCGCCATCCACGTGCGCCTGAAGGGCGAGATGTCGGAGGCCTGCCTGGGACTGGAGCCGAACGGCTGGGAGTACGTCTCCACGCTGGTCAAGGACGGACGCGCGACGGGATTGAACGTCCACATCGACGAGCCCCATCCGCAGGTCGCCGAAAAGGCGCCGATCGTCGCCGTCTCGACGTTCTCCCTGTCCTCGCTGTTCAAGCCGTAAACTTGCGGTTGCGGACGGCGATTTGCGTCGCCGGCGTCAGTACATCCCCCGGCGCGCCATCTCGGCCCCCTGCCGCTCGCTTTCCTCCTGCGTCAGGCCCTCGACCTGGTCGGCCAGCATCGTGCCGTAGGTCGGGATCACCGACCGGTCGACGTGCTTGGAGGGATCCCACAACCCCGCGCGATTGACGGCCTTGGCGCAGTGCAGGTAGGCCTCGCGCACCTCGATCAGCAGGCCGAACTTGGGCGCGCGCCCCTGCACGGCCGACACCGCCAGCAGGCCGGCATCATTTGTGACCCGCGCCAGCCCGTTGATGCGCAGCACCTCGGCCATGCCGGGCACCAGGAACAGCATGCCGATGCTGGGGTTGGCGAAGATGTTGGCGTAGCTGTCGAAGCGGTTGTTGCCGATGCGGTCGGGCAGCAGCATGTGGCGATCGTCCAGCACGCGCACGAAGCCCGCCGGATCGCCGCGCGGGGAGACGTCGGCGCCGTCGGGCCCCTGCGTGCCGATCACGCAGAATGTCGCGTGCTGCAGGATGGTCCGGCAGTGCTTGTCGAGCCGGGCCAGCACCTTGCCCGTCGCCCGCGACATCGGCTTGGGATGAGCGTCCCGCACCGTCTCCATCGCCTCGACGTAGCTGATCGAGCCTGGATCGAATGCCGGTTCGCTCATGCTCCTCGCCTCCTGTCTCGCACCCTGCGGAAGCGACAGGATCGTCAAGCCTTCCGCAACAGCTGCAGCATCATGTTGTCGTACTGGAAGTCGGCGTACTGGTGGTAGAGATAGTTGCGGTCCCTGAACTCCTTTTGCGACTTGTAGATCGCCGCAAACGCCTCGTTGGAGGCAATCAGGCCGGCATAGTGCTCCTGCGCCGCCCCATACATGGCCTGCAAGACCTGTGGCGCAAACACGGACACATTTGTTCCCGCGCCCACCAGACGCAGCAATGCCTCCGAGTTCTTCGTGTCGTAGTGCCCGAGCATGCTGGTGGTGGTCGCCTGGGCCGCCACTTCCACCGCCTTCTTGTAGAGCGGCGGCAGCTCGGCCCATTTGGCGGTGTTGGCCAGCACGTGGAACACCGTGCCGCCCTCCTGCCAGCCCGGCGTGTAGTAGTACTTGGCGACCTTGTTCAGGCCGAGCTTCTCGTCGTCGTAGGGGCCGATGTACTCGACCGCGTCGATCGCGCCGCGCTCCAGCGCGGGATAGATGTCGCCCGGCGCGATCTGCTGCGGCACCACGCCGACCCGTGAGGCGATCGCGCCCGCCAAGCCTGCGATGCGCATCTTCAGGCCCTTGAGGTCGTCGGCGCTGTTGATCGGATTGCGGAACCAGCCGCCCCATTGCATGCCGGTGTTGCCGCACGGGAAGCCGATCACGTTGTGCTTGGCGAGAAATGCGTTGAACATCTCGTTGCCGCCCGCGTGATAGTACCAGCCGTGCTGCTGGCGCGGGTTGAGCATGAACGGCACCGCCGCTCCCAGCGCGAACGTCGGATCCTTGCCGACGTAGAACAGCATGCCGGTGTAGGCCATGTCGACGGTACCGCCGTGCACCGCGTCGAGCGCCTGCAGGCCGGGCACGATCTCGCCGGCGGCGAACTGCTGGATCTGGAACTTGCCTTCCGTCAGCTCGGACACGTAGCGGCAGAACAGCTCGCCGGCTCCATAGGTGAGGTCGAGCACCTTGGTGAAGCTCGAGGTCATGCGCCAGCGGATCTGCGGCGCGCTCTGCGCGATGGCCGGCGAGCTGATCAGCGCTCCCGCGGCGGCACCTGCGCCGAGCTTCAAAACTGTTCTTCGCTGCATGATCTACCTCACCGAACCCACACTGATTTCCGATTGCTTCGGCAGGACTTCAGCAAGCCACGTGCCAGAGGTGCGGACAGCGCCGACGTGCGTGAAACACACGCCCGGGGGCACGTCTTGATCGGACCGGGAGCAATTCATGGGCAGCGGGCGCGCGCGCATGCCCAACCACACGGCAGTTTGCCCTGCGAGCGGCAATCGCGCCCGCTTGCGCGAGCAGACTTTTGCCGTGAGTATTCGCGCCATGAAACAGCGGAATGCGCCGTCGAGATTTGGCATCGTCATCTACGAGGACGTCGAGCCGATCGACATCGGCGGCACGGTCGGCGTCGTCTCGATGGCGCGCAGGGTGCTGCCGGCCATCGAGAGCGTAACGATTGCCGCCCGGCCAGGGCCGGTCCGCCTGGCCGGCGGACTGTCCGTGCTCGCCCAATTCGGCTTCGACGATCATCCGCCATGCGACAGTTTCGTGGTGTGCGGCGGGCCCGGCTGGCAGGCGCAGATCACCGATCAGGCCATGCTCGCGTTCCTGCGTCGCTTGCCCGGCGGCAGCGTGGCGTCGGTTTGCACGGGCGGATTGATCCTGGCCGCAGCCGGCATACTGGATGGCAAGCGTGCCACGACGCGGCGGCACGCGGCCGGCGCGGAGCCCGCGGCACCGCTCGCGCGGCTCGGCACGCTTGCTGCAACAGCCGAGCCGGTCGAGGCGGCGATCGTCGATGATGGCGGCATCGTCACCAGCGGCGGCGTGTCGCTGGCCATCGACGGCACGCTCTACCTGATCGGCCGTCTGTACGGGGAGGACGCGCGCGACGAGATCGCGCGCCTGATCGAGTACGATCGCGCGTTCGCGGCCAACCGCGCCGCCCTCGGCCACGCCGTCTCGTGACCTGCAAATGTCGCTGGTCGGAGCGGGTCCGACTCAGGTCAGGACTAGTGTGATGATCGAGAAATTCGCCGGAGTTCGCGGCTTGGGCTCGGAGCGAATTTCTCGATCTGAATTACACTAGCGCCTCTATAATTCTAGTGTCCCTTATGATTCCGAAGTTCGCTCGGGACACTTTCGGCAAAGCGTGGCGAACTTCGGAATCGGGACACTAGAGCCCGGCCGATGTCAGCTTGGCGCGAATGCTTTCCAGATCGAACGGCTTGAGGACGTAGTCGTCGGCTCCCGCCGACAACGCACGGGCGATCTCGCTCGCATCGTTCTCGGTCGTGCAGTAGATGACGAGCGGCTTGCGTCCGTTCGGCAGCGCGCGCAGCGTTCCCAATACTTCGGCGCTGCTCATGGTCGGCAAGCGGCCGTCGAGCAGAATGGCGTCAGGCATGTCGCCCTCGCACTTCTGCAGCGCTTCCTGTCCGGTCTCGGCCTCGGCGGTCTGGAACTGCATGGTCTCGAAGATGCGGCGCGCAACCTTGCGCACGACTTGCGAGGGATCGACCACAAGGCAGGTTCGCAGCATGGGGGCCTCAGCAATCGCCAGCCGGCAAGGGCTATGTCACGCGCACCCGCTCCGTCGCGAAGCCGCGACCGGCGCATTAGGCTGAGCAATGCGTTAAGATTGGCTTGCCGATCCGCTCGGCTATCGGTCGTCGAACGGCGATGCCGGCACGCGCGGCGAAGGCAACGTCAGGCCGATCGGGCGATCAGGCAGATGTCGGCGCCGTCCTTGGCGATGTGGAGCGGCATGCGCGAGGAGGCCGCCAGCCGCCACGTGTAATAGGCCTGGATCGACAGCGCATCGAGCGGCGCGGTCTGACCGCCGGCCACGTAGTCGGCGAGATATTGCGGCGGGCGCGCGCCAGGACCACGGCACTGCAGCAGGAAATTCGGCCGCTCCAGCGACCCCTCGATCCGCACGTCGATCTCGCCGCCGCGCGGCAAGGAGGTAATGGCCGCGGAGATCAGGTTGAGCAGGAGTTTGACCTTGTCCTTGGCCATGTGTCCCGGGATGCCGCGCCAGGCCAGCTTGTGCTTGCCCTTGCCGAGCAGGCCGCGGCTGATCTGCTCGGCGGTGCCAAGATCGATCTGGGCCCCGGCCGAACCCGCGGCGCCGAACGCGAAGCGCGCGAACTGCAGGCGCGCGGACGCCTGCTCGGTGACGTTGCGAATCACGTCCATCGCGTAGGTCTTGGCCTGCGCGTCGTCGTCCTCGTCGAGAATCTCGAGACCGTTGTAGATGGCGCCGACCGGACCGATCACGTCGTGGCAGATCTTGCTCGAGATCAGCGCAGCAAGTTCCAGATCAGTCGGCTGGGCGCGCTCTGTCATCGGAGGCCCTCGGAGTCTCAGTGGGTCTTGACGCAGACGGCGGCTGAAACAAGCGCATTCCACACCAGCCAACTCGAACCGGTCGCGCCCATGTCGTCCCTTGATACATGCTTCGCGCCGTACTGCAAGGGTGGCCGTCCGGAGGCGCATTGAAAGGGTTGTTTTTTTGTGGTTGTCCCGCCATGTGTTGCCGTAACGATGCTTCTGTCGCGACGCTGGTCCTCTGATCCGCCACGCGAATCACCGGGACCGAACCAATGGACAGCCGCGAGTGCCGCAGATTGGCAGAGGCCCTGCTGCCCGTCGCGCTGGCCGCCGGTCGCGTGCAGATGGCGCACCACAAATCGGGCGTCACGGCCGAAGCCAAGGCCGACCAGAGCCCGGTGACGATCGCCGATCATCAGTCGGAGGAGATTATCCTGGAGGCGCTGGCGCGCGTCGCGCCGGGCATTCCCGTGATCGCCGAGGAGTCGGTCACCGCCGGTCGCATTCCGCCGATCGACGACACGTTCTTCCTGGTCGATCCGCTGGACGGCACGAAGGGCTTCATCCGCGGCCGCGCCGAGTTCACCATCAACATCGGCCTGATCGCCGGCGGGCGGCCGTTGTTCGGGCTCGTCTACGCGCCGGCACTGGCCGATTTCTACGTCACGCTAGGCCCCGATGAGGCCGTGGCGGCCCGGCTCGAGCCGCACGCCGAGGTCGCCAACATCGCCGCCTGCCGCCCGACGCGGCTGCGCACGCAGGTGCCGGACCCGCACGCGCTGCGGGCGCTGACCAGCCAGACGCACCTGACCTCGGCCACCCAGCGCTTCCTCGACGGCTACAACGTGGTCGACCGGAAGGCGGTGTCCTCCTCCCTCAAGTTCGGCCTGATCGCCAAGGGCGAGGCCGACCTTTACCCGCGCGTGGGGCCGACCTGCGAATGGGACACGGCCGCCGGCCACGCCGTCCTGGCCGCAGCGGGCGGCTCGGCCACAACCCTGGATGGCAGCCCGCTCACGTACGGCAATCGCGACCGCGGGTTCATCAATCCGGATTTCGTGGCCTGGGCTCGCCAGCCGTTGCCAAGAACACGCACAGTCTAGTTGCGTCACACAGAAGTGGGTTTTCGGCCACACTTTGGTAATACTTTGCGACAATTGTCGATAATTCCGGGGCTTCACGCGTTTCAACTTGTGGCCCGATGCCAATCGGGCGGAACCAACAATGGGTCGATCCATGCCGAGACAACTTTCGGCGCTGGCGGCGGCACTTACTGCTCACCTGCCGGCGATGCTTTGGGCGACGTCCGCGTCCGCGCAGGAGCAACTGCCCTGGCAGCGCGGCGGCGGCGACCCACGCTACCAGCGCCCCGATGACGCCTACCGTCCGCGATCCCCGCTACGACGATCCCCGTCAGACAGGGCTCGGCGCGGCCGTACGAGCCCAACCCCGCCCCGCTAGCGGCGCCCCGAACCAGCCGCAGGACCAGGCCTACCGCCCGCCCCGCGGCAGCGGCGACGCCTACGGCCCGCGGGGCGGCGATCCCTACAACGGCCCGGCCGGCGGCGGCTACAACGACCGGGCAACGCTCCCTACAATGGCCCGGACCAGAGCAGCGGCTACAGTCGAGCCGAGCTCAGGCCGCTATGGGCAGCCCTACACGCCCAATGACGAAGGGCAGGACTACGACCGCCGCTACGATCCAGCGTCGCCCTACAACAGCGAGGAGCCCGGGTGCAGGCTACTCCCCCAACGAGATCACGGCGGCCGGCCATCGGCTTCTTCGGCACGATCAGCAAGGGCATGGCCAGCGTCATCGAATACGCCTTCCAGCAGCAGGGCCGGCCCAACGGCTACATCCTGGGCCAGGACGCGGGCGGCGCCTTCGTGGCGGGCCTGCGCTACGGCGAAGGCACCCTCTACACGCGCGATGCCGGCACCCATCGGGTGTACTGGCAGGGGCCCTCGATCGGCTGGGACGCCGGCGCGGCGGGCTCCAAGGTCATGGTCCTGATCTACAATCTGCGCGACCCGGAGGAGCATCTATCAGCGCTTCGGCGGGGTAGACGGCTCGGCCTACGTGGTCGGTGGCGTGGGCTTGACCTTTCAGAAGAGCGGCGATGTCGTCGCGGCGCCGATCCGCGCCGGCGTCGGCCTTCGTCTAGGTGCCAACATCGGCTATTTGAAGTATACCCGAACGCCGACCTGGAACCCGTTCTGAGGGGTGCAGAAGCGATCCGCAGTTGCGTGACGTCGCGCCGAAGTGCTCCTAATATCCTTGGCGTGGAAATGTTGGCCAACGCAGCTGGGGCCGTGGCCGCCACTTGGGCTTGCGGGTTCCCGCGTCTAGTTCGGTTCAGGTTGAGGGCACCTGTGCCGCCTAGGATGCGCCATTGATGTCGATCCAAACCGCGATGCTGGTCGCCCTGGGCTTCCTGGCAGCAAGTCTGCTGGGATTGCTGCTGGCGTCCGCGTTCTGGTCGCGGGCGGTGCGGCTCACCACCATCCGCATCAAGCAGTCGATGCCGGTCAGCGAGTCGGAGATCAAGGCGGACCGCGACCGGCTGCGCGCCGAGTACGCCATCAAGGTGCACAAGCTGGAGACGCACCTCGACCAGGCCAAGCTCGAGCGCGCCCGTCACCTGATCGAGATCAACCGGCGCGATGCCAGCATCTCGGCGCTGGAAAGCAATGTCGGGCAGTCCAGGGCCGACCTGGAGGAGAACCAGAACGCCCGCCGCGTGCTGGAGCAGACCGTCACGGATCGCCTGCCGAAGGTCGAGGCGAGGCTCGCGGAGGCCAAGCGGCTGCTGTTCAATCGCGACCGCGAGATCGCCGAGCTGGCGCAGGGCGCCAAGAAGCACAAGGTGGCGCTCGAGGAAGCAGGCTCCGTCCACGCCCAGCAGCACGCGCAGATCGAGCGGCTGAACAGTGTGCTCACCACCCGCACCGGCCGTCCCCGCAGCGACAACCTGCCCGAGAGCGAAAGCGCAATGCGCTCGGAGGTGGAAGGGCTGCGCAATCAAGACCCGCGAGCAGGCCATCCTGATCGACCGGTTGCAGGTGCGGCTCGGCCACGGCTACCTGCTGCCCGGCGCCGGCAGCACGCCTGCCGCGCTCGAAACAACTCAATCAGCCGCCCAGGCAGCCGCCCAGGGCGAGGGCGACATGGATCGCCTGCGCCAGGACCTGTCGGAGGCCGAGGCGGCACTCAGCGCTGCGCGCTCGGCCGGCGGCAACGAGGCCGAGGCCATCCGGGCCGGCATGGAGCGCGAGATCCGCGGCCTGAAAGCGCGCGCGGAAGACCAGGCCGGCGAGATCGCCCGGCTGCGGGCGGCGCTGTCGGCGTTCGAGCAGTTCGACGGCAAGTCCATCAGCAGCCTGGGCAACAGCAAGATCGCCCTGAAAGCGAAACTGGGCTCCGCGCAGGCGCAGGCCGACCAGCAAGCGTCCACCATCACCCGCCTGCGCGCCGAGCTGGCGGCTGCCCACGAGCGCCTTGCCCGCCAGGCCGCGCATTTCATGGGCGAGATGCGCCGCATCGGCGCCGGCTCGGTGCCGACATCGGGGCAGGCGCGCCGGCCCCAGCGCGGGCAACGAGCAGCGGCTGGCCGAGCGGGTCTCGCAAATCACGAAGACGCAGCGCCCTGCCATCGCCGCGAGTGCCACGGCAAGCGCTACAACCATGACCGCTGCCACCGACGCCGGCCGAGCCTGTGGCCGCCGAGCCGCTCAAGCCGGCCAGCAACGGTCACAGCGATACTACCACTGCGGCAGCTGCGGCCGCTGGCGCAACCCGGGCGCCCGCCGAGAAACCAAGTTCAGAGGCTCCTGCCGCAGAAATGCCCCAAGCGACTAAGATATCTGGCGAGCGTCGCCGGCCTCGTCTGCTCGACCGCATTACCAGTCTGGCCAAGGACTGAGACCGGCACGCTCGGGATTACATCCGTCCGCGGGGGCGGACCACCGGTGGGGAGGCTTCCAGGTTCGTTCCTGCCTACGAAGGCGGCGGTCCTAGGAAGCGCGAGGAATTTGGTATGGCGTTTCCGCCGAATGAAGGCGACGAACCAAGCGATGCGACACGCGCCGCGGGCGTGCGCCCGACCGATGCCGAGCAGGCCGCAGCCGACCAGCTGGACCTGAATGGCGACGAATCGCTGAAAGATGCTCTCGCCGACGTCGTCGCCAACGGCACGCAAGACGAGATCGAACGCCTCACCAGTCGCATCGGCGCCGCGCAGGGCACCTATACCGCCCCAAACAGCGAGGCATCGTCACTGCCGCTGCTGGCCGAGCCCGTCAGCCAACGTGTCCCCGGCGCGCCCAGAGAGGCGGCTCTGCTCGGTCTGGGCGATTGGAGCGCGGCGCGTACGACGGTTGCCGCAGAGCTCGCCGAGATCCAATCGCAACCGGTGTTCCTGAAGGCAAGGCAGCAACAGCTGGGCAGCGGCACGCATTGGCACCCGGCCCAGCAGCAGGACGCCGAGCCCTATCAACCGGAGCAAGAGCCGGCGCAGCTCGTGGAAACGGTGACGCCGGAGCCCGCACATCTCGCCGAGCTGCCTGCGCCAGAGCCGCTGGTGGCCGAGTCGCTGGTGCCAGAGTCGCTGGTGCCGAGAGTCGCTGGTGCCAAACTCACTGGTGCCAGAGCCGCTGGTGCCAGAGCCGCTGGTGGCTGAGTCACCGGTGGCTGGTGCCGGAATCACTGGTGGCTGAACCGCCGGCACCAGAGCCGCCCGTGTCCGAGCTGTTGGTGTCCGAACTGCCCCTGGCCGAACTACCGGTGCCCGAACTGCCCTTGGCCGAGGCGGTAGTCCCGCAGTCATCGAAAACCCCACCGGACGCACCGCTGGCCGGGCTGACCCTGGCCGAACTGTCCCCGGCCGAGCCAAGCCTCGTCCAGCCGACCCGCCCGCCATCGCTGCATGCCCGGCTCGAGGCGTCGCTTCCAGAGTCGGCTCTGCCGGACTCCTCGCATCCAGAGACGCCTCGTTGGCAGTCGCTGAGCGCGCGGCTGGAGACACCGCTGCCCGAGCGGGCTCTGCCCGACCCGCCACGTCCGCAGTCGCACAAGGAGGCCACCGTCACGCCGATCGCTTCGGCGCTCGATGCGGCCGCCAAGCTCGCTGCCGACGCCGATGCGGCCGCCGCCGCACTCGAAAACCTGTCGCGCATGCTGCAGGCCCATCAGCGGCCGGCGTCGATGGTCCCCTCGCCGGGGCAGCACGCCGCGCTGCGGCCGATGCATCCGGCCGCAAGGTCGGCCATACCGGACTCGCGGCCCATGCCAATGCCGCCGCGATCCGTCATGCCCGACGGCGATCCGCTACAGATGCCCACCGCCCGGCCCGAGCACCGGCCGGTGCAGAGGGTGATGCGCCCCGTTGCCATGGCCATGGAGGTGCCCCCCGCCCGCCCCGTGCGCGCGCCGAGTTTGCTGCCAGCATCGGTGCCGCGCGACACGCCCTTCGATCTGCGCGGCTTCATGGCTGGCCTCGCGGCAGCAAGCGCGGTCGGCGCCTTGCTCTATATCTTCCTGCTGTCCGGCTGATCCGATCAGCTCGAGCCTTCGCGCACGCCGAGGGTGGCGTATGCGGATGGAGAGGTCATGCGCTGCGGACGATTGAGCAGCGCCACCAGCGTGTAGCTGATGATCATCAGCAGGAACCAGGCGCCGAGTTTGCCCATCGAGACGAGCGACCAGCCGTTGCGCTGATGGGGATACATCCACGCGGCCGTGAACGTGCCGACGTTCTCGGCGATCCAGATGAACAGCGCCACCAGCACGAAACCCACCAGCAGCGGCATGCGCCGATGCACGCTGCCATACCTTGAAGTAGACCCAGCAGCGGCCGAACAGCAGGATGGTCAGCGCGAACAGCAGCATGCGCACGTCGGGCAGATAGTGGTGCGCGTAGAAGTTGGCGTAGATGGCGAGCGCCAGCAGGCTCAGCGCCCACAGCGGCGGATGATACGTGAAGCGGAAATCGAACAGCCGCCAGCAGCGCGCGATATAGGAGCCGATGGCCGCATACATGAAGCCCGTGAACAGCGGCACGCCGCCGATGCGCAGCAGGCTCGCCTCGGGATAGATCCACGAGCCGACCGAGGTCTTGAACACCTCCATCAGCGTGCCGACCGCGTGGAAGACGAAGATGACCTTCGCCTCCTCGAACGTCTCCATCTTGAAGAGGAGCATGACCGCCTGGATGCCGAGCGCCGCCAGCACCAGAAAGTCGTAGCGGGCGAGCCAGGCACCCTTCGGATAGAGCAGGTGCGTGCCGATCAGCAGCGCCAGGATGAGCGCGCCGAACAGGCAGGCCCAGCCCTGCTTGATGCCGAAGCGCACGAACTCATAGACGAAGTGTGTGCCGGTGCGCTTCTCCGCCCACGCGCCGATCCGCGCCTCGGCCTCGATGAACCGCGCCAGCGGCGCCCAGGTCGCCGCTGCGCTCTGCGGGCGACTCGGCGGCACTTCGTCGCTCATGGCGGTTCCTCGAGACGCGACGCGGTCCCCTCCCCTTGACGGGGAGGGGCTAGGGGTGGGGTGAAGACAGGCTAGCGCCGACTCACGATGCTGAGCAGATGCGTTGCCTTCGCATGCTCCCCCGACCCCGCGGCCCTGCTCGCCGCACAGGCGATTCGATGCGCGCGACCCCGGCGCACTTGGCGGCGCTGGCCTTGGCGCGTTCATTTCATTAAATTCAGGCGCAGAGTGGATCGAATGACGGCGGTTTCGAGCAAGGCATGAGCGCATGAGCCGGATACCGGACTTCACCAAGGTCGAGCTGGGTGCGTCGGCTGGCTGCCGCGGGCGCTGGCCGGCGGCGATGCCTGGCTGACGCCCGAAGGCATTGCGGTGAAGCGCGGCTATTCGGCAGCCGACATCGCCGGCCTCGACTTCATCGACGGCTATCCCGGCATCGCCCCGTTCCTGCGCGGGCCGTACCCGACCATGTACGTGACGCAGCCGTGGACCATCCGCCAGTACGCGGGCTTCTCCACGGCCGAGGATTCCAACGCCTTCTACCGGCGCAACATCGCCGCCGGGCAGAAGGGCCTGTCGGTGGCCTTCGATCTCGCCACCCATCGCGGCTATGACAGCGACCATCCGCGCGTGCGCGGCGACGTCGGCATGGCCGGCGTGGCGATCAATTCCATCTACGACATGCGCACGCTGTTCTCGGGCATCCCCCTCGACCAGATGACCGTGTCGATGACCATGAACGGCGCGGTGCTGCCCGTGCTGGCGCTGTTCATCGTCGCGGGCGAGGAGCAGGGCGTGCCGCCGGCCAAGCTCGCCGGCACCATCCAGAACGACATCCTCAAAGAGTTCATGGTGCGCAACACCTACATCTATCCGCCCGAACCCTCGATGCGCATCATCTCCGACATCTTCGCCTTCACGTCGGCCAAGATGCCGAAGTTCAACTCGATCTCCATCTCCGGCTATCACATGCAGGAGGCCGGCGCGACGGCCGACCTGGAACTCGCCTATACGCTGGCCGACGGCGTCGAATACGTGCGCGCCGGCGTCAACGCCGGGCTCGACATCGACGCGTTCGCGCCCAGGCTGTCGTTCTTCTGGGCGATCGGCATGAACTACTTCATGGAGGTCGCCAAGATGCGCGCCGCCCGCCTGCTGTGGGCGAACCTCATCAAGGCCGAGTTCAAGCCGAAGGACCTGAAGTCGCTGGCGCTGCGCACGCACTGCCAGACCTCGGGCTGGAGCCTGACCGCGCAGGACGCCTTCAACAACGTGACGCGCACCGGCATCGAGGCGATGGCCGCCACGCACGGCGGCACGCAGTCGCTGCACACCAACGCGCTCGACGAGGCCATCGCCCTGCCGACCGATTTCTCGGCGCGCATCGCCCGCAACACGCAGCTGTTCATCCAGCAGGAGACCGGCACCTGCCGCATCATCGATCCGTGGGGCGGCAGCCACTACGTGGAGCGGCTGACCTACGAGCTGGCGCGCAAGGCGCAGGCGCACATCGCCGAGGTCGAGGAGCTGGGCGGCATGGCCAAGGCGATCGCCGCCGGCATTCCCAAGATGCGCATCGAGGAGGCCTCGGCGCGCACGCAGGCCCGCATCGACAGCGGCGTGCAGACCATCGTCGGCGTCAACAAGTACCAGGTCACCGACCAGGCCGAGATCGAGGTGCTGAAGGTCGACAACAAGAGCGTGCGCGAGAGCCAGGTCGCCAAGCTGCAGCGCCTCAAGGGCGAGCGCGACGAAAAGGTCGTGGTCGCGGCGCTGGGCGCGCTGACGGAAGCGGCCAAGGGCGGCCAGGGCAACCTGCTGGAGATGGCGGTGGCGGCGGCGCGCGCCAAGGCCACCGTCGGCGAGATCTCGGATGCCATGGAAAAGGTGTGGGGCCGGCATCGCGCCGACTCGCGCGCCGTGTCCGGCGTCTACACCGCAGAGGCTGGCAAGATGAACAAGGATGTCGATCGCGTGCGCCGCATGGCCGAGGAGTTCGCCGCCAACGACGGGCGCCGGCCGCGCATCCTGGTCGCCAAGATGGGCCAGGACGGCCACGACCGCGGGCAGAAGGTGATCGCCACCGCGTTCGCCGATCTCGGCTTCGACGTCGACATCGGGCCGCTGTTTGCCACGCCCGACGAGGCGGCGCGCCAGGCGGTCGAGAACGACGTGCACATCATCGGCGTGTCGTCGCTGGCGGCCGGCCACCTCACCCTGGTGCCGGACCTGACGGCGGCGCTGGAGAAGGAAGGCCGCGGCGACATCATGATCGTGGTCGGCGGCGTCATCCCGCCGGCGGACTACGACGCGCTGTTCGCGGCCGGCGCCAAAGCCGTGTTCGGCCCCGGCACCAACATCCCGGTGGCGGCGGTGGACCTGCTGGAAAAGCTCAACAAGCAGCTGGGCTACGGGCCGCGCGCGGCGGCGGAGTAGGCGCCCTCTCGCTTCCCTTGCTGCTCAGTGGGCTGGAATTCGCGCGTCTGGCCATCTATCTTGCCCGCATGAACGCGGCGATCCCCACAGGCCGAAGCGTTAACTCATCATGAACACGCCATTTCCGGTGCGAGAGGACGGCAAGTTCAGCGTCGAGGAATTCTTCGCGCTGATCGAATCGCGCCCTGAGGAAGAGCGCTGGCAGCTGATTGACGGGGTCGCCATGATGATGCCGCCACCTACCCGGGTGCACCAGCAGATCGCCTCCAACCTCGCCTTCGAACTGAATACGCATTTCCGGGCGCACCGGCTCGAGTTTTCCGCATTGCAGGAGGTCGGGCTGATCGTCCCCGAAGCCGAGCTGTTCCGGCCCGAAGCGGACGTGGCCGTGTTCGACGCGATGGCCGACTACGAGTTCGATATTCCGACAAATTCTATCTCGTCGCCGAAGTCCTGTCGGACAGCAACACCGACAAGGACATCGCCGTGAAGCGGCAGCGCTACCTGCAGCATCCCGGACAACCGTTATTTCATCCTGATCGAGCAGAAGCGGATGTACGTCGAAATGCTGGCTCGAGCCGCCGCGTGGCAGCCGCAGGTTCTGCAGGCGCCGGATGACATCCTCCAGCTCCCGCACTTCGGCTTCGCTGTCGCGCTGTCGGCGCTCTACCGCGGCACCCCGCTCGCCCGGTAGAGCGCGCCGTCACGGCTTCGGCAACGCCTTCAGCCAATCGCCCACGAGCCTCACCACCTCTGCGTCCTGGCCCTCAAAACCGTGGTGAGTGTTGGCCTCGCAGGGATTGCTGCCCGTGTTCGTGCCGCCGCTGACGATCTTGATGTCGACCTTGGGGGCCTTGGTCAGCAGCGCCTTGAACTTTTCCGCGGACGACGGCGAGGAATAGCGGCAGCCATCCTTGCTGTGGAACACGATGAAGGTCGGCTGGGTGATGCGATCGAGCCGGCCGACATTGCGCTGCGCCGACGGCTGCGTGTCGTCGACGGGCATCAGCATGCCCGACGTGATGACGATGGCGTCCGGCTTCTCATCGCCCGTCAGCTGCACGGCCGCCTTGGCGACCGACAGCGCGGCGCGGCTGGTGCCGACCAGATAGACCGGCGCGGCCAGCCCGCGCAGATGCTTGACGAGCGCGCCGATGTCGCGGGCGTACGCCTCGGACCAGCGGTAGCGCGGCACGCCGCCGTCGCCCTGCTTGAGGTCGGGTGCGATGTCGGGCACGGCGGTTAGAAAACCGGCCTTGGCATAGTCGGCCCGCGTGCGGACCAGCTGGTTGCCCTTGCCCCAGCCGATGCTGCCGTTCTTGCCGAGTTGCAGGTTGCCGTGTCCGCCGGCGAGCAGGATGACGCTTGCCTCGGTCTTGCCTGCCGGTTTGAGCAGGAGCAGGCGCATCGTCTGGCCCGGCCGGGTTGGTATATCGACGACCTGGTCGGTTTGGGCGAGCGCGGGTTGCAGCGACAGGACGGCAGCAAAACCGGCCGCCAGGAGCACAGAAACGCTTCGAATGAGATGCAGCACGTATGCCCTCCGATGTTGGCCAACGAACAGAAAATTGACGATTGCCGTCTATCAGCGGGTCCAGGCGGAATAAGGGAGCGGGCACACAGTCCGCTGCCTTGACATCGCCAGACTGCGCGGCTATCTCATCTCCGCGACTGCTGGCACTCTCCTTAGAGAAGTGCTAACAGCCGCTAACTCCTCATAAACCATTCGGGCGTTGCTAGCTAAGCCCCTGAAATCCGGAGAGCTTTTTTCCATGAAGTTTCGTCCACTGCATGATCGTGTGGTCGTTCGCCGCGTCGACAGCGAGACCAAGACGGCTGGCGGCATCATCATCCCCGACACCGCTGCCGAGAAGCCGCAGCAGGGTGAGATCATCGCCGTCGGCCCCGGCGCCCGCGACGAGACCGGCAAGATCACCGCGCTCGACGTCAAGAAGGGCGACAAGGTGCTGTTCGGCAAGTGGTCGGGCACCGAGGTCAAGATCGACGGTCAGGAACTCCTGATCATGAAGGAAAGCGACATCATGGGCGTGCTCGACCGCTAGGTCGCGCAACGCCTGATCGCAGGCGGCAGGGGGCGCGAGAGGCCAGCTGCCCACCAATCCGCCGCCGCGCGCAACCGACACAGGCCCGCCTATCCCAATCCAGGAGTGAAGCATTATGGCTGCGAAAGAAGTCAAGTTTTCAACGGAAGCCCGCGAGCGCATGCTGCGCGGCGTCGACATCCTCTCCAACGCCGTCAAGGTGACGCTCGGTCCCAAGGGCCGCAACGTCGTGATCGAGAAGTCGTTCGGTGCACCGCGCACCACCAAGGACGGCGTGACGGTCGCCAAGGAGATCGAGCTCGAGGACAAGTTCGAGAACATGGGCGCGCAGATGGTGCGCGAGGCGGCCCAGAAGACCAACGACGTGGCCGGTGACGGCACCACCACGGCGTGCGTGCTGACCCAGTCGATCGTGCGCGAGGGCATGAAGGCGGTTGCCGCCGGCATGAACCCGATGGACCTGAAGCGCGGCATCGAGAAGGCCGTGGCCCAGGTGGTCGAGGACATCCAGAAGAAGTCCAAGAAGGTCAAGAACAGCCAGGAAGTGGCCCAGGTCGGCACCATCTCCGCCAACGGCGAGAAGGCGATCGGCGACATGATTGCCGAGGCCATGCAGAAGGTCGGCAACGAGGGCGTCATCACGGTCGAGGAAGCCAAGAGCCTCGAGAGCGAGCTCGACGTGGTCGAAGGCATGCAGTTCGACCGCGGCTACCTGTCGCCCTACTTCATCACCAACGCCGACAAGATGATCGCCGAGCTGGAGGAGCCCTACCTGCTCATCCACGAGAAGAAGCTCGCCAGCCTGCAGCCGCTGCTGCCCGTGCTGGAAGCCGTGGTGCAGACCGGCAAGCCGCTGCTCATCATCGCCGAAGAGGTCGAGGGTGAGGCGCTGGCCACGCTGGTCGTCAACAAGCTGCGCGGCGGCCTCAAGGTGGCGGCCGTGAAGGCGCCGGGCTTCGGCGATCGCCGCAAGGCCATGCTGGAGGACATCGCCGTCCTGACCAACGGCACGGTGATCAGCGAAGACGTCGGCATCAAGCTCGAGAACGTCACGCTCGACATGCTGGGCAAGGCCAAGCGCGTGCGCATCGAGAAGGAGAACACCACCATCATCGACGGCGCCGGCAAGAAGAAGGAGATCGAGGCCCGCGTCAACCAGATCAAGGCCCAGATCGAAGAGACCACGTCCGACTACGACAAGGAGAAGCTGCAGGAGCGTCTGGCGAAGCTCGCCGGCGGCGTTGCGGTGATCAAGGTCGGCGGCGCCACCGAGGTCGAGGTGAAGGAGCGCAAGGACCGCGTCGATGACGCGCTCAACGCTACCCGCGCCGCGGTCGAGGAAGGCATCGTGGTCGGCGGCGGCGTCGCGCTCCTGCGCGCCACCCAGGCCATCACGGTCAAGGGCGAGAACGACGACCAGAACGCCGGCATCGCCATCGTCAAGCGCGCCCTGCAATCCCCGATCCGCCAGATCGCCGAGAATGCCGGCGTGGAAGGCTCGATCGTGGTCGGCAAGGTGCTCGAGAAGGCGGGCGGCTCGGCCTTCGGCTACGACGCCCAGACCGACGAGTACGGCGATATGTTCGAGAAGGGCGTCATCGATCCGGCCAAGGTCGTGCGTACGGCCCTGCAGAATGCCGCGTCCATCGCCGCGCTGCTGATCACGACGGAAGCCGGCGTGGCCGAGTCGCCGAAGAAGAAAGAGGCGCACAGCCACGGTCACGGCGACATGGGTGGCATGGGCGGCATGGGCATGTAAGCCGCGCAGTCACGCTGAACATCGCGTTGACGGGCGTGCCATCGGCGGACAACCGCCGGCGGCACGCCCTTTTTCATTCCCGCCACGGTGCCGCAGTTTGCAACCTGTAAACGCTGACAGCGGCGGCGGATCGTCGCCGGCCTAGCCTAACCCATTGACGACACTAATTCTTAAGGCGCCTGGCCGAACCTGCGAGCTGCCTCCCGGCGTTCGACGCGCCGGGCGAGGTGCGTTCGGTCACGTGGTCATGCAGAGCATCGTTTTCGACGACAGCGGCGAAATCTGGGATGGCAAGTCCTACCGCCTGGTGGAGATGCTGCAGGCATCCCTCTATGGCGAGGACCTGCTCAACTATGCCGTGAAGAATCTCGGCTTCGTTGTCGTCAACGAGAGCAAGGGCTCGCTGCGCATCCGCGTGCGGCCGAAGGTCGTCTCGCCGATGGCGTTCAGCGGTCTGCTCTACTGGCTGCTGGAGCGGCCGGTCGAGCGTGTGCTCGTGTCGATCATGGACAAGGGCGGATGGTCGCACGAGTTGTTCGGCGAGAAGCAGGATGCCGTGAACGGGCTGCTGCGGTCCTGCGGTCCGACCTACGAGGACCGGGCGGGCGAATTCCTGCGCAAGCGCCGCGACCTTGCTCAGCTGCCGTCCAGCAGTCCTCTGCGCGGCCTGCTCAATATCTGGTCGGAGACATTCCATCTCGATCAGCGCGAGCAGCTGTGGAGCATCACGCGTGAAGCGCTGAAGGGACGCTACGCGCTGCTCGAGTCGACCGAGCGATCACCCAACCTGGTCTTCCAGGAGATCGGCCCGGGCTTCCTCAGCTTCAACGACACCTGGCTGTCCCAGGCGCCCGGCCTGCGCCTCGAGGACCAGATCGATTTCGCATACGGCAAATGGCTGGCGTCCACCTACAAGGACGCCATGAACGTCGGTGGTCCGTGTCTCGAGGACGTGGACGCCATCATCAACCGGCCAGACGGCGGGCGCCGCCGTGTGCGCTACCGCCGCCTGATCCTGACCGGACAGAAGAAAAAAGGCCCGCTGTCAGTTCTGAGCGCGTCGATCATCGACGACAGCATCGACCTGCGCGTCGAAGGTCGCAAGGAAGTTGCGCAGGTCTGAGACCAGCTCGTCGGCCCGCATCCACAAGAACGCGAGATACATGTCTCCGAGCGGCGTGTTGCGCCAATCCAGCACCCATTCGATGTTGCTGTAGCCGCAGCGCTTGTGGAAGCCGCCGTCGACGACGCCTTTGTCCATCACCGTCGTGGTGAAATCGGAATTCCACAGCGTGTACGCATAGGCCCGCGAAATGCGCGGCAAGATGCCCGACAGCCAGCGCTTGCGGTAGTCCGGCCGGTACCAGCCGCCGCCCGAAAAGACGACGCGCCCCTTGACGAGCTTGGTGGCCTCGGCGGTGACGTTGCACGTCTCGTCGGGCAGAGCCTGCGTCTCGGGGTGGTCATAGAACAGCCGCAGGCTGCGGGCAGCGTCATAGAAGGACGAGTTGGGCCACTCGTACAGGCGCGCGGCCTGCGTGGCGACCACCTCGCCCGCGCTGTTGCGGCCGAGAATGCAGAACGAATGCTCGGGATCGAGGTCGTTGTATCGCGTGCTGAACAAGGGAACGAGCGGTTTCCAGCTCGCACGATTGCGATCGTTGACCTGCTGCAGTTCTTGCAGAGGCGCGAAGGACAGCGTGATGCCGCGCTCGCGCGCAGCAGTGTCGGCCTTCAGGAAGAACTTGCCGAGGACATCGGCCGGCCCGTGCTCGACCGTGATCTCGTCGAGAAAATTGGGGCGGGCGATGGCGGGGCTTTTTGCGACGGTGACATTCGCATGCGAAGGCACGGCGCTACGCTTTACTGTTTCTAAACTCATGTTTCATGCGTCCTTAAATGATCCAGGTATTGGTATGTCGCTTAAGCATATAGTAACCAAATGCGGCGGCGTCGAACGCAAAACTGCCGCGCCTTGGTTGCATAGGACGCGTAATTGCGAGGATGGTTTATGACGCGACGTCGCCTGCTGAAGATGCTCGCCGGTGTCACCGCGGTCGGCGGAGGCGGCTGGGCGCTGCTGCGCGGCACGCGCGCGAACGCGTATTACCAAGGTCCTCTATCGGACCACTTCGACGGCACGCTGTTCTTCAACCCTAACGGCGTGCGTCCGAAAGGGCCGGGCGCATTGCTGAAATGGCAGCTCGGCGGTCGCAGTGCTGCTACCTGGCCAGCCAGCTATCCAAGCCCATTTCGCGATATCCCGCCGGCGCGCCACGCAGGCGACGGTGCGCGCATCACTCACATCGGGCATGCGTCGTTCTTGATACAGACGCGCGGGCGCAACCTTTTGATTGATCCAGTATGGGCCGGCCAAGTCGGTCCTGTATCCTTTATAGGACCGCGACGCGTTAATGAGCCGGGAATTGCTTTCGACGACCTGCCGAAGATCGATGCGGTGCTCATTACGCATAATCACTACGACCACATGGACACGCGCGTGATCGCCCAGCTGTGGCAACGCTTCCGCCCGCGCGTCATTACGCCGCTCGGCAACGATGCGATCCTGGCGCGCGAGATACCGGGCCTCACGGCACAAGCCGTCGACTGGGACGAGCGGATCGATCTCGGCGACGGGCTCGTCGTGCATGTGGAGCCGACCGTGCATTGGTCGGCGCGCGGCATCGGCGATCGCAGGCACGCCCTATGGGCAAGCTTCGTGCTGGAAGCCGGCGCGACCAAGATCTACTGCATCGGCGATACCGGCTTCGCCGACGGCAAGAGCTTCCGCCGCGTGCGCGAGCGTCACCCCGAGCTGGCGCTGGCCCTGGTGCCGATCGGGGCCTACGAGCCGCGCTGGTTCATGCGCGACAGCCACATCAACCCGGAGGAAGCGGTGCAGGTGATGCGGCTGTGCGGCGCTGCCGCGCGCGCTCGGCCATCACTGGGGCACGTTCCGCCTGACCGACGAGGCGGTCGAGCAGCCGATGCTCGACCTCGCCGCCGCCCGCGAGGCAAGCGGCATCGCGCCCGAGCACTTCCCGGCGCTGCGGCCGGGCGAGGTGCACATCATCGGCTGAAGGGCCGGTTCGCCGGCGCAGCGATCAGGTCTGGCGCGCGGACAACTGCGCCAGCAGGATGCCGGAGATGACCAGCACCAGCGCGACAAGGTGGTACATCCCGAACGGCTCGCCGAGTAGGCCAACGGCCAGTATCGCCGTGAACACCGGCACCAGGTTCATGAAAATCCCCGCACGCCCTGGTCCGATCAGGTCGACGCCGCGCATGAAGTAGAGCTGCGCCAGGCACGACGGGAAGATCGCCACGAAGGCCGTCACCAGCAGGCCCTTGGTGGTCGGCATCGACAAGCCGACGGTCAACGCCTCCACCACGATCAGCGGCAGCGAGGTGGCCGCCGCGATCAGGGCCAGCAGCGTGAAGAACGCCGGCCCCGGAATCTGCGGACGCTTGCGCAGCGCCACGGCGTAGAAGGCATACAGCACGCAGGCGGCCAGCATCAGCAGGTCGCCGCGGTTGAACTCGATGTCGAAAACCGCAAGCGGGGCGCCGTGCGTGGCAATCACCAGCACGCCGACCGACGTGATCAGCACGCCAACCACCTGCATCAATGTCACGCGCGTGCCGTGCGCGAAGAAGGCGCCCATCATGCACGAAGATCGGCAGCGCGCCCTGCAGAATGCCGATGTTGAGGGCGGTGGTGTAGTGGCCCGCCACATAGAACAGGAAGTTGAAGGCCGTGAAGCCCAGCGTGCCCATCAGGATCACGCTGGTCAGCTTCGGCTTGATCTCGCGGCCAGTGCGCGCGCACCTGCGCGCCGTACATCGGCCACAGGACGCCCAGCACCAGCACCCAGCGCAGGAACACCAGCGTCAGCGGCGTGATCTGTCCGACGGCCAGCCGGCTGGCGATGGCGTTGCCGGCCCAGAAGATGCCGCACAGGCCGAGCAGCAGGCTCGGCGATTCATAGAAGCGGTCGTTCAGGGATCTGAGGGTGCTCAGCATGGGAGACCCGTTGCGGATTCGGTCGGGCGCTCTGCCAGGCCGAGGTGCGCTCGACGCATCAGCGGCCGACCGCCAATAGCAGGAGCAGATGAGGCTTGTCCGGGGACGACCGGGCCGTTGGCCCGGATTCGATCAGCGTTTGCAGCCGGCGAGCTTGCGCTCGCGGTTCTGGGCCTGGGCCTTCCAGCTGTCGGGGCTCTGCGTCGCCGCACCAGGTGAGATGGGCCTGGCGGTCGGCGCTCCACTCGGGTCCGGCGAAGCCGCACTTGCGGAGCTCGTTCTGCTGCTGCTGCTTGATGGCGGTGTCGGCGTACCAGCCGCAGCTGCTGGCCTGCGCCATGGCGGCGCGCGGCGCAGCCAGGATCAGGGCGAGGCCGGCAAGGGGCGCGAGAGCGGCAACGGTCTTGAGGGATCGCATGGGCGGGTCCTTGGGTGTCATCCTCGCTCGCACCTTATCGAGGCTTGGTGCCATGCCAATGTGAATACTCCGCGGCGCGCCGTCCTGTCCAACCCGTGTCTCTACCCGTCATCCCGGACGCGATGCCTGCATCGCGATCCGGGACTCCCGCAGCTCGATCATCGAGGTCCCGGACAGTCTCGCCCCCGGCTCGCAGGCCGGGGCTCGGCTTCCGGGATGACGGGTGGAGTGTCAGGCGCCGAGCCTGGCGGCGATGGAGCGGGCCAGGCGGTCGAGGTCCGGGCGTCCAGGCGGCGGCCTTGGAGGCGATCAGGTTGGCCTGCGACTTCAGGATGATGCCGTCGTCCAGCACCTTCAGGCCGTTGGCGCGCAGCGTGGCGCCGGTGGTGGTGATGTCGACGATCAGCTCGGCGAGGCCGGCGGCCGGCGCGCCCTCGGTGGCCCCCAGGCTCTCGACGATGCGGTAGCCGGTGACGCCGTGGCGGGTGAAGAAGCGGCGCGTCATGTTCATGTACTTGGTGGCGACGCGCACCTGCCGGCCGTGCGTGCGGCGATAGGCCAGCGCCATCTCCTCCAGGTCCGACATGCGCCGCACGTCGAGCCAGCAGGCCGGCACCGCCACCACCACGTCGGCGCGGCCGAAGCCGCAGGGCTTCAGGAAGTCGACGCGCTGGTCGGCATCGGCGATGGTCTCGCGGATCAGGTCCTCGCCGGTGATGCCGAGGTGGGCGCTGCCGGTCTTGAGGAACTGCGCGATCTCGGAGGAGGAGACGAAATTCACCTCCACGTCCGGCAGCCCGGCGATCTCGCCCTTGTAGCCGCGCGCCGGCCCGGCCTTGCGTGACGGCGTAGCCCGGCCTTGGCCAGCGCGGCGTTGCACTGGTCCATCAGGCGGCCCTTGGAGGGCAGCGCCAGCACGAGCTTGCCGCTCATGGCGCGCCTCCCTCGAGGATGGCGAGCAGGCGCTCGGTGTGGATGCACGAGCCGACGGCGGGGACCTGGCCCGGCGCGCCGACCTCGGCCAGCAGGCTGTCGTAGCGGCCACCGCCGGCGACCGGGCTCTTGGGGCCGAGCTGCGGCGCGACCAGCTCGAACACGAAGCCCGTGTAGTATTCGAGGTTGCGGCCGAACTCGGCGTAGAACTCGGCGTCGTCGAGATCGATGCCGGCCTGGCCCAGCAGCTCGAGGCGGCGGCGGAAGGCATCGAGCCCGCCGGCGAGGTCGAGCTTGCGGCCGCGCATCAGGTCCTCGATCCGGCGCGCCGCGGTCCTGGCCGGGCCCTTCACGGCGACGTAGCTCTCGATCAGCGCGGCGTCCTCGGCGGCGAGCGGCGTCTCGCGCGGCGTCGGCGGCCTCCGCCAGCAGCCGCTGGGCGATCTCGGCCAGCGAGCGCGTGCCGATCAGCTCGATGCCGGACTGGTCGAGGTAGTCGCCGACGATGTCGGCGGCGTTGCCGGGGTCGGCCGGGTCGAGCTTGTCGGCCAGCGCCGCCGGCAGGCCCTGCGCGGCCAGCGCCTCCTTCGAGGTGAGCCGCGCCAGCTCGGCGCGGAACGCGTCGGGCCGCCAGAACTGGTGCTGCAGGCGGCGGCGCCAGCGCGCCGGCATCGGCAGGGCGTCGAGCAGCGCGTTGAACAGGCCGAGATCGCCGAGCCGCAGCTGAACTGCGCCAGGCCCGCATCGCGCAGCGCCTCGGCGATGGTGGCGACCACGGCGGCGTCATCCTGCTCGCGGTCGGCGACGGCGAACGACTCGATGCCGGCCTGGCGGAACTCGCGCGGGTGGGCCTTGTCGGCGCCGGCCGGCTGATAGCGGAAGGCCGAGCCCGATGTAGCAGTAGCGCGCCGGCACGTTGCCGTCGGGATAGCGGGCCAGATGCAGCCGGCAGGTCGGCACGGTGAGGTCGGGGCGCAGGCACAGCTCCTCGCCGTCCGGATCGGTGAACACGTAGGTGCGCGCGCGCAGGCTCTCGCCGACCACGTCGAGGAACAGCCCGGCCGGCTGGATGACGGCCGGCGCCACCGGCTCGTAGCCGGCGCGCGCGAACACCGTCATCAGGCGCTGCGTCTGCGCCTGCAGGGCCTCGAACTTCTGTGCGGTCTCGGGCGGCATTGGTGGACGGCTGCCAAGTGGGCTCCCCTCCCCCTTGCGGGGAGGGGTCGGGGGTGGGGGTATCACATACGGAATGCGTCAGTCGACCCCACCCCTAACCCCTCGTCTGCTGCGCCAGCTCGCTTGGACATCGGGGGGAGGGGACATCCATCGGTGGCGCATTGGCTCAGCCCTTATGCCGGGCGAGGAGGTCGCGGACGGCGGCGACGAGGTCGGCTTCGGGCACCGAGACCTGCGCCGGGCGGCCTTCGCGCCACTCCTTGCTGTCCTTGATGGTGGCGGCGGCCTTGGCGCCCTCGATCAGGTCCTTGATCTGCACCTCGCCCTTGGCGCGCTCGTCGCCGCCCTGGATGACGACGCAGGGGGCGCCGCGCTTGTCGGCGTATTTCATCTGCGCCTTCATGCCGGCGGTGCCGAGGTACATCTCGGCGCGGATGCCGGCCTGGCGCAGCGACTGCGCCATCTTCTGGTAGTCGGCGAGGCGGTCCTTCTCCATGACGAGCACGACCACGGGGCCTTCGGAGCGGCGGGCTTGTCCTTGTTGATGGCGGCGAGCGCCGCCTGCAGGCGCGACACGCCGATGGAGAAGCCGGTGGCCGGCACCTTGGTGCCGAGGAAGCGCTCGACCAGGCCGTCGTAGCGCCCGCCGCCGCCGACCGAGCCGAAGCGCACGGTCTGGCCGTCCTCGTTGACGACGGGGACGGTGATCTCGGCTTCGAACACGGGGCCGGTGTAGTACTCCAGGCCGCGGACGACAGGAAGAGTCAGAGCTTGATTCGATCGTATCCATAACCAGACGCCTCAAAGAGGCTCGCCATTTGGCCAAGTTCATTCAATTCCTTCTTGTCCGACGTTGGATAGTTGCCTGCCAACCAACTCGCCCGCGCTCGACTCTGTCGAACTTGGCATGCGCAGTCCGATCCGCTCATGGCCCGCTCAACCGGCAACCTCGCGGCACCAGATCAGCGAAAGCATCGAGCTCGATTTGCTGAGGCGAGTAGACTTCGCTGCCCGGCGCCCTTTGTGAAGTCGCCGCTTTCATCCGTGCGACCTGCGCCAAGCAAGGCGCTTACGCCTTCAGCACCCAGACGATCCAGTTTGTCGATTGCGCGCAGGACAGTTAGGCGTCGCGCAGCATTGCTCTCACCGCCTAGCCCAATCGCCTCCATCATGCCATCAAGCACCTTGCGGTTGTTGATCTTGATCACGATAGTCGCCGCGCTGGATGCCGAGCGCCTCCATCGTGTCGGCGGCGAGCATGCAGATCTCGGCATCGGCGGCGATGTTGTCGGTGCCGACGGTGTCCGCGTCGAACTGGGTGAACTGGCGGAAGCGGCCGGGGCCCGGCTTCTCGTTGCGCCACACCGGGCCCGACCGCATAGCGGCGGAAGGGCAGCGCCAGCTTCTGCGCCTTGAGCCCCTCGGCCACGTAGCGGGCCAGCGGCGCCGTCAGGTCATAGCGCAGCGACAGCCACTGCTCGTCCTCGTCCTGGAACGAGAACACGCCCTCGTTGGGCCGGTCGAGGTCGGGCAGGAACTTGCCCAGCGCATCCGTGTACTCGATGGCCGGCGTCTCCAGCGGCTCGAAGCCGTAGCGCTCGTACACCTGCCGGATGGTGTCCAGCATGCGCTGCGTCGCGCGGATATCCTCCGGCGGCGTGTCGAGAAAGCCCTTGGGCAACCGGGCTTCGGGTCCGGTGTTCTTGTTGGACTTGGCCATGTTCGTGAATGCCGTTTGATTTGGCGGCGCTTATAGCCGATCGGCCCCTGCTGGCAAAGCCGCAGTGCCGCGCAAGATCGCCAGGGCCTCGGACGCGATCAATCCTTCCGCTGCCACGCGCCCCGCGGGCAAATGCTGGTGCTGCGCACCCGCGGCGGCTCCTGGCGATATTGCCAGCCCATGACGGCCATCGCCTGGAACAGGGCCCGCCGAGCCGCCGCCCGGTGGTCCTGCGTCAACGACCGTTGCATGGCGGCACGCAGCTGCAAGACCACGGCGCTCGACTGACGACAAGGCTGCGTCTCCCAAGGCGGCATCAACGCGAGAGAGACGGGTCGCGCGGACATGGCAGGGCCAGGCTCGGCGCCGTCAGGACCCGAGCCAGGCGATGACGGCAAGGCAAGCTTTCAGCACGGCGGGTCTCGCTAATCGCTGGCGAAAGGCGGTGTTGCCGATTCGAAGCTTGCCGCAGGAATGTGCCGTCCAGAGGTCGCAATTCGGCACCTTTGTTGGCAGAATAGCCAACGGGGGAGTGGGAACCGGGGCAACCAGCATGACTCGTACTGCACCGCTGGTCGCGGCAGCCTTGGTGATTCTGGCCGGGCTCGGAGTGGCCGCCGCCCAGACATGCGTATGGGCCCAGGAGCGGGCCGAGACGCTCGAATCGTTCAACGAGATGCCGGCCTTCTGGGCCGTGAGCGGGGTCCGCTCCGACGACGTGCTGCACCTGCGCGACGTGCCCAATGCCGACAGCAAGAGCCTGGCCCGCATCCCCTTCAACGCCCGCGGCCTCAAGCACCTCGGCTGCCGCCGCAACGAGATGCCGTTCGAGGACTGGGTGAAGCTCAACAAGGAGGCACGCAAGTCCGCCCTGATGCAGTGGTGCCGGGTCGAATTCAAGGGCCAGCAGGGCTGGGTGGCCGGCCGCTTCCTGAAGCCGGACGACACGCAGAAACATTAAAGAGTGAACAGCGTGCGGGCTGGCCGACCCCCACCTTTGCGTATTTTTGCGGGGGTGCTATGAGGGGCCCGGAACGATTCCACGACACGGGCGGCTTGAATGGCCGCGCACCGGGGGGCAACAAGGCCCTGGTGCGCCCGATTTCGGCCAACCGGACGGATGAGGAGAACAAACATGGTGCAGCGGCCCGTTCTCGACGAAAGCTCCGTAGCGCTGACCTTCGACGACGTTCTGCTCGTCCCCCGCCCATCCGACGTGCTGCCCGCCGAGGTGGATGTCGGCTCCCGCGTGACCCGCCAGATCACGGTCAAGATCCCGGTGCTGTCCTCGGCCATGGATACGGTGACCGAGGGGCGGCTCGCCATCGCCATGGCGCAGGCCGGCGGCATCGGCGTCATCCACCGCAACCTGGCGCCCGAGGTGCAGGCCGAGCAGGTGGCGATGGTCAAGCGCTACGTGTCGGGCATGGTGATCAATCCCGTCACGATCAGCCCGACGGCGACCCTGGGCGATGCGCTGCGGCTGATGGACGAGCACAACATCTCCGGCATCCCGGTGGTGGAGCCCGGCAAGGGCGGCAAGCTGGTCGGCATCGTCACGCACCGCGACGTGCGCTTCGCCAACAACCCCAAGACGCCGATCTCCGAGCTGATGACCAAGAAGGTCATCACCGTGCGCGAAGGCGTGTCGCGGGAGGATGCGCAGCGGCTGCTGCATCAGCACAAGATCGAGAAGCTGCTGGTGGTGGACGACGCCCACCGCTGCATCGGCCTGGTCACGGTCAAGGATATCGAGAAGGCGCAGAAATACCCCAACGCCTGCAAGGACGAGCAGGGCCGCCTGCGCGTGGCGGGGGCGACCAGCGTCGGCGATGACGGCTTCGAGCGCGCCGAGCGGCTGATCGCGGCCGGCGTCGACCTGGTGGTGGTCGACACGGCGCACGGCCACTCCAGCCGCGTGCTGGAGGCGGTGACGCGCATCAAGAAGCAGTCCAACCAGGTGCAGGTGATCGCCGGCAACGTCGCCACCGCCGACGGCACCAAGGCGCTGATCGACGCCGGGGCCGACGCGGTCAAGGTCGGCATCGGGCCGGGCTCGATCTGCACCACCCGCATCGTGGCGGGCGTCGGCATGCCGCAGCTGACCGCCATCATGGATGCGGTGGAGGCGGCCAAGAAGCAGGACATCCCCATCATCGCCGACGGCGGCATCAAGTATTCGGGCGACATGGTGAAGGCGCTGGCCGCCGGCGCCGACTGCGTGATGGTGGGCTCGCTGCTGGCGGGCACCGACGAGGCGCCGGGCGAGACCTACCTCTACCAGGGCCGCACCTATAAGGCCTACCGCGGCATGGGCTCGGTCGGGGCGATGGCGCGCGGCAGCGCCGACCGCTACTTCCAGCAGGAGGTCAAGGACACGCTCAAGCTGGTGCCCGAGGGCATCGAGGGCCAGGTGCCCTACAAGGGCTCGGTGGATGGCGTGCTGCACCAGCTGGTCGGCGGGCTGCGCGCCGGCATGGGCTACATCGGTGCGGCCGACCTCACCTCGCTGAGGGAGCGGGCGCGGTTCGTACGCGTATCCCCTGCCGCCGTCTCCGAGAGCCACACCCATGGCGTGGCCGTCACCCGCGAGGCCCCCAACTACCCCCGCAACGTCTAGGCAGCGCGCATCGGCAAGGAGCGAGTACCGTGACCCAGGTCGCCATCATGTACCCGGTGTTCGTGCAGGTGCTGCTCACCATCCTGGTGTACGGCTCGCTGTTCGTGGCCCGGGCGCGCGCCGTACGCGGCATGGACCGCCAACGCGGCACTCCCGACATCGCCATGGGCACCGTGGCCTGGCCGGATGACGCCAACAAGCGGGCCAACAACCAGCGCAGCCAGTTCGAGCTGCCGGTGCTGTTCTACGCGGTGGTGGCGTTCGCGCTGATCCTGAAGGGGGCCGACACCATCATGATCGTGCTGGCCTGGCTGTTCGTGCTGACCCGGCTGCTGCATGCGGCGATCCATATCGGGCCCAACAAGGTGCGCTGGCGCTTCCCGGCCTTCGCGGTCGGAGTGCTGATCATCGCCATCATGTGGCTCAAGCTGTTCCTGCACGTGCTGTCGGCGGGGCTGGCCTGAGCCGATGCGGCCCGGCGCACACATTGCTGCCGCCGTCGAGGTGCTGGACGCGATCCTGACCCGGCACCGCCCGGCCGCCACCGCGCTGGCCGACTGGGGCAAGAACCACCGCTTCGCCGGCTCCGGCGACCGCTCGGCGATCGGCAACCTGGTCTACGACGCCCTGCGTCGCCGCCGCTCGCTGGCCGCACAGATGGGCAGCGATAGCCCCCGCGCGCTGGCCCTGGCCGCCGCCCCTCGCGCGCTTGGCCAGTCGGTGGAGGCCGTCATCGCCAGCGCCGACGGCTCGCCGCATGCACTGGCCCCGTTGAGCGAGGCCGAGCAGGCCAACCTCTCGCGCACCCTTCCACCCGACACCCCCGCCGACATCCTCGGCGACATCCCCGACTGGCTTGCCCCCTCGTTCCAGCGCGTATTCGGCGCATGCGACGGCCGAGGAAGGCGCGGCGCTGGCCCGGCGGGCCCCGGTCGATATGCGCGCCAACGCCCTGAAGGCCGACCGCGAGCGCGTGCTGAAGGCGCTCGCCCGTTTCTCCGCCGAGCCCACCCCCTACTCTCCCGTCGGCGTGCGCATCGCCGCCCCCGAGGGAGCCGGCCGCCAGCCCAACGTCGAGGCCGAGACCGGCCACGGCAAGGGCTGGTACGAGGTGCAGGACGAGGGCTCGCAGATCGCCGCGCTGATGGCCAACGCCGGCCCCCGCGAGCAGGTGCTCGACATTTGTGCAGGCGCGGGCGGCAAGACGCTGGCGATGGCCGCGGCCATGCGCAACACCGGCCAGATCTACGCCTACGACGACGACCCGGTGCGCCTGCGCCCGATCTTCGAGCGGCTGAAGCGGGCCGGCGTGCGCAATGCCCAAGTCCTGAATGCCGGCGACCAGGCCGCGCTTGCAGCGCTCGGGCCCCGGTTCGACCTCGTGCTGATCGATGCCTCCTGCACGGGCACCGGCTCCTGGCGACGCCGGCCGGATGCCAAGTGGCGCCTCAAGCCCGCCAACCTGGCGCAGCGGCAGGCCGAGCAGCGGGCCGTGCTCGCCCTCGGCGCTCCCCTGGTCAAGCCCGGCGGGCGGCTGGTCTACGTCACCTGCTCGGTGCTGCCCGAGGAGAACGGCGAGCAGGTCGCGGCCTTTCTCGTGAACCATCCGGAGTTTGCGACGTTACCGTGGCGCGACGCGTGGCGGGCGGCGCTCGGCGGCGATCCGCCGACATCGGCCGACGGCAGCGAGGAGACCCTTCTCCTCACCCCGGCGCGCCACCACACCGACGGCTTCTTCATCGCCGTTATGACGAAGACGGGCATGAGCTGTGGCGGGCGGACGCCGGATGCTCGACAGCTTGCACAAAGGCGGCATCGTCCACAGATAAATGTTTGACAGGGATTTCGGACGGACTAAGGATCGCGCTTTGTTGAGGCCTGAGGGGTCTCGTTATTGACCGCCGGAAAGTTCGGCGTTGACGGAGAGCCGGTTGCTCTCCACCAGCCAAGTCGGCGGCAACGAGGAGGACGTGCGTCCACCATGGTAATGCCTTCCAAGCCGAAGCGTCCGAAGCGCTTGGCCTCGCGTTCCTGCCTCGGTCCGGTTGCTGATCTCGAGGCGCACCTGCCCGAAGAGTGGTGGCGGAAACTCTTCAACGCCCTCTACGTGAAGACCGACGGCGACGTCGTCGAGAACACGGAGAACACGCGCCGGGAGGTCGACTTCATCGTCAACTCGGCGGCCATCCAGCAGCACAGCCACATCCTCGACCTGTGCTGCGGCCAGGGCCGGCACTGCCTGGAGCTGGCACGGCGCGGCTTCCGGCACGTCATGGGTCTCGACCGCTCGCGCTATCTGGTGCGGCTCGCCAAGAAGCGGGCACAGACGGAAGGCCTGTCGGTGCTGTTCAAGGAAGGCGATGCGCGCAACCCGCGCCTGCCGGAGAACAGCATGGATTGCGTTGCCATCATGGGCAACTCGTTCGGCTACTTCTCCAACAAGCAGGACGACGAGAAGGTCCTCACCGCGGTCGGCAAGATCCTGCGGCCCAGCGGCCAGCTGGTGCTCGACATCACCGACGGCGGCCACATGCACGAGAACTTCGAGAAGCGCTCGTGGGAGTGGATCGACGAGCATCACTTCGTGTGCCGCGAGCGCACCATCAGCCAGGATGGCGAGCGCCTGATCTCGCGCGAAGTCATCGTGCACGACGAGATGGGCGTGATCGCCGACCAGTTCTACGCCGAGCGCCTCTACACGCGCGAAAGCATCGGCAAGCTGATGGAGAAGACCGGCTTCCGCAACGTGCGCCACCACGGCCACGCCGAGGCGCGTCTCGGACCGCGACCAGGACCTCGGCATGATGGCCCGGCGCATCCTGCTGTCAGCGCCGACGCCCCGCACATGCCAGTGCGCAAGAAAGGCAAGCTGCAGGCGCTGGAAGTGACGGTTCTGATGGGCGACCACCGCCTGCCCGACCAGGTCAAGCGCGACGGCACCTTCAACCCCGAGGATCTCGACACCGTCCGCAAGCTCAAGGACGCGCTGGCCGAGCTGCCGAACTACAAGTTCCGCTACCTGGACAATCACGGCACGCTGGAGCGGGACCTGTCCGAGCTGCGCACCGACCTGATCTTCAACCTGTGCGACGAGGGGTTCAACAACGACCCCTTCAAGGAGCTGCACGTCCCGGCCATGCTCGAGGTGCTGGGCATCGGCTACACCGGCGCCGGGCCGGCCGCATTGGCGGCCTGCTACGACAAGGGCCTGGTGCGCGCCGTGGCGCAGGGCCTCGACGTGCCGGTGCCGCTCGAAAGCTACGTACGCCCCGGCGACCAGGGCGCCACGCTTCCCTCCGTGTTCCCGGCCTTGCTCAAGCCCAACCAGGGCGACAGCAGCCAGGGCATCACCAAGGACTCGGTGGTCACCAACGAGAAGGCCTTGCTCGACTTGCTGGATCGGATTCGCGCGGAGTTTCCCAGGCGCGGCGTGCTGGTGCAGGAGTTCCTCACCGGCGCCGAGTATTCGGTGCAGCTGGTCGGCAATCCGGACCAGGGCCTGCGCGCCCTGCCGATCCTGGAGGTCGACTATTCGCGGCTCGATGAAAAGCTGCCCAGGATCCTCGGCTACGAATCCAAGTGGCTGCCCGACAGCCCCTACTGGACGCAGATCAAGTATCGCGAGGCCACGCTCGCCGACCAGAAGCAGCAGCAGATGATCGACAGCTCCTCGCGCCTGTTCGAGCGCCTGGGCTGCCGCGACTACGCCCGCTTCGACTTCCGCGCCGATGCCAAGGGCGAGATCAAGCTGCTCGAGGTCAATCCCAATCCGGGCTGGTGCTGGGACGGCAAGATGAACATCATGGCCGGCTTCCAGGGCATGCGCTACTCGGAGCTGCTGGGGCAGATCCTGCTGGCCGCCGTCGAGCGCCTCGGCATCACCGCCAAGCCCGCCCAGGCAATCGCCAACGGCAACGGCCACGGCCACGCGGTGGCCGCCGAGTAGTGGCGAGCCCCGCCTCGGTGAGGGCGTTGCGCGAACTCGAGGCCGGAATTGGCGAAGCCGTGTGCAGCCGATGTCGGCAGGCTCGCTTCCTGGCGATCGGTGCATGCCTCCGCTGACGGCATCTTGCATCGCTGGAGCGCGGCCCGCCGCCGACGCCGCCTCCATCCCGGAAAGATCCTACGCCGCGACCGAACTGGCAACAGGGGCGTCGGTGTCCTCGATGGCCGGCGTCTCGGCCAGGGCCGCGCGATGGCGCTGCAGCTGCTCGGCCGCCTCGGGCGTCAGCATGACGGCCGCGCACTCGTCGAGGATGTGGCTCAGCATGTATTCCGCCGAACTCGATGCTTTGCGCCGCACGCTCTCGCGACTGGCCGATTCTTTCCATGCTGCTCAACTGTGCTTCGAGTAGGTCGCGCTGCCAATCGATGTAGGGGTCGACATCCGGCTCAGCAAATTCGACGACCGGCACAACCGGCTCGACCACCACAGCCTCGCTCGGCGCGGCACGACGCAGCCAGTCGAGGTTGATCGGCAGCCGATCGAGGTAGGTAAGCAGCCGCTCGCGGTTGATATCGAAGTCCGGCAGGATTTGCAGCGCCGCTTTCTGCACATGCACGTACACCGCCAGAGCGATCAGGGCCGCGACCCATATGCTCCAGTCGGTGACGATCCCGTAGGCGCTGAGACTTAGCGATGACATGTCGAAACCGGCATTGAGCGTGCGCCCGCCGCAGCACTCAACCTGGGAGCGTGCGGCGCGCCGCTGAACAATCCATTAAAGATGCTGCTCATTTTCGGGCGATGCTGGTGCAAGACGAGTGCTCTCCTGCCCGCCTCGTCAGCGCGGCCCGCTGTAGCGGAAGTGGCCGGTGATCTTCTCGGCGAACAGCCAGTCCTCGGCCTGCACGCCCCAGCCGCGATTGTGAATCACCAGCGGCACGCCGGCGAGACTCGTCTCGGCGGCGACGATGGCGATGTGGGTCTTGGATAGCCAACCGTTCGGCATGTAGTAGGTGACGATGTCGCCGACCTTGTAGTCGTCGGGGTTCTTGGTGATCGGCAGGCTGGTGCCGGCGCGCGCGAAGAACTTGCGCAGCACCTCGACGCGGCGGTGATCGATGTTGGTGTCGCCGGTGCCGACGCCGGCCTTCTGCACTTGCACCTGCAGGTCGATGCCGAGCGTGCGATAGGCGCGCACCACCACGTCGGTGCACACCCCGTAGTAGGAGGGCACGTCGCCCATCGGGTAGGGGATCTTCTGGTAGGACGAGTTGTAGAACACGAAGTAGGAGACCTGCTGGCGGGCGGCAGCGGCCAGCGACTTGGCGAACTCGTTGGGTTGCGCCTTGGCCAGTTCGGCGGCGCCGAGATTGGCGCGCCCGCGCTGCTCGCGAGGGCCCGCCGATGCGGCTGCAACGCCGGCAAGCATAATGCCGAGACAAACCAGAAGACGCACGGCCCCGCGGCCCATGTCGGTCCTTTCCTGCGCACCACAAGTTGACGGTGCACACGAAAAGCATGGTGGCGTGCCGTGTTGGAATTTTGGCGGCAGCTTGTTGGTTTCGCGCATTGCGCGCCGCTGTCTGGCCGTCAGTACATCTCCCTCCGGACGCCAGGGTTCTTCCCGATACGCTCCGTCGCTGCCACCTGCGAGCATTGCGCATTGATCGTCCGCGCCAATGGAGATTGCCGTGCCGACCGTGGATCAGTGGATCGTCTGGATCGTTGTCGGCCTGATCGGCGGCAGCCTCGCCGGCTTGATCGTGAAGCGCGATCGCGAGGGCTTCGGCGTCATCCGCAATCTGGGGCTTGGCCTCGCCGGCGCCTTGGTCGGCGGCCTGCTGTTCCGCCTGCTCCGGCTGTGGCCCAGCCTCGACCAGATTGCCATCTCGCTGCGCGACGTGGTGTCCGCGTTCGTCGGATCGATGCTGGTGCTGGTGGGCCTGTGGGCCTGGCAGCACTGGAAGCCTTCGCCTTGAGCGGTCGTCGAACTCACTCGGAAGCTCTTCCCACTCGGATCCAATTGCGATCAGCAGCCACCAGCCTAGTGCTGAGCCCGTCGAAGCACGGCATTGCCGGTTTCATTCGCCCTTCGACAAGCTCAGGGCGGGGTCTGCGCTTCGACTGAAACGGAAGAACGCTAGGCGAGTCCCACGAGGCGGCGCACCTCTGCTGGCGTAACGCCGGCTTCGCGCAGGCAGCGCAGGCTGGTGTCGCGGGCGCTCTTGGCGAGCTTGCGGCCGTCGGCGTCGGTGATCAGGCGATGATGGCGATAGGCGGGCTCGGGCAGGTCGAGCAGCACCTGCAGCAGGCGGTGCAGGTGGGTGGCCGCGTAGAGATCGCGGCCGCGCGTCACATGCGTGACGCCCTGCCAGGCATCGTCCACCACCACGGCCAGGTGATAGCTCGACGGCGTGTCCTTGCGCACGATCACGGCATCGCCCCACGGCGCCGGCTCGGCGGCGATGATCTGCGGCTGCCCATCCTCGCCGAGTTCGGTGAAGGTAAGCCGCCGGTTCCCCAGCGCCGCCAGCGCCTTCTCCATGTCGAGGCGCAGCGCAAACGGCTCGCCCTCTGCCTTGCGTTGGGCAACCTCGCCGGCGGGCCGGCCCTTCCATAACCCAGGATAGAGCGGCGCGCCGTCCGGATCAGTGGCTCCGCCGATGGCCGCCGCCTCGATCTCGGCGCGGGTGGCAAAGCACGGATAGAGCAGCCCCATCGCCTCCAGCCGCCCTGCCGCCTCCGCGTAGGCGGCAAAGCGCGTCGACTGGACCAGCACCGGCTCCTCCCAGGCGAGGCCGAGCCAGCGCAGATCCGCGAAGATGCCGGCCACGTACTCGGGCCGCGACCGCCCCGTATCGATGTCCTCGATGCGCAGCAGAAACCGGCCACCGGCTGCCCTCGCCGCCTCCCAGCCCACCAGCGCCGACAGCGCATGGCCCAAGTGCAATTCGCCGTTGGGGCTCGGCGCGAAGCGGAACACGGGGCGGTCTGAGATCGACATGGCGACAGTCTAAAACGGGGATTGTCTCACGTGAAACAATCCCCGCCGCCGTCCGGCGCCCTCAGCGGCCGATCCCCCACGCCTTCGCGGCGAACGCGGGATAGGTATCGGCGACCGTGCGCGCCACCTCACCGCGAAGGGTGCGCAACGTGTCCCGGTCCGGTATCGGCGTGGCGGGCACCTCGTTCGCGGCGTCGTAGTCGAAGCCGGTCGCGGCGCGCACCTCCTCGGGCGTGACGCCCGGATGCACGCTCGACAGAACGAAGCGCGCGCGGTCGCGGTCGAAGCGAAACACCGAGCGCGGCGTGACGAGCGCATGGGGCCCGCCCGGGCGATGCACGCCGGACGGACTGGTGCCCGGAGCGCTGACGAAGTCGACCTTGTCGACCAGCACGCGCGGCGAGTGCTCCTGCGTAAACAGGATCACGCGCGGCACCACATAATAGAGATACGCCGAGCCGAACGACCCTGGAAAACGCGCCTCGGCGCGGGGATAGGCGGCGATATCCCCGACGCCCACCAGGTTGATGTTGGCGCCCCCATCGATCTGCCCTCCCGAAAGAAAGAAGGCATCGATGCGACCCTGGCCCGCGCAGTCGAACAGCTCGCGTGCCCCATCCGTGAAAGAACTGTGCTTGCGGCTGCCGAGGATCGAAACGCGCATCCGGCCACCCGACCGCGCAGCCGCCAGATGCGCGGCACTACCCGGAATTGGCGAACGCGCCCCCACCGCCACATGCCCCAACCCATCCAGCATGCCGGCAATCGCCGTGATCATGTACTCGACG
>CAVTJY010000033.1:0-19258 GCA_963735125.1 uncultured Alphaproteobacteria bacterium | reverse complement strand
CTATGACGGCCTCGGCCGGCCGAGCCAGACGCAGATCACCGTCGCCAGCACCACCTACGCCATCACCACCGCCTACGACGCCCACAGCCGGGTCAACTCCATCACCTATCCGTCGGGCTTTGCGGTCACCTACGCCTACAACGCCTTCGGCTATCAGACGCAGCTGACCAACACCGCCACGTCGCCAGGTCTACTGGACCGCCAACGCGCAGCGATGCCGAGGGGCATCTGACCCAGCAGACCGCCGGCAACGGCGTCGTCACCAGCCGCACCTTCGATGCCGACACCGGCGCCTTGACCGGCATCACCTCGGGCAGCGCCGGCGCGGTGCAGAGCCATGCCTACACCTACGACCTGCTCGGCAAGCTGCTGACCCGCAGCGACGCCAACACCGCGCTCAACGAGAGCTTCGTCTACGACACCCTCAACCGGCTGACCTCGGCGACGGTGGCGCTGTCGCCGACGCCGCTGGTCAAGACCTTCGCCTACAACGCCATCGGCAACCTCACCGCCAAGTCCGACGTCGGCACCTACACCTATCCGGCCGCCGGCCAGCCCGGCCGCATGCCGTCACCAGCATCAGCGGCGGCACGATCAACACGACCTTCACCTACGACGCCAAGGGCAACATGACCGCCGGCAACGGCCTGACCGTCACCTACTCCTCCTACAACAAGCCGACCACCATCACCCGCGGCACCACCACCATCGGCTTCAGCCACGACCCCGAGCACCAGCGCTTCCAGCAGACCGCGCCCGGCGGCACCACGCTCTATCTGGGCAACGCCGAGAAGTTCACCGGCTCGCGGCGGCGCCGTGCGCTGGACCAACTACCTGATGGCGGCCGGCGGCGTCGTCGGCATGCACGTCGAGAACAGCGACGAGACCGTCTCGACCCGCTATTTCCACAAGGACCACCTCGGCTCCATCGCCGTCATCACCGACGAGAGCGGCGCCGTCGTCGAGCGCCTGAGCTACGACGCCTGGGGCAAGCGCCGCAACGCCGACGGCAGCGACGATCCCTCCGGCTCCATCACCAGCCAGACCAGCCGCGGCTTCACCGGCCACGAGGAGCTCGACTCCGTCGGCCTCGTGCACATGAACGGCCGCGTCTACGACCCGCTGCTCGGCCCGCTTCGGCACCGCCGACCCGATGACCGAGAGCCCGTTCTGCACCCAAGGCTGGAACCGCTACTCCTACGTCGGCAACTGCCCGCTCAACTTCACCGACCCCAGCGGCTACTGCTTCATGGGCTGCTTCTGGAAGTCCGCATTTCCGGGCCATCGGCAATTTCTTCCGCGAGAACTGGGGCAGCCTCGTCCAGATCGCCGCCGCCGCGGCCTGCGCGCCGTTCGGCGCTGAGTCCGGTCTGCGCCGTCGCTCGCCACTGCGATCGTCACCGGCATCACCAGCGGCAGCTGGGGGCATGCCTTCAGAGCTGGGTTCATCAGTCTCGTCACCGCTGCGGCCTTCTACGGCGTCGGGAACTCACCGGAAGCTCTCGAGGGCTCGACCAGAGCTTCCGGGGGTGGGCTCATGTCGGAGGCCCATGTCACATGGCGGGCCATGCGCTGGTGGGCTCGGTCGGCCGTAGCGTCGGGCGGAGTGCGGTCGGTCCTACGGCGGAGCCGTCGTCGGACCGTGTTGCGCCGGCTTCTACTGTCTCGTAAGCTCGCGGTGGGGCCGCCTCAGTCGCAGGCGGCGGCAATGGCATCGGGCGGTCACGAGCGTTTGGGTATATCTGTCAACCAATGGCACGTGTGAGCGTGGTGGCGGGTTGTACTCGACGAATCGTCCTCCGCGCGGATAGAAGTACGATTACTATGGCTCTGCCGTTGCTTACGCGAGCCATCATACGGCTGACCTCGCCATTGCAGACGCCTGATCAGCATATCTTCCCGAGAACGAGGTTACTTCGCCAAACTGCATCGACATAATGACTTTACAATCACTGGAGATCGACATTAGGGGTGCACCGGTTGGGAGACATCCCTGGTGAACGGATCGACCTGGAAAAAGTGGTGCAATGACAATGCAGTGACGCGCACACGATCAGGACGGTGTTCCGCGGTAAATGTTGGGACCAGTATGCTCAGAGACCCATTATCCGACGAAGCTAGTCGTCAAGAAGGCAAGAGGTCGGCATCTGAAGGGGAAGGGAACCGCCATTCAAGCCTAGTCGCCTACCAGATAACGCGAAGCGGAACTAGAAGGCTTTAAATGGGCCGAAGGAGGTTGCCACCAGCTGGCTGAGCCAACCTCATACAACCTATTTACCCGAGGATTCGAGAAATGACGTTTTACGGGCTGATCGATGAGTGATGATATACCATAGCTGACTGGGGTCTGGTCTCGTCTTCAATGCTTGACGCTAGAGGCGACCGCGCTAATTCGATCTTTTTGATAGCGTGAGTTTCGGAAGCGTATTAGTAGATGACGCTTGTTACATGTCAGTATATTACGGCCCGTCGGGAATCCGTTGCTCATGGACTTCTTGAAGCCTTACGAGTTTCGGTATCGGCAATCGCCGCCAAGCCGACTCGGCACCGCGCTATCCCGCCTCCGGCCAGCCGATGCCGATGCCGTCACCAGTATGAGCGGCGGCACGATGGCATGACGTTCACCTATGACGCAAGGACATGACCGGTGGACGGGCTTGATGGCGGCCGATCTCCTAAATAGCCGTCATCCATCGACCCGCGGCACGGCAACAATCGGCTTCAGCCAAGACCCGACACCAGGCTTCCAGCAAATCGCTCCCGGCAGCACGACGCTCTACTTGGGCAACGCCGAGGAAGTTCACCTGCACCATGGCCGTGAGCTGGACACTATCTGATGGCGACGGGCGGCGTTGGTCGCGATGCACGTCAATTTGACCGCCACGTAGACCGTCTCGACCCGCTACTTCCACAGGACCCCCTCGGCTCGATTGCCGTCATCACCGACGAGAGGGCGCGTCTTGATGGAGCGGTCGAGCCGCGGACGCCTGGGGCAAGCGCCGCATCGCCGACGACACCGGCCGGCTCTCACCAGCCAGACCACGCGCGGCTTCACGGGCCATGAGCAGCTCGCCGACGTCGGCCTCGTGCACATGAACGGCCGGTCTACGACCCGCTGATCGGCCGCTTCGGCAGCGCCGATCCGATGACCGAGAGCCCGTTCTCGACGCAGGGCTGGAACCGCTACTCCTACGTCGGCAACACCCCTCAACTTCACCGATCCCAGCGGCTACTGCTTCCTCGGCTGCTTCTGGAAGCCGATCTTCAAGGCCATCTTCGGTTCGGAACTCGGTGAGCCGGTTACAGGTCATGGCCTTTGCCAAGATGTTGTGATCTGATTGCCGGAGAACGCCCGCCCGGTCTCCACCTACTGTCCAGGCTGCTCGATCAGCTCACCAAGGCCCTTCGCAAGCCGAGGGGTAGTTCAATTTCTAGACGATCGGCGGCCGGACCGGCGCGGGGACCCGTCCGAAGCTAAATGGCTCAAAAAAAGTTTTAGAGCAGGGGGGATGCACTACATGCGCGGTGGAGGGACATGCAACGAAAGTGCACCGTTTGTGGGGTCCGTTCGTGCCGCGCCGCACTAACGGTCGGCCGCAGGTCATTTGCTCGGATGAATGCCGGGCAGAGTATCAGCGCGAGTACGGGCGGCGCTACGGGCGGCGCTGGCGGCACGACAATCCGGAAAGGATGCGCGAGCTCATCGGGCGCTGGCGAAAGGCGCATCCGAAAAGGCGCGCGAGTACAAGCGACGGTATCGCGCAAGTCGCACGGCGCAAACAAATACTTCAAGGGCAAACAACTAGAGTGTTGATTGTCGGCCCGACGCGTCGTGATGGGAGTCGTCACGTCAAGATGCGCTCGGGATGTCAAAATCGAGGGACAATCACTACGTTCCGATCTGGTACCAGGAAGGCTTCTTCGAACCTGGTCGGGTAGGGCTCACCTATCTAGACTTGGCGCCGCCGGTCACGACCCTGCCGGATGGTCGGACATGGACGGCCAAATCGCGGTTTCCAAACGCTGCCCCCCGCACGCTGCTTTCACCAGCGCGACCTTTACACGACGTTCTTTGGGCCCATCGTTAACGTCGAAATCGAAAGACTTCTCTTCGGAAAGCTCGATACCAAAGGCTCTGCAGCTGTTCGCGCTTTTATCGGCACTGATGCTTCCGAGTGGCACCGACATTTCCAGGATTTTTTTGCGTACCTGGACATTCAGAAAATCCGCACGCCGAAGGGCCTGGACTGGCTGCGCCTTCACTACCCACATCTTACCCAAACCCAGCTGATGACGGAGATGCAGGGCGTTCGGATGATGCATTGCACGCTATGGGCGGAAGGGGTGCGTGAGATCGTTTCGGCGGCGGATGCAAATACCAAGTTCCTAGTAAGTGATCATCCTGTCACGATCTATAATCACGCTGTTCCGCCCGAGACATGTGCGTACCCAAATGATCCGCAGATCGCCCTCAAGGCGTGGCAAACCATCTACCCTCTGAACAGAGACTACTGCCTCATCCTCACGAACCTCGAGTATGCGCAAAATCCCGAAGGCACCGAAGCTACGTCAAAGCGGACACACGCAAAAAACTATCGGAGCTCGATGCAAAAAACTGATGCATTCATTCGCGCGCGCAAGTTCAACGACGAAGAAGTTGCCTGTATCAACCTCATTCTGAAAGCACGAGCTAGACGCTACATCGCAGCCGGAAGGGAATAGCTATGGCCCGAAAGGCTCGTGAAGCTTAACTGGGCAGAGCTTAGACATCTCCTTCTGCCACGGGATCTTTGGCCGTTTGGTGGTGAGATGTTCGCCAAGTTTGCAAGCGGCGAAGTCGTCTACCAAGACCAGTTCGGGCGGACCGAGCGTCAGCGGGACTTCCTACAGAAGTCGATCGTTGAGGAGAACCTTGATCCGGGTGACTGTTGCGGCTGTGGCTGAGCCCACAAATACAAGAAGTGCTGCAAAGGCGTTGACACCCGCTTGCGTCCATCGTGGTCGGAGCTCGGCGTCCGTGAGCGCAATCTCACGCTTCGCCGGGCAATCCTCGACATTCTCGGATTGAACAAGGGAAGGAGCTGGGCCGATGTCAGGAGGGACCTGACTGACGAGCAGATTGTTAAAGTCTACTCGATCTTCGAGGCCCTCTGGCCCGTCGATACGGATCTTATAAGCTTGCTACCCAAACCTGATGGGAGGGCCCGCGCTCTGTACACGGGGCTCATCGATCCCCCGATGATTATGGAGTTTGTGGTCGGAGCAACACTCTACTTTGGTGAGATCCTGGTTCAGAGCCCTTTTCTGCATCCCCGGTGCGTGCGCCCCGAGTTCAGCCCAACCAAAGCACCGCATCTCTACCGACAAGAATTCCTCAAGAGCGTCCTCGCGGTCATCGAGTTGTCGCCCCTTATCGAGCGGGGAATGATCAACCTCTTCCCTGACCCTGGCTACTTCGATCACCACCTGCAAATGCAGATGTTCAGCATGGCTGAGAACCACCTTGGCCAAGCAGTGAAGGGACTTGGAAAGGATGCTCGCTCCATGTGGGCCATCACCCAGGACATGAAGCGGGCAATGCTCTATTTGCCCGAGGCTGCGCAAAGGGCGCGCATCCGCGAAGCAATGCCAGACCTAGAGGAGGGACGTGTAGACGCCTTAATCCGATCTGTTCATCGCATGAAGGAGAATGATCCCTTCGCAATCCTTCAAGCGGGCGGCATGAAGAGCGGCAAAGAAGGTGGATTGATGCAGCTCCAGAAGATGGCTCCGAACTTCGAGCTCACGCTCTTCCTCGCACAAGCTACCAGGCGCATTCATCCTCACCGATTGCCGACACCGGTGGGAAGAGCTTCAGTTGGCCCACAAACGCCAGCTGAGTTTGATGGGAGGGCGCCTCCAGAAAATACAGACCGAGCTTGCATCAATGGAAATGCTATATCTGCTCGGCGATGATGACTTTCTCGACATGTACCACGACGAGCGTGCGAAGTCTTTCCGAGGCTTGGTGCAGGACATCTTCACTTATCTGGACAAGGACGCTCATAGAGTAAAAGGCGTTCATCGAGAAGGCGCGTTTTTAGCGCGTCTGAGGGCATCTCACTCTCGGGTCCAGCGCATGCTAAAAAAAGCATCGGGGCCAATGATTATCGGGCGGCTTACTGCGCTGATGCCAAACGGGGGCCTTGGCCATCCCAATGTGAACCGTCTCCTATTGACCGCAGGTGTCGATCATCGCCTCAACAGAGTACCGATGGCGCTAATGATGGAGCGCATTGATCACGGCGTTTATCAGAGGGCCGAGAACAACTCTCTCTGACGTTGGCTTTTCGGTGCCTAGCCTCAGTCACCGCGCCGGTACTACGGATCGATAGTGTTGTTCGAGTGCCAGTTCACAAGATCTGTCGGCGCGAGCGGATGAAAATTAACTCGTCGGTGTTCGCGGGCCGAACGCTGCCGGACGTCAGCACCGCATTTGCGCTTGCAATCTGAGCCTGCAACTCGACACGCCGCTGTGCGCGGGCGCGTTCGGCTTTCAAAGGGGCATTCGGTGTGCAGAACACGTCGCGCTTCCCCTTGAGGAACGGTGGCGCGGCAGGATGCGAGCGATGCGCGCGCCCTCGCACGCTACCTGTCGCCATCGGCCTCGAGGCCACGCCAGAGCGATTGAACGACCTCCTGACGCTCCTGGCCGTGGTGATGATCGAAGCCGGCGGCGGCCTTGCCCTGGCCCTCGGCCTGGCGCTCTCCGAACGCTCAGCCGAACGCCCCCGAACGCCGGCCGATGCACCGAACGTTCGGGCGCAGCCTGTAATGCGTCTCGATCGTCGGCCGGCGAGCGTCGCAGACTGGCTTGCCGCTCACGGTGGACGCGCAACCGTCAGCATGCGGCGCCTGGCGGCCGAGCTCGGTTGCTCACCATCCTCCGCTCACGGCGAATTGCGGCGCTTGGCGCTGGCGGGTCCGTTGAGCGTCAAGCCGACGCGACGGGGCACGCAGATTGCAGCAACGTTATCCTGACAGGATTGGCACCGGAATTGGCACCGGCCGGCCAGCACAAGCGGTATTGATGGGGCACGTGAGGGAAAACTCGCACTCGAGAAATCCCCCATCAGAATCAGGATTTCTGACACAGGAGAGCATCAGGCAATGTGGCTCGGCGCGGCTTAGCAAACCGCCGCCTTCAGCCACTCGGCCACGTCTCCTCCTGGGCGGATCAGGTATTTCGCAAAAAGATCCACCTGAACAAACCCGAAAGTGCCTCCGGAAGGCGCCGGAGCCACGGGAGTGCCGCTTTCGGGGGCTGCGAAGCAGGCTGTCTATAACGATGGCGGCCACGCTGTCCACCATCTTGAGCAGGGCCGTCCCGAAATCTCAACCTTGCTTGTCGGTGCCTGCCGCTGCGCGCACCAGGCGGAACAGGCGCTCGGGCGAGGCGGGCAGCTCGTTGATCTGGACACCCAGCGGCTGGAGGGCATCGGCAATCGCGTTGGCGATCGCAGCCGGCGCGCCGATCGTTCCGCCTTCCCCCATGCCCCGGTAGCCGCCGAGCGTCAACAGCAACTCCGATTGCACGTGCACGACCTCGATGGCCGGCACCTCCGCCGCGGAGGGGACCAGGTAGTCGACCAGGCTGGCCGTGAGCGCCTGCCCTTCAGCGTCCTGCACCAGTTCCTCCAGCAGTGCGGCTCCGATGCCCTGCGCGACGCCGCCGTGCACCTGTCCTTCCACGATCAGCGGGTTGATCACGCGACCGCAGTCCTCCGCCACCACGTAGCGCCGCACCGTGACGATGTAGGTCTCTGGATCAATCTCGACCTCGGCGATGTGCGCAGCCGAGCTGGCCGTGCCGAAGAAGGGATCGTAGAGCCTGGTCGCCTCGAGGTCTTCGCGTGCTTTCTTGGGCAGGCGTCCCATCTCCGAGTGCACCGCGCGCCACCGGGTCCCGGAAGGTCATTTTTCGGTTCGTGCCCACCACAAATAGTTCTCCGTGCGCGGCCTCGATCTCGTTCACCGGTGCCTCCAGGAGGTGGGCCGCCATCCGCACCACCTTCCCCCGCAAGTCGCCGGCCGCAAGCGTTGCCGCGCCGCCCGCCAGCACGGCGCTGCGGCTGGCGTAGGTGCCGGTGCCATGCGTGACCGCCGCGCTGTCGCCGTGCACGACGCGGACATCGTCCACCCGGACGCCCAGCTCCTGCGCCACCACCTGCGCCAGCGTCGTCTCCAGCCCCTGGCCATGCGAGGCGACGCCGAAGCTCGCCGTGACCGTGCCGCCGGAGTCGATGCGGATGGTCGCCGTCTCCGTGCCGGTGTTGATCGGCATGCCGGGCGCGGCCGAGATGCGCGAGCCGATGCCTGTCAGCTCGGCATAGCAGGCAACGCCGATGCCGACCCATCGCCCCTGTGCGCGCGCTTCCGCCTGCTGCTGGCGGAGCCTGTCATAGCCGATCGTCTTGCACGCCGTATTCAGGCACTCGATGAATTCGCAGCGGTCCCAGACGATGCCCGGTGCCGTCTTGTACGGAAACTCCTCCGGCCGGATGAGATTGCGCAGGCGAAGGTCCCTGGGATCCAGCTTGAGGCGGACGGCTGCCATGTCCAGCAGGCGTTCCATCACGAACGTCGAAATCGGGCGTCCGACGCCGCGATAGGGTCCGGTCGGAGGTTTCGGCGTCAGCACGCCGCGCGTGCGGCCGCGATAGGAGGGTACGCGGTAGGGACCGGGCAGGAGCTCACGACCTGTACTGGTTCGAGGCCGGCCGTCCATGGATAGATCGAGTAGGCGCCGATATCGCCGGTCACGTCGGCCCGTAAGCCGGCAATGGTGCCGTCGGCGTTCACGGCCAATTCCGCGTCGATCACCTCGTCGAAGGCCTGGCTCGTCGAGACCAGGTCCTCCAGGCGATCGCTTGTCCATTTCACCGGGCGGCCAAGATTGCGCGCCGCGGCGGCGACCAGGATTTCCTCGGGATACACTGATGCCTTGCCGCCGAACCCGCCGCCGACATCGGGTGCAATCACCCGCACGCAGTTGGCAGGCAGGTCCAGCGCCTCGGCCAGAGCATCGCGAACGATGCCGGGGATCTGGGTGGTGGAATGCAGGGTCAGGCTGCCCGCGCGATATTCGGCCAGGCAGGCGCGGTTCTCGATCGCCATCGGCGTCTTGCGGTGGAAACGGAAGCGACCGCCAACGGTGACGGCGGCCTTCGCGATATCCATGTCGACATCGCCGCGCGCGAACTCGCGGGCGACGACGACGTTCGAGCCGGCATCCTCGTGCAGCAAGGGCGCGCCGTCGGCAGCGGCTTCCTCCATATCGGTTGCAGCCGGCAGTGGTTCGTATTGGATGTCGATCAGCTCGGCGGCATCCTCGGCGAGGTAACGCGTTTCCGCGACGATGGCGACGACCGGCTCGCCGACGTATCTCACCTTGCTGTCGGCCAGCGGACGCAGCGGCGTCGCGTAGTATCCGCGCATGCGCGATTGCGCGCGCAGAGGCATCACCGACTTCATATCGTCGGCCGTGAACACGCCGATCACGCCGGGCGCCTGTCTGGCAGCTCGCGTGTCGATGGTCACGATGCGCGCATGCGCCTGGTCGCTGCGGCGGAAGGCGACATGCGCCAGACGCCGCGGCTGCAGGTCGTCCACGAAGGTACCTTGCCCCGTCAACAGCCGGGGGTCTTCCAGGCGCTTGATGCGGGCGCCGATCACCTTCGGCCTGATCTCGCCAGTCACGGGGCCAGTCACAGGGCTTGCACTCCCACCAACAGGCTACTCATAGGCATCGCCGCCCTTCCTGAGCTTGCGCCATTCGCCTTCATCGTGGCCACACGCAACCGTGGCGCCGGCCGCCTCGATGCGGCGGATCTCCTGGAACGTGTGGTCGAGCTGGTCCGCGTTCCAGGTGTTGCGCGGAATGACGTTCTGGTCGAGGTTGGCGCGCAGGCTGACCGCATCAGAGGCCAGCAGGAACGAGCCCGAGCGATCGAGATTGACGAGCGCGCCGATGCTGCCCGGCGTATGCCCGGGAAGCGGGATGATCACGATCCTGTCGTCGCCATAGAGGTCACGCTGACCCTCGATCGCGTCGATCGGCATCGGATGGTCCCAGTCGGCAGGGACATACCCCATGGCAGCCGCATTCGGCGCCCTGGCCGCCTCCAGTTCGCGAGCATGGCAAACAATGGTGGCGTTCTTGAAGAACTCGTTGCAGCCGCAATGGTCGGGATGGAATGGGAGTTGATGACGACATCGATATCGTCCGGCAAGAGACCGATGCCGTCGAGTTGGGCGATGAGGCTCTGATCATGCGAAAAGGTGGGCACCATGATCCTGGCAACACTGCCCCAGCGCGCTTGCGCGTCGTCGACGACCGATGGGTGGCAGCCGCTGTCGAACAGGACGTTTCCCTGCCGATGCCGGATCAGAAAGCAGGAAACGGGAACGTCGATGGTCTCGGCGCGGTCGGCGTCGGGAAAATAGATGCTGCGCTTCAGTCGCAGACGGCCGCCGGACAGGACGTGCATCTTCATGGGCAACCCTAGCTCTTCGCGACGAGGGATCGGACCGCGCGAACGATGTGGTCGTAGCCCGTGCAGCGGCACAGATTGCCCGAGAGACCGTCGCGAATCTCGGCATCGCTGGCGAGCGGATACTTCTGGATCAGGTCGACCACCGTTGCCAGCATGCCGGGCGTGCAGAAGCCGCATTGCAGCGCGTGGTGCTCGCGGAAGGCTTCCTGCACCGGGCTCAGCCGCTCGATGCTGCCGAGACCCTCCACCGTGGTGATCTCGCATCCGTCGGCCTGCACAGCCAGCATCAGGCACGAGCGAATGCTGTCGCCGTCGAGCATGATCGTACACGCGCCGCACACGCCGTGCTCGCAGCCGACATGCGTGCCGGTCAGGGCCAGCGTCTGGCGCAGAAAGTCAGCCAACAGCAGGCGCGGCTCGACGTCTTCCTCGTAGGAGGTCCCGTTGACACGAACTTTGATGCGTCGACGGGCAATCATTGCATCGCTCCCTGCGTCCGGAGCCACGCAGCACGCACAACGCGACGCGTGAGCGCGCCGGCGACATGCCGCCGGTAGTCCGCGGATACGTGCAGGTCCCCGTTCGGTTCGATCGCCTCCATCACGGCCTGGGCGACCGCATTGACCAGCTCCGGCTCTAGCTCGGATCGGCCGACCAGCAGCGCTTCGGCTGCTTCAAGTCTCGCCGGCACCTCGCCCACACCGGTGATTGCGACACGCGCCTGTGATACGCGGCCTTCGGAAAGCGTGATGGTCGCCCCCATGGCGACGATGGCGAAGTCGCCGAGGCGCCGCGGCACCTCCTCGAAGCCCCAGCCGGTGCCGGGCGGAAGGTAGGGAAACTCGATTTCCTCGAGCAGATCGGTCTCCTCGAGTGCGGTCGTGAGCGCACCCACATGGAAATCGGCTGCATCGATCGTGCGACGGCCGTCCGGGTCCACGGATGTGCAACTTGGCGCCAAGGAGCACGCACAGCATCGGCAATTCCGCTGCCGGGTCCGCGTGGGCAAGGCTGCCGCCGATCGTGCCGCGGTTGCGAATGGCGAGATGCGCAACATGCGCCATGGCCGCTGTGATCGCCGGGAAATGCGCTTTGATGGGCTCGGACGTCTCCACCTTGTGATGCCGGGCGAGCGCGCCCACGCGCAGGCTGTCCTTGCCTGCCTCGATATGGGCGAGGCCCGGAACGTGATTGATGTCGATCAGGACGGAGGGCCGGAGTAGGCGGAAGTTGAGCATGGGCATCAGGCTCTGCCCGCCCGCGAGTAACTTTGCGTCTCCACCGGCTTGCCGGAGAGCCTCGATCACCTGATCGACACTGGTTGCGCGCACGTAATCGAAAGCCGGAGGTTTCATGGTTGATACCCGGCTCAGCTGCGCATTCAACCGACCGTGCTGTATCCGCCGCTGATGCTGAGGATTTGCCCCGTGATCCAGCTGGCAGCGTCGGACGCGAGGAAAGCGACCGCTGGCGCGACATCCGTGGGTTTGCCGAGGCGCCGCAGCGGATACATGCGCACGATCTTGTCGCGATTGGCGGCCAGCCACTCGGGCTCGGAATGGGCGGTCTCGATGAAGCCGAGCGCCACGAGGTTGGCCGTTATGCCGTTGCGCCCGAGTTCCTTGGCCAGCGATTTGGTCAAGGCGATGGCGCCACCCCGCGAGGCGGCCGTGATCGACAAGCCGGATTCACCCACGCGCGCGGAGTTGCCGGCCAGGTTGACGATGCGGCCACCGCCCTGGCGCACCATGTGCGGGGCCACCGCGTGACAGCAGTGAATGACGCCATAGAGCCCGACGTCGATCTGCGACTTCCACTCGGCCGGTGTCGTGTCTAGGAAACGCTGGCGCTGTACCAGCCCCGCGTTGTTGACCAGGATGTCGATGCGCCCGAGGTCTTTGATGACGGCATCGACCATGCCGTTGACCGAGTCGCGATCGGCAATGTCGGCCTTGTAGGCCGCCGCCTTTCCACCGCTTTTGCGGATTTCCGCGACGGTGGCGTCCGCTTCTGCCTGTGAGCTGCGATAGTTTACGGCGACGGCTGCGCCCTCGCGGGCCAGCGTCAGCGCGATCTCGCGGCCGACATCGCGGGCTCCACCCGTCACGAGCGCGACTTTGCCTGAAAGGCCCAGATCCATGGCTTGCGTTCCTCTTTCGCCCACGCCTTCTGTCGAAGGTACCGACTGCCTCCACAAACCGGAAGTATTCGGCATGGCCCCGTGCCGGAGCGCGCGTTGGGTTCGTAGTCTTGCGTACACGTTGACTGCGACGGTCGCAAATACCAATTCCGCGTATCGCATATGCAAATCACGCGGTCGCGCTTGGTGAAGTCGCGTTGCTATCCGCTGCTCATGCCGTGATGGCCCCGCGGCACGCGCAGGCTGCTGGAACTGCTCGGCAGGATCGACGTCGGGCTTCGCATCGGCTGCGATGCGGGTTTGTGCCGATTTGCCGTATCAGGGCGGCTGCTACGCTGTCTCGAGTGATCGAAGCCAAGGCCGCCTCGGCGACCTGCGAGACAGCACATGCCTTCGGCGACCGTTCAGAAGCTGTCACTCTTTGCCCTGACTGGGATGGTTGTCGGGTCCATGGTGGGCTCGGGGATCTTTTCCCTGCCGTGCACCTTTGGCACCGGAACCGGTCCGTTCGGCGCGATCATCGCCTGGATCATCGCTGCGGGCAGCATGTACACCCTGGCCAGTGTTTTCCAGTCGCTCGCGGAGCACAAGCCCGACCTTGATGCCGGCGTCTACGTCTACGCCAAGGCGGGGTTCGGCGACTATCCGGGCTTCCTGTCGGCGCTCGGCTACTGGATCGGCAGCTGCATCGGCAACGTGTCCTACTGGGTGCTGATCAAGTCGACGCAGAGTCCGGTGCGCCCGCGTCGTCAAATCCAGCGCTGCGTGACACCTGAGGGGATGCGGTGAGGCACAGGCACGATCGCATAGCCCCGCTCATCGACCCGCGTCTCGGCGACGTCGAGGACGACGCATCCAGCACCAAGCGGCGTTCGCTGCTGTCGCTGGCTGGCAGCCTGCTCGCCGAGGTGAGCCTGCCCAAGCTGCTGCTGGCCTGGGGACTGCTCATCGTGCTGCCCAGCATCCTGCTCGGGCTGGCGCCGCTGGTGGCCACCGCCTGGATCGCGACCTTGTCGAGCAAGGTCGCCGATCCTTTGCGCGGGCTGTGGCCGTTTCTCCTGATGGCGGTGGTGCTCGCGATCGGTTGGCTCGGGGGACGGCCGCTGTTTCGCATTGCCGAGCAGGGGTTTTGGTCGCTGAATGGTGTGGCCGTGCAACCCGCATATGCCCTGTGCCGGGAGCTGCTGCGCACTCTGGCGGAGCGCCTACTGCCGAGGCACGATGCGGCGTCTGCGGCGCGCATACGCGCAGGAAGTGCTGCGGCAGCCGGCATCATTCTATGCGCGCTCGGCGTCAGCATTGCACTGCTCGTCTGGCCGTCCACGCGCTGGATAGGGCAGGTCGCCGAACTTGCGTCGCCGGGTCGATTGATCATGCAGGCGCTGGCCAATGCCTGCGTGGTCGTGAGCGCATATCTTGCCGGGGCCTCGCTCGTGTGGGGAGTCGGCGATGCAACGATGGACCAGCCTCAAGACCTGCCAGCGTTCGATGCGCCGTCACCCGGGGCCAAAATCTGGCGGGTGGCGCATCTTTCCGACGTGCACGTCGTCGGCGAGCGCTACGGCTTCCGCCTGGAGAGCGGTCGATCTGGTCCGCGCGGCAATGAGCGGCTGGCGCGCGTGCTGGCCCGGCTCGAAACGATACATGCCAACCAGCCGCTCGATCTCATTCTTGTCACCGGCGATGAGACCGATGCGGGCCGCTCCGCGGAATGGGCCGAGTTCATGACCGCGCTGCAGCGGCATCCGCAGCTTGCCGAGCGCACGCTGATCCTGCCCGGCAACCACGACATCAATGTCGTCGACCGCGCCAACCCGGCCCGCCTGGAGCTTCCGACCAGCCCGACGGCCCTGCTGCGCAAGCTGCGGACCCTGTCGGCGATCGACGAGGTGCAGGGCAACCGTGTGTACGTGGTCGATCGGGCAACGTCGAAGCTCGGCGGCAGTCTGTCCTCCGTGCTGGAGACCCACCGGAAGGCCATCGGGCGCTTCGCCGATGTCGGGTCGTTGCGCCTGTCGGCCACCCTGGCCAAGGTCTGGGCGGAGGTCTTTCCGATGGTGCTGCCGCCGCAAACCGAGGATGGGCTCGGGGTGATCGTGGTCAATTCGACTGCCGAGACGCATTTCTCGTTCACGAATGCACTTGGTGTCGTCTCGAGCGAACAAGTGCAGGCGCTGACCTCGGTCGCCAAGCAGTTCCCGCGCGCCCGCTGGATTCTCGCCCTGCACCACCACCTCGTCGAGTACCCGCGGCCGGGCGCCACGCTGTCGCTGCGCATCGGCACTGCCCTGGTCAACGGCACGTGGCTCGTCCGGCAACTGCAGCAACTGGGCGACCGGATCATTGCGATGCATGGTCATCGCCACTTCGACTGGATCGGCAGGTGCGGCAGCTTGCGGATCATCTCGGCGCCCTCGCCGGTGATGGAGGCAACCGACGACCAGGCGACCTATTTCCTCATCCAGCGGCTGGCGGCGGGGCCGGAAGGACGGCTCTGTCTTCTGGAGCCTGAGCGCATCGACATTGCGGGGACCAAAGTCCGTCAGCGGGGACCCGTAACCGTCACTACGCTCGGCGTATCGGCCTTCAGCTCGGTGAACCTCACCAAATCGTGGGCAACCTACTCCGCAGAAGGCCGCGTGCGCTAGGCCGCATCGTCTCTGCGGCTTAAAGGGTGAGGCGTGCCGCGGTCAGCGAGTGGGTCCCGCAACAAGGGTTGAACGTGGGCCCAGCGCGCGATGTTGCGCATCTGCCAGCCTACTCCGACCATGGAAAGAACGACGGTGATCAGAGCCGGCAGCAAGGTCCCGGGTGCAGGCCAGCCCATGCTCAGCATCAGCGCCTTTGCGCCTGCAACCATTAGTGTCGCGCCGCCAAAGGCCGATGCAACGACAACGAACAGATCGAAGAACCTGGATGTGAGCATGGCGCCGATCACTCCGCCAGCTACTGCCAGGAGGATGCCGAGGAAACCGCCGGTCAGCTTCTCCAGGCCGAGCAGCGAGGCTAGCGACAGGGCCACCAGCGCTCCGCCCCAGTAGCCGAGCAGGATGCGCCGGTAGGGCTCGAGGACATACGTTGCGCCAGCAGCTGCTATCGCTCCGACGACGCCGAGCACGATTGCGAGCGTTCCGAAGACATCACCGGCCAGCCATTTGCCGAGCAGAACGCCGATCTCGAACCCGACCAGGGCGTAGAACAGCGGCAGCCACGCGTAGAAGATGAACAGGCCAAAGCCCATGATGCCGAGGCCGCACAGGATCAGCAGCACTGCGAACGAAAACAGCATGCTCCACGCCTTTCCGAGCCCGGCACGCGCTCACCCAACGCCGCGCAGGCGCTACAGGCTCCAGCCTAGGTGGATCGGAGCAGGAGGGTATCGGGAACAGTGCTCAATCTGGACCGGCGATCACGGTATGTCCGGTGCGCGCGTACAACCCGTGCACTGCGCTACCAGATGCGCTCGATCGGGATGATCTTGCGCTCGCGCACCGACCGGATGGCCGCCTCGGCGACGGCCTGGGCCCGCAAGCCGTCACGGAGCGTGGCGTAGGGCGCGTCGCGCTTCTCGATGGCCGCCAGGAAGGCGTCGAGCTCCGCCTCGTAGGTCGGGCCGAACCGCTCGTACCAGCCGGCGTGCAGGCCATCCTCGATGATGCTGCCGCCTTTGTAGAGCGCCACGCCGGTGCGCGGCTGCCGGCGCAACTCCAGCATGCCCTCCGAGCCGAACACTTCCAGCATTTCCTCGTAGCCGAAGGCGGTCCTGCGGCTGAAGCTGAAGGTGGCGATGGCGCCGCTGTCGAACCGCAGGGTCAGCGCGGCGGTGTCGAGGTCGCCATAGTCGGCGTAGCCAGGATCGACGAGGCAATCGCCGGCGGCAAACACTTCGATGGGTTCGGCGCCTGCCATCCAGGCGGCCAGATCGTAGTGGTGCGAACCCTTCTCGCGCAGCATGCCGCCCGAGAAGCGGACGGTTGCCGGCGGCGGAGGGGGCGCCTGGGTGCGCGAGACGATGTGGATCAGCTCGACCTTGCCGATCTCGCCGGCGCGGATGCGGTCATGCACGGCGCGGTGGCTGGCATCGTAGCGGCGGTTGAAGGCGGTGGCGGCAACCAGCCCGGCCGCAGCGGCAGCATCGGCGCAGCGCCTGGCGTCGCCGAGGTCGTCGGCGATCGGCTTCTCGCACAGCACCGGCTTGCCGGCGGCAATCGACCGCGGACAGGTGCGCATTGTGGGCCGAGGTCGACGAGGCCACGATCACGGCATCGACGGCCTTGTCGGCCAACGCAGGCTCGATGTCTGCAACCGCTCGACCGCCGTGCGCTTGGGCCAGCGCCTTCGCCCGGCCGAGGTCCTGATCGACGATGTAGCGAAGCTCGCAATTGGGATGGGCGGCGACGTTGCGGGCGTGCACGCGCCCGATCGTCCCGGCGCCGAACAGGGCGATGCCGATCACGCCGCTGCTCCGAGCCGCTGATCGCCGGCCTCGACCCAGGCGCCGTCGCGGCGGCTGGATTCGACGGCGGCCTCGATGAAGATCATGCCGAGCACGCCATCGCGCGCGGAGGCGAAGCTGTTGGCCAGCGGATCGGGCGTGCGCCCGGCTTTCCGGGCCGCCAGCACCTCGGCGAAGTCGCGATAAATGTTGGCGAAGGCCGAGACGTAGCCTTCGGGCTGGCCCCGGTTGGTGCGGACGCCGCGCTTGGCCTGCTCGGACAGCCACGGATCGCCGCGCCGCAGCACCTGGTTCGGCTGGTTCTCGAAGCGCAGGTGAAGCTCGTTGGGGTGCTCCTGATGCCACTCCAGGCTCGCCTGCTCGCCGAACACGCGGATGTGCAGGCCCTGGCCGATGCCGCAGGCGACCATGCTGGCCCACAGCTGGCCTCTGGCGCCGCCGACGAAGCGCAGGTTGACGTTGGCGTTGTCGTCGGCCTTGCGGCCCGGAACCATGGTGCCGAGGTCGGCCGAGACGGCTTCGAGTTCCAGCCCCGTGACGGCGCGCATCAGGTGATGGGCGTGCGTGCCGATGTCGCCCAGCACCGTGGAGGGACCGCCGATGGCCGGATCGGCCCGCCAGGCGAAACGGGCGTCGCCCTGCGCTTCGACCAGGCTGCTGCGCGAGCCCAGCGCGTACTCGACCTGCACAATCCGGATCTTGCCGAGCCGCCCGCTGCGAACCAGGTGCTGCGCCTCGCGCACCATGGTGTAGGCGCTGTAGTTGTGCGTGAGCGCGAACGGCAGGCCGCACCGGTCCACCTCGCGCATCAGGTGGATCGCCTCGCTCGAGGAGATGCCGAGCGGCTTGTCGCAGATCACCGGGATGCGCTGGCCGAGAAAGGCGAGGCTTGCCGCAACGTGCGTGCTGTTCGGGGTGATGATCGACACGCACTCGATGCCGTCGGGGCGCTTTGCTTCGGCAGCGGCCATCACCTCGAAGTTCGGATACAGCCGATCCTCGGCAATGCCCAGCTCCTTGGCCATGGCCGCGTTCTTGCCGGCATCGCGCGAGAACACCCCGGCGACCAGCTCGTAGTGTCCGTCGAGGCCGGCGGCAAGGCGGTGGGTTCGCCCGATGCTGTTAGGGCCGCCGCCCACCATTCCCCATCGAAGTCTGCTCATCTTTCGAACTACTCGACCGTTTGCGGCCGCATGTCCTCGCGGTTGATGCCGGCCACCATGACCGGCTTCTTCATGGCATCGCGGCGGAAGGGCTCGCCCAGCTCCTGGTTGAGAATGATCTCGATGAAGGTGGTGACGCCCTTGTTCTGCGCCTCGCACGCTTCCTTCAGCGCCGCCGTCAGCGTCGCCTGCGTCTTCACCGTCACGCCTTTCAAGCCGCAGCCTTCGGCCACCTTGGCGTAGCTGAGTTCGGGATCAAGCTCGGTGCCGACGAAGTTGTTGTCGTACCACAGGATCGAGTTGCGCTTCTCGGCGCCCCACTGGTAGTTGCGGAAGATCACCATGGTGATCGCCGGCCATTCCTTGCGGCCGATCGAGCTCATCTCGCTCATGGAGATGCCGAACGCGCCATCGCCGGCAAAGCCGACCACGGGTGTCTTCGGATTGCCGATCTTGGCGCCGACGATGGACGGGAAGCCGTAGCCGCACGGTCCGAACAGGCCGGGCGCCAGGTATTTCCGGCCCTGCTCGAAGGTGGGATAGGCGTTGCCGATCGCGCAGTTGTTGCCGATATCGCTGGAGATGATGGCGTCCTTCGGCAGGCCGGCCTGGATGGCGCGCCACGCCTGCCGTGGCGACATGCGGTCGGCGTCGCGCTTGCGGGCGTCCACGTTCCAGGTCGTGCCAGGATCATCGTCCTCGTGATCCATGCTGGACAGCTGCTGCAGCCAGGCGGACTTGGTGGTGTGGATGAGCGCCTTGCGCTCCTCGCGCCCGGCGTTGCCGGCGGACGGTGCCAGCTGCGCCAGGATCTGCTTGGCCACCAGCTTGGCATCGCCGCAGATGCCGACCGTGACCGGCTTGGTCAGGCCGATGCGGTCGGCGTTGATGTCGACCTGGATGATCTTTGCCGTCTTCGGCCAGTAGTCGATGCCATAGCCCGGCAGCGTCGAGAACGGATTGA
>CAVTJY010000032.1:0-44080 GCA_963735125.1 uncultured Alphaproteobacteria bacterium | reverse complement strand
GCGGGGCGAACGGATAGAGGCCGATCAGGGCATCGGTCTCACCGACGTTGCGATAGACCGAGCGCATGTTGTCGATGGTCTCGGACAGCCGGCAGAACGTGGTGATGTACTGCTCGGGCGTCGGCCGCTCGAGTTGGGTGTAGGCGAACAGCGCCGACTTGGTGGCGATGATGTCGCGCCACTCCTCCTTGAGGCCATCGATGAAGCTCGAACGCTTCTGGAACATGTTGGTGACGTAGGCGACGCCGCCGGTGGCGATCAGCAGCGACATGTCGCGCAAGTACTCGTAGCCGTCCTTCAGGAGCTTCTCGAGGCCGGTGCCTGCGAGCCCCGGCACGTGGTCGGCGATCTTGGCGAGGAACGAGATGCCCAGCACCACGACGAGCAGCACGTAGATGCGCCGCAGCGCCCTCTTCAGCGTCGAACGGGTCATGCAATCGTGTCCCCGGAATGTGCGTCCGCCCCCAGCAGCGCAGTAGCTGTTGGATGCAGCATGGGACGATATCCGGCTGAAAGTACGGCAACGATCGAGCGCGGCGTGAGCACGTCGACTTCCTGGCCCGTCTCCGCGCTCAGCACCAGGGCCCGGTAGCCGCCGGGATGCCAGGCCAAAAGGTGATTGCCGACAACGAGATACGAGCTGCCGCGGCCCGCCGTCCGCGGGATAGCGGATGAAGGCGCCGGTGGGGATGTCGGCGAGCCGCGCAGCGAAAGGTGACCTTGGCCCGATCCGGGCCCACCCGCTCAGCCTGCAGCACCTCGTCCATCTCGCCCGCATGTGCGCGCGCCCGGCGCCCGAAGGACCTGGCCCACAGCCCCGCGAACAGCTCCGCATCGGCCCGCCGGCACTCGAAGCACGGACGGTGGCCGGCCGCGAGCGCCGTCACCTCGTCGAGGAAGAACAGCTCGGTGTAGCGGTTGGGCTGCATCATTGCCGCGCGGTGCCGGCCCTTGAACTCGAGCACGCAGGCGATCCACTGCTTGCTCGCCCAGCGGCGCGCACCTAGCACCTGGTCGGGCAGGTGGAAGGCGCCCCCGCGGTTGCCCATCATGAGCCCGCGCTGCGGTGTGGCGATGATCTCGCCTTCGGGGGTGACACGGTTCTGGAGGGGCATCGTGCGATCTGCCAAACTCGGGGGTAACGCCCGAGGAGGACAACAATGTCGGAAGCGGCCGTGCATGTGAAGATGGAGGACCGGCCGGGAGGCGCGCCATCGCCCGCGTAACTGTGGACAACGTGCGCAAGCTGAACTGCCTCTCGACGACGACCATCGTGGCGCTGGCCGAGACTTTCAAGCGGCTCGGCGAGGACGGCCAAGTTCGCGCGGTCGTCTTCACCGGCGCCGGTAGCAAAGCCTTCATCGGCGGCGCGGACCTCAACGAGCTGGGTGCGTTCTGCACCGACAGCGCGCGGCTGTTCATCACGCGGCTGCACATGGCCTGCAAGGCGATCCGCGACTGCCCGGTGCCGGTGATCGGCCGTATCAACGGCTTCTGCCTCGGGGCCGGGCTGGAGCTGGCCGCCTGCTGCGACATGCGCGCGGCGGCCGACGGCGCGCAGCTCGGCATGCCCGAGGTGCACATGGGCATCCCCTCGGTGATCGAGGCGGCCCTGCTGCCCGGCCTGATCGGCTGGGGGCGTACGCGCGAGATGCTGCTGACGGGCGTGCTCTACTCGGCGCGCGAGGCGCTCGACATGGGCCTGGTGCAGAAGGTGGCGCCTCTCGCCGAGCTGGATGCCGCCATCGAGCCATGGATCGAGGGCATCTGCCGCGCCACGCCGGAGGCCGTGCGCTCGCAGAAGGCGCTGATGGCGCGCTGGGAGCGGTCTCGATCGACGAGGGCATCTACGCCGGCATCGATGCGCTGTCGGATGCCTACAAGACCGGCGAACCGCAGGCCGCGATCGGGGCTTCCTGAAGCGGAAGATCACAGCGGTGACGCCGATCCTTTAGTTCAAAGACGCTATTAAAGGATATGGCCTTATCCTTTAATAAGTCTGAGCCCAATTAAAGGATGCGGATGGCTCGAAAGCGTTTCAGGCCGGCTGGGATCATACATCGTCACGACCGCGTCGGGCGGAGACCGTCCGCGCTTACCTCCCGCCCCCGCTGCCGCCGTCCCCCACCTCTCGATCTTCCCGCGCCTGCTGACCCTGATCGAACGCGGCAGATCAGGCCCTCGGCCGCCTCGACGGCATGACTTCGATCCTGCCTTCGACGAAGCTCTTCGTGTTCATGTACGTGCGCAAGGAGGCGCTGCTTTCGTCCCAGATCGAAGGGCACGCAGTCCTCGTTGTCGGACCTGCTGCTGTTCGAGAATCGAGGAAGTTCCCCTCGTTCCCCTCGACGACGTGCAGGAGGTCTCGAATTATATCGCCGCCATGAATCATGGCCTGAAGCGATTGGCCGGAGGCTTCCCGCTCTCATTGCGCCTCTCGAGGAAATGCATCGTGGGCTTCTGTCGAGAGGCCGGGGCAGCAGCAAACGCCTTGAGAATTCCGCCGCAGTCAGAACTGGATCGGGGGCACGCGGCCCGGCAACGCCGCATTCGTTCCGCCACCGCCCGAGCGCGTCATGGAGTGCATGGCGATCTCGAGCACTTCCTGCACGAGCGAACGACCTATCCGGCGCTGATCCGTGCCGCCCTGGCTCATGTGCAATTCGAGACGATCCATCCCTTTCTCGACGGCAACGGCCGTTTGGGTCGCCTGCTCATCACGCTTATGCTGTGCGAGGACGGCGCGCTCAGAGAGCCAATCCTGTACCTCAGCCTCTACTTCAAGACGCATCGCGCGCGCTATTACGAGCTGTTGCAGCAGGTGCGCCAGAAGGGCGATTGGGAGGCCTGGCTCGAGTTCTTTCTCGAGGGCGTGGTCGAGACGTCCGAGCAGGGCGTCGCCTCGGGGCGCCGGCTCATCGAGCTGTTCGACCGCGACAAGGAGAAGATAGCACCCCTGAAGCGTGCCGCCGCCTCAGCGCTTCGCGTGCACAGCGAGTTGCAGAAAGCGCCGCTGCTGTCGGTGCCCGTGGCCGCCAAGAAGCTCGGCATCTCGCAGCCGACCATTCAGAAATCGCTGGATCACTTGGTCAACCTCGGCATCGTGCGAGAAGTAACGGGCAAACGCCGACACCGCATCTACCAGTACACCAGCTATCTGAAGATACTCGACGAAGGCACCGAGCCGCTTCGCCGCTAGCGCCCGCTGATTTGCGCCATCCTCCTACCTAACGCCGCCAGCCGCCGACGCTCTGCAGGGCTTCCCAGTTGGCCTGCGCCAGGAAGAAGGCGATCAGCAGCATGAAGATGCCGGTGGGCAGCGCGTAGTAGGCGACGCCGGCGGCCACGATCAGGCCCAGCGTGGCGACGATGCGCGTCGACCAGACGCGGCCGAGCATGGGCCGAGCAGGGCATCGAGCGTGCGGCCGCCATCGAGCGGATAGGCCGGCAGCAGGTTGAAGATCATCAGCACGAAGTTGGCCGACGCCAGCACCGCCAGCGGCAAGGCCACCATCGGGTTGTTGCCCTGGAACATCTCGCCCGCCAGCGCACCCAAGCCCCAGCCACAGGCCGAGATTGACCGCAGGCCCCGCCAGATAGATCACCGATCCGAGCGAAGGCCGAGGCCGGCAGCGAGCGCTCGAAATGGGCGACGCCGCCGATGCCGGTCAGGTCGATGTGCGAGACGCGCGCGTTGAACAGCCGGCCGGCGAAGGCGTGGCCCAGCTCGTGCAGCAGGATGGACAGCAGCAGGCCGACCACGATGATGAAGCCGGCCGACATCATCTGCGTGTTGCCGCTGGTGAAGTAGGGGTAGGTGAAGAACAGCAGCACCAGCACGAACATCATGTCGAGATAGATGGCGATGCCGGCGATGCGCCCGATCTCGAAGTGCGTCAGCATGGTGTCCTACTGTCGGAGCGGGGTCAGACCCCTCGATGCAACGTTGCGATCTGCATGGCATGGCCCAGCGAGGGATCTGACCCCGTCCGTCGTTCCAATCACTTCCGGTTGCGCATGGCGAGCGTGCGCAGGCGCAGGGCGTTGAGGCGGATGAAGCCTTCGGCGTCCTTCTGGTCGTAGGCGCCCTTGTCGTCCTCGAAGGTGACGAGCGTGGAGGAATAGAGCGACTTGGGGCTGTCGCGGCCGGTGACGATGACGTTGCCCTTGTAGAGCTCGAGCGTGACCTCGCCCTCGACGTGCTCCTGGCTCTTGTCGATCAGGGCCTGCAGCATCTCGCGCTCGGGCGAGAACCAGAAGCCGTTGTAGATCAGCTCGGCATAGCGCGGCATCAGCTCGTCCTTGAGGTGGCCGGCGCCGCGGTCGAGCGTGATGGATTCCATGGCGCGGTGCGCGGCCATCAGGATGGTGCCGCCCGGCGTCTCGTAGACGCCGCGCGACTTCATGCCGACGAAGCGGTTCTCGACCAGGTCGATGCGGCCGATGCCGTTGTCGCGGCCGAGATCGTTGAGCTTGGCCAGCAGCGTCGCCGGCGACAGCTTCTTGCCGTCGAGCGAAACCGCGTCGCCCTTCTCGAAACCGATCCTGATCGTCGTCGTCTTGTCGGGGGCAGCCATCGGCGAGATGGTGCGCTGGTAGACGATCTCGGGCGCCTTCTTGGCCGGGTCCTCGAGCACCTTGCCCTCGGAGGACGAGTGCAGAAGGTTGGCGTCGACCGAGAAGGGCGCCTCGCCTTCCTTGTCCTTGGCGATCGGAATCTGGTGCGTGCGCGCGAACTCGAGCAAGCTCCTCGCGGCCCTTGAAGGCCCACTCGCGCCACGGCGCGATGATCTTGATGGAGGGCTCGAGCGCGTAGTAGCCGAGCTCGAAGCGCACCTGGTCGTTGCCCTTGCCGGTGGCGCCGTGGCAGACGGCGTCGGCGCCGGTCTGCCCGCGCGATCTCGATCTGCTTCTTGGCGATCAGCGGCCGGGCGATCGAGGTGCCGAGCAGGTAGACGCCCTCGTAGAGGGCGTTGGCGCGGAACATCGGGAACACGTAGTCGCGCACGAACTCCTCGCGCACGTCCTCGATGAAGATGTTGTCCTGCTTGATGCCGAGCATCTCGGCCTTGCGCCGGGCCGGCTCCAGCTCCTCGCCCTGGCCGAGGTCGGCGGTGAAGGTGACACCTCGGCCTGGTAGGTCTCCTGCAGCCACTTCAGGATGATCGAGGTGTCGAGGCCGCCCGAATAGGCGAGCACCACCTTTTTCACCTTGCCCTTGGCGCTGTTGGCGGCCATTGCTTGCCTCTTGCGATATGCTAGGAAAATTGCGGCGCACTATAGGCAAGTTGCGGGCGCCGGCAAGCACGCCGGCCGGCCGCAGCCCAGGGTGCCCGGCAGGAGACGACGATGAGCGCAGGAGGCGGACGGCTGGAGTTCTGGTACGAGTTCTCCTCGACCTATTCGTATATCGCGGCCATGCGCATCGAGGCGCTGGCCGAAGCGGCCGGCGTGGCGATCGACTGGAAGCCGTTCCTGCTGGGGCCGATCTTCCAGTCGCAGGGCTGGAACACCTCGCCGTTCAACCTCTACCCGGCGAAGGGCCGCTACATGGTGCGCGAGATGGAGCGGCTGGCCGAGCAGCACAGCGTGCCGTTCCGCATGCCGGCGGTGTTCCCGCAGAACAGCCTGCAGGCGGCGCGGCTGGCGTTGGTGGGTGTCGAGGCGGGCTGGATCGTTGCGTTCACGAAGGCCGTCTATCTGGCCGAGTTCCGGGACGGGTCGGACATCTCCAGCAAGGCGGTGCTGGAGGATATCCTGCGCGGCCTGCAGCTCGATCCCGCGGCGCTGTTTGCGCGCATCGCCGAGCCGGACGTCAAGGAGCGGCTCAAGGACCAGACGGACCTGGCGCAGGAAAGCGGCATCTTCGGCGCGCCCTCGTTCATGGTCGGCGAGGAGCTGTTCTGGGGCAACGATCGACTGGAACAGGCGCTGGAGTTGGCGCGGCGGGTGACCTGCGGCGGAAACATCACGTCACGGATCAAACGAACTAAAGGTGTTCGGTCGCGATTTTCGCCGCAATCGCTCCCATCTTTTGGGATTTGCTGCGGTGATCGCACGTAGGGATTCATTGGGGGACGTACCGTGACCAGACTATCGACAGGCTTGATCGCCGTGGCGACCGCTGCGGTGTTCGCGACGTTTGCCAGCATGGCCGACGCCCAGGCGAAGAAGAGCTCTGCCGCAGGCCAAGAGCAAGTGCAACGCCATCACCGAGGAGACGGCGTGCAAGGCCGATACGACCTGCAGCTGGGTGCCGGCGACGACCAACGCCAAGACCGGCAAGCAGCGCAAGGCCTACTGCAAGACCAAGCCTGTGTCGAAGAAGAAGGCGTCCCGCCAAGAAGTAGGCGCGGCGATCTTTGCGGCCTGTGAGCTTGGCGCGTGTCACGTGCCGAGCACGGTGCGCCATGTGCTGAGCATGGTGTGCATCTGCGTGAGGGCGAGGTTCGTCGCGGTCAGCCCGGCCACCACCGTATCGGCGCTGGGCATCATGATGACCTGCGCCACGGCGTGCCCGCCGGCGGACCGGTAGCTGGCATAGGTCGAGGGCGAGGCTACGCTGAGCGCGGCACGCGTAACGGCTGCCGGCACGGCGAATGGGCTCGCCAGTTGCGGTTGGCTTGGCCACGCCGGCCAATAGACGCGGCTCCAGGCCGACCAATCGGGAATCGCGGGCCAAGTGGCATAAGGTTGCGCCCAAGCCGCATACCGAGGCAGCGAGCCCGGCAGCCAATAGCGCATCGCATAACCTTGGGGCCACATGCTGGCTTTCGGCATCCAGTCCGCCGGGGTAAAGCGCCAGAACACTTCGAAGGGATTGGTGGCGGCTGTGCGGATCGCCTGGCGGCGCTGGACGGCGGTCCGGTGCGCGCAGCAGGTCCGACCACAGCATGAGGCCGCGGCAGGTCGAAGCCGTCATGGTCTGGGCGGCGGCAACCGCGCAGGATCGCATGAGTTCCGTGGTCGCATCCGCGAGCCGCGAGTGCGTGTCATAGTCGAGCATGGCCAGAGCCTCCAGCACCAGACCGAGATGGCTCCCGAGCGAAGCGGTCGCTTCGCGCAAGAGCCTGCAACTCGCTCTATCAAGATTCCGGGCAGCGCAGGCTGGGCCTGCGCTGAGCCGGACGCGGGCCTACGGAGACGGCGGAGGCCCGCTGGTGAGGCATATCTACGCCGAATTTTGCGCCGCAACAACAATTATAATGCGCGCGCAACATATTGAGCTTAACGCTGGTCACTACGCTTGCGGCCGCAGGATCAGGCCGGCGGGCGGGTTGGCGGTGCCGGGACCAGCGCCAGCGAGGGCCGCATGCGCACCGGCCGCGGCTGATGGTCCTCGCCGTAGAGCATGTAGGTGATCTCGATCGCATCCAGGAACGCGCCCACCATCTCGGCCAGCAGGCCGATCGGGATGCGGCGTCCGATCATGAACTCGATCCGTGATGATCAGGCCGTTGCCCATCGGGGTCCCGGTCGGTGGCGAACGGGCTCGTCACCTGCGCGCCGCTCGCCTCGGTGAACGCCAGCGTGCCGGCCAGGAACAGCTCGGCCACCGTGGCGATGCGCCGCTCGGTGTGGCGCAGCTCCTCGGCGTACTGGCGCACGCGCAGGACCTGCAGGATGGTCGCCAGCTCGAACCGGCGCACGCTCGCCAGGAACCACTCCATGTCCTGGTTGCGGCCGTTCAGCCGGAGCAGCTCCTCGCAGGCTGCCAAGGCGGCATCGAGGTGGTCGGTGAGGGCATAAACACTGTCGGGGGCAGGCGCTTGACGCTGCAGCATGGGCGAACTCCGCTCTGGACCGGGAACGCAACCAACACAACAGCCGGCTAGGGGGCCCATAAAAGCCTGCCAGAGCGGCCAGCGCAAATGCACCTGTGCGCAGCCTGGGGACGGCCTGTGCAGGACTTGTGCATGCCAGGTCTGCGCGCGGCAGCCGTTCCGGCAGGAACCTTTCCCGCGGGACGGCTGTTGTCCGGCGGAAGGCCGTTGACACCACGGCCGCTTTTTTCCTGGTCCGACAGGAGGTTCTGAATGCGTCGCTTACTCCACATCGCCGCCGCCTTGGCAATCGCAACCGCAGCGCCGTTGGCTCTGACGCCGGCATTCGCCCAGCAAAGCGAGACGCAGGCGGCGGAGCCGACCACCTCGGCGGTCGGACTGCCCATTTACACGTCAGACGGCGAGCACCTGGGCGAGGTCGTGCAGGTCATCTCGTTTGCCGACAAGCCGGCCCTGCGCGCCGAAATCGGCAGCTTCCTCGGGATCGGCACGACCACCGCGGTCATCCCGGCCAACATGTTCCAGCGCAAGCCCGACCGCATCGAGCTGACCATGACGGCGTCCGAAGTGCGCGACACGGTGGACAAGCAACGCTGAACGCGTCTGATTTAGGTCGGGAGTCCGCTCACGCGCTGTAGCAGACTTCTTGATCATCACTCTCGTGCTGGACGTGATATTCTCCCGCTGCCTTGATTTGATATCTCCAATCCGTGGACGGCGGAGAGGTGCATGGCAGCGGGCCCGGTGATCGAGATCACCTTTTGCAGACTGTGCGGCTGGGGCTTGCGCGCCGGATGGATGGCGCAAGAGCTGCTGGCGACGTTCGCCGAGGAGGTCGGCTCGGTGCAGCTCACTCCGGACGCCAGCGGGGGTGTGTTCGACGTGCGGATCAACGATGAGTTGATCTGGTCGCGCAAGGAGCGCGGCCGATTTCCGGAAAGCAAGGAGCTGAAGCAACTGGTGCGCGACCGGATCGCTCCGGGCCGCTCGCTGGGCCATTCGGACTCAGCCTGATACACGTTGTGGCGTGCGAAAGTGCGGGAGGCCTTTCCATGCGTGCAGGCTTCATTATGGCGTCGCTCATTGCAGCCGTCGCGGTCACGCCCGCCGGCGGCGTCGCCATGGCCGCGCTCGACAACGAGCAGTTCTGCTCGGCCATGTCGGAGATCGCCCGGCTGGGCAATGCCAACGCCGGCAATTGGATCGACCGCAACACGCGCGATGACGGCATCGAGGTGGTCTGCAGGATCCGCACCGTCAACTACAAGCGGTTCTTCAGGTCCAACCCCGCCGCGCCGGACTGGCGAGAACGCAGGCAGCGCGAGTGGAACAGCACGGCCTGCAGCAGCGCCCTGCTGCGCGAGGCGATCGAGAACGGCTGGATCATAACGACGACGATCACGTCGATGGGCAGCGAGCGGGTCATTCTGATCGCCAGCTGCAGCTAGCAGAGCGCAGGCGCAGCGCGCTGCCGGTTCCTCGCCGATCGAACCTGCAACTTATCGCGAACTCAGCTGCAGGAACGAGGGCAGCTGCAAGGACGACACGTCCAGGTTGTTGAGCACCCACACGCCGCCCAGTGCGATCAGGCCGGCCAGCATCACGCTCGGCAGCGTCTTGACCAGCACGCCGAGCAGAGCCGCGAACGCGGTCAGAATTCTCTCGCCGGCCTCCCACAGCTCCTTGCCCGCCTTGAACAAAGCCCAGACCACGCCGGCGATGATCAACACCAGCAGGATCTGCTTCAGAAGCGGCCAGTCCTGCCAGGGTACGCGCGTCAGACCGGTGATCTGGCCGACGGTCCACTGCCAGATCAACTGCACAAACCGAAAAATCGCCGAGATGCCCTGCTGCAGGAACTGACAGCAGCTGATTGAAGATTTGCTGCACGACCCATTCTCCTTCCGTTGACGACGACAAATGAGCGCACTTTTCGGAAGCGTTAACGCGGCAGTAACCATCCGGGTTCCGGGTGTGCATGGAACTCCAACGGCGCCGTGCAGGCCTCAAAATCGGCTGCGGGCGGCGTTATACGAGCACGCAACTGCGCTCGCAGGTCACGGCGTGAGGCGCGCATCAGAGGGAGAAAATGATGGCCACATTCACGGTTCGCCAGGGCAAGCGCTACCGCGCCACCATCGTGCTGGGCTGGCTGGAGCGCTGGGCCGGCAACGAGGCGATCACGGGCAAGCTGCGCGACGCGGGGTTTGCGGAGATCAAGGTGGAGGGATCGGGCGGCACACGGCAGGCCGAGGCGCGCTGGCCCGGCCCCGACACGACGGCGGAGATGCCCTCGCAGATCACCGATGTGACCGAGATCATCGAGGTGTGAGAGAGGCGGCCGCGCCGCCCATCGAGGCAACGCGGCGCAAGCTATCGGAGCAGGGGCCTATCGGATCAGGGCCCCCAGCATGGCGCCCAGGCCATCCTTGCACAGGGCCGGGGAGGTGTAGGCGCAGGCCACCTCGGTGCTGCCGCGGTAGATCATGTCGAGCGCCACGTAGACGATCACCAGCAGGCCGATCCAGGTGATCCAGGGATAGTGCGCCAGCAGCTTGGCGATGTAGGTCGCGGCCACCGCCATCAGGACGACCGCGATCGCCAGACCGACGACCAGCACCCAGGTGTGGCCCTTGGCGGCGCCGGCCACCGCCAGCACGTTGTCGAGCGACATCGATACGTCGGCGATGATGATCTGCATCATCGCGCCCCAGAAGCCGACCGTGCCGGCCGTCTGCTGGTCGGCGCGCGAGACCACCTGGGCGCCGGCCGCCGAAGGCGCCGGCTCGTGGGTGATCTCGCGATACATCTTCCAGCACACCCACAGCAGCAGAATGCCGCCCGCCAGCGTCAGCCCGACGATGGCCAGCAGCTGCACCGTGACCGCCGCGAACAGAATGCGCAGCACCACCGCGCCGGCGATGCCCCAGAAGATCACCCGCGACCGCAGCTCCGGCGCCACGCGCGAGGCAGCGAGGCCAACCACGATGGCATTGTCGCCCGCCAGCACGACGTCGATGACGATGACTTGTAAGAGCGCGGTGAGCTCCGCTTGGAGCAGGTCCATCATGCCTCCGGATCAGACGAAAGTGAGCGGTGTCGTGCAGCGGCGATCACATGGGTCCCGCCGCGATCAGCCCGATGTGCCATTGCTCGATGGTCGCCAGCGCCATCTCGGCGTCGCTCAGCAGCGCCGCCGCAAATCCCAGCAGGACGAGCGCGCCGGCCACGTCGTTGGGGCCGAGCCGCTCGGCTTCAGCCGCGTGTCCCGTCCAATACGCGCGCGCCGCAACGGCAAAGCCCGCGAGCAGCAGCACCAGGCTGATGGCTGGCAGGGCCAGCGCCGGCGGCATGACCAGATACATCGCAGGCAGCGCCAAGACGGTCGCCGCCACCACCATCAGCCACGGCGAGCCTGCCTGCGATGCAGGCACCCTGCGTCGGCTGACGGATCGATCGGGTCTTGGATCGGCACTGGGCACGGGCTCTCTCTTCGCCAGACAGCGCCCTGATGGTTATCGAGCGCTTTGCTGCGAACATAAGAGCTGGGCCAGGTTCGGGTATCCGAACCGCTCGCTTGGTAGATTTACGGAGGTGATGCGGCGCCCACCCGTCATCCCGGACGCGATGCTTGCCTCGCGATCCGGGATCGCTCGCAACTTCTACTCGCAAGAGATCCCGGATAGCCTCGGCGCAAGGCCTCGGCTTCCGGGATGACGCGAGTACGCGCGCTACGGCGTGATGCGTCCGAGGCGGATGGCCTGGCGCACGAGCACGGCCACGCTCTCCGCCTGCATCTTGTCCATGATGCGCACGCGGTAGCTCTCGACCGTGCGTTGGCTGATCTCCAGGCGCAGCGCGATCGCCTGGCTGGTGAAGCCCTGCACGACGAAGTCCATCACCTCCGCCTCGCGCGGCGTCAGCCGCTCATGGCGGCCTTCGAGATCGCTGCCCGACCGATCGCTCGACTGCTGCTCGAAGCTGTGCGCGAGGCAGCGGTTGATGGCGGCCAGCAGCTGCGCATCGTCGACGGGCTTCTCGATGAAGTCCTCGGCGCCCGCCTTGATGGCGGCCACCGCCATCGGCACGTCGGCGTGGCCGGAGATCAGCACCACCGGCAACGCCAGCTTGCGCCGCCCCAGCTCGCGCACCAGCTCGATGCCGTCCATGCCCGGCATGCGCACGTCGGCGACCACGCAGCCGCGCTGCTGGGGATCGTGTTTGGTCAGGAACAGGTCCGCGGACTCGTAGGTGCGCACGTCGTAGCCGAACACGCGCAGCAGCTCGCCCAGCGCGTGGCGCACCGCCTCCTGGTCGTCGATGAGGAATACGGTCGGGGCGCTGGGCATGTTCAACGTGTCTCGCGGGCTTGGATGGGAAGGGAGAAGCGGAACTCGGTGGCGCCGGGCCGGCTCGACTGCAGCCAGATGCGGCCGCCGTGCGCCTGCACGATCGAGGCGCAGATCGACAGGCCGAGGCCCAGTCCGTCCGACTTCGAGGTCGAGAGCGGCTCGAAGATCTGCCGGTCGGCCGGAATGCCGACGCCGTTGTCGGCGACGCTGACCTCGATGCTGCCGTCATCGGCGGACCGGACGCGCAGGTGGATCTGGCCGTCCCTGCGGCGCGCCTCGACGATCGCCTCGACCGCGTTGCGCAGCAGATTGAGCACCACCTGCTGCAGCTGCACGCGGTCGCCGAATACCACGGGAAGGTCCTTGTCCACATACAGGTGCAGGTGCGCGCGGTTGGCCTCGGCCTCCGGACGCGCCAGCGCCATCGCCTCGTTGAGCACCGTGCCGATGTCGAGCGTGCTGACGTGCGGCTCGCCGCGGCGCATGAACTCGCGCATGCGCCGCACGACGCTGCCGGCGTGATCGATCTGCGCCACCATAATGGTCAGGTTGTCGTTCACCCGGCTGGTATCGGAACCGGGCAGGCGCAGCGTCTCCTGGATCGAGCGGGCCAGCGCGCGCGCCGCCGTCATCGGCTGGTTGATCTCGTGCGCCAGGGCCGAGGCCATGCCGCTCACCATGTTCATGCGCGCGGCGCGCGCCGCCTCCGCCTGCAGCGCCTTCAGCCGGGTCTCGATCTCGCGTGCGAGCTGGTCGGCGCGCTGGCGCTCGCTGACCACCAGGCCGACCAGCAGGCCGGTCATGGTCAGGATCAGCATCATGACCTGGAATTCGGCGAACTGCCGCGCATCGTAGCCGTACCAGTGCAGCAGCCCGATCAGGCCGAACTGGGTGATGAGCAGGCCCACGCAGGCGCCGTCGATGCCGTGCCGGACGCCGGCGGCCACCACCGGCAGGAACAGCAGGTAGAAGAACTTGTAGCCGAACGGGTCGTGCGCGCCGAGGATCAGCCACAGAGCGAAACCGGTGATGACGACGTACAGCACGATCTCGGCCATGACCGGCAGCTGCGGCTTGCTGCGGATCTCCGGCCAATGCAGGGCGAGCCGCAGCACCACCGGCGTCATCACGGCAATGCCGATCACGTCGCCGATGAACAATGGCAGCGCGGCCTTGCCGAGTTCGCCGGCGCCCAGCTGCCCCGTGCCCAGCAGCAGCACGATCAGCAAGGCCGCGGAAACGGCCGCGCCGGCCACGCCCGCAGCCAGCAGGATGCCGAGGTCGCGCACATGGGCGAGGCCGACGTCCAGGCGCAGCAGGCGGCGCGCCACATCGGCCGCGGCCGCATAGCTCGCCGACACCACCAGGCCGATGCTCACGACGATCGGCCAGGCCAGCTCGGTCTGCAGCACCAGGATCTCGGCCAGCACGACGCCGGCGAACAGGGCGAGCCCGAACCGGGCGCCCTTCAGGATCATCAGGCCGAAGGCGATGCCGAGACCGGGGTTCCAGGGCGTGACGGGCAGGTCGTTGTGCTCGTGCATGAAGCTCGCCCACTCGAGCCCCACGTACGCCGCCAGAAACACGCCGAGCAGCGCGACATCCTGCAGGCGAAGGCCGATCGCCGGCCAGGTCGCCAAGGCGCCGACCGAGCGCAGCATCGTCCGCCCGCCGCTGTGGACCTGCTTCACTTGACTGTCCGGATGTTCGGCACCGCCGGCTGCTGAGGGTGTATGCACGCAATGTGACATAGTCTTGGGCGCGCGCAACAGCAAGACGGCTGGCTTCCCAAGGCGTTAACGCCCGGGGAAAGCCATGCGTCCGCAAGGCGGCCCGACGCCACGGCGTGCACCCTCCTATGCATCGGCGGGCCTTCTATTGGCCGACCTGGATTGGCTATGCTGGCACACGCCGGAGATACAACCGGCTGCATCGACAAACCTGAGGGGCGCCCGGAAATGCAGGAAGGCAGCGAGTATGCGGTTCTCCACGAGTTCGTGACGCTGGCCAAGCGCAACGTGACGCAGGGGACGTGGGACTACATCGTCGGCGGAGCGGAGACGGAGACCACGCAGGAACGCAACCGGGTCGCCCTGGATTCGATCGCCTTCCGCCCGCGTGTGCTGCGGGACGTGGAGCACGTCGATACGAGCGTCACGCTGCTCGGGCTGAAGCTGCAGCTGCCGCTGATCCTGGCGCCGATCGGCTCGCTGCAGGACTTCGCGCCGGAGGGCGGCGTCTGTCCGAGCCGGGCCGCGGGGCGCGGCGGCGTGCTGCACATGCTGAGCTCGGCCAGTGCGCCGGGCATCGAGGCGGTGGCCGCCAGCAACCCGCATCCCAAGCTGTTCCAGCTCTATGTCCGCGGCGACGACGCCTGGGTCGAGAACCACATCGAGCGGGCCATCGCGAGCGGCTACAAGGCGCTGTGCTTCACGGTCGACCTCGACTGGTACGGCCGGCGCGAGCGCGACCTGGCCAAGCGCTACAAGACCACCTCGCGACGCAGCGCGCCGGCCGACCACTTCCAGGCGCGCTTCTCGTGGAAGTCGCTGGAGCGGCTGCGCAAGAAATACTCGATCCCGTTCATGCTGAAGGGCATCGCCACCGCCGAGGATGCGCTGATGGCACTGGAGCATGGCGTCGAGAGCATCTACGTGTCCAACCACGGCGGGCGGCAGCTGGACCACGGCAAGGGCTCGATCGCCGTGCTGCCGGAGATCGTCGAGGCGGTGAAGGGGCGCGCCGAGATCATCGTCGACGGCGGCTTCCTGCGCGGCGCCGACATCGTCAAGGCGATGGCGCTCGGCGCCGACGCGGTCGGCATCGGCCGGCTGCAGGGCCTGGCCATGGCGGCAGGCGGCGAGGATGGCCTCGTGCGCATGATCGAGCTGCTCAAGGACGAGGTAACGCGCTGCCTCGGCCTGCTCGGCGTCACCTCGTTTGCCGAGCTCGACAAGAGCTATGTCGAGCCGGTGACGCCGCTCGCACGCAGCTGGATGGACAGCGCCTTCCCGCTGCTGCGCGAGGGCTATTGAGCACCAGGCGTTGGCTGGTGGCCTGTCCACAGTGGGCCGTGCATTAACGCCTCGTTGAGCGAGACGGTCGTTCCTGCGCGCCTGCAATCGATCTCACGCAAATGATCAGTCGTCGCCTTAAGCCATCGTTAGTGGGCTGAACATCATTTGAAAGGAAATCTGGAGACTCCATCATGAAGGTCGGCGTCACCGCTGCCCTCTGGCTTTCCTTCGCTCTGAGCCCGGCTAGTGCCGAACCGGCCGAGTTGCGGGCTGGGGGGACCGGTGCCGCCACGGACCTTCTGCGGCAACTCGCGGGCGAGTTCGGCAAATGACGTCATGGCGGGAGCTTTCGTGTTTCCCGTTCGCGCCCCATGAGGTTCGCGAAATCCATGACGAAACGCGGCGCGCTCGGCGCCGTGGGGCTGGCGGTGGCGGCCATGATCGTGATCGCCCTGCCGCTGGTCTACACCTTCCTCGAGTATCAGCACCGCTACGAAGTTCTCGATTTCAAGGCGAGGCTGAGCGCGGCCAAGGTGGCAAAGTTCATCCATGGCCAGGAAAAGCTGTGGCAGTACCAGTCGGTGCACCTCGACGAGGTGCTGGAGCTGCCCTCCAGCGCCGGCGCGCTTCGCCACCGTGTCGTCGACAGCTCCGGCAGGGTCGTGTTCGACAATGGCCGCGAACTGGCGCCGCCCGTTCTGCTCAGCACGGCGCCCATCGTCGTGGGGTCTACCACGGTAGGCGAGTTGATCACGGAAGAGAGCCTGGACGAGTTCGTGAAGACGGTCCTGCTGTGCTTGCTTGCCAGCACGGTGCTGGCGGTCGCCGCCTACATGGGGTTCCGGGCTCTGCCGCTGCGCGCTCTCGATGACACGATCGCCCAGCTCGAGGTTCAGAACAGGCGCTTCGACATCGCGCTCAGCAACATGTCGCAGGGGTTGTGCGTGTTCGACAAGGACCGACGCCTGGTGGTCTGCAATTCCCGCTACGCCAACCTCTACGACCTGCCCGCCGATCTCACGCGGCCGGGCACGTCGTTGGAGGACATCGTCCGGTATCGCCTGGCCACCGGCAGATATGCCGGCGCCAGCCCGCAAGAGCATGCTCGCTCGATCGACGCAATGGTCGCTGCCGGCACACCCTCGACCCACGTCTATGATATGTGGGACGGCAGATCGATCTTCGTCAAGTTCGAGCCGCTCGGAGGAGGCGGCTGGGTCGCGACGCACGAGGACATCACCGAGCAGCGGCGGGCCGAAGCCCATATCGCGCATCTGGCCCACCATGATCCCCTGACCGACCTGCCCAATCGGGTGCTGTTGAGCAAGCGATTGGAGGAGGCGCGCCGGATCGTTGCGGGAGGCGGTTCGGTGGCGGTGCTGTGCCTCGATCTCGATCGCTTCAAGGAGGTCAACGATACGCTCGGCCACCCGGTCGGCGACGCCCTTCTCAAGGCGATAGCCAAGCGCTTGCGCGGGTGCGTGAGGGAGACCGATACCATCGCGCGGGTCGGTGGTGACGAATTCGCCATCGTGCAGGCGGGTGCGGCGCAGCCGCAGGCCGCAACGGCACTCGCCGTGCGCATCATCGAGGCCATTACGGCTCCCATCGAGATCGACGGCCACCACATCGTGGTCGGCACCAGCGTCGGCATCTCGGTCGCGCCAAGCGACACCGACGACACCGCGCAGCTCTTCAAGTACGCCGACATGGCGCTCTATCAGGTCAAGGGGCAGGGGCGGGGCACCTATCGCTTCTTCGAACCGGCCATGGACGCGCTGATGCACGAACGCCGGCAGATGGAGATCGACCTGCGGGCGGCCGTCAGCGAGGGCGGCTTCGAGCTCTACTATCAGCCGATCATCGATCTCGACGAGAACCGGGTCAGCACGTTCGAGGCGCTGCTGCGCTGGCACCGGCCGCACCGGGGCATGGTCTCGCCCGGCGAGTTCATTCCCCTGGCGGAGGAGACGGGCCTGATCGCGCAGATCGGCGAATGGGTTCTGCGGACCGCATGTGCGCAGGCCGCCACCTGGCCGGACAATGTCCGCGTGTCCGTCAACCTGTCGCCGGCGCAATTCAAGCATCTGCAGCTGGCCGCGGTGGTTGCCCAGGCGCTGGCCGACGGCGGCCTGGCGGCCAACCGGCTCGAGCTCGAGATCACCGAATCCATTCTGCTGGAGAGCACCGAGGAGACGCTTGCCGTCCTGTGCGCGCTGCGCAACGCGGGCGTGCGCATTGCCATGGACGATTTCGGCATCGGCTTTTCCAGTCTGCGCAGCCTCAGGATCTTTCCGTTCGACAAGATCAAGATCGATCGGTCGTTCGTCTGGGACCTGGACAAGGCCGAGCCTGCCAGCGCCATCGTCGAGGCGATCGCCATGCTGGGCGCCAGGCTGGACATGGCCATCACCGCCGAAGGCGTGGAGACGTCGGACCAGCTGGCCTGGGTGCGCGCGCTGGGCGTGACCGAGGTGCAGGGCTTTTTCATCAGCCGGCCACGCCCTGCCGGCGACATTCCCGACATGCTCGGTTCTGCCTCGCTCACGGCGCGCGAGGCTGCCTAGCTAGCAGGACCGCCGGCTCACTCGCGCACGGGCACCACGTAGTTGAGCGGCAGGCGGCCGCCGTCGGCGTAGACGGTGGTGCCGGTGACGTAGCTCGATTCCTCGCTGGCGAGCCAGGCGACGATGGCCGCCACCTCGTCGGGCTGGCCGAAGCGGCCGATCGGCGTGCGCGACAGCACCTTGGTGCGGAACGCTGTATCCTTGATGACGCCATCGAGCAGCGGCGTCTGGATGGTGCCGGGCCCCACGGCGTTGACGCGGATCGCGTGCGGGGCCAGCGCGATGGCCATCGCCTTGGTCAGCTGGTTGATGCCGCCCTTGGAGATCGAATAGGCGACGTGGTCGGGCAGGGCGAACACGGCGTTGACCGAGCTCATGTTGACGATGGCGCCGGCCTGCGGACGTGATTTCGATCCGCCGTCGGGGACGCCTTGCTTGACCATCTGGCGCGCCACGGCCTGGCCCATCAGGAATGCGCCGCGCAGATTGACGCCGATGATGCGGTCGAACTCCTCGGTGGGCAGATCGAGGAACGGCGCGTCGTCGAGCACGCCGGCATTGTTGACCAGCACGTCGATGCGGCCGTAGGCGTCGAGCGCGGCGGTGACGGCTCTGCTCACATCCGAGGCTTTGCTCACGTCGCAGGCAGCGAAGACGGCCTTGGCTCCGGTCTTGGCGATGGCGGCGGTCGTGGCCTGGCCTTGCGCGCTGTCGACGTCGCACAGCACCAGGCGGGCGCCCTCGCGCGCCAGCCGCTCGGCGCAGGCGCGGCCGATGCCCTGCGATGCACCCGTGACGATGGCGACTTTGCCGTCGAGCAGCATGTGAAATTCTCCGTTGTTGCGTTGGGCGGACACTACCGCCTGGCGCCGTCAGCGAACAGCTGGACCGCTGCGGGGCAGGAGCGGGCGGGATCGATCTTCACCAATTCGGCACCCGCAAATCTACCCGGATGCCGCTGCCGCGGTTTGTGTGCTACGGATAGGCCCAACAAATGGAGGCGGCCGGCCGAATGGGCGCCCTGTCCGGAGAGAGACGCCCGAGGGAGTAAGGGTTTGGCTGCAGATACGGCCGCTTACGCATCCGAGACCTCAGAGCTGACCGGCGAGCGGCGGGACACCCGGCGCGGGCGTAGCACTGGCGCGCTGGTCCGCTGGCTGTGGTCCGGCGCGCTGTTTGTCGTGCTGGCCTTCCTGGTCGCCTATCCGGTGGCCATGCTGCTGCTCGGCGCGCTGACCAACACCAATCCCGTGGTCGACGGCTTTGGTGTACTCAATCTGTCCTTCGCCAACTTCATCACCGTCCTGGGCAATCCGAATGTCCACCTGGCGCTGGCCAACTCGCTGATTGCCTGCGCCGGCGGAACGGCGCTCGCCGTCGTCATCGGGTTGACCTTCTCGTGGGTGGTGGTGCGCACCAACACGCCCTGCAAGCGCTTTATCGCCGCCGCCAGCATGCTGCCGCTGTTCGTGCCGCCGCTGGTGGCAGCGGTCGCCTGGTCGATCCTGGCGTCGCCGCGCACCGGCCTGCTCAATGTCTTCCTCGGCGCCATGGGTATCGAGTGGCGGTTCAACGTCTACTCGATGGGCGGGCTGATCTGCATCTTCGGGATCTACTACGCGCCCTACGTGTACATGTTCACGGCGTCGGCGCTGCGCAACATGGACCCGTCGCTGGAGGAGGCGGCCGAGGTGACGGGCGCCACCGCGCTGCGCACCATGTTCACGGTGACCTTTCCGCTGATCGCGCCGGCCATCATCTCGGGCATGCTGCTGTCGTTCATCGTCATGCTGGGCATCTACGGCATTCCGGCGGTGCTCGGCACGCCTGCCGACATCCCGGTGCTGACCACCTACATCTTCAAGCTCACCAACTGGTCGCCGCCGCTCTACAGCACGGCCGCTTCGGTCGCCATCATCCTGATGGTGGTGACGGGCTTCCTGGTCTGGTTGCAGCACAGGATCACCTCGCGGCGCAGCTACACGACGGTGGCCGGCAAGGCGTTCCGCCCCGCCCTGCTCAATCTCGGCCCCTGGCGCTACCTGACGCTGGGCCTGGCGGTGGTCTACCTGTTCGTGGTCGTGGTGCTGCCGACCATGGCCCTGATCGTCGCCGCGTTCCGCAAGTTCCTGTCCATCCGCACGGTCGCCAGCCTGCTGGATGACCGCCAATACAGCCTGATCCACTTCGAGCGGCTGTGGGCCAATCCGCTGGCCCTGCGCTCCATCTACAATACGATGGAGGTCGGCATCATCACGGCCATCGTCGGCGGCGTGCTCGCCTTCGCCATCGGCTACACCATCCACCGCACCAACGCGCCGGGGCGGCGCAGCATCGACGTCCTCTCCACGCTGCCCGTGGCCATCCCCGGCCTCGTCATCGGCGTGGCCTATCTGTGGGCCTGGATCGGGCTGCCGGGCGGCCTGTACGGCACCATCTGGATCCTGGCGCTGGCCTTCATCGCCCGCTTCATGCCGGATACGGTGAAGGCGCTGTCGACATCGCTCCTGCAGATCCATCGCGAGCTGGAGGAGGCGTCGTGGATCTGCGGCAGGGGCGTGCTGGGCACCATCCGCTCGATCGTGCTGCCGCTGGCGCGCCCGGGCGTGATCGCCGCCATGACGCTGCTGTTCGTGCTGGCCATCCGCGAGCTTGGCTCGTCGCTGTTCCTCTACACCAGCAACACCATGGTGATGGCCGTCCTGCTGCTCGACTACTACGAGGGCGGCAACGTCGGCATCACCGCCGCGTTCAGCCTGGTGCAGATGGCGCTGCTGGCCGTCGTCATCGGCATCGCCAATCTGCTTTCGCGCGGCGCACGCGGCACCGAGACCAGCCTGGGCCGCGCCGGATAACGAGACTGCAACAGGGAGACTAAACGAATGGCTGTAATGGTGTCGAAGCGCCGATTGGGCGCTGTCATGGCCGGTGCCGTGCTGGCGGTGGCCGCCGGTCCCGCCGCCGCGCAGAACTTCGGGCCGCCGGAGCTGATCGAGGCGGCCAAGAAGGAAGGCAAGGTGGTCTACTACACGGCCGACTTCGCCGAGGTCGAGCAGGAGATCACCAAGGAGTTCAACAAGCGCTTCCCGTTCGTGAAGGTCGAGATGGTGCGTGCGCCGGGCGGCCAGCTGATCACGCGCATCAAGACGGAAGCTGCCGCCGGCAAGCTGGCGGCCGACGTGATCACGCACTCGGATCGCGGCCTGATCCTGGGCCTGCAGGACCTGCTCGCCGACTACGCGCCGCCGAATGCCGCCGACTATCGCGAGGACGTGCAGGTGTCGCCCAAGATCTGGCCGCGCCAGACGCTCGGCTGGTCGATCGCCTACAACACCGACCTCATCAAGAACCCGCCCAAGTCGTGGATGGACCTGACCAAGCCCGAGTACGGCAACAAGCAGATCGGCCAGGTGGTCGGGCCGTCCGGCGGCACCACCTGGACGCGCACGATGTTCGAGCGGCAGGTGCTGGGCGACGACTACTGGAAGAAACAGGCCGCCGTCGGCGTCGCGCTCTATCCGTCCGGCGCGCCGGCCTCCGATTCGCTGGTGCGCGGCGAGATCTCGATTGCCCCGCTGCTCTACAACGTCATCTTCACGAAGAAGAAGGACGGCGCGCCGGTCGAGATCTTCTTCCCGCCGGAAGGCGTGCCGATGAACATGTACGGCGCCGGCGTCACCAAGACGGCCGCCAATCCGAACGCGGCCAAGCTGTTCCTGAACTGGGCGCTGTCCGAAGAGGCGCAGACCTTCATGATCAAGGAGCTCGGCTACCTCACCGCCCTGAAGGCGCCGCCTGCCTATCCGCCGGGCTTCGATCCCAAGGTGGCCAAGCTGTGGGTGCCCAACTTCGAGCAGTACGAGAAGCTGCGCGAGGGCTGGCTCGAGGAGTGGAACAAGACCTACAACTATCGGCAGTAGGGATGCCTTCCCTCTCCCCACCCTTTGTAGCGATGGGGTCAGAGGGCTAGCAGTCCGCGAGGCATTGCCTCTGGCCCTCACCTCGAGCCAAGGGCTGGCCCCGCACCGCCCCTCTCCCCGTAAGAACGGGGAGAGGGGGCTGCACACCAAGGAAACACGATGTCGGCGGAACTGAAGGTGGAGCGGCTGTTCAAGGTGTTCGGCACCGGGCACGCCGCCGTCGACGATGTGAGCTTCCGCATCGCGGCGGGCGAGATCGTGGTGCTGCTGGGGCCCTCCGGCTGCGGCAAGACCACGACGCTGCGCTGCGTGGCGGGCCTCGAGCACCCGACGGCCGGCAGCATCTCGATCGGCGATGAAGTCGTCTCGGCGCCGGCCAGCGGCACGCTGGTGCCGCCGCGGCTGCGCAACATCGGCATGGTGTTCCAATCATACGCCGTGTGGCCGCACATGACGGTGCAGCAGAACGTCGTCTATCCCCTGCGCAGCCGCAAGGTTGCGCGGGCCGAGCGCGCCCGCAAGGTGGACGAGGCGCTCGAGCTGGTCGGGCTCTCGGACTATGCCAACCGGCCCGTGGTGTCGCTGTCGGGCGGGCAGATGCAGCGCGTCGCGCTGGCGCGCAGCCTCGTCTACGAGCCGCAGCTGCTGCTGCTCGACGAGCCGCTGTCCAACCTGGACGCCAAGCTGCGCCTGCGCCTGCGCGACGACCTGCGCCGCATCATCAAGAAGACGGGCGTCACGGCGCTGTATGTCACGCACGACCAGGCCGAGGCGGTGGTGCTGGGCGACCGCATCGGCGTGATGCGCGACGGCAAGCTGCTGCAGATGGCCTCCGCCGACGAGCTGTACAACCGGCCGGCCGACCTGTTCGTGGCCAACTTCACCGGCGCCTCGAACCTGCTGGCCGGGCGACTGCTGGAGCGCGACGGCGAGTTCGGCATGGTGGAGGCCAACGGCGGCGGTCGCCTCAGGGCCTGCCTGCCGGCCAGCGTGGCGGCGGGCGAGGCGGTGAAGATCGCGGTGCGGCCCGAGAACATCCGGCTCGGCGCCAACGGCGCAGCCGAGCCCAACACCTTCACGGCGCAGGTGGCCGCGCACCGCTATCAGGGCACGCAGACCGTCTACGAGCTCGACATGCTGGGCGGCCGGATCGACGCGCTCGAGCTCGGCACCATGGTGCGCTATCCGGTGGGCAGCCAGATCGAGGTGGTGCTGCCGCCGGACCTGTGCTGGGCCTATCCCGCGAGCCAGAGCGTCGAGGGGTGACGTCTTCCACCCGTCATCCCGGACGCGATGCTTGCATCGCGATCCGGGACCACGTGCAACTCTGCCTCACCACGGATCCCGGATAGTCTCGCCCCGGCTCGCAGGCTGCGCCTCGGCTTCCGGGATGACGGGTATGTTTGCTGGTTTTCCGTCAGTTGCCGCCGGGCAGGTCGGAGAAGCCGGCCCAGGACGAGGCGGGCGCCCGCCACCACAGCTGCCGGTCATCTGCTTCGGCATCGCGCGTGGCCATGCCGAGGGTGCTCATGCCCTCCGGACGCGTGCGCGGTACGACGCGAAGCTCCTCGATCCGGACGGCGGCCGCGGCGCCTGCACCAGCTGCGGCTTCTGTGCCGCTTTCTGCTGCGGTGCCGACTCCAGCGGTCGCGGCTTGGCCGGGCGTTCCTCGCGTCGCGGAGCGATTGCGGCATCGACGGTCTGCTGCGGCGCGTGCACCGACAGCGCGTCGACGACGGCTGCAACGGACGGCTCGCGCGGCGCCGGCGTGTCGAGCAGGCGGACGCGGGCGATGCTGCGCGCCGCCGGGTCGCCGTTGGCGGACGTGACTTCGATGGTCACGTCGAAGGCTTCCGGCGTGCCCTCGTAGATCGACAGGCGCAGGTTGTTGAGGTCGGACGGCCGCAGCAGCCAAGTGCTGACGTCCTGGCGCTGTCCCTTGGACAGGTAGGTCGATTCCGGCATGTCCCGCAGCACGACGGTCATGCCATCGCGCGCCGCTCCGCCGCCGGTGATCTCCACCGGGAAGGCGGCGTTGGTGCGCTCGCTGCGCCGGATGGGCAGCTCGAAGGAGCTGATCTCGGCCTCGGGAGCGACCGTGCCGTGAGCCGGCCACAGGGGTACCGAGGCGCGACTGATATGGGCCGCCACCTCGACAGGCTGGCTGCGGGCCAGTCGTACCCCAGGGTGGGCCAACACGGCGGGCAGCATGGCCACGCAGCCGAACGCCAGGCTGGCGACGAACCCGCAGCTGAAATACTTGGTCGTGAGGCGTAGGCGCTCGCGCCGGGCTGCGGCCAACTGCGACGCGTACGTGATGACCTCCCGCGCCTTCCGCGAGCGCGGCGAGCCGCGCAGTCAAGCTCATCGTCTGGGATGGTGTGCCGCGGCCGGCGATGCATCTCCCCGCATCGTCGCCTCCCTTTCGTAACGCAGTGCCCCGACCCCCCCGGCCGGCGGCGACCTTGCTGGTATGTGTCAAGGTCGTCCGCTGTAATTTTCCACTGATTAATTTGCTTTGCAAGATTATTTGCTTGTTGGTGGCGAGAAAGTCGCCATGTGAGGCGTCGCTGTGGAGGTGCGCGCTCGTCACGCGCGTGTTGTACGACCACGGCAGCGGTGCGGTCTCGGCAGCGGATCGATTGCCGCGTGCCGCTGCCTTCGCTATACGAGTCCACGCTGCCAGCTGCCCCGCGCCAGCCGATCGAGCACGCCGATGTCCGCACCGACCCTCGCCAATCCCTACGCGCAGAACCTCGACAAGTGCGCGGCCAACTACCAGCCGCTCACCCCGCTGACGCTGCTGCAGCGGGCGGCGGCCGTGTATCCCGCGCACCCCGCCGTCGTGCACGGCGCCCTGCGCCTGAGCTATGCCGAGTTCTACGCGCGCTGCCGGCGGCTGGCGTCGGCGCTGGCGCAGCGCGGCATCGGCGTTGGCGATACCGTGACGGTGATGCTGGCCAATACGCCGGCCATGCTGGAGGCACACTACGCGGTGCCGATGACCGGGGCGGTGCTGCACTCGCTGAATACGCGGCTGGATGCGGCGGTGCTGGCCTTCCAGCTCGACCATGCCGACTGCAAGGTCGTGATCTGCGACCGCGAGTTCGCGGCGACGATGCGGGCGGCGCTCGCCCAGGCCAAGGTGCGGCCGCTGGTGATCGACTACGACGACCGCCAGTTCCCGCAAGGCGGAGAGGCGCTGTCGGCGCTGGACTACGAGGCGTTCGTGGCGGGCGGCGACGCGGAGTTCGCCTGGCGCATGCCGGCGGACGAATGGGACTCGCTGTCGCTCAACTATACCTCGGGCACCACCGGCAACCCCAAGGGCGTGGTCTACTCGCACCGCGGCGCCACGCTGATGTGCTACGCCAACGTGCTGGCGGCGAACATGGCCAAGCACCCGGTGTACCTGTGGACGCTGCCGATGTTCCACTGCAACGGCTGGTGCTTCCCCTGGACGCTGTCGGCGGTGGCCGGCACGCACGTGTGCCTCAGGTGGGTGCGGCCGAAGGCCATGTACGACGCGATCGCCGAGCACAAGGTGACGCACCTGTGCGGCGCGCCGGTCGTCATGTCGACCCTGCTCAACGCCAAGCCCGAGGAGAAGCGGCCGCTGCCGCACACGGTGCAGTTCGTCACCGCCGCGGCGCCGCCGCCGGAGGCGGTGCTGGCGGCGATGGCCGCTGCCGGCTTCAACGTCACGCATGTGTATGGGCTGACCGAGGTGTACGGCCCGGCCGTCGTCAACGAATGGCACGCGGAGTGGGACGCGCTGGACGCGGCGGGCCAGGCGGCCAAGAAGGCGCGCCAGGGCGTCCGCTACTCGGCGCTCGAAGACCTGACCGTGATGGACCCCGAGACCATGACGCGCGTGCCGGCCGACGGCGAGACGCTGGGCGAGGTCATGTTCCGCGGCAACATCGTCATGAAGGGCTACCTGAAGAACGCCCAGGCCACCGAGGAGGCATTCGCCGGCGGCTGGTTCCATTCCGGCGATCTCGGCGTGCTCTACCCCGACGGCTACATCCAGCTCAAGGACCGCTCCAAGGACATCATCATCTCGGGCGGCGAGAACATCTCCTCGATCGAGGTGGAGGACGTGCTCTACAAGCACCCGGCGGTGGCGGCCTGCGCGGTGGTGGCCAAGCCCGACGACAAGTGGGGCGAGACGCCGGTGGCCTTCATCGAGCTGCGCCCCGGCATGACGGCAACGGCGGACGAGATCATCGCCCATTGCCGGGCCAACCTCGCCGCCTACAAGTGCCCGCGCCATGTGGTGTTCGCCGAGATCCCTAAAACCAGCACGGGCAAGATCCAGAAGTTCGCGCTGCGCGAGACGGCCAAGGGCATCTGAAAATCGCACACGGCATGCGCGAACTCGCACCGCTACTGCGCGCAATAGTACGCGTCTGGGCGATTGTGACGCTTACTGAACAAACCTAATTGGCCCAGAAGGCCTGCGCCCAAATGAAGTCGCGCGGTCGCCTATCGTCGGACGCATTTCGCGTTACAACCGGCGCCGACGAGTTGTGCGTTGGGTTCCGGGGGCCCGCATGGCTGATCTGTATCGCTTGCTGGGCATCTCGCGGCGCGCCGACGGCGCGACGATCAAGGCCACCTATTATCAATTGGCCAAGCAGTATCACCCGGACGCCAATGCCGGCGTCGAGGCGAGCGAGCGCTTCCGGGAAGTCCACAGCGCTTATGAGACGCTCAGCAATCCGATCGCGCGTGCCGAATACGATCTGGAGCGGGCGGGCACACGCTCGCGAGCGCGCCGCAGCTTTTTCGTCGGGGCGCTGGCCGGTGTGTCGACGCTGGTTTTGATGGCGAGCATGCTGCCGGCCCTCGTGCATCTCGCCGAGCCGGCGCCGACCTCGCGCACGCAAGAGATTGCGAAGACGCCAAAGACGGACGCGGAAGTGGCGGGCGCCCAGTCGAGCATCATGTCGAGCAAGGACATGAACTGCCAGGACGTCATCGACGCGGACCAGGCGTTTCGGGTCATCGACGGCCCGCCGCAGAGCCTGCCGCTGGTGAGCTGCACGGCCGAGCCGTCGCCGAGCGTCGAGCCGCGAGCGCAGGTGCTGGCCTACCTCGAGCGGGAGCGGGAGGAGCAGGCCTACGAGCGAGCCGTCGCGGAACCCGAACCGCCGCGCTCGTCGTCGATGACCACGCAGAGCGCATCGCTCGAGCCCGAGCCCGCCATCAAGCCGAAGCCGGTTCACTGGACGCTTCTGGAGAATGCCGGCGCCGGCTTCGAGCTGAAATATCCAGCCGACGTGTTTGCTCCGAAGCCCGGAGCCCTGGAGGCCGATGACCGCCTGTTCGTCTCCGAGGACGGACATGCGGTGCTGCGCGTCTATGCCAATCGCGGCGGCTCGGCAACGGTGCCGTCGAAGCATCGAGCCTCGCTGCTGGCCAAGCGATACGCCGGCGCCAGCCTCGACTACGCGCCGCAGCGCGAGAACTGGTTCGTGCTGTCGGGCACGCTCGGCCAGGAGATGTTCTACGAGCGCGTCAGCTTCTCGTGCGACCGCCGGTCGTTGCACGGCTGGCTCATCACCTACCCGGTGCTGGAGCGGCAGTTCTATGATGCCGTCGTGGAGGAGATGCACCGCACGTATCGATACGGGAAGGCGGCCGGCTGGCGATGCGGCGAGGCAGGCCCCGCTGTTGACGGCGTGCGCCGGCTCAACGCGGAGCAGGCCAAGAGCAAGAAGGCGAGCGCGCTCTCGCCGTGATGGAAGACGGCACGCAGCGCACCGCGCGCCGCTGTTGCAGCTACCTCGGCAGCTTAACCGCACAATAACGGTTCCCCTGCATAGTGGATGCGTTGTGGGGGAGAGTTGTCGTGCGTATCAATATCCCAAGCTCCGTCGTGTCCGGAGCGCGCTTCGTCCAGAAGCGCGTGCGCTGGCGGCTGGCCGCCGCGATCGGCGTTGCCGGCTTGGCAGGCTGCGTGCTGGCGAGTTGCAGCAAATACGAAATGATCGGCGTCTATCCCGAGCCGGCGCGGATCCCCTTGCCGAAGCAGGCCTTGCTTCGGCCGGAACCGGAGCCCGGCTGCACGGCCGAGGCGTCGCGGCCGGAAACGCATGGCGGCGACTTGCGTCCTCCGGCGCTGCGGCACGCGTCCGCGGCCATGCTTGCAGCGGGCGCGCCCGACGCACCCCGTTTGCCTGCCACGCCCATCTCGGGGGTGTCGGACAGCGAAGTCGCGCAGGCCGACCCGAACCTCGCATTGTCGCAGCGCATCAAGCTGGAATACGAGCGCGATTGCTTCCGGCGGGCGGAAATCCGTATCCGCGAACGCCTGCTGAAGCTGCAGCGGGCCGTTGCCGTGACCGCCAGGGCCGTCAAGCGCGCCGAGCAAGACCGGCCGTAACTGGGAATCGTCTCCGCCGGCCTACGACGCGCCGCTGTCGCTGAGCTGCGGTCCCCTGACTCGGGCTGCAGCTGACGGGCGAGCGGCCAGGCTCACCCCCGACAGGATCAGGATGAAGCCCACCACGTGGAACAGCTTCAGCTGCTCGCCCAGGAACACCATGGCCAGCGTCGTGCTGAACAAGGGGATGGTGTGCAGGAAGGCGCCGGCGCGCGGCGCTCCGATCAGGTCGATGCCGCGGTTCCAGGTGATGTAGGCGAGCAGCGTGGTGAACACCGCCGCGTAGAGGATCGCCAGCGCGGTCTTGGTGTCGGCCACCAGGTGATAGCCCGACGCATGCTCCCACAGCGCGAACGGCACGTTGCCGATCAGGGCGACGATCGACAGCGCGAACAGGAAGCTCAGCGGGTGCACGTCGGGGCGCAGGCGCAGGCAGGCGCAATAGATCGCCCACAGCACCATGTTGGTGATGATGATCAGGTCGCCGGTGTTGAAGCTGAGATCGAACAGGTTCTCCGGATGCAGCTGCGTGACGATGGCCAGCACGCCGACGAGCGAGATGCCGACGCCCGTCAGCTGCGTGAAACGCATGCGGTCGCCGAACAGGATGAAGCTTGCCGCGACGATGAAGGCCGGGGCCACCGAGCCGACCACGCCCATGTTGATCGCGGTGGTGTACTGCAGCGCCACGAACTGCAGCGTGCCGAAGGCGCCGCCGCCGGTCAGCGACAGGAAGATCATCACGCCGGCCTTCGTCTTTGAGTTTCGGCCAGTCGCGGCGTATGTAGCCGAAGGCAAACAGGCTGACGATCGCCAGCACCACGATCCAGCGCACCACGGCGAGGCCGCCCGGCGGCACGTGTCCGGCGATGCCGCGCGCGACGACGTGGTTGCCGGCCCAGCAGATGGCCGCGATGGGCAGCAGCACGTAGGCCGCTGCCTGCGACTTCAGGAAGGAAGTCACCAGAGATCCTGTTCTGTCTTTGGCGGTTGGAGGCCGGCATAGCGCGACCGAGGGTCCAAGTCAATTGCACAGCCCTTGTGCAGGAACAAGCCTCGGAGGCATGCAGAATGAGCACGGCTGCCGGTCGCGGGTGCCGCGCATGGTGAACGATCGCCGGCCGCGACAGGGGACGGCGTCCGCACGCCGCCGGTGATGAAATGCTTGTTCAGATTCGAGAAGCCCGCCTCACCATTCAGTCATGGCGATGCGGCGGGCCTCTCGCTCATCACCCTAGCAGCGGTGGCAATACTCGCGGCACTTCTTGCGCCCGTACCAGCGTCGCTTGCACTCGCGATGGCAGTGGTAGTTCCGGCGGCAATGCGCCGGCGTCACGTCGCTGTTGGGAACAGACATGTTGGGCAGGGTGGCGGCACTCGTGGCCGACGATGCCTCCGCTCCGCCCATCATGACGAACGCCAGACCTCCGGCCACCGCCAACGCGGCCAGGCACGACAGAACCTTCTTCATTGTCGTCTCCCTTGCGGATGATTCCCCGACGCGAAACAACCGCGCAAAGCGCGCACAATTATTAGGCACTATCCGTAGCAGGAGCAAGGTCGTCGGCGATTTCTACGCGCGCTCTCGTACACCGCGACGGCGGCGGCGAGGTCCTCGATGGCCGCGCCGACCGACTTGAAGAACGTGATGTCGCTGTCCGCAACGCGGCCCTTCATTGCGCCGCGCGTCAGGTCGAACAGGTCGCCCAGCACCGCGTCCTTGCCGATCACGCCGGCCGCGATCGGCTGCAGGATGTCGCCGGCCTCGCCGAATGCCCCGATGCGCGTGTCGACGAAGATGCGGGCCCGGCGCACCACCTCGTCGTCGGTCTCGCGCATGCTCGGCCGGAACGCGCCGACGCAATCGAGATGCGTGCCGGGCGTCAGCCACGCGCCGCGGATCAGCGGGTCGGAGGACAGGGTGGCGACCGAGACGATCTCGGCCCGGCGCACGGCGGCTTCCAAGTCGTCGGCGACGGACGCAGTCATGCCGTGCCGCGCCAGCTCAGCCACCACCGCCTCGGCGCGGCTGCGCGTGCGGTTCCAGATCGCCACCTCGCGGATCGGCCGCACCGAGGCGTGCGCGCGCACGAGGAACGGCGCGAGCGCGCCCGCGCCCACCACCAGCAGGCGCGAGGCATCGGGCCGCGACAGATAGCGGCTCGCCAGCGCGGAGGCGCCGGCCGTGCGCCAGGCGGTGAGGCGGGTCGCATCCATCACCGCGACGGTCTCGCCGCTTTCGGCCGACATCAGCAGATAGGTGCCGAACACGGCCGGCTTGTTGCGCGTGGCGTTGTCGGGAAACACCGTCACCGACTTGACGCCGATGTAGCGGCCGGCGGTGCCGGCGCCCGGCGCGCTCTCCTCCCAGGCCGGCATCAGCAGCAGCATCGCCTCGGGCCGGCCGGCCAGCGCAACCGGGTGGTGATGGCGCAGCGGCGCAATGGCGCCCTTGGCGAAGGCCGCGTCGAGGATGTCGATCAGGGCCGGATAGCTGAGCGCCGCATCCACCGCCGCGCCGTCGAAGAAGCGCATGCTAGCTCCCGTGCGCTTCAGCGGTCGGCCGGGGCGAGCTGGCGGGCGGGCGTCAGCTGCCTGTCGCGTTCGCGGGTCAGGCGGTCGGCCTCGGCCTGCCAGCGCACGGCTTCGGCGCCGCGCCGGCGGGCGATGCGCCGCCAGCGACCCTTGCGTGAACCACATCGCCATGCCGCCGATCACGATGCCGACCAGCAGCGCGCCGAACAGGTAGAGATAGAACGGCAGCACCAGCGACAGGACGGGATCGTCGGGACGGAAGGGATCGAGGACCAGGCGCACGCGATGGCCGTTGGTGACGGCCAGCGTCACCAGCACGATCCCGATCGGGAATGCCACCACAGTCCAGATGACGCGTCGCAGCATGTTGGGCCTCTAGCAGCAGGCAGTTGGCAGGAAGGTCCTCTACTGCCTACTGCCGAATACCTACTGCCTGGTTATTCATACGCCCTTGTTCAGCCGCTCGCGCAGGTCCTTGCCGGTCTTGAAGAACGGCACGAACTTCTCCTCCACCGAGACGGAGGCGCCGGTGCGCGGGTTGCGGCCGACGCGCGGCGCGCGATGCTTGACGGTGAAGGCGCCGAAGCCCCGGAGTTCGACGCGATCGCCGCGCGAGAGCGCCTCGACGACCTCGTTGAAGACGACGTTGACGATCCGCTCGATGTCGCGGTGATAGAGATGCTGGTTGGCCGCGGCAATCTTTTGAATGAGTTCCGACTTGATCATGCGCGGTGCCCTCCAGCGACGCAAAGTCTTTGTATTCGCTTATCTTTCGGAACCCTGCCAAACGGAGACCAAGCCGTCAAGGCGCAATGCGCCGAGCCCATGCTCATTGCTGAGGAGCTGGGCAAATTGGCCGCCGAGGCGGTCGCCGAACAGGTATCCGATAGCGGCTGCCGAGGCCCCGACGAAGCTCCAGTCGGTGCCGCGTTTCGGCTTCCAGTCGACCACCTTCAATCCCTTCGGGACGTCGCGCTTCTGCACCAGCCACTGCACGGCTTCGGGCTCGCCGCCGATCTCGTCGACCAGCTTATGGGTGAGCGCCTCGCGGCCGGAGAATACGCGGCCCTGCTCCAGCCCGGCGACGTTGCGCGTGTCGATGTTGCGGCGTGATGCGACGAGGCCCACGAACCACTTCTGCGATTCCGCCACCATCTGCTCGGCAGTCGCCCTGCCGGCTTCGTCGACCGGCTGGAAGGGCGAAGGATTGGCCTTCAGCGGTCCGCTCTTCACCTCGTTCATCTTGACGCCGATCTTGTCGAGCAGCTGCGAGACCTCGGCCCACTGGAAGATGACGCCGACCGAGCCGGTGATGGTGTTGCCGCGCGCCACCACATGGTCGGTGGCCAGCCCGCAGATGTAGGCAGCCGACGTCGCCACGGTGCCGAACTGGGCGACCACCGGCTTGCCCTTGGCGACGTTGCGGATGGCTTCGAACAGCGCCTCGCCGCCGGTGGTCGTGCCGCCCGGGCTGTTGATGAACAGGATCACGCCCGCCACCTGCTTGTTCTCGGCGATGCTCTGCAGCAGCTTGAGCTGCGTGCGATCCTCGGTGATCAGGCCCTCGAGGCTGACGCGGGCGATATGGCGGGCCTCCGTGAGCCCGGTCTGCTCGGCCGTCTTGACGGATACGAGGCCGATCGCCAGCACGGCGGCCAGGATCGCCAGCGCCCGCCACCACGACACCCGCCTGCGAAGGCGCCGGCGGTCGAGCACAGTCTCGGTCTCGAAGGTCATTGAGCGATCCATTGCAGCCGGCCGCCCGCTTGCGGCCGGCCGCCAAGGTAGGCCGGCAGGGCCGCGCCTTCAAGGACTTAGCGGGTCGATTGTGAAATGTGCGAGCAGGCTGCGCCCTACTTCATGGCCGGGCGCCCGCCAAGGGGCTTTGCGACCTCTTGAAGTTGAAGGTCGGTTCCAATCGCTTCAGGTAGTGGGCCGCCTCGATCTCGGCCAGCTGCTGGGCTTTGGCGTACCAGCACCGCGCCAGGGCAGTATTGGCACTGGGCCCCAGCGGCCACCGGGTCAATTCATGCGGATCGTAGGTCGTGGCGAGCGCGAAGGCCGCTCCCGACCAGCCCATTTGCGCGGCCCGCTGATAGAACGAGCGCGCCACCGCGACAGCTCCGTCGCCTAATGCATTGTCGCCCTTTTCGACCAGCCGCCGAGCCGCCTGCACCTGTTCGTAGGAGAAGTCCGTCGCCGGCAATTCGCCCGGGCATTGTATGGGTGCGGTCGCGCGCGGCAGCGATGCAGCCACCGCCTCGATGCTATCCGGCTCCGCCGGTGTGGTGTCGTCGCGATTGAGCAGCTGCCGCGCGGGCATGACGGCGAACACGGACTGCGCTTCGGTCAGCACCCTTCCATCCGAGGACATCAGTGCAACGCTGACGAGCGAGCGGATGCCGCGTCCACTCGGCGCGGTGATCTTCAGCTTCGGCAATGCGGCCGGCGGCACCCCCCACAGGCCGGGCGCGATCTCGTATCCCTCCGACAGCGATGCCAGCAGCGGCAGGCCGGCGATCCTGATCCACGCGTCCATCGGGATGGCGTCGGCGGGCGAAATATGGACGGGAAGAGCCGTCGCCATGGACGGCTCGGCAATGATCGCGGCTCCAATCACCAGCGCCGGTATGGTCTCGGTCAGCGCCACATCGTCGGGCAGGAGGTTGTCGGTGGATGATGTCGGCGCGATGCGCGGCGCAGGTATCACCAGCAGCGCCAGCGGGATGGCAAGCAGCCCGGCCATCAGCCCCGCGGCGATGCGCGCACGCTGGCGTCGCCGGGTGAGCGGAGTGGGGAGATCCAGCACCAGGGGCATCTTGATCTGCGGCATGGCTGAACGTGCCCTCGAGAAATAGAAGTGCACCTCACTGCACGAGCAACACCCCACGCTGTTGCGGTCCTGCTGGCACCAGCCCCGCGGTGCCATGTCGCCAGGTCACCCCGCGACCTGCTGGTGTAGCCTAATACGGCCCAGGCACCCTAAGCCCGCCGCCCGCGACCTCGATCCCTTCGAGGCAGCGGTCACACACGTCCCGCAGCTTGCGGGTCATCCGTGTCAATACGACGGCCACACCCTGCGGATCTTGGCGACTTGATCGATGCTGACCTTGCGCGTGGCAGGCCGATCACATCATTGCACTCAGCAGCGTGCAAACGATGCGTGCGGGCTCACACAGATTTGATGGGATTGGCGCCCTTGAAAAGCGGAAGGCCCCGCCGGCTTTCGCCAACGGGGCCTGCGCAAGATGCGTTTTGAAGGACTGCTGCGATCAGCTCGTGCTGTCGTCGCCTTCCTTCTTCTTGATGGCGGCCTTGAAGATGTCGCCCAGCGACGCGCCCGAATCCGTGGAGCCGTACTGCGCCACGGCCTGCTTCTCCTCGGCGATCTCCAGCGCCTTGATCGACACCGAGATGCGGCGGCTGTTCTTGTCGAGGTTGGTGATGGCCGCATCCACCTTGTCGCCGACGTTGAAGCGCTCGGGCCGCTGCTCGGAGCGGTCGCGCGACAGGTCGGAACGCTTGATGAAGGTGGAGATGTCGCTGTCGGCGATCTTGACCTCGATGCCGTTCTCCTGCACCTGCAGAACCTCGCAGGTGACCTGCGCGCCCTTGCGCAGCTTGCCGATCGACTCGAGCGGATCGCCGCCGACCTGCTTGATGCCGAGGCTGATGCGCTCCTTGGTCGGATCGACGTCGAGCACCTGGGCTTTGACGGTGTCGCCCTTCTTGTAGTCCTTGATGGCCTCGTCGCCCGACTTGTTCCAGTCGAGGTCCGACAGGTGCACCATGCCGTCGACGCCGCCATCCAGGCCGATGAACAGGCCGAACTCGGTGATGTTGCGGATCGGCCCCTCGACCACCGAGCCCTTCGGGTGGGTGGAGAGGAACGTGTCCCAAGGATTGTCCTGGACCTGCTTCAGGCCCAGCGAGATGCGGCGCTTCTGCGAGTCGACCTCGAGCACCTGCACCTCGACCTGCTGGCTGGTGGAGACGATCTTGCCGGGATGGATGTTCTTCTTGGTCCAGCTCATCTCGGAGACGTGGATCAGGCCTTCCACGCCCGGCTCCAGCTCCACGAACGCGCCGTAGTCGGCGATGTTGGTCACCGTGCCATTGAAGCGGGCGCCGACCGGATACTTGGCCTCGATGCCGGCCCACGGATCGGCCTGCAGCTGCTTCATGCCGAGGCTGATGCGCTGCGTCTCCGGGTTGATGCGCACGATCTGCACCTTGACCGTGTCGCCGACGTTGACGATCTCGCTCGGGTGGTTGACGCGCCGCCAGGCCATGTCGGTGACGTGCAGCAGGCCGTCGATGCCGCCCAGGTCGATGAACGCGCCGTAGTCGGTGATGTTCTTGACCAGGCCGTCGATCACCTGGCCCTCGGCCAGCTTGGCGACGATCTCGGAGCGCTGCTCGGCGCGGGTGGCTTCCAGGATCTCGCGGCGGGAGACGACGATGTTGCCGCGCCGGCGATCCATCTTGAGGATCTTGAAGGGCTGCGGCGAGTGCATCAGCGGGCCGATGTCGCGCACCGGGCGCACGTCCACCTGGCTGCCGGGCAGGAAGGCCACGGCGCCGTCGAGGTCGACGGTGAAGCCGCCCTTGACCTTGTTGAAGATGACGCCCTCGACCTGGTCCTTGTTGTTGAACTTCTCCTCGAGCCTGGTCCAGCTCTCCTCGCGGCGCGCCTTCTCGCGCGACAGCACGGCCTCGCCGAGCGCGTTCTCGATGCGCTCCAGGTACACCTCGACGGTGTCGCCGACCTTCAGCTCCTGCGGCTGGCCCGGTATGGAGAACTCGCGCAGCGGTACGCGACCTTCCATCTTCAGGCCGACGTCGATCACGGCCAGGTCCTTCTCGATGGCGGTGATCTTGCCCTTCACGACGCTGCCTTCGAAGGCGTCGTCTTGCGAGAGGGTCTCGTTCAGCAGCGCGGCGAAGTCGTCGCGCGTGGGGTTCATGTCTTTCGATCCAATGCCGGCGATAGCCATTCCTGCTCCTGTTGCTGTTCGGTTGCCCGCGGACCTTGGCCGCGGATCGAGCACGGAAACTGGAAATGCAGCAGCCGACGTGCCGTGCACGCCGGGTTTTCCAGCCCGTGCTCATGATGTCTGAGTTGCTACCGGCAGCGCGCCCTTGGCCAACTTGGATTGGAGCCCACCCTCAGGTGCGCCCGCGTTGGCCAACCTTCTTCGTGATCACGCCGACGGCCGTATCGAATGCGGCTTCTATATCCAAATTGGTGGTGTCCAGCAAGACGGCGTCTACCGCCGGCCGCATGGGGGCGGCCTCCCGGCCGGCATCACGCTCGTCGCGGCGGCGGATGTCGGCCAGAACGGCCTCGTAGGTGACGGCTTCGCCCCGGCTTTGGCGCTCCAGGTGGCGCCGCTTGGCCCGCACCTCGGGGGTGGCCGTTACGAAGATCTTAACGTCGGCCTGCGGGCAGACCACGGTGCCGATATCGCGTCCGTCCAATACCGCGCCGGGAGGCTGGCCGGCGAAGGCGCGCTGGAACTCCAGCAGGGCTGCCCGCACCTGCGGAATGCGGGCTACGATGGAGGCTGCCTCGCCGGCTCCGACCCCGCGCAGGGCCGGGTCGTCCAAGGTGGCCGGATCGAGCTCTTGGGCGGCCCGGACCGCGGCGTCATGATCTTCCAGCACGCCGCCGTTGCGCCTCACGTCGCGGGCAACGGCACGGTAGAGCAGGCCGGTGTCGAGGTGGGCGAGGCGGAACTTGCGTGCGATGCGCAGCGCCAGCGTGCCCTTGCCGGACGCCGCCGGCCCGTCGATGGCGATGATCATGGGCTGCCGTCCGCAGCTCAGCGAAGGTTGCGCCCAATCCCTCCATCAGGGAGCGGAACTCGGGGAAGCTGGTGGCGATCATGGCGGTGTCGTCGACCGTGACCGGCCGGTCGGCGCCGAGGCCGAGCGTCAGGAAGGCCATGGCGATGCGATGGTCGAGGTGGGTGGCGACCATCCCGCCGCCGCGCACGCCACCGCCACCCTGCACGATCAGGGTATCGCCTTCGGCCTTGGCCGCCACGCCGTTGGCGACGAGCCCGGCGGCCGTTGCAGCCAGGCGGTCGCTCTCCTTCACCTTCAGCTCGGCCAGCCCCTCCATGCGCGTCTCGCCGGCGGCATAGGCGGCGAGGCAAGCCAGCATCGGGTATTCGTCGATCATGCTGGGCGCACGCTCCGGCGGCACCCGCACACCCTTCAGCTTGGAGTGGCGCACGCGGATATCGGCGATCGGCTCGCCGCCCTCCTCGCGCTCGTTGAGGAAGGCGACGTCGGCGCCCATCTCGCGCAGCGTCGTGTAGAAGCCGGTGCGCGTCGGGTTGACCAGCACGCCCTCGATGGTGATCTCCGATCCCGGCACGATCAGCGCCGCCGCCACCAGGAAGGCCGCCGAGCTCGGATCGCCCGGCACCGCCACCGCGCGCCCCTCCAGCTCGCCGCCGCCCGTGACCGTGATGGCCCGCCCGCCGTCCCGCTCGACGGACCGCACCTCGGCCCCGAAATGGCGCAGCATGCGCTCGGTGTGGTCGCGCGTCGCCTCCGCCTCGATGACGGTCGTGGCGCCCGCTCGCGTGCAGTCCCGCGATCAGGATCGCCGACTTGATCTGCGCGGACGGCACCGGCAGGCGGTATTCGATGGGAACGAGGTCCGCCGTGCCGCGCAGCGTCAGCGGCAGCCGGACGGCGCCGTCCAGCACCTCCAGGCCCATCCGCTTCAACGGATCGAGCACGCGTGCCATCGGCCGCTTCGACAGCGAGGCGTCGCCCGTCATGCGCACCGTCATGTCGTGACCGGCGAGCAGGCCCATCATCAGGCGCGTGCCGGTGCCCGAGTTGCCGAAATCGAGCTCGCCGTCGGGCTGCGGCCAATCCCCCGACTCCGCGCCCCAGCACCTCCCAGGCATCCCCGGTCTTTGCGGATCGGGCAGCCCAGCGCCTGCAGCGCCTTGGCCGTGTTGAGCACGTCCTCGGCCTCCAGCAGCCCGGTGATGCGTGGTACGGCGGGTGGCGATCGCCCCGAACATCAGGGCCCGGTGCGAGATCGACTTGTCCCCCGGCACCCGGATCTGGCCCGACAGGGCGGGCGATCTGGCCGACGGACAAAGGCTTAGGGTGGGCGTGCGACACGGCCTTGCGGGGCCTCGACTTTCGGGCGGCGGCCGGCTCCGGCGGCAGGATGGGCCGCCATAGAGCAGGCGACGCCCGGCTCTGTCAACAAAGCCGCCGGGAAAGCCATCCGGCAGGCCGGCCCGCCGGCCTGCTCCCGGCGCTGCCGCCCCCCGGCGATTTGCTTTTGACAGCATGGCCGGCACGTGGCATGAGCAGCCCAAATCACCGCCGGATTAGGCTCCCCAGGCGAGCTCCGGGCGGTCACCTCAAAGGCCAGCACCCATGTCCACCAAAGCCGAGCGCGGCACCAAACGCATGTGCCAGAACCCCGAGTGCGGCTCGCGGTTCTACGACCTCAACCGCGATCCGATCGTCTGCCCGATCTGCGAAGCCGCCTACGTGCCGAGCATGTCGGCCAACTCCATGTCGTCGGCCGCCGAGGAAAAGGCCGCCCGCAAGCCCGCCAAGAAGCCGGCCTTCGTGCCGCCCGTGGCCAAAGCTCCGGAAGCGCGCCGAAGGCGAGGCCGAGGACCTGGTGGTCATCGAGGGCGAGGAGGAGGAGGCCACCGCCGGCGCCGAGGACGACGAGACCTTCCTCGAGGAGGAGGAGGAGGACGGCGCCGACATGTCCAACATCATCGGCGGCCCGGTCGACGACAAGGACGAGGCTACTTGATCGCGATCGGCCGGCACGCGGGCGGCCCTTGCGCATTTGCCCGCCACGGCATAGGTAGACGCGCCGGCGGCCCATCCCGCCGGCTTTCCGACAGGAACAATGGGGCCGTAGCTCAGTTGGGAGAGCGCGTGAATGGCATTCACGAGGTCAGCGGTTCGATCCCGCTCGGCTCCACCACCTGAATAAACTTTTATAATCAATCACTTAGTCTCTGATCCTCTAGTCGTGAAAACTGCAGCGACTGGGACTCATATCACTTCTATATCTCAGAAGCGCCAAGTTGACTCGAAGACCTTTGTGCTTGCCGACCTGCCAGCAGTGAGCTCGTTGCCCGGCGCATGCTGAGCGCGTTGGCAATTGCGATGATCAAAATGGCCAACGCAGCCTGCGCGAAGCGTGGCCATTGCTCTTCACCGCATGTCATCCAACTGAGCGCTCGGGAGTACCTGTATAGGTGTCGAGTTTCGCCAACTTCGTACCCGTTGCTGTTCCAGGACTAGGCCGGCAGCGCCTGCAGAATCTGGAGCCTTGCGGCCCAGCGACCAAGGCGGGGCTACAGGGAACTCCACTGGGGGCGCAAGGCGGCTAGATCCTGGGAAGACATTACAGCGCGATATGGCAATGCGCCCTTGATTGGACTATCTGTGCGACTACCTACGCTACCTCCTGCAGCTCTATCCAACCCCGGGGAAAATAGTGAAACTTGACCGAACTCGGTCCTTTGGGAAGATAAGCGCCGATATCATCAGCCCGCCCGAATTCGATCGGCCCGCGGCGTTTGACCAAGACGGCCGATTCTTCGACGTGCACGACCGCGAAATCATTCCTGGGCAGCCGCAAGTTCCCAGATGCGCCTGAACTGTGTTCGTCTCGAAGGCCGGAGGCACTTACCAAGGAATACGAAAGCCTCCTTAAATTGTTTGGCGGGATGGCTCTGGGTGCCTACGAATGGGGTCCCGCTCAAGTGCGATACGCAGTCGCAAAATTTTCACATGATGCGTTGATGCTCGGGCTGAAGATCGAAGAAGACGCAGTTATCGAGCTGCTTAGGCAGGCTGGCCGAGCTAATTTCGGGACCAGCCGGGAATCGCATTTGGTCGTTGTGCCGTCTCGCTGGCATCCCGCTTGGAGGATCGCGATATCCTCCTCAAGCTGGTTGGTGCGATGGCCAAAGAAGGCTATGGGTGGTGCCCTTCGCAGCTCGGAGCAAAATTGCGACGGAAATACACAATGATGTCCATAATGCGGCCTAAACATCGACATCGACACGGTTCGGAAATATCTCAAGCTTGCGGCAAACCTTTGGCGCATCTACAAAGCCTTATTGGCAAAACCGAATTCGGTTCCTCGCAACCGAATTCGAGTTTGGACCAACCGTATTCGGCCTCGAATCGGAGTGGCCATCGTAAGACGGCTTCGTTTTCCACAAGACGGAGTCGTCATGATGAATCAGAAACACTACCCCATGCCCGACAGGGGCTTTGTCCGGCTGAGTTCAATCCTCGCGCCGCTAGGGCCGATCCCCGTCAGCAAATCAACGTGGTGGGCCGGTGTAAAGTCCGGTCGCTTTCCGAAGCCTGTCAAGCTTGGACCTCGCATCACCGCCTGGAGGGTGGAAGACATTCAGGCCCTTATTCAGGAGGGGGCGAGGCCATGAAACGCATCAATCCTCAGCCGCATTAAAATAATCGCAGCTACACCATCGTCGAAGCAGCGAGACTTTTGGGTGTGCACAAAAAGACCGTCCGACGCTGGGTCGGGAGAGGACTGCGTACCTGCGATGATGCACGACCGATGTTGCTACTGGGGCGCGTCCTCAAGGATTTCTTGCGACAACAGCGACTGGCCAGCAAGCACTCCTGTCAATCTGGACAACTCTACTGTGTTTGCTGCCGCGCACCCAAATCACCGGCAGGTCGAATGGTTGACTTCATCCCTAAGACGCCGGCATCCGGCTACCTGCGAGGTATTTGCCCCGACTGTGGCACTCTTATCCACCGAGCGCTGAGCACCGTGGTGCTTAAGCATACGGCCGCTGGATTGGAGGTCGCATTTCCGAAGGCGCAGCTGAGATTAAGCGATACGTCTCCTGCCATCGAGAATGTCTCCTTCAGCGGGAGGCGACAAACAATGCGGAAGCATAGCCCCGGGAACGAGCGGATCAAGCATCGTTACCTTGTTTATCTCAGGGAGGCCCGCGGTCAGAGCGATCAGACAATCGACGCAGTAGCCCGTGCGCTGTGCCGTTTCGAACTCCACACCAAGCACCGCGACTTCAAGTCCTTCCGCATCGAGCAGGCCATGGCGTTCAAGCGGTCTCTTGCTCACCAGATCAGCAAGCGAACAGGAAAATCATTGAGCAAGGGCACGCAATTGAATATGCTCGAAGCATTGCGCCACTTCTTCCGCTGGCTTTCGAGGGAGCCAGGTTTTCGCTCGCGCCTCTCCTATTCGGATGCGGACTATTTCCGCCTTTCCGAAAAGGATACTCGGATTGCCAAGACAACTGCCGACAAGCGAGTTCCCTCGATCAATCAGATTTCGCACGCGATTAGATGCATGCCTTCGAAGACAGAGATTGACCTTCGAAATCGCGCCGTGATCGCTTTCTGCCTCCTGACTGGGGCTCGCAACGGCGCTATTGCCTCCTTCAAGCTCAAGCATGTCAATGTCGATGAAAACAAGCTTGTGCAGGACGCGCGTCAAGTAAAGACGAAATTTTCCAAGACCTTCACAACATGTTTCTTTCCGGTTCCTGATGAAGTTCGCCAAATCGTTGTCGACTGGGTTTGTTTCCTATCCAAGGAGAAGCTGTTCGGGCCGATGATCCTCTCTTCCCCGCCACGGCTGTTGATTGTCTCAATGGCAAGTTTGCTGCTGTAGGGCTTTCGCGGACGCATTGGTCAACTACCGCGTCGGTTCGTTGCATTTTCCAAAATGCGTTCACCCGTGCCGGACTGCCTTACGCAAATCCGCATTCCTTCCGCGACACGTTGGTACAACTCGGCCAGCAGCTATGTCAAAATCCTGAGGAATTCAAAGCATGGAGCCAGAATCTAGGACACGAAAGTGTCCTAACGACACTTTCGAGCTATGGGCAAGTGCGACCCGAGAGACAAGCCGACCTTATGAGGCAACTCGCGACCCTTCCATCGAACTTCCGGCCGACAAATTCTTACGAACTTATGGAGGCTCCTGCAAAACTCTGACTTGGCCGGCATTAGGGGATGTTTCCCGAACCCCAAGTGACCTCTGCCTTCTAGTTTGGTTCGCAAATCGGAGCTCCGTTCATTTCAAGCCCGTACCTCGGGAGAACTCAGAAGGGCCGTGTGGGAGATTGGTTGCGGGGGCTCGCAACCGCCACTATTTGCTTTTCAACGCGCTGGGTTTGGAGGGCACCCGGCTTAGTTGAGGTCGAAAGCACCAGACTACGAATTTGGGGGTCGTGGGTTCGAATCCTGCCCGGTGCGCCATGAAATCAACATGTTTGCGCCAATCGGCAATCTTTAAAGCGTGCGTCCCGAAGCGATCGGGATACCACCGGGATACCATGCGAGCCGGAAAATCGAGGCTGGCATGTTTAGTTGCCCAACGGCTCTAATGTTGGAGTCAATGCAGCTCAGCCGGAGGCCAAGGCAGGCTTCGGCAACCCGCAGCACCGAGGCCCATCCAACCTTCGCTATGATTCTCCACGCCTGCGGGTGGCGCGCTGGCCGAACGTTTCAGCACCGTGTCGGCTCGCCGCGAAACGAGCGCGAACCATTTCCGACAGACCAACTCTGACCTGCATCCACAACCGTGCTCCACAGGTCGCGCCGCACCTGCTCCCGGCGCCGGCGGAACTCGACCAGTGTGCGCGCCGGAGTGCGAATACCTGCGAGGCCGGGGTAGGGGGTCGAAGTCGGGCCGCGCTCCTTTTCCCGTGGTGGCCCGAGAAGCTGTGCGCATTTTCCCCACACAGGTTTTTAGGGATTTACAGTGCCGACATTGAGCGAGATCGCTTTGTGAGCGTTCGCCCTGTTTTATCGCGTGCGACTTGTGGCATCTCCGGTCCGCTCATTCCGGTTACTCTCTTCAACTGGCGCAGCTGTGGCCTCACGTGATATCTGCGCTGCATAACTTCTGATTTTGGTTCGACACCGACTCATGCCGGTCTTGGAAGCTAGAACATCCCAGCATTCCGCCGAGCGATGGGTAACGCTTCGACCGGGCCTTGCTCCGCTGCCCACTAGTGCCGCCTTGGTATAGGAGCGCAGCTGCGACGGTGCGGAGCCTAAAGCGGCCAGCGCCGTCCTGGTAAGCGAAACTCCAAGCTCGAGCGAATAGTCGATAAGCGGCTGCAGGTCGGCGAGGTCAAAGATGACGACCGATATGACCACGAGCACGATCAGCGGCAGCAGCCAGAACAGGCAAATGAACAGCATGACGCTGTCGTGCAGCCAGATGACAGCGCTCAACGTTCTATCGGCCGCTCATTCAGGCGCTGGAGCAGCGATCTCATCGGCGGGTTTCAGCGCTTCTTCCTGCGAACTGTACTTCGCTAATCTCCAGAGACGCCGCGCGGCCAGCGCCCTGTGAGGGCGGATCGGCGATGATCGTGCCGACCATCGCACCCTTTCCCGCGGTCGCCCTGACTTCGCGCCACCGCCACCGTCGTGCGGGTCTCGTTGCGGCCGACTATGACGATGTTGTCGCCAAGGGCGGCAAGCGCTTCGGCCGCCGCAAGGCCGATGCCACTAGTGCTTGGTGATCAGGATTTGCTTGCCGGTCATCTCACGGCCAACTCATGTTATTTGCATTGCTCCGGATCCTGGCAGCCGTGTGACGAGATCGGGGCCGAGCAGCTTGGCAGGCGTGCAGACGCCGCCCGGTACGTCGTGAGTGAGCAAATGCTCCACAACTGCTAGCGCGCCGCTCACGGTCAGGCTGTAGCCGTTGGCCGTCTTGATCCGAGCAGTGCGTTTGTCGCCCCGCGCATTCGTAACCTCGCCCCACACGAAGGTCGGCTGCGCGTCGCGTTTGGCCGCCGAGGGCCCTTTGACCGTCTTTTCAATGCGCCGTTTCATGAGGTTCTGAACCACCCCAATGGTGAGCAGCCATTTGAGCCAGTTGGCGCGCCGCGCCCTTGCAACCATCGCCGGCGAGCCCGGGATGTAGACCTCGATGTTGGGGATGCCGGTTGTCGCGTAGGCCGTGGAGACGTCGCCCCAGGGAATGGTCATGGCGAGTTTCTCGCCGTCGCCGAAGTCGATGCGTCGGGTGTTGTAAGCGAGTGGCACGGAGACGATACGTCCATCCAGGCGCACCTTGCCGCCCTGGGCGAGACCTTCGACCGAGGTCTTCGCCGTTCCGGGCGAGAAGCCCGAGCGGGAATCGAATCCCAGCGCTAGGTGCGTTGCATCGGGGAGCGCGGCCGTCAGCGCTGCCGCGACACAGTCGGTGGGGATCACGTCGAAGCCGACGCCGGGGCATATGATGATGCCCCCTGCCCGCGCCGCAGCATCTAGTGTTCGGGCGTGCTCGAACACGCTGATCTCGCCCGTTATGTCTAGGTAGTGGGCAGGTGCGGCGAGGCAGGCCGCCATCATCTGTGCGGCTGTTGCCGAGAACGGCCCCGCACAATGCAGGACGAGGGCCATCCCCTTGATGGCCCTCGCCGTCGCAGCTGCGTTTTGAGATCAAAGACGCGCGCCTGCAAGTCAAA
>CAVTJY010000031.1:0-128593 GCA_963735125.1 uncultured Alphaproteobacteria bacterium | reverse complement strand
AACGTCTCGGCGGACCGATGAGCCGTTCCGCAAAAGCTGACGTCGCAGCGCCCACGCGCACAGGAAATTGTTCGGGCCGTGCCCTCGGCTGGGAACACGGCCTGAAAGCCTGCGTTCCCTCTCACCATTCCAAGAGGTGCGTATGTCCAGCTCGATGAAGGCCGTTGTGTTCGTGGTCACATGCAGCCTCGTTATCCCTGGCAAATTGTCGGCCGAGCCGACGCCTGGATTCGGTCCCGACCCAAAGCTCCCGGCCCCCACTGAAACCTGGATTCCGACCATCAAATGGTCGGTGGCGAGTGACCCATGGCCATCCGGTGCGACCCCGAAGCCTGCGCCTGGCCTTCAGGTGCGCGCATTCGCACAGGGCCTCAAGCATCCGCGCTGGATGCTGGTGTTGCCCAACGGCGATGTGCTCGTGGCCGAGGCCGCCAGCGAGCCGGCCAAGACTGGGTGGTCGCCGCGTGCGATCGTGCAGAGCTGGGCACAGCGTCGCTCCGGCTCGGTTACGGAAAACGCTAACCGCATTTCGATCCTGCGCGATAATGATGGCGACGGTGTCGCCGAAACGCAGGCCGTCTTCCTCGAAGGCCTGCGCCAGCCGTTCGGCATGGCCCTGGTCGGCGACAACCTCTATGTGGCCAACACCGACAGCGTGGTGCGTTTCCCATTCCGTGTCGGCGAGACCCGCATCACGGACAAGGGCACCAAGCTGCTCGACCTGCCCGTCGGCCACCATTGGACTCGCGCCCTGCTGCCCAGCGCCGACGGCTCCAAGCTCTTCGTGACCGTCGGATCCGGCAGCAACATCGGCGAGAAGGGCATGGATATCGAGAAGGGCCGCGCCACCATTCTCGAATTCGATCTCGCCACGGGAGCATCGCGGATCTTTGCCTCCGGTCTGCGCAATGCGAACGGCATGGCGATCGAGCCGACCACCGGCGCACTGTGGACCGTTGTCAATGAGCGCGACGAATTGGGCGACGACCTGCCGCCGGACTACCTGACGTCGGTCAAGGATGGCGGCTTCTACGGCTGGCCATACAGCTACTGGGGCAAGACCGTGGACACCCGCGTGCAGCCGCAGCGACCCGATCTGGTCGCAACGGCCATCACGCCCGACTATGCCTTGGGCGGCCATACGGCCTCGCTGGGGCTCGCCTACTACAACGGCGACCAGCTTCCCGAGCAATTCCGCGGCGGCATGGTCATCGGCCAGCACGGCTCCTGGAACCGCACGCAATACAGCGGCTACAAGGTCGTGTTCGTGCCGTTCAAGGAGGGCCGGCCCAACGGTCCGCCGATCGATGTCCTGGCGGGCTTCCTCAAGGAGGACGGCAGCGGCAAAGCCTATGGCCGACCGGTGGGCGTCGCTGTCGACGGCAAGGGTGCCCTGTTGGTAGCGGATGACACCGGCAACACCATCTGGCGGGTGACCGGCGGTCAAGGGCAGTCGAAGGCTCAATAGCGCAACGATACCATTGGCCAGTAGCCAATTATCTCGAGAAACCTACGTTCTTTAGCTGCCACTCCTCGTCCGCGAAGTGCGCTTGTCGGGATGACCGCGTGTCAGGCGCTGCCTCCAAGGCGAGCAATCGTTGTGTGACTGACGCGATAGATGCGACCGAGCGACCTGGCGCTCTCCCCGCCGGCCAGGCGCCGCCTGGCATCCGCCTGTTGCTCGACGGACAGGGTGGGCTTACGGCCGAACCGTGCGCCGCGCTCGCGGGCGGCCTTCCGGCCAGCATTAGCGCGCTTGACGATGCGCTGGCGCTCGTCCTCCGCCATGGCGCTGAGGAAGGCCAGGAAGCCCCTGCCGAGGGGCGTGGTCAGGTCCAGGTGGGGCTTGTCCAGCACCTTCACCAGGGCGCCCCTGGCGTTGATGCGCTCGATAATGGCCACGCCGTCGATCATGCTGCGGGTACAACGATCCCATTCAGCGAGCACCAGTACATCGCCAGTGCCGAGGGCGCTCATCGCCTTCTCGAGTTCCGGCCGGTTCTTGATGCTCTTGCCCGATGCCTTCTCCTGGAAGACCCGGTCGCAGCCTTCGGCCACCAAAGCTCCTAGCTGGCGATCCAGGTTCTGTCCCGTTGAAGAAACCCGCGCGTAGCCGACTTTTCGCATCGAAAACCCCCGTGCATTTCGCACCGAATTGTTGGCCACCGGAAATCCAGCATTGATGCGGGTTCGCCGAGGTGGTCGACAATTGATAAATTGTTGGCCAGTCGTGACTAGGTCGTGTGCACTTTGCCCCGTGTCAATTCGACTCCCCTACCGGAAAGTCACGCCACGGCGCCCGATCGGACGCAATGCGAACCCGGCGTTGCATGGGAAATGTTCGCGGGGCTGGACCGTAGCCGGCGCAAGGAACCGGACACCCGTAGTGGCGTTCCTGAGACTTGTCTCCAAGGAGGATGGAATGGTTACCCCAAACAGAGATGAGATCATCGCGCTGGAAAAGGATTACTGGGAGGCAATGAAGCGCAAGGATGGACGACGCACCGCGCAGCTTTCAGGCGACGGTGCACTGAACCGGCGCGCGTGGGATAATGAGCATCCCAAAGGCCAAAATGAAGGCGATGACAGAAAAGGGGGACTGGACACTGGAGTTGTACGACTTTGAGGACATTGAAGTGATTGCCCCTGCGCCAGACGTAGCGATCATCGCATACACTGTGTGACAGAACGTGACGATGGGCGGCAAAAAGCAGGAACTTCGCGCAGCGGATAGTTCTACCTGGCTACGAGGAGCCACAGGCTGGGAATGCCACGCGCACAGCGAAACATTCCTCAAGTGACCATGTAATAGGGTGCCCCGCCTGCGGCCCTGATCGGCTGATCGTTGACTGCCGTAAACATAAGCGTCAGGCCTACATTCAAGGGCTCGACCTCCGCCTGTGGACCGCCCCTTGTGAGGCAGGGGTTCCGATTCCCTCTACGTGGAATGAACTTGTCTCTCCCGTTGGCGTTGTTACTCCGGTCAGCAAGCGCTTGAACAGAGCCATAACATGGCATGGGGCGGTCTCTACCGAAGTGTTCTAGCTCTGGCGGCTTTGGCGGGCCTGGGCCTGGTCGCGTTGGCCTGGGAGCAGGATCTGGCCCCGATCGACCCGTCACAACTGAGCAATTTGACCCAAACGAGGTCAAGAAGGGCGCCACACTAGCTGCGATCGGCAATTGCGGCTCTTGCCACACTCGCCCCGGCGGCCGCCGAACGCGGGAGGACGCGCGCTTGAAACGCCGTTTGGCACAATCTACTCCACCAACATTACGCCTGACCCGAACACCGGGATCGGAGTCTGGTCATTCGAAGCGTTCGCCAGGGCCATGCGCAAAGGCGTCGATCGCGCTGGCCGCCATCTGTACCCGGCATTTCCCTATGACCACTTTCACGCTGGTGTCGGAAGGCGACAATCGCGCGCTCTACGCATTCCTCATGACGCGTCCGCCCGTGAATGCGCCGGCGCTTGAAAACGAGCTGCCATTTCCGCTCGAACCAGCGGGTCCTCGTTGCCGGCTGGAAGCTCCTCAATCTGAAGGAGGGCGAATATCCGCCCGGATCCATCCAAGGGCAGCGAATTGGAACCGCGGTGCCTATCTTGGCCGAATGGACTTGGTCATTGCGGGGCGTGCCACACACCACGCAACAGCCATTGGCGCAGAGCAGCGCAGCCGAGCATTTTGATGGCGGAGAGGTGGAAGGGTGGGTCGCGTATGCGATCAATGAGCGGTCTCCAGCTCCCGTGCCCTGGACGGTCGACAGCCTGCACTTCTATCTGCGCAACGGCTGGCATGCCGAGCATGGCATCTCCCGCGGGCCGATGGCGCCGGTGACCCGAAACCTTGGCGACGTCGCCTGACAAGGACGTGCGCGCCATCGCGCGTCTATGTCGCCGATCGCATGGCGTCACGCAGCGCAGGCGCAGGTGCAGCAACGCAAGTCGCTGACGCGAGTTCAAGCGAGCCCGGCCGATCACTCTTCGATGCCAGCGTGCGCCAGTTGTCATGATGGCAGTCGGCCCCTGCCGTTCGGCGGCATCGACCTGCGCTTGAGCAGCGCCGTGCATGCGCCCGACCCCACCAACATCGTCAACGTCGTACTTCATGGCCTGCCACCAGCGCCCGGAGAGCGCAGTCCCATCATGCCCTCGTACGGGGCAGTGATCTCGGATGCGCAAGTCGTCGATCTGCTGGACTACATGCGCTCGGCTTTCACGGACAAGCCTGCTTGGGCCGGCTTGCCCGACGCTTGTCGCGAAGCAGCGCGCAAGAGCGGACACGCTGCCGATGTATCCATCCGACGGCAACTTGTCCGCGCCGGCGCGGCCCAGTGAAAGGGTGACGTCATGGTGACGCTGCAAGGTCAACGGCACGACGCACGAGATCGATGTCGAGCCGGATACGCCGCTGCTGTACGTGCTGCGCAATAATCTTGGCCTCAACGGCGCGAAGTTTGGATGCGGCCTCGGGCAGTGCGGAGCGTGCACGGTCATGGTCGATGGCACGGCCGTTCTGTCCTGCGTGGTGCCGGTGATGCTGGTGGCCAACCGCTCGGTCACGACCGTCGAGGGACTGGGCACGGTTGCAGAGCCCTGGCCCGATGCAGCGGGCCTTCATCGAAGAACAGGCGGCGCAATGCGGCTACTGCATTGCCGGCATGATGATGCGCGCGCAGGCCCTGCTGCAGAAGCGACCAGATGCGAACGATGCGGAGATCCGGGCACACATGGAGCCCAACCTCTGTCGCTGCGGCACGCACATGCGCATTCTGAAAGCTGTACGGCGGGCCGCCGACCTGATGCGCGACCGAAGCCAAGCAAAGCGCTTTGGGAAGCAAGACATGACTCAGCACCTTAGCCCACGCGACGACGGAGTGCTGGCAGGCACCGGCGCCTTGCTGGTGAGCTTTTCGCTGTCGCGCGACGCACTGGCGCAGCAAGGCGAGGTGCAGGGTGCCAAGGCGGCTGCCGGCCCGAAGCTTCCCGGCGCACTCGGCGAGCAGCCGATGCTCGATGCCTGGATCCGCATCGACGCGAGCGGTGCGGCAACCGTGTTCACCGGAAAGGCCGAACTCGGCCAGGGCATAAGAACGGCGCTGCTGCAGGTTGCCGCCGATGAACTCGCACTGTCGCCCAAGCAAATCACGCTTGTCACAGCGGACACGGCGCGCACCGCCAACGAGGGCTATACCTCCGGCAGCCTGTCCATGCAGAACAGTGCGACCGCCATCCGCCACGCGGCAGCGCAGGCGCGCGAATTGCTCGTTGCCGAAGCCGCGCGCCGGCTGGCGCTTGCCAACCGGACGATCTGCGCGCCGACGCGGGCGAGGTGCAGGCGCCGGATGGTCGTAAACTTGGCTACGGAGACCTCGTGTCCGACACGTTGCTGCACGTGTCGGCACAGGCCACCAGCCGTTTTCGGCCCAGCGGCGGAGCAGCGCTACATCGGCCCATGCTTTCACAGCGCGTCGACATCCCGGCCAAGGTTACGGGCGGCGAAGCGTACATCCAAGATCGCAAGCTTGCCGGGATGCTGCATGCCCGCGTTGTGCGCCCGCCGCAGCCGGGCGCGCGCCTCGAGCATGTCGATACCGGGACGGTCGAGCGATTGCCGGGCGTTGCCAAGGTCGTGCGCGACGGGGATTTCCTGGCTGTGGTCGCACGTGGCGAGTGGCAGGCCATCAAGGCCATGCGGGCTTTGGCAGCTGCGCGCTCGATGGATCGCGCCCCAGTCCTTGCCCAATCCAAGCGACCTTATGCGCGTGCTCGAGACATCGGTCGCTCAGACCGGCGTCGTCGCCGACATGGGAAGCGAGACTCCCAGCCGGCCGCTGCTCTGAGGCAACCTACACACGCCCCTATCAAATCCACGGCTCGATCGGACCGTCTTGCGCCATCGCCTCGCCGAACGCCGAAATGCTGACGATCTGGTCCCATACGCAGGGCGTCTTTCCGGATCGGGCCGCAATCGCGGAGATGCTCGGCCTGCCGCTCGAACAGGTGCGCTGCATCCACGTCGAAGGGTCTGGCTGCTACGGCCACAACGGCGCCGATGATGCGGCGGCGGATGCGGCGGTCATCGCGCGGGCTATGCCAGGCATGCCGATCCGGGTGCAATGGACCAGGGAGCAGGAGCATCTGTTCGAGCCTTACGGCCCAGCCATGCAGGGCAAGGTTCGGGCCACGTTGACAGATGACGGCCGCATCGCCAGCTGGGACTATGCCGTCTGGTCGAACACCCACTCCACTCGGCCCGGACCGGCGGGCGCGCTGCTGGCCGCGCGGCAGCTCGCCAAACGCCGCCTCCACGCCAGAGCCGAAGACAAGAGATCAACCCATCCGGCAACGGCGACCGCAACGCAGTGCCGCTCTACGACATTCCGCGCAAGCACGTTCTCTGGCACTTCATCAAGGACATGCCGCTGCGGGTTTCGGCGCTGCGCGGGTTGGGTGCGTATCTGAACGTGTTTGCGCTCGAGAGCTTCATGGACGAGTTGGCGCAGGCTGCCAGCGTCGACCCGGTCGAGTTCCGGTTGCGTCACCTCTCAGACCCGCGCGCACGCGAAGTCGTGATCCTGCGCTGCTGAACAGTTCGGATGGACCAACAGGCTAGCCGCCCGGCCGAGGCAAGGGTTTCGCCTTCGCGCGCTACAAGAATCTCGCGGCCTATTGCGCGTTGGCTGTGGAAGTCGAGACCGAGCCATCGACCGGCTACGCGCGTGTGATGCGCGCTGTCTCGGCCGTGGACTCGGGCGAAATCGTCAATCTCGATGGCATTCGCAATCAGATCGAGGGCGGCATCCTCCAGTCGCTGAGCTGGACGATGTACGAGAGCGTGGATTTCGACCAAGGTGGCATTCGGAGCGTCGATTGGTCGAGCTATCCCATTTTGAGGTTTAACGCGGTTCCCGACACGGTCGAGGTGCATGTGGTGCCGCGGCCGGGCGAACCTTTTCTGGGGACCGGAGAAGCGTCGCAAGGCCCGACGGCGGCCGCTATCGGCAATGCCATCGCATCCGCCACCGGTCATCGCTTGCGAGATTTGCCGTTCACGCGTGACAGGATTCGCGCGGTATACGAGACGTGAGTAGCTGCCGCGAAAGGCCCGAGCCGACCCTTACTTGCTTCCGCCGCGGCCCTTCTGCTCTCGCGGGTTCCGCTCGGGATTGTTGGTATCTGCCTTCTTAGGCTGATTGGGATGCTGCATGCCGCCGCGTCGAGGCGGTCTGTAAGCTCGCAGCCACGCCGTGGGGGTCAACCCGGACGGCCAGCAGGATGCGAATTCAGCTGGGCGCATACGATAGAAAACCGAGCTTGGGGCCGAGATGAAAGGAGGACGTATCTTGGTTACGCTTCCTCCTTCATCTCAAGGGCCTGCTATTCGCCGAAATACTTCAGCGCGATCTGGATGCCCTCGTCGTACATCTTCTGGAAGTCGGGCTGGAACTGCTCGCCGCGCTTGGTGCTGCGATGGAAGAACTTGATGACATGCGCAATCGGTGTGCGTTCCTGCCGATCGACTGCTTCGATTTGCGTTGTTGATCCGGTGTCGATGAGACCATCAAGATCGAAATCGACCACATAGTGGAACAGGGCGTCGATGTAGACGCCGCGCGAAGGTTCGTTGCGAATGCGCAGCATCTCCGCACGATTGCCATTCGGCGCAATGTGCTCGAAGCACCAGCGACGCTCCTCGAGCCGGATGCAGCCAACGGTCAATCCATCCCGCTCTAGCCACACACGCTCCGTCTTCGCCCGATTGCGAGAAAGGCTCTCGGGAAACGGCATCTTTACCGAGGTCACAAGGTTGATGACCTTGCGCACGTCTTCGCGCTCGGCGGCGGTGGCGGACGTGAACGGAACACACAACAGAAAGCCGACGAAAAAGAAGGACTTAGCTGACTTGAGCATTGGGAATCCCCCGAAAAGAGCCATAGGATCGCAGGCAACTTGGGCTCGAGGCTGTTCAAGGCAGAGCCCACGGTTGAACTCTTGGCAGCAATCATGGTTCGCCGAGACGAAGAAAAAACCTCGTCTCGGACGCTACGCGTTGCGGCTGTATGCTTGCCACGGCAGCAGCGGGCGGTAGTTTCGCTTCTCAGAAGTCTGCTTGCAGCCCGCCATCCACAAAATCGCTATTCTCCCAGGTACTTGAGTGCGACCTGGATGCCGTCGTCATAGAGCTTCTGATAGTCGCCGCGAAATTGATCGCCGCGATTGCTAGCGCGATGGAAAAATTGGCTAATCACCCCAACCGGAGCGTGTGGCTCACCGTCGAGTCGGGTTGTGCTCCCGATGTCGATGGACCCATCGAGATCAAAGTCAGTGACGTAGTGGTAGAGCTGCCCCACCAGCAGCCCCGCCACGGGCTCGCTGCGGATGCGCAGCATCTCTGCTCTCGCACCGACCGGAGCAACGTGCTCGTAGCACCACCTGATTTTGTCATCGAGGCGCAGGCAGGCCACAGTTGCGTCATTGGTATCGAGCTGGACCCGTTCGGTCCGCGCCAGGTTGTTGCGTAGGTTCTGCGGGAACGGCATTTTCGCCCCGGCAACCAGATTAATGACCATGCGCACCTGTTCACGTTCTGCGCCCTGCGCGGAACTGAATAATGCGCAGCCAAAGTATGCGCATGCGAGTGTAAGAGCACTGATGGTCTTGTGCATGGAAATCCCCTCTTGCTGAAGCGGCGGCTTCCATAGGCGGACCGCCACGCCATGGTGGCGCTCACGTTGATGAGCCCCGAAGCCAACACTTCAGCGCGCTTGCGAGTTCCCGTTTGCAAGGGAACTGAATAAGGAATGCCAATGGTGTGGCATGATCACCCCATTCACAGCCTACTCTGGCCGCCCGACGTCGGTCAGGCGAACAGCAGCGGCCTCCCGTTTCCGGCAATAACGTGTTACGTACGTAATGGTGCTCGGCTCTCTGGCTCAAAATCTGGCGCGACAGAGCGACAGCCAAGCGACAACCAATGCCGGCCGGAAGGCGGATCAGTCGAGAGAGCTGCCTAGTCGCTAGTGCTTGTCGGCGTTGCGCATGGTGCTAAAGCCGATATGCGCCGCGCTCAAGTCAACCTCCTGGGGCTGACGCGCTGCTGGCCGAAAGCGGCAAACAATCAACCCACGCACGCACGATCCACCCGCTGCAACTCAGCCCTCTAACGCAGCAGCTTTCGGATGGCCTCAGCCTTCGCAGGATCGAAGCCTGCATCCCGGATCGCCTTCTCCAGATCCGCGTCCATTCGGGCGGGATCGATCGGAGTGGGGACCTCTTTGTCAGGGTCAAAGAAGACAGGATCGTTTGGGCCAGGCTCGCGGCCGAACTTCTCGATGAAGGCCTTCCGCTGCTCGAGCAGCGCCTCGTGAACCCGCGGCGTCATCGGAACCACGCCGCGAGGCAGCTTCTTCTTCCTGCGCCGGCTCTTGGGCACCGCGGGTCTCCTTCGCCGGTCAGTGCCGCTTTCTCGACCTGGGTGTCAGCTTGGCCTGCCGAGCCTTGGCGGCCGTCCGCCGCTCGGCATCCTCGACCTTGCACTTGGCGTCGATCGCATCCATCACCGCCTCCCACACCTCATTGGGGAGGACGTCATTCTGCGTGATGTCCTCCAGGCTGACCCAATAGGGAGTGCCTGAGAATGGGCCCCCCATCGCCGTCCCAGTCCTCGACGGGCACCGCCTGCATCTCGATCCGATAGCTCGAGCTGTCCCAGCCCTTGTAAGGGGCATTCTTGAGGAGATCGAAGTACTCCCAGTCGGGCGTGTGCTGGTACACGACCCGCCCCTTCCGGGTCACGGACTGGCCGAGAACGCCACCGTCCAATCGAACTCGATCTCGCCCCGGAAGCCGGGAAACTTCTGCGAGTAGTCGAGCAGCTCGCGCTCTTCCTGTTCGGTTGCCCTGATCACGTCGTCAGCCTCGACGCCCAGGCTCTTGGCGAGCTTCAGAAGCTCCCACATGCCCATCTTCTCCACGTCGGCGACATCGGCGACGTGCTTGCTGAGGTCGGGGAGTTTGGAGAGACCGCGCCAGAGGTAGTGCCGCGCCAGGACATCGATGTCGGGCGCCTTCGGGCTCTCCCTGTACTTCCGCATGGTGCACCCCATGTCGTGCTGGCCAGCATTGTTATACAATGCTTCACATGGCTTCGCCACGGGCTGATGCGGGGCTGGTGCCGGAAGCCTCAAGAGACTGCCGGCTAGCGCTTCCTGCGCTCGGCCTTTTCGTCCGCGGCTTCTTCTTCCAGATGCGCCTGCAAAATCAAGCGGATGTAATCCGACAACGTGCGCTTGGCGACGTCGGCCCGGCGTTGCAGTTCGTCCCGTTCGGCTTGGGTGAGCCGAATGTTCACGGAGGTGTCTCTCTTCATCGAGGGCTGCCGTAGCGCGGGCAGCTTGACTGCACAAGGTTACACGTCGTACATCATTACTAGACAATGCTTTACATTGTTTCACTATGGCACATTCGCCGGATGCGTAGCAAGCCAGCCAGCCGTCTCCTTCCCCCGACCGTGACATCCAGGACCACACTCCATGGGCAGCGTGATCGTGTGCGGCTTCTACACGGAAGACTACCGGCGCTGGCTGGTCCCGCTGGTGGCGAGCCTGGACCGGCTCGGCCAGGCGCATGACTTCGTGCTGGCCGAGAAGGCCGGCGCCATGTGGGAGACCAACACCATGGCCAAGGCCCGGCATATCCTGGCGGCCATGGACCGGCATCCGGACGAGGTGATCGTCTGGCTCGACGTCGACTGCATCGTGCATGGCGATCTGTCGCCGCTCGCCGACATCCGAGGCGATGTCGCCTTCCGCATGCACTCCAAGTTCCGCCGGCACCACAAGGGCGCTCGCTTCCGCGCCCAGTCGGGCACCATGGTGTTCCGGCCGACACTGGAGGCCCGCCAGTTCGTCGAGTGCTGGAAGCGGGCATCCGAGAGTGCCCCCTATGGCGAGATCGACCAGTCCTCGCAGGTGGTGGCGATGGCCGAGTTGATCGGCACGACGTTCGTACCCCTGCCGCTGGTCTACTGCGTGAACCCTGACGAGAAGGGCAAGGTGCCGGGCGTCGTCGTCCAGCACGACTCAGCGGCCGTGAGCTTCCCCAAGGTGTCCGGGTGGCGGCGCTATGTTGGCCGGCTGATCCGCAGGCGAGCGGCCTAGGAGCGACGCACATGGCCAAGCGCCCCCACAAGTCGAAAAAGAACCGCCGCCGGCGGGCGCGAACGCACAAGGCTGGCCGGCAGTTGAGCATTTGGTGTGAGGGCCTGCCGGCGCCTGCGTAGTAGCCGCTGGGATCTTGTGTTTTTAGAAGTCGCCTAGTTCTCGCCGCGCCAGTAGCGCATGTTGGCTATCTGGTCACCACACACGGCGGACGCTCGCACCGGGTCGTTCCTGTAACGTCGCAGGCAGGCCTCGCCTTTGCCGCGTTGCCGGTCCACCCGTTTTTCGTAACGCGCCGTCGATTTCTGCATATGTTGGCGGCCCGCGTCAGTCAGAGTCAGCCAGCCGACAAAGCACAGAAAGACCGCGCCGGAGAATGACACGGTGAACAGCACGGCTGTCTGCGCCCAAACCGGCAGCACGTATTCGGTGTGTGGATCGTCTGATGATGGGGCGGGTTTGGCCACCATCGCGTCGAGCATCCTGCCTAAGCGGTCTAAAATCTTGTCGAGGTCCATCGACACCTTCCGCTATCGAAACCCAGCCCGCTGCAGGAAGTTCGCGGCCGGACGGGCGGCTGTCAACCGGTGCGCTTCAGCACGTCGCCGCTGTGCCGTCTGTGGCAGCACCTGGGCGCAACGTCGCCCGCGCCGTTGCTGTCGTCTATGTGTAGAACTAGTTTGCCATCATCCGCAGCCAAGACAGCATGAGGCCTGCGAGGTATCCGACCTGCAGCACGCTCACCAGCGCCAAGGTCACGGCGACTGTGGATGCTCGCCCTAGCTCCGTGGACGCCAGGAGGCATACGACCGCGGTCACACCTGAGGCGGCAACCACCGCAGGCACTCGCAACCACAACCCCAACAGAAATCCTAATGAGCCGATCGCCGCGCAGGCAAACAACATGGTGTCCGCTCCTCCGAGAGTGGCCGCCAACAATGCCCGCCAACCGACAGTACTGGAGAAAGCGCTTTCTATGTGATCACAAAGGCGCCAACTGAGTGGCCTGTCGCGGCACAATCTGATCGCGTGTGCGGTTGAGGAGACGCCGCGTATCGGATCACGGGATCCTCGATCAGCGTGCCGGAAGGCGCGTGGCAAGTCGCTGGGCCAGACGTGGCGAAGCTCGGCAACGCCGTCCGCCCTGCGGATTGCGTCACGCATCTCGGACCAGTCCGGCTGGATGGGGCGGTCAAACAGGTTGATGTCTGTGCGCCTGCGTGTGTTCTCCTGGTCGACCGCATCCGTGATCCGACGGAACTGGATGCCGCGGGCCTTGCGTCAGAGAAACGTCGATCGGCCCGCCGTTGTGCGACCGAACCCAGGCATCCCGGAACCAGCGATCCTGGGGAACGTCGTCAACGTCCCACAGCTCGATGCCAGTGCCATGGTGCGCGCAGAACCGATCGCGCATCAGCTCGTAGGCTTCTGCGTCGGTGCATCCGCCGAACTGCATGGCCATGACGAAGCGATGCGCGTTGCGCTCGCCGCACTCCTCTGACTGCTTGGCAATCTGGCGGTCGAGGAAGCCGCGGGGATACCCATCCCACCTGCCGCCACCGCCGGTCATGTAGCGCAGCGCCGTGAGGGACGGCGCGCACACCGACACGCCGCCGTCGGGACGCGTGTAGACGATGCGCTTAGGCATAGTCGCCCCAGAACATCATGCCCATCTCGGGGGTATCCTGATCGGCGCCGGCGGAGCCGCCACCGACCTCAAAGGCCTTCACCTGGAACGAGCTAGTGGTTTTTGTGCCGGTTTGGTTGCCGGTCAACGCTGCCATATGGATGTTGCTATCGCTGACGTTCCTCGACCAGCCCGTCAGCCAGTAGTTGGTGTCTGAAAAGGCGGTATCTAACGCGATCGTATAGAGCCCCGTGCCGCCATCAGTGACCGCACCGAGCCCATAGTCGCCCGACCTCAAGGCAGGCGTGCCTTGTCCGTTCAGGTTGCCACCCGCCTTGGGGTGGCCAGGGTGGAAGTGCTGCCGCCCTGGCGGGACAAACACGTCCGTTGCCGAGGCCGCTTCCATGTTGGCCTGGGTCGCCGTAACGCCGCTCGCGAGCTTGGCGTGAGTAAGACGCCGTCGGTGACGTTGGCGGCGACGATCTTGCCATAGGCCGGGTCAGTGCCATCCGACTTCAGGACGGTGTCAGCTGCGCCAATCGCGAGGCGCTCATTGTTCGATGCCCCACGCTTGATGAGATCGCCGCGGGTGGTGACGGGGGACAGAGCGTTGAACGCGGCCGTTGCGGTGGACTGACCCGTGCCGCCTTCCGAGATCGGCAAGTCGGCAGTGATGGCCAGCGATGCGGCTGACAGCGCACCCGTTGCCGCCAGCGTGCCCGTAACGCCCAGACCCGTCGTCGCGATGTCCAGCACCTTCGCCCCGGCGCAGGCAACGCCTAGGTTATCCCCGCCTATGCGATAGACGCCGGTATCCAGATCGGAGCCAGGCACAAGCCCAGGAGCGCCGACTGTACCGCTGGCGAACTTGAACTGGCCGGACATTTGGGACTGACCGTCCACGGCGACGCTATTGGAGATTTCCGACGCAATGTCCGCATAGTTGGTGTTGTGAGCACCAGCCGTGATGGTCGTTTGGTCCACGAGCGTGTTCGGGATGCTCATCACCCCGCTGCCATTCCTCGGCATGGTTAGGCCTCCGTCTTCTCGAGGCCAGGCACCTCGGCATCATGAGCCTGCGCTGCTATCTCTTCCTTGGTCAGCCATCGGCACTCGCCGTACTTGCCTTCGCCGTAGACGCCGATCGGCTGGCCCAGTGCCTTCGCGTCTTCGGCATCGGGGGTCCTCTGCAGGCTCAGAGCCCTCGGCATCCTCGGCGTAGGGAGCGGCGCTGTTTCCTCTGTTGTCGTACTATCGTTGGTTGTGTTGCTCATGGATCGAGTCTCCTGGTTGCAATACGCGGGCACAGGGGACGCGCACAGTTGGCTTGTTACTTCTCTGGATCGGACGTAAATCTTCCGTCGTCTGGGTCTTTGGCGAATGGACGACCGAGCTTGTCCTTGCCTCGTTCTGACCTCGGCGGACTTTGGCGACGTTGCGATTGGCGGGGTTGGCTAATGCCCTCAACAGATCGTCCGAATTGGCAGCAACTGCGCGCCGCAGGCAGTTGACCTTGAGCCAGGGTCCGTACCAGCTCCTCGCTCGGTCCAGTGGCCGGCGGCCGGACGTGTGGAACCAGATGACGCCGCGCCAGCAGTGGGCTGGGCAAAGCGGCACCTGCCTCGGAAGGAATACCGGCGCCAGTTTCGGGACTGGTGGCTTGGCAGTTTTTGGCGGATCGTCCTCGCCCCCACAAAGACGGAACCCGCACAGCAAGGCCGCCAATAGCCGATCCGCCGCGGCCCATGACGTTGATGATATCGCCTCCCCCGAAGCCGCCGATCGCGCCCTCGGCCGCGCCCATGCCGGATCGCGCCAGGATGTTGACCAGCGTCATGTCCTTCAAGGCTGCCTCGCGCACCGGGTTCGCCTCCGGCAGCGACTTCGCGTAGTCAAAGAACTCCTGCCGCCTTGGATGCTCCGGCGGCAGCGCCTCGGCGCGGGCCTCATAGGCGCGCTTCTTTGGGTTGTCCGGCGGGGTATGCGTGCTGTTGTAGTAGCTCGGCGCGTTGGGCGCGAAGGCGCCAGCGACCGCGCCTGCCGCGGTTGGCACGACGTATTTGGTCATCAGGCTGTTGGGGCCAGCGCCAGCGCGGAACAGCGCGCCCGCCGCAGTGCCGGCAACAAACGGCGCGTAGCCGCCGGTCTTCTCGTACATCTCGCCGATGGGCGTTCGGTCGAAGCGCTTGTTGCGGGACATCTCGTCCTTGAAGGCGGCTTCCGAGTCCGCCACCTGCCGGGTGTACTCAGCCTGCGCGTCGCCCTTGGTCTTCTCCTGGAGTCTGCGCTCACTGGCTGCGTTCTCGCGCACGAAGTCATTGGAAAGGGTGCGCAGCTCCTGTAGCTGCTGCTGCACCTGGCGCCGATCGGACGAGCTGCCGAAGTCGTCCTCTCGCAGGCGCTTCTCCGCTGCGTCGTAGAAGCTCTGCTGCTCCTGCGTCAGGCCAGGCAACACCACCTTGGGGGCGCCGCCCTTCTTGGACTGCGCCTCGGCGGACGTGTCGAACAGCCCTGATTGCTGTGCCGCGGCGCCCGCATAGCCGGCGCCGAGTATCTTGGCTGCGGCAAGCGGGCGGAGCGCAGTAAACGCAGTCTGCACGCCGGCATTGGTGACGTTGGCCAAGGTCGGATCCTGCGCCGCGTCGCCGATGGCCGAACCGGCCCGCATGGCTTGCGGGATCATGCTGGCCTCGGCGCCGAGGGCCGACAGCCGCTCACTGCGTTCCTCTTTCTCCGGCGCCACCATGGAAAGGTAAGCCCGCTGCTCGGGCGTCGGCTCGCGCCCGCTCATCGTGCGAACCTGGATTTGCCGCTCCATTCTCGGATCGCGCATGACCGGTGCTGTCGGCATCCGGGCATCCGAGCCGATGCCGCCCGTGCCGGCCAGCGTGCTCACTAGGTCGTCGCCTGGCCGCCGGCATGCTGGCGCAGTTTCCTGTTGCGTGCGGCAAGCTCGCGCTCGGCCGGAGACACGGGTTGATCGGTGCCCGCGAGTAGCCTTGCCAGTTCGCCATTATCGTCGGCCATGTCGGCTTACCTCGGTTGTGTGGGGTTGGCCTGGTACTGCATCAGCCAGGCGCCAAACGCGTCATCGATGGCCTTGGCCGCGCGCGGCCCTTGCTGCTGCTCGATCTGCCGCAGGAATTGGCGCAGCTTCGCGGGATCGGGCTCCAGCAGGCGCTGTGCGATCTGCTGCGCGGTGCCTGCATCGAGCTTCGCGGTCTTCTGCAGAGCCGTGGTCAGCGATCCGACGGCCTGATTGATGATCTGCGCGCGCTGCTGCTCGGATAGGGGTTGCGCCTGAGCTGCGGCGGTATCTGGCGGCGCGCGATCGGCAGCGGTGTCGCCGGCCTGGCGTGACGCAAGCGCCGTGACGCGGTTGTTGACTGCATCCAGATAGTCGGCGAGCTGGCCGAAGCGATCCTTGCCCATGCGCGCCTGGATGCCCGCCAGAACTCGAGCGCGTTCGGTCGGGTCCGACACGGTCAACCGTTTCGCGAGCGCCAGCGCCACGTCATCCCGGAACCCGAACAGCCGTTTCCAGCCTTCGGCTACCGCCTCAATGGCCATGTTCGCCAGCGAGGGCGACGATCGCCAGCGATTGACCATCTGGCCGAGCATGCTGCCGGCCACCTGCAGATCGTCGCCCGCACGCTGTGCGGTCTTGGAGTTGCCCAGCACCTCGTCTCGGGTTTCGATCATGCGGCCCTGGCGGCCCATGTACTCGCCGAACCGCTCTGGGCGATCGGAGAATTCGGCCTTGGCTGCCCTTCGACTTGGGGATGGCCTCCTGCATCAATTCCTGCACGCGGCGCTGCTGGAACAGCAGTGTCACGTCCTGGCCGGGCCGTCGGTTGCCCAGCGCTTCCTTGACGGCTTCGCGCAGGCCGAGCCGGAACAGCTTCTGCTGGGCGGGTGTCAGATCGCGGAATTGCTCAACCGAGACCTCGGAGTTCTCGCGCAGGGCCTTGCGGCCGAGGTCGATCGCCTCGCGGTTTTCGGCCGCCGTGCCCCACGTGTCGCGCGCCTGCTGATACTTGACGTTGCGCGTGGCGTTGCCGGCTTCGTCGTAGTCATGCACCCTGCCGAGCAGGGATTTCTTGAAGTCGACCAGCTCGCGCTTGCAGGTTGCCCTCGGCGCGCTCGATCATGTCGTCCAGCGCTTTCTTGGAGGCGTCGAAACGGGCGATATTGTCGACCGGCCAGCGCCCGGCATTGGTCGGGTAGGTGAACAGATTGAGCGCCCGGCCGAGCTTGGCTGCGAACGGCCCGGGGTACTGCTGGGCCTTCAGCGCCATGGCGTCGAGCGCCGGCTGCAGGTCGAAATCCTCGCTGCCGGCCTTGGCCTGGGCGTACAGTCGCTCGCCGACCGCTTTCTGGGTGGCCAGCATCTGTTGTTCGGTCGAGCGGGCAGAACCCTTGGTGCGGATGCCCATCGTCCGATCGAAGGCGTCCAGCACATCGTCCATCTGGCCGGCGGGTTCGGTGCCGCCTTGCGGGCGAGCAGCGTATGGGTTCTCCGGTCCGCGCTGCCGACGGTCGAGCGCCGTCTTCACCGTTTCGCCTGCCTCGCCGCCGACCCGATAGACCGAGCCTGTAAGGCGCCGCATGTCGTCGGACACGTCGGCGATCATCTCTGGCAGGCGGGCCTGGCTGTTAGGCCCGAGCGTGGCCACGCGCTGCCCCTCGGCCAGGTCGTCGGCAACCGCTCCGGGAGACGTGCCGCCGCGGCGCATGCGCTGGGCGAGGATGGTATCGGCCGCCTTGTCGGCGCTGCCGCCCGGCAGCATGCGGGCAAGCCAGGGATAGGCCGCATCCGCCACCATGCCGGTGCCGCGCGTGAGGGTCGCTCCGGCTACCGGCAGGACCCCGCCGATGATTGCGCCCGCACCAGCGCCGCGCTGGCCAGCCTCGTTGCGCTCCTGGAAATCCCCCTCGGATTCGCCGAAGCCCGCCACATAGCCATGGCCTGGACCGACTACGGTAGCGCCGAGGCCGATCCTGCCGAGCAGGGTCTTGCCGGCATGCAGCATTGGCTTGGCCGAGGCGATGCCGCCAGCAACCTTGGAGGCCAGAGCATGGCCGGGGTTCTCTGCATCGGCCGCCCGATCGCGGGCGCGCTGATAGGCCAGCGCCTCGTCCTCCGGCGATCCGAGGTACCCGCCGGTTAGGCTGTGCAATGCGCCCGTCGTCTTGGCCTGCAGCTCGTCCGCGAACGGGCCGACCAGCGTGCCGCGCGCCACGCCGCGCACCGTGTCGCCGAGCGCCTGGATAGGGCCGCCAGCGCCTTCCTTGCGCTCGTTGGCGACAAAGGCGTCCGCCCACTGCCGCAGGGCATCCTCGCGGTCTTCCTCGGGGAGCTGGCCGACGCGCTCACGTACCGCTTCCACCGGCTGCAGCCAGTCGATGCCGAACTCGCGCTTGCGCGGCTTCGGGGGAGTGGAAGGGTCAAGAGCAACAAAGCCGGCCGGCGGCTCCGGCATCGCCTCTGCCTGGCCGAGCGGCACAAAGCCAGCGGGTGGCGTCGGCACGGCCATCTACTTGACCTCCTGCCATCCGCTGCCGTTCCACTCGATCACCTGGCCGGTTTCGGGGTTGTGGAAACGCTGCCGCGGTGCGCCCGCCTGTCCTGCGCCAGACTGGCCTGCCCCTTCCCCTCCACCAGCGCCCGCCGCCGCGCCTGGCTGGCTGCCGCCCGGCTTGTAGTACGTGCCGCCGCGCAGCTGGGCCGCGCGCTGCTCGTTGAACTGCAGCCGCGCATTGGCGAGCACCTTGGCGCGCGCCAGGATCTCGGCACGTACCGCAGGCGGCTTATTCACCGACGCCTGCAGCTCGACCAGGATTTTGCGCTCGCCCTCGGTCGGCGCTGCGCCAAAGATCGACTTCAGCTGCCCCAGCGCCTGGCCGAGCACCAGGTTTTCGAAATTGGCCGTCGCCTCCGAACTCTTGGGGCTGGACAGAGCGTCCGGCACCATGATGTCGGGCAGGTTGTTGCCGAGCGTGGCGCGCAGCTCGCACCCCAACCGGAATTTGTCTGCTTGTTGAGGGCTTCGGCCTGCTGTCAGCGCATCGATCACCGCGCGGTTGGTGAGAACGGCCTCGTCGCCTTCGAGGATTGCCTTTTTGTCCGTCGCCGTCATCGGCGCCTGATCTTCACGTGGGAACCTGCCGCTTAGAATGTACTGCCGGACATGCGGGTCTTTAATGTCCAAGCCCTGCTCGATCGCGGCGCGCGCCCGTGCCCGTGCTTGGCCTTCCGGAGTCTGCGCCTCGTGCTGCCAGGCGCGGGAAATCGCCTGTCAGCACGTACTCGTTGTGCTCGCGTGTCCCCGGCTGCAGGGCGCCGCCGCCGTAAGTCTTGGCGGCGCCTCGGCGCGGCGGGTGTAGAGCAGCATCTGGATCGCGGGCCTACGTTGCGGCAGCCTCGGCGGCTTTCCATCTGCGCCTTGCGGGTCCGCTCGCCGATGGGGTCGAGTTGCCGCTGGAGTTGGCCGGTGGCCAGCCTGGTGCCGATGTCACCCGCCCATGGGTTGGAAACCAGCGCGCGCATTTTCGACTCTGCCGAGTCCGTCCCGGCCAGCACCTTCGCCAGGGAGTCCTGCCCGGCTCGCTCATCGCTGCGCGCCTGCGAGACCTCCAGGCCGCCAACGGCACCCTGCAGGCCCCGCGCGGCCGCTTGTGTCCAGTGCGCCAGCGGGGCCACGGACGAACCCTGCGTGAGCAGGCTTTCCCCGCGCTTCCTGCGGCGCGCTACTTCGTCGGGAGTGGCACCAGAGACCGGGCTGAACAGCGAGCTGGGGGCTGCAAGGATGCTGGCTAAGTCGTTCTCTGCCATTTGGCGCCCCAGAGGGTGTTCGTTTCACCTCCGGAGCTTTCGCGTGTTCGTACCATCCGACAATCCGGCGGATTGGTCGCTAACCGGACATATCGCCTCTAAGCGGCGCTTTCAAAACAGCGCGGCCGTTTTTTCAGTCAAGAGGGCAATCGGCTCCGCAGCGTCCCGCAACTACCCAAGGAAACCCGGGCTGGGGCGCTGACGATCTTAGGCCTGCTCGGTTAGGGACTAACAATGACGCCGGAACAGGATGCACTCCAGCGTTCCTGTTTGACTATCTCATTGCCGTTGCAGACATCAACGACAACGCCCTTGAACTGGAGGTCAAAGCTTGCAGTCTGGCCGGGCGCACCCACGATGAATGGACTGTCCACCATTTTGTAGTGACATCCCGTTTTCTTGTCGGGCTCATCGTAGCGTGCCAAAGGATCATCAGGGAGCGATCTATGGCCATAAAAATGGACTGTCCCGTTGGGATTGCTGTCCTCCAAAAAATTCTCGTCGGGCGCACCAGACGGTGGAATAGGCAGCATCGGTCGATCTCCTCCTCCATTCGAGTCGGGGAGCATAGTGACGACAGGCACGCCATTTAGCACATGGCTACCGCGCACGAACTGCCGGTACTCCGAACAACCGCAAGTGGCGGGATACGGCTGTTTAGCGAAGCGCGCCTCAACCGTGAAAACCCGATTAATGCCACCTCCAAGCAGCGTGGGCGGAAGGTTCTGACACCCCGAATGAAATGCGGTCACGAGTGTCGCGGGTCCGGCCTGCCCCCACTCAACGCTTCCCCGAACGCCGTCCGGTAGCCCTCGCCAGTTGCCGGCGACAGGATACGGATACGGCGGACTGATCTCGTCGACAGTTCGAGAGGCGAACGTGATCCGCACGTAGGAATTACCTTTCAGGAAATAGATTTTGCCGTTGCCAGTATTGACGGCCGCGTCAATGCCAGAAGCATAAGCGGGCGGCATGTTACGCCAACCGTTCGGGCCTGAGATGGCGCGCGGGTAAGGTGGTGTTCCCGGATCAGGTCGATCCACGACTCCTTCGCTGATGTTGTACCGCAGGTACTGGCTTCCTTTGAAGAAATACGCTTTGTTCTCGCCACTGTTGAATGCCGCATCGATGCCAAGTTTGAAATCCGAAGGGAAATCAGGCCACCCATCTGCAATTCTCACCGGATCAGACGTCGCGGCACGGTCGAGTAGAATGTCGTACTTCCAGTAGCTGTCGCCCTTGAACAAGTAGATAAACCCGTTCCCCCAGTTGACCGCCGCGTCGATGCCCGCGGTGAAAGGAGGCCTGAGGCCGTGCAGCCGTTTCTCGATCAAGTGCGGTCCGTCGACGACCTGGTCAGCACTCGGCCGCGGATCATACATCCTGACCGTGTTGTCCTTGAAGAAGTAGATCCTCTTCGTCACCGCAGATTGCGCCGACGCTTGAGAAGAGTACGCAGTGACCAGCCACAAGAACACGATAGCTATCGCATACATGGTGTCCCTTTCAGCGAGCATGGGCTAGCAGGCGTTGTAAACAAAGCAGCGAACCGCGGAAGCCGGAGATTCAGCGCCTGTTAAAGCCGCAAGTCACCGTTGTTCTTCGTGGCTGCAGGTCTCTGTATTAAGAATACAAGCCATTCCGCAAAGCTGCTTACCAGGTCCGCAGTATCCGGGTGTCCCCGGTGGAATTGGGGACGCGCCCCACAGAGAGACCAATCGGTCGTCGAGCCAAGCCTCAACTCAAAGGATTCGCTACAGGCCTCACCTGCAGTATTCTTGGCGCACACTGATGCGGCGAATGTGCCAGCGTAGTTATATCCCGCCCATATCCATCCAATTTCTCTATCCACTTTTTTCACGCTTACCGAGGCGATGCCCTGCACACGCACGAGAAAGTCCGTTGGAGGTAACGGGCGCTGGCAAGTTATGTCTACATCGCCGCAGACGCCGGGTTCCGCCCTGCAGACCAGCGGCGCAGTTGGGGTCACCGTTGGAGGGCGACACATCCTGAATACGATCGCCTCCGCGTCGCTCCGCTTCAAAGCCTGCTCGCAAGCCATCCTGTGTGCCACGGGGGACATGCGCGGTGGCGCGTCCCAACACGCGTTGCTGTCCGCATCGCCCCGCATCGGAAACTGCACTGCGAGTGCTTGCGCGCAGCGTTCGAGGAAAGGCTTGTATTCGGCGTTGAGGAATTGGATCGAATTGCGGCAGGCCCGCTCGCGGTGCGTCCGTGCAAAAGTCTCGAAAGAGGCCTTGTACAGAATTGCGGCTCTGCTCATTGAAGACGTGAGCTGGCCGACATGGCTCCTGAACGTCGCATTCTGCGGCTCGCACAGACCAGGAAGCTGGTCGCTATGGAAACAATGCCGGTACCGGTTGTGACAGACGTTGTCGAGGCTTTCGACGAGCGCATTCACTTGCTGTGGCTTCGCCAAGGCGCGATGGTAGCACTTGGCGTATTTCATCGCGTACCATTGCTGGGGCGGCTCGCAATCGCGATCCTTTCCTGTAATTGCGCCGATGAAGCCATCGAACAACTCGGTCGCAAGCTTCACCAGTGGCTTGATGATATTCAGCACGGTGCTCACGATCGTCCCGCCCGCATCGGCAATAGCGCGGATGACATCGCCCGCAGCCGTGCAGAACAGCGTACGCACATCCTCCGGAATGATGGGCAGCTTACAGGGCACCACCAGGTTTGCCGTGAGATAGCCTTCGAGGGCCGCTTCCGTGATAGCCGGCACGTCGCCATTCCTGGCACCTCTTGCAAGCCGACTCAGGAGGTCGGCGCGATGCTGGACGATCGCTTCGATCGCTGCATCGACGCCGAACGGCCCGAGTGGTGCCAGGAATGGTGCTACCTTTTTCACTACGACGGTGGCAGCAGTCTTGTATACCTCGGTGCCGGCAGCACCCAGGACCTTGACCCAGTCGTCATCACGAATGCCCTCGCTGGTCGCAATGATGTTGCGGATGGTTCCGGAGCTTGTCGTCTCCAGCAAGGGGACCCGACTGTCGGCTTTCAGCTTGTCGATAAGGGCGAAGGCTAATCGCTGATCGGCATTGAGGCTGGCCGCAAGCTCCCCGCCGCACCTGCCGAATTCCGGCTTGCGCAAACAGACGACAACCGCACGCACCCGTTGATCCGGCAACTGCTGCAAAGCCTGCTCGCTAGCGCATTCCGCAATGGCATTTGGGTTTCTCTGCAGCAGACAGTCCGCGATCGGCCGAGCCGCCGCTGGAAGCTTCAGAACGGCCTCGCGTCGCGCACAATTGACGACCGGCGTATTGTTCACCGCGCAGCGTACGATCGCCTTGATGAGGTCTACCTCGGTCTGCCCTATGGGCACTCCGAAAAGCTTGCCGGTGTGCACGAACGCTTTGACGGCGTCGTCGGTGGGATCGGCTTGTGCTTGGACCGACAGCAGCGTCGAACACAACGCTACGATCCCAACCAGGACACCATTTCGGAAGACGCACTTCCGTACCCACTGCCGGGAATGCACGATATTAAACGAGAACATCATTAGGCCCCATAGGATTGTGTCGGTGCGAAATCACTCGGGCGAAGGAAAGGTACGTTCAGCCCTCGACTGAAATCTGGAACTCGCTCGTTATCCGCATAGAGAATTCTTTCTGCGTGGCAGAAGTAAGGTGTCGCGCAGCCACACGGGGCCGCGCAATAAAGTCATGCAGCTACGGCCGCGAACTAAAGTACCGTCCGAATGGCGGTGATCAGGAACTTGAAAAGTGACATCTTCATCGGTTGCCGCTCGTCCTGCAAAAATCGAGCGCTTCGCCAATGGTCTCGGGTGGCTTTTCGGTGCCGAATGGCTGCCCAAAAAGCAGGTGGCGATCCATGCAAGTGTGCAGTTGCCCACCGCCGCTTAGCTCAAGCCGTCTGGGTCCGGAGATGATCTTCCAGGCGACCAATGGCTCCTTCTTATAATCGACCGATATCCCGACATGCGACATGCGATCGTACCGATACGGGTCGGTGTAGTCAGCGTTTCGAGCACTTTCGCGTTTGTAGTGGACGAGCCCAGCGACCACGCCGAACAAGGCCAACATGATCAGCCACTGCTTCATACCCATCACGCCTTTATCGGAACCGACCCGCCGCCTTGCTGTAGGCCGATCCCTGTAACGACGATTCGGCCGTCGCGCATCCCGACCGGAAGGCCCGCGCTCTCAAACAGAACACGCAGGGCGTTCGCGATCTGCGGGGGCGGCAACGCCTTTAGACCCTTGGCTTCGCACCAACGCTTGTACTCGCTGTGCACCTCAACTAGGTCGGCGGAGCCGGCGTCTATCGGCCGAAGCACCTCCACTGCGAATTGCGCTGCGTGCTCGTTGACAGCCTTATTTGAGTTGCCTCTACCTTTCGCGGTCCGACGCGTTGGTGCACTACGATTTGTCGCGCAATTTTCTTTCGCGGCTTCGGGCTCTTCCGTTTCGTTGCCTGTCGCGGCATGCGCCTGGGCATGATGGTGAGCGCCAAATGTCAGCAGAAGACACGCAAGCCCATTCGCAGCGATCGAGCCCAACGCCGAGTGCAGAAGGTCGATCACCCAGGCCGGCACACCGAGGCGGTCGGCCAACGGGGACGCGAGACTCCGGGGCCTTGATGGCAGCAAGGGCTGAACGCGCGGTTTGTAGATCTGCCTCGAGCGACTGCTTCGCCCGATCGATTTCACCCCGCGCAGCCGCTATCTCGGCTGAAGCGGCGTCGACCTGGGCCTGCAGGAGCTTCCGGCAATTCTCGACGCACCCGCGCTCCGCGCTCTTCTGCACGGCCGCCGCATCCGCGAGGTTCTTGGCCGCTATGGCGGCCTCCAGCCGCTGTGACGTGGTCGGGTGATCATCGAGCGCCTTGGCCGCGTCAGCGACGCGCTGGCGGGCGGCGTTGAACGTCTCAGTAGCCAGCCGGAGCGGCGCTTGCTGCGCCTCACGACTGGCAATCAGCCGCTCTGCCGTGGCCATGAAGCCGAATGCCTCGCCGGCTATGAGGGCACCGACAAGAGCAATCGACAGGGTATACCGCCGGGCAGCCCATGCTGCGCCGCTGAACACCGCTCCAAGACCGACGCCGAACGCAACCGCGAGCGTCAGGAACGAGTGCGGTGTGCCATATCCGCCAGTTGCCGATATCGCCACGTGCGAGACCGCGAACAGGATCAAAGCGCCCGATCCAATCGCCAGCCACCGCATCAGCCTCTCCTCTTGCCCATATCAAAGCCCGGCAGCGACTGAGCCAGGGTTTCCAGTGCCTGCAGCAGTACGTCGCTTGGCCGCTTGCCCAAGTGCTCGCCGAGCGCCTTCACGAGAGCCTTCGTATCCGCCGTTGCCCTGAAGTTGATCTGCTTGTCCTTGGCGACGGATCTGTTGGCGCGCTGCTTCGGGGTCAATCCGGCCCGGCGCTCGGCCTTCAACCTTGCCTGGGTATGCTCCGGCGGCGCGAACATGCCGCGGAAAACATCTGCGAAAGCCATCCCTTCATCGTCGTCCATCATGCGCGGGCCCTCTTCTTCACCGGCACTTTGGGTGCGGCGGCGGCCTTCTTGATCTCTTGCCAGAGGTTGTCGATTTCGGCCGTGGCAGCCGTGTCTTTCCCCTTGTTGACCTCCGACGCCGTCTTGCCGACGGTCATCGAGCTCACATGCGAGGTCCGATGGGTGATCTTGGTCTCGGCGATCGGCACACCATGGTTGAACAGGGCCCGGCGCGCCTCCTCCACCACCCGTTCCTTGGGCGCACAATCGTTGAACACGACCAGAAAGCGGGCGTTGGCTTCTCGGGCCAGCGAAACCGCATCCTGCGTCGCTAGCAGATCCACCACGCTCGGCTTGACCGGGATGAGGGTGAAGTCGGCAGCAGCCACCATCTCCTGGATGACCGAGAGGAAGGCCGGCGGACCATCCATGATGACGATGTCCCAGCCGTCGAGTTGTAGACGCTCGACTGCGTCATGGGCGGTGTCAGCGCCCTCGAAGATGCACGGATTGTCGGTGCGCCCCCGGCGCTGCCACCAGCTGATCAAGGTTCGCTGCGGATCCATGTCGACGATAGCAACGCGCTCGCTGTCCTGAGCGGCTCTGACTGCTAGCGCAGCAGCAAGCGTCGTTTTTCCGACGCCGCCTTTGCTGTTTACGACGGCAATGGTGAGCATGCTGAAACCCCCGCTATGCAAATCAGATGTATAGCATGAGGCATGTATAGCGTTCTCTGTCGCTATGCATTGAGTTGTGGATTTCCTGTGTGCGGACAAAGTTCTGCAGGCTACATGCCACGCGAGCGCGCTATACGCGAAATCGCGGGGCTAGGGTCTGCAGCCCGAAGAGCCGGTCACTCCAAGCTGGCCTGCCCCGTCGTAGCCCTGGAAGCGCCCGGAGAGCGCCAATGCCCCCTCGCAAGACCGATCGGCTTCCTCAACGGGATCACTCTGATGGTGATTGTCAGGCCGGGAAACGGGCACCATCCGTCAAGAAGTGAACTGTCGACCAGTGGAAACGCATAAGTCCACTGGCCGCCCTGGGCGCTCACTTCTCGAAGCAGTCGCCGCGCTGTCGGAGCCACCCAGAGGAGGCAATGTACTTAAGCGGGCCAAGGCGCCGCAGCGCAATTGCAACTCGACGCAGCCAAAGAGAAGTCGAGGACGACCGGCAGGTCAGAAGACCGACTTCAAAAAGTTTGGCCTGACCGACCAAAACGTTTGTTTATGTATCGAAGAGGTGATGCGCGCGAACAATTTGCCCGTTGAAACTGTCCTACCTCGTGCCATCAAAGCATACCAACGCTTGCAGATACTCTCGCCACTTGGCCACCCGACCACTAACCCGCATCGCATCCGGCGCGCTTGGGAGGCCCTCCAGAGGCAACGTGCAACGGAGCTTGCGAAAGAGGAGCTTGCCAAAGACAGGATGATCGACCCGAAACTGATCAGAATTCTTGCCGGAACTGATTTTGACCCTGAATAAAATGTCCCGCCCTCCAATTTAACGTCCCCGCAACACGCGGTGCTTCGCGGTATCAGCTTCGTCGTCAAGTCGACGCTGAGCGACGGAGAGCGGACCAAATGATCGACCACAAGTTGGCATTCACCATTGACGAGGCGGCCTTCAGGGCCGACCTGGGCCGAGACGCCCTGTACGACGCGATTAGAGAGGGCAAGCTGGAGGCCAAGAAGAAAGGCCGACGCACCCTCATCACCGCGGACGCGCTCCGGCGGTACCTCGAGAGTCTGCCCTCGTTGCAGCTCCCGCCAGCAGCCTGATCACAAATTTCCTGCGGCCGCGGCCAAACAAATTGGCCACCCAGGTTGCGTCTGGGCGGCCAAGAAAACCAAATTGATGATGGTGGGAATGTACCAGTTCCCGCGTTGAACCGCAACGTTTGCGGTCCGCCATCCGCACCGAACCCAACAGGTGAATGATGGCGAGTATACCTCAAAACGAGACGGGACGACCCTATCGCAATGGCCATTCCGCTCTCGCGGGCCTCGATCAAATTCTAGGCAGACCCTGGCGCGGTGCGAGAGATCGCATGCCGCCTGCTAGGAACGCCCAACGCGCGTATGTCGAAGGGTGGAGATCTCCGATTCGGATCGAATGGTTCGCTTTCAATCGATCTTGCCGCCGGCACGTTCTACGACCACGAGGGGCAGATCGGGGGCGGACTGCTTGATCTGATTGCCTCTAAGACAGGCGGCGGCAGATCGGAGGCATTCGCTTGGCTCCAGCAACAAAATTTCGGAGGAGCGATACAGCAACCCAAGCGCACGATCGACCACGCTCGCCGCCAAGCCGCCACATATGACTACCTAGACGAGCATGGAAAGCTTCTCTTCCAGGTAGTGCGCTACGAACCGAAAGAGTTTCGTCAACGCCAACCGGGGCCGTCAGGTGAGTGGATCTGGAATAGACAAGGCACACCCGAAGTGCCCTATCGATTGCCTGAACTGCAGGAAGCGCTGTCGCTCGACAAGACAGTGATCATCGTCGAAGGCGAGAAGGACGTCGACGCCAGCTGGAGGCTAGGCATTCCGGCCACCTGCAACGCAGGAGGTGCCAAGAAGTGGACATTGCACCACGCCGCATATCTCAAGGGAGCGGACGTCGTCGTCGTTCCAGACAATGACACTGCTGGTCGAGATCATTGCGATATCGTGGTTTCGACCTTAGTGGGGATTGCTGCGCGACTGCGCGTTCTCTTGCTGCCGAACCTACCTGAGAAGGGCGACCTTTCTGACTGGATCAAGGCCGGCGGTACGGCCGACGAGTTCTGGCGGCTGGTGTTGGCAGCGCCAGAGGCCGGGGAGCAGCAACGCGCTCAGATTAGCAACTTTAGCCACTTTAGCGGGGGGGCACCCAAAATTCGCGCGCTTTGATCGAGGCTGTTGACCCTCTGCCGCTCGTGCGAGAGGCCCCTCGCGCTCATCCGTATCCCGTGGATGCGCTCGGATCGGCAATGGCTGCGGCTGCGCGCGCCTTCCAGGCCAAGACGCAGGCGCCCACCGACATCTGCGCCAATGCCGTGCTCGCCGTCGCTGCGTTGGCGGCGCAGGCCCACGCTGACGTCCAGCTGCCGACAGGGGAGACCAAGCCACTATCCCTCTACCTAGTCACAGTTGCCCGCTCGGGAGAGCGCAAGACATCAGTCGACAGTCTGGCGTCAGTGCCGGTGAGACAGCGCGAGGCCGATCTGCGCGTCGACAGCGAAAGCGCTCTTGCCGAACATCAAAATGTGCACGCGGCCTGGGATGCGGAACGCAAGAAGGTGTTGAACGACAAGAAGCTCAACTTCGGTGACCGAAAGGTAGCACTCGACCGCCTTGGTCCTGAACCAAAGCCCCCGCTATCACCAATATTGGTTTGTCACGAGCCAACCTTCGAAGGGCTGGCAAAGCTGTTGGCTAACGGTCAGCCATCGATCGGAATCTTTGCTTCTGAAGGAGGTGCTTTCATTGGCGGCCACGGCTTCTCCGATGAGGCCAAGATGCGGACGGCAGCTGGCTTCAGCCTTCTGTGGGACGACGGCCGGCTCACGCAGGGTTCGCGCAGGCGAAGGTGCAACAGCGCTGGCCGGTAGACGAGTCGCTTTGCATCTGCAGGCTCAGCCCGACGTTGCCGCTCGTCTTTTCTCCGATGCGGTGCTGGCTGATCAGGGCTTCCTATCACGCATTCTCGTCATCGCTCCCGACAGCAAACAAGGCCAGCGCTTCTGGCGCGACGCGCAGCCAGAGGATGAGGCAGCAAGTTCGTCCTACGTGGCGCGACTGAACGAACTGTTTCGGCGCCCAATGCCAATCAGGGAGGGTACGCGCAATGAGCTTGACCCGAGGCCACTTTCCTTCACTTCCGAGGCGCGGGCCCTGTGGATCGCGTTCGCCGATGAAATCGAGGCGCAAGCTGGGGCCTGGCAACGAACTGGAACCAATCTCGGGGTTTGCTGCCAAGCTTCCGGAGCATGCAGCGCGCATCGCGGGCGTCCTGACCATCTTTGATCGGCCTGATGCAACGCAAATTGGCGCTGCCGAACTTTCAAACGGCATCACCTTGTCCCGTCACTATGCCGCGGGAGCGCTGCGTCTACATGGCGCGAGCCGCAACCATGTGGATCTGATCGAAGCGCGCAAGCTGCTCGATTGGCTGCGCTCCAAATGGGACGGCCCGTACGTGTCCCTTCCCGACATCGTCCAATTAGGGCCGAATGCCACGCGAGATACCGCTGCCGCCAAACGGCTCATAGCGATCCTGGAAGAGCACCGACACATCGAACGCATGCAAGGGCCAGTCATGGTCAACGGCAAGGCACGCCGCGAAGTTTGGCGGATCGTAGGGGGGATCCATGCGCCACAGTAAAACGCGCGAAATCGCGGGCACCCCCGCTAAAGCCGCTAAACTTGCTACAGAGCGATCCCGCTTTAGCAACTGTAGCGACTTTAGCCGCGGGCCTACCCGATGCTTCGTTGTGCTCGGTGTGTAGAGTCCGCCCTCGCCTTGGCGCTCTGAGCCGCTGCCGACAGTGTATCGGGGGTTCAGCAGCAGAGGATCGTCAAGCGCGCACTGATGCTGAAGTGCGCGTCAGCGCCAAGGCCGCTCGACAAGCCGCGCTCGTGAAGCTGGGCGACCTGTACCTCGAGTTCGCCGCATCTCCGGAAGGGATTTGCTTTCTGGAGGCGCAGCAGGCGGAGCTCACGGCGCCTCGCACCAATGATCCCGACCGCATGCGCGATCTTGAGGCGCGCGAAGCAGACCGCGCCGCGTCTGCCAACCAAACGGCCCTGATCCACCACTTCATCGTCAAGGGCCGCTCAAAGTACGAGATCGAACTCACGAACCCGACAGATACCGCCGCCGCTGTAGAGGGCGCAGAACGGCTAGGCCGGCACCTAGAGGCACCCGTACGACGGCACGAAGACCCACACGACGCGTCAAGGTTTGCCGACAGATCGCAGAAGACACCACCCAAGCACTCGTTCGGTCGTGAAAAGCGCAGCCTTGGGAAGAGGGGGAAGTGATCGACGGTAGGACACACAGAATACCGACTATCTGCAACTTGATCCTAGATGAGAGGGAAGCAACTGCTTGACAAAAAAAGACAAAGTACCCGCGCTGTCGGCTCAGGCTGATGCGGAAGATGACGCGACTGGCAAGAAGCGCACGTTGGTTCGGCATGGCCTCGGCTCGCTTGCCGGGCTGATCCATGAAGGCTGCCGTGTCTATCGCTTGATGCGCGACGGCAATCTTGATCATGCGCAAGGCAGAAGCCTGGTTTGGGTTTTGGCCCAGCTGCGAGCCATGGTCGAGACGCAAGCGCTTGAGCGGCTTGAGCAGCGTCTGGAGGAGTTGGCACCCGACATACAAGGCAAGGCTCAACATGGTCACACGACAGCAAGTCGGCCGTCTGGCTCGACGCATTGAAGCGTTGGAGGTGGCCAAGCACGGCACGCGAACGGCTTGGGTCTGGCACCATACGCACGAGACCGAAGCCGAGGCGCTCGCCCGTCACTACAGGGACCGTCCCGAGGATCGGACGGCCACCATGACGTACATCTTCAGTTGGCGAAACGCCGGGCACGAGAGGGCTGAATAGGATGGCGACTAGATCACAGATCGCTCGCTTGGGTCAGCGCATCGAAGCCTTGGCCAATGTCCAGGCAGCCAGCGTCCACGGCAAGGTGCCAATCATCATCGTGGATGGCTGTACCGAGGAGGAGGCCGCCGAACGCCACTATCAGGTGCATCCGGAAGACCGGAACGCCACTCGCAAGATCTTCCTGCACGTCGTCGACCCTCCAGCCCGCTGAAGGACCAGCCATGGCAACGAAATCTCAGATCAGCGACCATCGCCAAACGCATCGAAGCGCTGGCGACCACCCGAGGTCCGCAGCGCACCATCATCGTGGCCGGCGACGAAACCGTGGAGCAGGCGTTGCATCGCTCCGGCGGCGGCAGTCGCGACGGCTGCATCTTCATTCTGACCGGCGTCCCACGTGGCCGAGGGGAGCCGGTGTGATGGCCAGTCGATCCCAGATCAGCCGGCTGGCAGCGCGCATCGAAAGCCTCGTAGGTGCCAAGGGGTCCCAAGTTGCAACGAGCTCGGTCATCCACATCCCGACCGGCATGGACCAGCAGCGCGTCTTGGCGAAGCACCGGGAGCGATGGCCGTTGAGCAGCAATGAGCGCACACCGGTGCTCGTTGTGTGGTTGAGCATAGGCAACGTCCACGATGCACGGGGTGATCCGGTAGGATCAGAAGCCCATTGCGATGACGTCAGCTGGCGGGCCGTCTGGCGGGAGCAGAACGATGGCCGCTGAACCGGCAGGCAATGAGATCCAGGTCGCGACGGTCGTGTTGACGGCGCAGATGGCCTTTGAAGCGCGGATGACCGCCATTGTCGATGCGCTCGATGCGGCTGCTCATGGCTTGGATCATTGTCCGGCGAACAGCCGTACCCGCCCGAGCGTAAGTCGGGCAGCGATATCGGTCGATGTTGCCGGCCGCATCGATCTGTTTCTTTGGGTCGAGAATTCGGCCGGCAAGATCCAGCTCCTGTCGGCGGGAGTGCCGCCCCGCTCCGTCCCGTTCATGACGGCGAGGAAACTTGCTGAAGAGTTTGTAGCGTCTGAGCTCCTGGAAGCCGTGTGCCCAGCGTCCGAGGGCAAAGCATCGGGCTGAAGGCACATGCAAGACAACGCGGAACCAACCATCGGCGAGGCTGCGGGCAAACGCCCCTCCTACGAGAGCTCAGAAGATCGGCAGGGCACTTGCTGAAGAGTGCTCCACGGCCGGCATCGCACTCGAGACCTTCCTGTTGTTGCGACCATCCGAGCGGATGAAGCGCCTCAGTGACCGCATGAAGAAGCTCGGCATGCAGGATAGCGAGATCCCCGACGAGCGCCGCTATCGCGACTACTGGAGACGGCTCAAATCCGAGCGGAAAGCCGTAGCCGACGCTTCCCAGGAGCCCTGACGTGACCAGGAAGCGCGACGCAGTCCGACCGTACCCGCCCGAATATGTCAGCCGCAGACACGCTCGCCTATCTGCTCGACTACTCGCGTTCGAACTGTCGACGATTACGTCCGCAGGGGTTTGCTTCCAAAGGCACTGACCGTGGGCACAAATGCGACGCTGGCACTGGCGCAACCGTTGTCACCTTCATTGAGCACACAATGGCCGCTTCGCTACTTCGAATGCAATCCGCGGCCACCCCTCGGAGGACGATGTATACCTCCGGGGGGCAAAATGTGCCGCGCCCTCGCATGCGTAAGTCTGACGCTGCCGCCCCACGTGCACATGGTCCGGGCCGGCGGCCGGGAATATTTCTACTATCCACCCCTTCCGAGGCACGAAGCGCGCCGGCAAAGCGGGAGAAGCTGCCAGGCTGTCCGAGCACCCAGATGGCAGCCCAATGCCGAATGGTGGGCCGCTTACCGGCGGCTGATTGACGAACCTGAGCCGCCCCACGCGCCAATCACTTTTGCGCACTCATCGCGTGCCTACGGGATGCCCCGGAGTGGGCGGCTCTGGCAGCGAGCACACGACGCGATTAGACGCCGGTACACTCAACGGTCATTGCAGCGATGCGTGGGGAGAAGCCGATGTCCGTGGGCGTCGAACCGCGTCATGTGCTGGCGCTTCGCGATAGCTTACGCCGATGTGCCGCCACCCGATCCTGAGGCCTACGCCAAGCCGCTTCAGCGAATACCGCAATCGAAGGGCGTCGCCAATGGCCTGCTGCGCACCCTGTCGGCGATGTTGTCATGGGGTGTCCTGCGCGACTTCGCACCGACAATCCCGCAAAGCATGTTCCCGAAGCTCGAGTCCGGCGAAGGCTACCCTTCTGGCCGATGCGGGCGATCGAGCACTATGAAAAGCACGGCAAACCCCATCTGGGCGGGTCGTGGCCTACGCGCTCTACACCGGCCAACGACAAAGCGACGTGCTCGGCATGATGCGCAGCCATGTCAAAGACGGCGAGGTGCAGTGTGGTGCAGGAGAAGACCGGCAAGCGGTCCTGTGGATCCCGATGCACCGAGACCTCGAATTCAGGCGGAGATGCCGCGTACCTCGACGACATCTCTCACCAATAGCCGCGGCCGCCTGGACGTCCGACGGCTTTCGCGCCAGCTGGCAGACCGAAATGGACGAGGCGCATCTCAACCGTTCGGGCGCAACGCCTGGTCTTTCCATGGCCTGCGCAAGAGCGCCGTCGTGTTCCTGCTCGAAGCCGGCTGTCGCCCGCCGAAGTCGCCTCGATCACCGGCCAGACGATGGCAGATGGTCGAGCACTACGCGAAGCAGGTGAACCAGAAGAAGCTCGCCCGCGCCGCGATTTTGAGTGGAGCGCTCCGGTCAGTAAGAACCTTGCGCGAACCGAGTTTGTAAAACCCTTGTAAAATCACTTGGGTCGTTTAGGCTGAGAACCAGGGCAAGTGGTTGGAATTATTGGTGGGTGTAGCAGGATTCGAACCTGCGACCCGCTGATTAAGAGTCAGCTGCTCTACCAACTGAGCTATACACCCGTGCCAAAGAGGCAAAAGGCCCCTCACGGGGCCTGATCGCGCTTCGTCTAGCACCGTCACAGGTCGCTGTCCACCGTGGTGACGAGCGCGACTTTCAGGCCCGGTCGATGCGCGCGGGGCCAGGGCCGACCAATGTTTCGCCGGGGCGCGACCAGGGGCGGTGGTTGACCGCCACCACCCGCCACATGCCCGGCCCGTCGTCGGTCGCCAGGTGATCGAGGCGGGTCAGCGAGCAGTTCTCCACGGTGAAGGCGAGTGCGGTCTGCAACGGAACGGCGAGCGCCAGAGCCAGCGCGGCCCTTATCGTGCCGCCGTGCGTGACGGCGACGATGTCACGCCCGCCGTGCTCCCCGTTCACGCGCTCGATGGCCGGGAACACGCGGGCGGTCAGATCGGCGAAGCTCTCCCCGCCCGGCGGGCGCTCGTCGGCAGCCGCGAACCACAACGTATGCGTGCCGATCCTGCGCGACTCATAGAATGCGCGCCGTTCCAGGCCCTGCCACTCGCCGAGGTGCTGCTCGGCAAGGTCAGGCACCGCCAGAGGCTCGATCGCGCCATGCCGCCCTTCCGCTGCCGCAGCGAGGATAGCCGCGGCCGTCTGGCGCGTGCGCACCAGGTTGCTGGTCAGCCAGACGGCATCGGCCGGCAGCTCGCGCGCCAGCGTGGCAAACACCTCGGCGTCGCCGCAGTCGCAGTCGAGATCGCGCTGGCCATAGATGAACCCGCCGTCCGGCACCGGCGCGTGGCGGATCCACCACCAGCGTGTGAGCATCGCCGCCATGCCTCACTCCATCGTCACGACGATCTTGCCCATCGCCTGCCGCGCCGCCAGTTTGGCAATCGCTGCGCCCGCCTGCGCCAGCGGATAGCGCTCCGACACCAGCGGCCGGATCGCGCCGTCGGCATAGAACTGCATCAGCGCGCGGATGTTGGCGGCGTTGCCTGCGGGATCGCGCCGCGTGAACTCGCCCCAGAACACGCCGACCACCTGGCACGACTTCAGCAGCGTCAGATTGAGGGGCAGCCTGGCGATGCCGGCCGGGAAGCCGACCACCAGGAAGCGGCCCTCCCAGGCAATCGCGCGCAGCGCCGCTTCCGAATAGTCGCCGCCGACCGGATCGTAGATGACGTTGGCGCCCGTCTCGCCGCAAACCTTCTTGAACAGGTCCGCCAGCGCCTTGCTGCCGGCCTTGTCGAACGGACCCGCGGGATAGACGACGCCCTCGCTTGCTCCGTGCTTCTTGGCGAGCGCCACCTTCTCTTCCGACGAAGCCGCCGCGATCACGCGAGCCCCCATCGCCTTGCCGAGTTCGACCGCCGACAGGCCCACGCCGCCGGCCGCGCCCAGCACCAGCAGCGTCTCGCCCTTGAGCAGCTTGGCGCGGTCTTTCAGGGCGTAGATCGAGGTGCCGTAGGTCAGGATCAGAGCCGCCGCCTCGTCCATCGGCATGCTAGCCGGAAAGGGAATGCAGCGGTCGGCCTTGAGCGCCAGCTTCTCGGCCATGCCGCCCCACATGCTCGAGCCGATCACGCGGTCGCCGACCTTCAGCCCGGTCACGCCGCTGCCGACCGCCTCGATGATGCCGGCCACCTCGCCACCAGGCGCGAACGGCCGCGCGGGCTTGTACTGATAGCGGTCCTCGATGATGAGCAGGTCGGGATAGTTCACGCCGCAGGCCTTGACCGCGATGACGACCTCGCCGGCGGCCGGCGCTGGATCGGGCAGCTCCTCCAGCACCAGCGTATCGGGTCCGCCGATCTGTCTGCTCAGCATGGCTTTCATGACGACCAACTCTCCTGCAGCGTCGCTCCCGCTCATAAGGTCAGTTAGCAAAGATGGGGGCTGGCGTCGATTGCACTGCCGCACTCAGGGCCGGGGCAGACGCATACCGCCCCACCGGAACGATGCCATGATTGCAGCGTTGCCCTTCCATGAGAACCGCAATTGTCGCAACATTCGCGCTGAGCTTGACGGCCACGGCAGCGCTGGCGCAGACCTCGTCGGGCACGTCATCCTCCGGGGGTGCGTCGACCTCCGGATCGACGACGCCGGGAACAACGCAAGGCGCGGTGTCGACCCAGACCCCCGGCAACACGGGTACGCCGTCGGCGAGCGGCGCGGCCGTCACCGGTCAGTCCACCACACCCGGCGGAGCATCGACGACACCAGGCGGCACAGCGACGACCCGGGCCGGAACATCCACGGCGACGCCGGACGCGTCGACATCAGGGCACAAGGTAACGGCAGCGCCACTGCGACCACGACCAACGGCCAGTCTGGTAACGGCCAGTCTAGTGCAAGCGGATCGACCGGACCGATCAGGCCGATCCCACCCAACTCGCAAACCTCATCGGGGTCCGGCCAGACGCCGGGCACGCGCACCGGCAAGAACGCCCTCAACGAGACGGTCACCGACTGCATGAAGCTTTGGGAGCCGGCCACGCATATGAGCAAGGCCGATTGGCAACGCACCTGCCGCCGCGTGCAGGGCAGGCTCGATCAGGTCAGCAAGCAGGTTCTCGGGAGGTAGGCCGCGATCCGGCCGGGTCGTGTAGCCAGCCCGGTAACCGCGTGCCCGCGGGGTTGGACGAACGCGGTCACCGAACTGGCCAAGTATCGGACGCAACCGGACACGAGGCGCATCCGAACCAACAAGCTGTCAGAGCCAGGCTCGAACGCATACACAGGGTCCTGGCCCCTGATCAGCTTTCGCCATTAGTTGTGCCTGCCTAGAGCGACATGCGTGCAAAGGGTCGATGAAAGATTGATGTCAAAATGCGACCTCATTTCTGCCGCAGCTGCGACATCGCAGATTCGGTTTCCCCCAGCTCCCGCTCCAGGTCCAGGCGGCCGGGGCAATTCTTCTCGATCATGGTGCGATGCAAGGCGCCGACGTGGGCGGACTCCCGATCGTACTCGGCGATCGTCGCCAGCCCTTTGCTCTGCCCACCGAAAATCCGCCCAAGGGCGAGGAAGGCCGTGGGCGGCGCCTGATCCAGCTCGGCCTTGGCCTTGGCCGGCAAGGTCTTCATGGTCTGCACGCGACCCCAGATGGCCTTGTACAGGCGATCACAGTCGAGCGACTGCTCGTTGGACTCCAGAATGTAGGTTCCGTCCTTCTGCAGCCCGAGCGGCGGCATGCTTGCGCAGGACGCCAGCAGCAATAGCACCCCCCCCGCCAAACCGATGCGGATGCGAATGCACACGTTGGCCATGCCGAGCAACGGCCGCCTGCGACTGGTGCCCATCATGGACTCAATGACGGCCTGTTAGGGACTGTCATCTCAGTAACCAGTAATTGTGGCGCAATCCGCGCTTGAAACCCTGCCGGACGGTCTGCCGCCGGGCGACCTTAACCAACTATCGCGAGTTGGCAGCTCTGCGCAGACTTGCTGCCCACACCGCCGCCATTTTGCCGTGAGCGTGACCAACCATTGCCGCGTAATCGGCGACGCGTGCACCGGAGCAGCGGGCACGTCTCGCGCGGTTTGTCTGGCAGATTTCAGGAGCGGTCCGATGGCCAATGTTTCGATCCCCAGCTTGCCGGGAGCCGGCGGCCGGCCCAGCAAGGGCATCTTCGGCTTCGGCGCCGCCGGCCTGGCGGTGGCCGGGTCTGCTGCTTATCCTCCTTTATATTATTTCACCGTTCTACACGGTCGGGGAGTACGAGCGCACGGTGGTGACGCGCTTCGGCCAGTTCCACTCGCTGGCGGGACCGGGCCTGCACTTCCGCATCCCCTTCGTCAACGGGCTCGAGACCTTCCCGATCGGCATTCAGCGCATGCAGAAGGACCACCTCAACACCTACACGGTGGATAACCAGGAGCTCGATGCGCTGGTCACGCTCAACTATCGCATCCCCGAGAGCGAGGTGCGCCGCGTGTTCACCACCAACCGTGACTACCGCGCCAATCTCGAGTCCTTCATGATCGACCGCTTCAAACGCGAGATGGGCAAGATCAACATCACGCAGGTCGCGGCGCATCGCGGCGATGTGGCGCTGGCCGTGCAGAAGAGTTCTGGAGGGCGAGGCCCTGGCGCTGTTCGGCATCAGCGTCGTCGATTTTCAGATCAACGACATCCGCTACACCGAGCAGTACCGCCGCGCCATGGACGCCGCCGCCATCGCCAAGGCCAAGGTCGAGCAGTCCGAGCAGGAGCGCCGCCAGGCGGAGGTCGTCGCCCAGCGTCAGAAGATCCAGGCCGAGGGCGAGGCCAACGCGGCGCGCGAGCAGGCACGCGGCAAGGCCGACGGCGAGCTGCTGCTCTCGACCGCGCAGGCCAAGGGCAAGGAGCTGGTCGGCCTCGCGGAGGCCAAGGCACTGGAGGCCCAGGGCCAGGCGCTGCGCTCGAACGCCTCGCTCATCCAGCTCGAGGTCGCCAAGCGCTGGTCGGGCAATCTGCCGGTCAACATGTACGGGTCAGCTCCCCTGCCCTTCCTCAACCTGCATCAGCCGGAAACGCAGACCACGTCCACGACGCCCCGCTGAGGTTGCAGAAGCGTCGCGCCCACGCGCCTGCGTACTCGGTGACGCACGTCGGCGACTTGCGTAGCTTGCCCATCCGCGTGCGCTGCAGCACGTGCGATGAGGGGCATACGATGTCTGGGGCATCCGGCGCAGCACTCGCCTTCCTGAGGGCGTTCGTACCGGGTCGCGCGCCACCAGCGCGCATCGAAGTCGAGCCGCCGAGGCGCCCGGGCCGTCGCCTGAAGCGTCGCGCCAGCGGCAAGCCGACTGCGGGCGCGTGTCGCCCGAGGTGCTCGAGCCGCTGCGACTGCGGCCCGAGGTCGAGCAGATGCTGCTCGACATCGGCATGCCGCCGGACGACTCGCCCATCTACGAGGGCAAGCGCCGCGCTGCCGACAAGCCCGAGGAGGCGGCGCGCAAGTTCGTCGTCTGGGCGCGCGCGATTGGCGCCGTCGGCAGCTACCCGCCCGGCATCATCTGTGCGCTGTACGGGGAGTGCGCGGCAGCCGACCACCGCGTTGCGGTCTCCGACAACCGCTTCCTGTTTGCGCTGAAGCACACGCCCGGCATTCGCCGCGACCTGGCCGATGCCGATCGCCGGCGTCGGCTGTGGACCATCGAGCCAGCGGAGATCGTCAAACCGCAGCCGCCGCCGGCGCCACCGAAGGTGATTGCCAAGCCCGCGCTCAACAAGCCGCGCCTATTTCACCGCTTCGTGCCGGAGCACGAAACTCTCCCACACGCCATGATCCAGGCCAAGGCGCGCGAGGCACGTCGATTGGGTCGGGCGCGCAAGCAGCGTGGCTCGCGCTCGCACAGACCTATGTAATAAGTCCGCACGCAGCGGCACACCAATCGACGATGGATCAGCGGCCGACCGGTCGGCCCATGCGCTCGGCGATCGGCTCGAACGCGATGCAGACGCTGTAGCGCGGCTTGCCCAGCGCGCGATTGCGACGATCGCACTCCGCCTCGGCTTCATACTGCGTGGCGTGTGTCGAGACCGGCTTCATCTCGTTGTAGGTGATCGGTTCGACCACCATCCACGTGTCGAGCGGTATTCGCTGTCGGGCTTGGATAGCCATGCGTGTTTCCTCCGCTGTTTTCTGGCACCGTCGCCGCCACGACGTGCCCTGTTATCAATGGCAATATCGGAATTCCTTGGGCCGTTGTTAACCCCGGATTTCGGTCCGGCATGTGGCCATCCACAGATGTTCACCGTTTGACCCCTGGACTGCGCTTGCATGTCGCGGGAATATCGCAGCGCACCATCACGTAGCGGCGACCGTTCTCGCAATGCATCGAATCACGTATGATTTGAAATGCTTCGTGCATGCGTTCCGCAGGGGAAATTCGCAATGCGCACCCTCAGCACTTTCCTTCACGCAACATCCGACACCGCAACCGCGCTCTTGAACGTGGCGTCCATCGCCATTGCAGCCGGGGCCGTGGCTGCGGCCTGCACGGCAAGGCTCCGTGTCGGGCTCATCGTCGGAGCGTGCACACTTATCATCGCCGCCGCAGGCTTCGGGCTCAACCTGTGGCGCACATATGGTCCGTCGACGCGCCGGCAGGTGTTTCTATTCCGCCGCAGATGATGTGCTTGGCCTGGTTGTCGCGTACTGCAGGTGTGGACGTTAGTTGCAGCGTGCCGTCAACGGAACCACGCCGGCCGCGTCCAACTTGTAGAAGGGCTTACATAGGCTGCAACGTTTGAGCATGCACCATGTCCGCCTGCTGGACGATCGAGGATAGCGACGGTCAACAACTCCCGCACTTTGCGTGCGGCTCGCGCATCGGGGTGGGCCTGAAGGTCGTGCCCACCCGCTTCGATGCGTTTCGTTTGCAGGTCTCCTCCTCCTACCGCGAAATGTTCGACCGAGCCCTGCGGCAGGTGCTCGAGCGCGAAGGCTGGAGCATCGTGCAGGTGAAGTCTCCCGCTCACTCACGCTAAGGCCGATCTTTTCAACGGCGGCGCGCTTCAAACACGGCGTCGAGCCCGACGGGGCTGCTCCGTGCCTCGCGCGGCGACGCGCGCACAACGCGGCGCCTGCTCGCAAATGCCCGTCACACCCACCTCGATGTCTTATATCGGATATCATCGATAATCTATTTAAGGAACGACATATCACATTGATTTCGCTCGTGTTTTATGGGGATCATTGGCGATTGCCTGTTTCTGGCATTTTTTGGACGGGTTATTTGAAAATCACATCTGCGGGGTTGCAATTCATCGCAAATAAAAACGGGGTGAGCATGGCAAAAGCTCTTATTACGGGAATTACCGGCCAGGACGGTGCGTACCTCGCGCGCTTCCTTCTCAGCAAAGGCTACGAGGTGTTCGGGCTGGTGCGCCGCACCAGCATGCCCGAGTTCAGCGATACCCGGCTGCGCTGGCTCGGCATCGAGAATGACGTCCGGCTCATGGACGGCGACCTGGCCGACTACTCTTCGCTCACCCGCGTCTTGCGCACCGCGCAGCCGGACGAGATCTACAATCTGGGCGCCCAATCGTTCGTCAAGACATCCTGGGATCAGCCGCTGTACACGGGGTCCGTGACCGGCCTCGGCGTGTGCAATCTGCTGGAGGCCATGCGCTATGAATGCCCGCAGGCCCGCTTCTATCAGGCGTCCTCATCGGAAATGTTCGGGCGGGTGCAGGAGCCCATCCAATCCGAAACGACCCCGTTCTACCCGCGCTCGCCCTATGGCGTGTCGAAGGTCTACGGGCATTGGATCACCGTGAACTACCGCGAGAGCTTCGGGCTGCACGCCTCGAGCGGCATCCTGTTCAACCATGAGTCGCCGCTGCGGGGACTGGAGTTCGTCACGCGCAAGGTGACCGACGGCGTGGCGCGCATCAAGCTCGGACTGGCGGAGAACATCCGGCTCGGCAATCTCGATGCGCAGCGCGACTGGGGCCATGCCCAGGACTATGTGCGCGCCATGTGGCTGATGCTGCAGCAGCCGACGCCCGACGACTATGTCATCGCCACGGGCCAGGTGCGATCGGTGCGCGAAATGTGCCAGGTCGCCTTCGCCCACGCCGGCCTCGACATGAACGCGCATGTGGTGATCGATCCGGCGATGTTCCGCCCGGCCGAGGTCGACATCCTGCACGGCAACGCCGCCAAGGCCAAACAGCAGCTCGGCTGGGAGCCCACCACCCGTTTCGAGGACATGATCTGCGAAATGGTCGATGCCGACCTTCGACGGTTGGGGGCGCGTCCTCGCCTGCCGAGAATTGTCCGCTCGCAACGTCGCAGCACGCGTTCGCAATTGCAGATGCGGTTGCCGGCTTGAGGGGCCGCAACCGCACACCTCGATCTGCATCAGGAGGCAGCGGATGGATAGCGCAGCGACGGCTGGCGTGCGCGCGACACGCCGAACGGCCGCATCTGCGGCCCGCTCGGACGTCGCGTCGGTACAATCAGCCGCACTGGCGGGATGGGCGACGTGGCTCACCGTTGCCTGGACCGCGGCCGGCACGATGTTCTACCTGCTCACCCCGAAGATCGGGCCCGTCATCGTGGCGTTGAGCGTTGTGGCGCCATTGCTGTGGCTCGGACCCGAGACGCGCCATCTGCGACCTTTCCATGCCTCCAGCCTGGCGATCGTGCTGGGCATGTCGGCGCTCTATCTGCTGATCAATTCGAGTTGGTCGCTCGCCAGGCCCGACGCCTATCGCAGCGTGCTGACCTTCATCATGGCTGTCGCCGTGCTGTTCATCGTGGTCGCGGCTCACCGTGCGCTGCACGAACAGGCGTTGCGCGCCATGCTGCTCGGCTTTCTTGCTGGCTACATTGCAGGCGGCACCTTGCTGTGCCTGCTGTGTGTCGACGACTACGCCGTTCTCATCGCGTTGATGAATGCCATACCCGGATGGCGGTATGAGGTGGCGTGGGCCACGGTGCAAGACGGCAATGTCGTCGCGTTGCCGGAGCAATTCTTGAACCGCCATGCAGCCGGACTGGTCCTGCTGCTCTGGCCTGCGGTGCTCGCCACCGTCACGCTGTCCGACAGCGTCAAGACGCGCACGATCCTGCTGCTGGCGCTGGCTCCTGCCGCAGCGGCAATCCTGCTCTCCAACCATGCCACCTCGCAGGTTGCTCTGATTGGCGGGGCCGCCATGTTCCTGCTCTATCGCTACGCGCCCCGGATCGGCATCCGCTCGCTGACTACCGCTTGGGTCGTCGCTTGCGTGGCAGCGGTGCCCCTCGTGTTTGCCATGTACGCGGCCCATCTGCAGACCAACGAAACGCTGTTCTGGAGCGCCCGCCATCGCCTGGTGATCTGGCACCACACGGCTCAGAAAATCGCCGAGGCGCCGCTGCTCGGAGCCGGAGTGAGCACGGCACGGACCATGGACTCGCTCGAGCAGAGCACACGCAAGTTCGAGCCGGGCACACAAATACCCCGCGAGACGAACGTCCACGCCCACAACGCCTACGTGCAGGTCTGGTACGAGGCCGGCGCGGTCGGCGTGGTCCTGCTGCTTTTCGTCGGTCTCCTGACGATCGGCGTCATATCTCGAGCGCCGCCGCGCGTGCAGCCCCTGCTGTCTGCGACCTTCGCCTCGCATGCACTGGTCGCGGCATTCGGCTTCAGCGTCTGGGCGCCGTGGCTGCTGTCCTCGTTCGTGCTTGCGGCGATCTTCGCATCCCCGAGCGTGGCGCTGGCGCTGCGCGACGCTCGGTGCGCCCCACGCCTGACAGCCCTGACCGTCACTCCGGCGACCGCACGGCACGGATGCCATCTCCTCGCGGCCGCCTGGCAGTCCCATGCGCTTGCGGCTACCTGAGCGAGCGCGCACGGATCATGAAGCTGTCGTAGGGATGCTCCGCCACCTGCCACCACAGGTACTGGTCGTCGCGCGTGGCCACCATCATCTCGATGAACTTCTTGAAGTTCGGGTTCGTGGCCGAGATCTCCGCGAACAGCTCGTTGGCCGCCTTGTAGCAGGCATCCAGAACATCGAGCGGAAACGGGCGCAGCTGCGCGCCCGCCGCAACCAGCCGCTTCAGTGCGGCGGGATTCTGAATGTCGTAGCGCGCCTGCATCCAAGTCGTGGCGTAGTTGGCCGCATTGATCACCGCCGCCTGGTAGCTCTTGGGCAGCTCGTTCCACTTGGCCAGATTGATGAAGCCATGCAGGCTTGGGCCGCCTTCCCACCAGCCGGGATAGTAGTAGTACGGCGCCACCTTGTAGAAGCCGAGCTTCTCGTCGTCGTACGGACCGATCCACTCGGCGGCATCGATGGTGCCACGTTCCAGGGCAGGATAGATATCGCCGCCCGCCAGCTGCTGCGGCACGACGCCGACCTTGCGCATGACCTGCCCCGCCAGCCCGGCGATGCGCATCTTGAGGCCGGACATGTCCGCAAGGCTCTTGATCTCCTTGCGGAACCAGCCGCCCATCTGCGCACCGGTATTGCCGAGCGGAAGGCCGTACACGTTGTAGGCCTTGTAGAACTCGTTGAGCGCATCGTTCCCGCCGCCTTGATACAGCCAGGCGTTCTGCTGGCGGGCGTTGAGGCCGAACGGAACGGCGGAGGCGATCGCGAACGTCGGGTCCTTGCCCACGTAGTAGTAGGAAACGGTATGCGCCATCTCGACCGTCCCGGCCTGGGCGGCATCGAGCGCCTGCAGCCCTGGCACGATCTCGCCCGCCGCGAACAACTGGATCTTGAAGCGATTGTCCGTCAGGTCGGCGACCTGCTTGGCGAACACCTCCGCGCCGCCGTAGGTGGTGTCGAGCGATTTGGGGAAGCTCGACGTCAGCCGCCACTGCACCTCCGGCGCCGATTGGGCAATCGCCGGCTTCGCGACGGCGGTCGCCGCCACCGCCAACCCACCAGCCTTCATGAAATCGCGACGTCGCATGGTCTGCTCCTCCCCGGTCATTGCGCGGCGATTGCTGCCGCTCCTGCTGCTTGTGTCTGTGAAAGCGCGGCCTGGAAGCGCGCCACCTCGGCGTCCAGCGCCTCCCCATCTGGATCGGCGAGCGCCGCCTGGCGAGCCTGTCCGATCGCATCGGCCAGCATGGCGGGCGACACATGCTGGTCGGTGCAGGCTTCGAAGTAGGTCTGTGCGATCAGCTCGAAGTTGCGCAGGGCGCGCGCATGCGTATCGCCATAGCCCTTGATGAGCTGGGCGCATTGCGCAACGGCGAGGCCAAGTCCGAGGTCACGTTGCGCGGCGTCATCGACCGCGCGCAGCCACCGCTCGATTCTGGCCTGCTCATCCTTGAAGCGCATCGAGTGGGGTCGCCACCACCGGAGGCCGGCGAGCGTACGCAGCAGCAGGAAGCCGCTGACGCTGGTCGTGGAGATGTGCAGGCCGACGTTCCAGCGGGACACCACGCCGCGCCGGCGCGCCAGGGCCAGCATGCGCCGCCCGAGCGCCGCCGGCAGGATCGAGCACAGCTCGTCGATGCCGGGCTTCAGGTAGTCCACGACCTGCACGATATCCTTGTCGCCGGCCCGCACCTCCTTGCGCACGCGCGCAAAGCGCTCACGGCGCGTCTTCAGGTCGGCGACCCGGATCACGTCCTCGTAGCTCATCCACAGCGCCAGTAGCGCGCCACCTCGCGGGTCAGCGCGCCCTCTGCGTCGTCGCGGTCCGCGATCGGCTGCAGCCGTTGCAGATAGAGCTCCGCATAACGCTGGCCCTGATAGTCGAGCAGCCGCTCGAGGCCGTGCGCGACCACCTCCTCGGCCCCGGCCGGGAAGGCTCCGTGCATGGCAGACAGAAGCGAGCGTGCTCCGCTAGCCTTCGCGGCAGGCGTGGCCACAGTTTTCGGAGCTTCCGGAGGGAATGCCCCTGCAGCCTCCCGCGCGCCGACCTCGAGGCCGCGCAGGTTGGCCTCGACCGATTTGCCCGACTGCGGATCGCTTCCTCGGCCCACGCGCGCTCGAGCCGCAGCACGCCGGAGGCAACGATCGCCCCGAGCAGCACCGCATTGATCGGCACGCCGGCAGCGCGCGCCGCGGCCCCGGCATCGAACAGGATCGGCCGCTTGGCGAACTGCCTTGCCACCTCCAGGATGCGCTCCGACTCGAACCGCCCGTCGCCCATGGCGATGCGCTCGCCGATGGCAAACACGCGACTGGTGGCGGCGATCAGCGTCGTGCGCTTCGGCGTCACGAAGCCGTTCTGGATGGCACGCCCGGCCTCGACCAGCTCGGATGCGACCACCAGGTCGAGGTCGCCGGCCATCGGCGTCAAGGCGAACATCGGCTGCGCACCCTGCAGCTCGCCCAGCGGCCGGGGCAGCATTTCCAGGTAGTAGGTGGTGGCCCCCGTGCGCTGCGCGACGCCCGGGATCGATGTGCTCTGCACCGGATACCCGCCGATCGTCGCCGCCGCCACGAGCCAGTCCGCGAGCACGCCGCCGCCCTCGCCGCCCAGCGCCGCGATCAGAACGGTAAGCGGTCGCATCTCGCTCATGGGCTCGACAACGCGTAAGCCTTGCGGCGCGACGTAAGCATGCCGATCAGCGCGCGGCGCACCCGATCGACAAGGCGATCACGCCACGTCGGATTCTGGATCACGTTGGCCTGGTAGAACGACGGGCACAGCACCGCGGCATGCGCCACCTCCCCGCACAGCCCGCAGCCGACGCAATCGTTGTTCACGTGCGCCACCGGGTCCGTCCGCAGGGGATCAGGGTTGGGCGCGATGGTCAGCGACGGGCACCCCGACAGGCGGATGCAGGAGTGATCACCCGTGCACGTATCCGCATCGATACCGAAGCGGGTGCGTATCACACGCCTGCCCTCGCTCAGCTGCTTGGCAATCTGCGGCCGGATGCGTCGCTGCCGCGCCAGCTGGCATTCGCCGTCGGCGATGATCACCTTCAGACCGCGCTGCGGCGTGGTACTGGCCTCCACGATCGCCTTGCGCATGCTATCGACGCTGTAGGAGCGAATCGTCTTCAGCCACTTGACGCCGACGCTCTTCAGAACGGCGTCGATGCGCGGCGCCTCGCCCTCCCGCCTGGCCACTCCTGCGGACGACGGAATCCTCTGGCCGCCGGTCGCCGCCGCATAGCCGTTCTTCATGATGATCAGGATGCTGTCGCCGCCGTTGGCGAGCGTGCTCGTCACACCTGTCGTCAGCCCGTTGTGCCAGAAGCCGCCGTCGCCCATGATGCTGATCACGCGGCGCTTGAAATTGGGGGCGATGCCGCTGCTGCTGGCCAAACCCAACCCGTAGCCCAGCATGGTATTGCCGATATTGAAGGGCGGCAGGGTCGAGAAGATGTGACAGCCGACGTCCGCGGTCATATGCGTCTTGCCGATCTCCTTCTCGGCGATCTTGATGGCGCTGAACACGGGCCGCTCGGGACAGCCGACGCAGAATCCCGGCGGGCGCACGGGAACGGGCTTGCCCAGTCCGCTCGCTGCGTCCCGCTTTGCGCTCTTGATCTCGTCCGACATGGCCGTCCAGGGCGTGTTGCGCCCCTCGGGCCATTCCGCCGCCAGGAACTTCGAGACGCCGTCGAGCATCAGCTCACCGGTATATTCTCCGGCCGGCGGCAGCACGTCCTTGCCATGCACGGCAAGCCGGACCTCATGCTCCTGCAGCACCGACCTGATCGCCTGCTCGAGGAAGTTGGGCTGTCCCTCCTCCACCACCAGCACGGAGCGCTTGCCCCGGCAGAAGTCCACCACCTCCGACGGCACCAGCGGATAGGTGACGTTCAGCACATAGATCGGAATACGTGTCTTGCCGAAGATATCGGCCAGTCCCAGGCATTGCAGCGCCCGCATCAGCGTATTGCACAGCCCGCCCTGCACGATGATGCCGATGTCGCTCATGCTCGCCGGCAAACACCTCGTTCAGGCGGTGCTCCGAGATGTAGCGGACGGCCGCCGGCCAGCGCACGTCGATCTTGTTTTTCTCCTGGGCGTAGGTCGACGGCGGCAGGCAGACCCGCGCGTAGTCGAACTTCGGCGCATCGATGGGATTCCTGCGCGACAGCAGCGGCGCGCGGTTGTCCTTGCACACGAAGCTGCCATGCACGTGACAGGCGCGGATGCGCAGCTCCAGCATCACCGGCGTGGAGCTTGCCTCCGACAGCGCAAAGCCGTGCTCGACCATGCCGACGATGGTCGGCAGGTTCGGGCGCGGATCGAGCAGCCACACCTGCGACTTCATCGCGAAGGCATGCGCCCGCTCCTGGATGATGCTGGCTCCCTCGCCGTAGTCCTCCCCGACGACAATCAGGGCGCCGCCCATCACGCCCGCCGACGACAGGTTCGACAGCGCATCCGAGGCCACATTGGTGCCGACCACGGATTTCCAGGTCGCCGCACCGCGGATCGGGTAGTTGATCGACGCGCCCAGCATGGCGGCAGCGCCAGCCTCGTTGCCGGCCGGCTCGAAGTGCACGCCAAGATCATCGAGAATGTCGGAGGCATCCGTCAGCACATCGACGAGATGCGATACCGGCGCGCCCGGATAGCCGCTGACATAGCTCACGCCCGACTGCAGCAGCGCCTTGGTGACGGCGAGAATGCCCTCGCCGTGGAAGACTTCGCCTTCACCCAATCGCAGGGAGCGGACCTCTTCCCTGAACGAGCGCTCCATTGCTTCCTCCGCCGGTGGGTTCTGCGTCCCATTCCTGGAACATTGTTATACCATTTTCTATCACTCGCAAGCCAATCGTGTGAGCCTGCCGGCAGGCGTGCAAGGCGATTTTTCGCAAGGCGATCTTACCAAGCGCGCAGGTCTCGCTGGTTCGAGAAGGTGTTTTTTTGCACTGCGTGAAAGGCTCGCCATCCGGGATCGCGCAATGTGAAAGCCCGCAGCCTTGCACGCGCGAGCCAACATCTGCGCTGCGCCTTGCGCGCACTGTCCACTTTGCGCTTCACAGGCTCGATCGCATGAACTAGAATACTGTTATACCATTTTTTGGCTGACCGGATGGTTTGCTTACAGACCACTCGAAATCAGCCCAACACGAATACGAACCACCACCATGGGAGGAATACCGATGCGAACTCTGCTTGCGGCAGTCATGGCGCTTTGCGCTCTAGCCTCCTCGGCATTGGCCGAGATCAAGATCGGCTCCGTGCTCTCCATAACCGGCCCGGCCTCCTTCCTCGGCGATCCCGAGAAGAAGACGCTGGAAATGTACGTGCAGGAGATCAACGCCAAGGGCGGCGTCAACGGCCAGCCCATCAAGCTCTTCATCTATGACGACGGCGGCGACGCCAACAAGGCGCGCACGTTCGCCACGCGCCTCGTCGAGGAAGACAAGGTCGATGCCATGCTCGGCGGGTCGATCACCGGCACCAGCATGGCCATGATCAGCGTGTTCGAGGATGCCGGCATTCCCTTCATCGCCATGGCCGGTGCTGCGGGCATCGTCGTGCCGGTGCGCAAATGGGTGTTCAAGACACCGCACACCGAGCCGATGTCGTGCGGCAAGATCTTCGAGGACATGAAGGCGCGCAAGATCACCAAGATCGGCATGATCTCCGGCACCGACGGCTGGGGCAAGGCCATGCGCGAGGAGTGCCTGAAGATGGCGCCGCAATTCGGCATCACGGTCGTGCGCGACGAGTTGTACGCTCCCACCGACAGCGATATGACGCCTCAGCTCACCAACATCAAGAGCACCGCCGGCGTCGAGGCCGTCATCAATTGCGGCTTTGGCCAGGGCCCGGCCATCGTCACGCGCAACTACCGCCAGCTCGCCATTCCCGCGCCGCTGTATCAAAGCCACGGCGTCTCCTCGAAGAGCTACCTGAAGCTCGCCGGCGACGCGGCCGAGGGCGTGCGGCTGCCGGCCGCCGCCGCGATCGTCGCCGACCAATTGCCGGACAGCGACCCGCTCAAGAAGATCGTGACGGAGTACAAGACCAAGTTCGAGAAGCAGACCGGCGAGCCGGTCTCGACCTTCGGCGGCCACATGTACGACGGCCTGCTGATGCTGGTGCAGGCCATGGAACGTGCCAAGAGCGCCGACAAGGCCAAGGTGCGCGACGAGATCGAGAAGACCAAGAACTTCACCGGCACGGGCGGCATCGTCAACATGTCGCCGACCGACCATCTCGGCCTCGACCTCAGCTCGCTGCGCATGATCGAGGTCAAGAACGGCGACTGGAAGCTCCTGCAGTAACCGGCCGCTTGCGCTGCAACATGACATGACCACGCGCCCAAGGGCGCGTGGTTCTTGCAGCACCCATTCTGATCCGCCCGGTTCCAGGCTAGGATCGCCACCCTGAACGCTGACGGAGCGACGCTCGGAAGATGTCCGAAGTTCTGCAGTTTGCGTTTTCCGGCCTGACGACGGGGTCGATCTACGCGCTGGTCGCGCTGGGGTTCACCCTGATTTACAACGCCTCCGACGTCGTCAACTTCGCGCAGGGCGAGTTCGTCATGCTGGGCGGGATGGTGACGGTGTTTGCCGCCGCCGCCGGGTTTCCGTTGCCGCTCGCCGCGCTGTTCGCCGTGGTGGTCGCCGTGGCGGTCGGCCTGCTGTTGCATCGCCTCGCCATCGAGCCGGCACGCGGGGCCAGCGCCGTCACGCTGATCATCATAACCATCGGCGCATCGATCCTGATGCGCGGGCTCGCCGCTGTGATCTTCGACAAGAACTTCCACAGCCTGCCGCCCTTTGCGGGCAGTCAGCCCTGGCAGATCGGCGGCGCCGCGCTGCTGCCGCAGAGCATGATCGTGCTGCTCGGCTCCTGCATCATCGTTTGCGGACTGTGGGCGTTCCTGACGCGCACGCTGATCGGCAAGGCCATGCTGGCGACCGCTGCCAACCGGCTTGCGGCCCGCCTGGTCGGCATCAACACTTCGGCCGTGGTCGGTCTCTCGTTTGCCATCTCCGCCGCCATCGGCGCGGTCGGCGGCATTCTCGCCGCGCCGATCACGCTCACCAACTACGACGTCGGCACGCTGCTGGCGCTGAAGGGCTTCGCCGCCGCCATGCTCGGCGGCATGGGCCATCCGATCGGCGCGGTGACGGGCGGGCTGCTGCTCGGCCTGCTGGAGGCTTTCGGCGCGGGCTTCGTGTCCTCGCAATACAAGGACGCCATTGCCTTCCTGGTCATCCTCGGGGTGCTGTTTGCCATGCCGCAAGGGCTGTTCGGCAAAGGTGCGGTGGAGCGCGTGTAGTCGTGCAGCATTCCGTTCAATCCCGGACCGAAGCCGTGCGCGTCGATCCCTCCACGGTCGCTCCCGAGGCGCAATCGGGCTTCGCCGCGCAGGCGATGCGCCGGCTCGGCCCGTACACGCTGATCATCGCGGTTGCGCTGATCGTGTTGCTGCTGCCTCTCGTATTGCCGTCCGGCTTCTACTATCGCGTCGTGGCGCTGGTGTTCATCAATGCGCTCGCGGTGCTCGGCCTCAACCTGCTGATGGGCTTCGCCGGGCAGGTCAGTCTCGGCCACGCGGGCTTCTTCGGCATCGGCGCCTATGCGGTCGCGCTCGGCCCGACCTATCTGGCAATCCCATCCTGGCTGGCGCTGCTCGGCGGCATTGCCATTGCCGGCCTGCTGGCCTTCGTGGTCGGGCGGCCCATCCTCAGGCTGAAGGGCTACTATCTGGCCGTCGCCACGCTCGGCATGGGCCTGCTCATTGCCATGGTCTTCTCCAACGAGACCGCCATCACCAACGGCCCGAACGGCATGCCGGTGCCGCGGCTGGAGCTGTTCGGCTGGCGCCTGACCGGCCCTGTCACCTGGTACTGGATCTCAGGGCGTGAGCCTGGTGCTCGGCACCTGGGTGGCTGTCAACCTGATCGCCAGCCCGACCGGCCGGGCGCTGCGCGCGATCCACGACAGCGAGCTCGCCGCCGGCGTGCTTGGCATCGACGTGGCGCGCTACAAGCTGCTGGCCTTCGTGCTGTCCGCGACCTACGGCGCGCTGGCGGGCTCCTACTACGCGCTGTTCGACGGCTTCGTGACCCCCGATGCCGCCGGCTTCCTGCGCTCGATCGAGTTCGTGGTGATGGCGGTGCTGGGCGGGCTGGGCTCGATCCCCGGCAGCATCGTCGGCGCGGCCATCCTGATCATCCTGCCGCAGGTGCTGACCGTCTTCCACGACTACGAGCACATCGTGCTCGGCCTGATCATGATCGTGTTCATGATCTTCCTGCCGAACGGCATCGTCCCCTCCCTGCAGGCCCGCCTGCGCCGGAGGAGCCGATGAGCATCCTCGAGGTTTCCGACATCGGCATCGGCTTTGGCGGACTTACCGCGCTCGACGGCGTGCGCTTCCCGGTCCAGCCCGGCGAGATCTTTGCCGTGATCGGGCCCAACGGCGCCGGCAAGACCACGCTGTTCAACGTCATCTCCGGTCTGTACAGGCCGCGCCGCGGACGCGTGCTGCTCGCCGGCAAGGACGTCACCGGCGTGCCCCCACATCAGTTGGCACGGCTCGGTCTCTCGCGCACCTTCCAGAACCTGCAGATCTTCTTCCGCATGAGCGCCATCGAGAACGTGATGGTCGGCCGCCACCTGCACGAGAGCCGCAACGTGCTGGCGCATTTCTTCACGCTTCCCTCGGTCGCCGAGCAGAATCGCCGCACCCGCGCCCGCGCCGCCGAGCTTCTTGCCGTGGTCGGCCTGTCGGACGCCGCCGACCGCCCGGCCGGATCGCTGCCCTACGGCGCGCTGAAGCGGCTGGAGATCGCCCGCGCGCTCGCCACCGAGCCCAAGCTGCTGCTGCTCGATGAGCCGGCCGCCGGCTGCAACCCGGTCGAGACCGAGGAGATCGATGGCGTGATCCGCCAGATCGCCGCTGCCGGCACCACGGTCGTCCTTGTCGAGCACGACATGCGCCTCGTCATGAAGATCTCCGACCGCATTCACGTCCTCGACCAGGGCCGCACATTGTCAGAGGGCACCGCCGAGAAGGTACGTACGGACCCCGCGGTTATCGCTGCCTACCTCGGCGCCCGCGCCAGCTCCGGAGCAAGCTATGCTCGCCATTGACAACCTCACCAGCCGCTACGGCCGCATCGAGGTGCTGCACGGCGTCTCCTGCGAGGTGAAGCAGGGCGAGATCGTGACCCTGGTCGGCTCCAACGGCGCCGGCAAGAGCACGCTACTGCGCGCCATATCCGGCGTGCAGCCGGTCGCCTCCGGAACCATCCGCCTCGACGGCGAGGTGATCAACTCCATGTCGGCGCATGCCCGCGTCGCGCGCGGCATTGCCCAGGTCCCGGAGGGACGCCAGGTGTTCTCGCCTCTGAGCGTCGACGACAACCTGCGGCTTGGCGCCTACCGGCGTCGCGATGCCGAGGTCGCCTCCGATCTCGACAAGGTCTACGCCACGTTCCCGGCGCTTGCCGGCAAGCGGAGCCATTGCCGCCGGATCCCTATCAGGCGGCCAGCAACAGATGCTCGCCATCGGCCGGGCGCTGATGACGCGCCCGAAGCTGCTGCTGCTCGATGAGCCTTCGATGGGCCTGGCGCCGCTGCTGGTCGATCAGATCTTCGGCATCATCGCCGACCTCAAGAAAGGCGGGCTCACGGTGCTGCTGGTCGAACAGAACGCCTATGCGGCGCTGGCCATCGCCGACCGCGGCTACGTCATGGAGACCGGGCGCATCACCATGTGCGGCAGCGGCGCGTCGCTGCTCGATGACGAGCGCGTCCGCCTCACCTATCTCGGCGTCGAGTCCCTGCCGGCCTGATAAGCCTTCGCTCTACAGCAGGTCGCAGACGAAACCCTCGTGCTCGTCCGTGTGGTAGAACGGCACCGGCAGCTCACGGCCGAAGCCCGCGCGAACCCGCTTCTCGAAGTCCTCCAGCACCATCTCGGTGATGACCGGCATGCGGAGGTGGCGCGCCTCGTGGATCGGCATCCACACCAGCTCCACGAGCTCGGCATCCGCGTGCACCACGCCGTCCTGGCGATGCGCGATGGCGCCGGCATCCACGGCGAAGAATCGCGCATCGAACCGGCGCGGGAAGCCCGGCGGCGTGATGGCGCGCGCAATGAAATGCACGCTCGACAGGTCGGGCTGGATGCTCATCGCGACGAACGCCGCCCACGGGCCCGGCTCGGCCGGCGCATCGAAGGCGCCCTTCGTGCCCAGCATCAGGCCCGTTTCCTCGAAGGTCTCGCGCACCGCCGCCAGCGCGAGTGCGCGCGCGAATTCCGTGCTCGGCCGCTCCACCCGTTGCACGAGCTTTGCCGCGACGTCGGGATGCAGCGGGGCCGCCGCCGGCATCGCGCGGTCCGACGCATCAACGGCGCCGCCCGGAAACACGAAGCTGCCCGGCATGAAGGCGTGGCTGCTGTGCCGCCTCCCGAGCAGAACCCGCGGCGCGGGTCCCGACCGATCGACCACGATCATGGTCGCCGCATCTTTCGGCATGACCGCTCTTGCAGAAGCACGCCCGCGGCGCACGGCGGGACGTGCCGGCTACTTCCTGCGCGCCCGCGCCGGCAACTCGCTACGCGGCTTGGCATCGGCCGCCAGCAGACCTGCAAAGATGGAATCGAGCTGGAACTTGATGTAGCCGTCGAGATCGGTGATCGACATGACCTCGCGGGTGTGCAGCGCCAGCATGTGCGCCACCATCATCATGTCGAGTGCGGCCAGCCGCACCGAAACGTCGCGGAACACGCCTGCCGCCACGCCCCGCTCGACGATCGTCTCGAAGAAGGTGACCACGCCGGACACCGTCGCCAGCACGTTCGAGCGCAGATCCGCAGGCAGGAAGCCGACCTCGCGGTACAGCAGCCGCACCTGCCGGCGATGGCGGTTGACGATCCGGCAATAGCTCGCAAACCCGATCTCGAGCGACCGCACCGGCGAGTCCGGATCGAGGATCGTCTCGGAGAGCTTGAGCGAGATGTCGTTCATCAGGTCCTGGGCGACCAGGAACAAGATGTCCTCCTTGGACGACACGTACATGTACAGGCTGGCGACGTTGAACGAGCACACCCTGACGATGTCGCGGATCGACGTGCCGTGGAACCCCCGCTCCAGGAACAGCTTGGTGGCAACTTCCACCAGCTCGGTGCGCCGGTAAGCAACCCGCTCCGGATTCTTGATCGTGGTCGGGATGTTCGACACTTCCGAAATCCGGGCACCTCTCGCTTTTCGCGCGGCCGTCGCTACCTTGCCTGCCATTGATGTGCCTTCGAAGTTCTCTGCCCGGACGCCTGGACGCCCAAGTTGTGCCGACGCTCGCACTTGTGCTGGAATGGTGGGCGGAGTGCCCGGATTTCCCTAGTTCCTCAGATAGAACACTATTCTAGAATTTTCAACATAAGCGCAACCTGGGCGAGGCAAGACCGTGAACGTACCATGATGCTTGTGGCGCAAACGTCGCGGAAAAGTGCGGCGACAGCTGTTGACAGCCTTCTCCGCGGACCCGTAAACTGGAACACTGTTATACCAAAAATAACAGCCGGCTCGATACAGGCCGGCGGGAGGATACAGCATGGCAAGCGCAACCAAGGCCGACGCGGCTCAGGGCCAGTTCGATATTCCCCAGGCGCCGCTGCTGGGCTCGTCCCTGGCGCTGAACGCGGGCGCCGCCGGCCGCTATCTCGATGCGGTGGGGCAGGGACTGCGGAAGCTCGGCGCGCCGCCTGACCGCAAAGCCGACGCCCGCCAGCACGCCAAGCAACTGAAGGGCAAGGCGCACGAGCTGCGCGAGGCGTTTTTCCGCCGCCATGCGGCCGAGATGTACGACAAGCTGACCAGCGGCTGCACGGTGCCGCTGCGCGTCGTCGATCTCGTCTACAAGGCCGCCGACCTCTATCCGGGCCTCCTGCCGACCCGCGCCGAAATCGATGCGGAGCGGGCGCTGAACAGGCAGTTCGCCAAGGAAGGCAGGGAGATCGATCAGGGGCTGTTCATCGCCCACGTTCTTGCCGACGAGCGCTGCGGCCGGCATCTGGTGCACGCCATGCTCAAGCCGAAGCGGGAGGCAGAGCAGCGGCTGACCGAATTCCTGCGCACGGGCAGGGTCGATCTTGGCTCCGCGATCGTCGAACGCCAGGACAACCGAGGCATCGTCACACTCACGAATCCCAAGTTCCTCAATGCCGAGGACGATGCCGCGGTCGACGCGCTGGAGACCGGTGTCGATCTCGTGCTCCTCGACGACAGAATCGAGGTCGGCGTGCTGCGCGGCGGCGTGCTCGACCACCCCAAGTACAAGAATCGTCGCGTCTTCAATGCCGGCATCAACCTGACGCACCTCTATTACGGGCAGATCTCGTTCGTGGAGTTCATCCTCGAGCGCGAACTCGGCCTGCTCAACAAGATCTACCGCGGCCACTGGATGTCGGAGAGCTACGACGAGCAGTTCGAGGACTACGTCGAGAAGCCGTGGCTGGCGGTGGTGGAGTCCTTCGCCATCGGCGGCGGCTGCCAGCTCCTGTGCGTGATGGATCGCGTGATCGCCGAGCCTGGCTCCTACTTCAACCTGCCGGCCAGCAAGGAAGGCTTCATCCCCGGCTCCGCACCCCTGCGGCTGCCGCGCCTGGTCGGCGTGCACATGTCGCGCCAGGGCATCTTCTTCGAGCGCCGCTTCGTCGCCGACACGCCTGAGGGCATGATGATCTGCGATGAGGTCGTGCCCTACGCGGAGATGGACCAGGGCATCATCCGCAATGCGGACCAGATGGTGCGCGCCGGCTTCACCAGCACCGTCAGCAACCGCAAGGGGCTGCGCGTCGGCCAGGAGCCCTTGGACGTCTACCGGCGCTATATGGCAACCTACTCGCGCCAGCAGTGCCTGTGCCTGTATGATCAGAAGCTGATCGACAATCTCGAGCACAGCTGGGAGCCGGAGCGGCGGCGCATGTAGGCGTTCTGCTCGGATAGTCGTCGCGATCTCAAACCGGGCAGCACAACTCATGGCCTCCTCTGACACTCCTCAATCGCAAACCTCCGACGGCGTCGGCACCACCTTCACGCAAACGGTCACCGTGCAGGAGGCTGACACGGTCGCGGCCGTATTGCCCGGCATGCCGCCGGTCGCCGCCACCCCGTACCTGGTGAAGATCGCCGAGGTTGCCTGCTTTCGCATGGTCGAGGGCCTGCTGCAGCCCGGCCAGATCACGGTCGGCAGCCGCGTGGTGATCGACCACCTGGGGCCCAGCAAGGTCGGTGCCGCTCTCGTAATCGAGGCCACCCTGAAGGAGCGCGAGAAAAACCGCTTTCGCTTTTCCGTGCGCATCCAGGATGGAGCGAGGATCGTCGCCAACGTCGAGCACGAGCGCGCGGCCGTATCACTGCAGAAAATCATGGGCGCCATCGGCGCACTATAAGCCGCCCTCGAAGGCGGAGGATAAGGGAGGACGACCACCATGCGCACGATCGCCGAGCTGTTGCGCTGGCGCGCCCAACGCCACCCCGACCTGGCCGCCGTGCTCTACGAAGGCCGAACGCAAACCTACGCCGAGCTCGATGCCTCCAGCTCCGCCCTCGCCGCCGCCCTCATCATCCAGCTCGGCCTGGAGCCCGGTGACCGCGTCGCCATCCTCGACAAGAACTGCGCCGCCTACCTCGAGCTGCTGTTCGCGCTCGACAAGGCCGGCATCGTCGCAGCGCCGCTCAACTGGCGCCTGACGCCGCACGAAGTCCGGCTGATCATCGACGACATCAAGCCGAAGCTGGTCGTCACCGGCCCCGAGTTCAAGCAGCACGGCATCTCCGCCGGCGTACGCACCTTGAACTTCGACGAGCTGCCCCGCGGCGGCCTGGACCCGCATCGCGATAGGGATGGCGCGGTCGCCTGGCAGTTCTCGACCTCGGGCACCACCGGACTGCCCAAGGGCGCCATGCTGACGGGCTGGAACGTGCTCAACACCGGCCTGTGCCTCGCGCTCGAGATGCCCGAGATCCGCGAGGGCGGCCCCTCGCTGGTGTGCATGCCGATGTTCCACCTGGGCGGCGCCGGCTGGGCGATCTGGGCTATGCAGGAAGGCGCCACGCTCGTGATCGTGCGCGAGATCGTCCCCGAGGCCCTGCTCAACACGATCGTCGAGCAGAAGATCGAGACCGCCCTGCTGGTGCCGTCGGTCATGCTGTTCCTGACCGAGCTGCCGGCGGCGCGCACCGCCGACTTCTCCAACTTCAAGCACATCACCTACGGCACGGCGCCCATCTCGCCCGACCTGCTCAAGCGCTGCATCGACATCTTCAAGTGCAAGTTCACGCAGATCTATGGGCTGACCGAGACCGCCGGCCCCTTCACGGCGCTGACCTTCGAGCACCACGTCGGCGAACGCCTGCTGTCGTGCGGCCGGTGCATGTTCGGCGGCCGTGCGCGCGCCGTGGGCCCCGACGGCAACGACGTGCCCCTCGGCGAGGTGGGCGAGATCGTCTACCAGGGCGAGAACCTGATGCAGGGCTACTGGGGACGCCAGAAGGCGACCAGCGATGCCATCCGCGACGGCTGGTTCCACACTGGCGACGCCGGCACCATCGATGCCGACGGCTTCATCTTCATCAAGGACCGCATCAAGGACATGATCGTGTCGGGCAGCGAGAACGTCTATCCGGCCGAGGTCGAGGCGGTGCTGGCCGCGCACCCCGACATCGTCGAGCTGGCCGTGATCGGCGTGCCCGACGCCAAATGGGGCGAGGCCGTCAAGGCCGTGGTCGTCAAGCGCGCCGGCACCAGCCTGACCGAGCAGGGCCTGCTCGACTGGGCGCGCGACAAGCTCGCCGGCTACAAGCGACCGCGCTCGGTCGATTTCATGGACAAGCTGCCCCGCAACGCCAGCGGCAAGCTCCTCAAGCGCACATTGCGGGAGACCTACTGGCAGGGCTACGAGCGGCGCATCAACTAGGGCTTCGGCTGCGACCCTTCGCGATCCTCTGGACGAGCGCCTGGGCGCCGAAGGCAATTGCAAACCAGAGCGCGAGCACGCCCGCCAGCACGGCGAAGTGCATGACGTTGGGTTCCGCGAGCAGCCGGAATGTCTGATCACTCGCCACCGTCATCACGCTGACGGGCACCATGATGCCGATCGCCGTGCCGATCAGGTAATCGAGGAAGCGAATGTCGCTGGCGCCGGCGGCGACGCTGACCAGCGCAAACGGCGACCCCGGGATGGCGCGCACCACGGCCGTCGTGGTCAGGCCCCGCTGCATGAGCGCCAGCCGCGCCGCCTCGAAGCGCGGGCCCAATTTCTCCATCAGCACTCCGCGACCGAGCCACGCGCCGATGCCATAGTTCAGTGCCGCGCTCGCCAACAGGCCGGCGGTCGAATAGGCAAATCCCGTCACGGGACCGAACACGGCGGCGCAGGCAAACATCAGCAGCAGCACCGGGAAGACGACGATCCCGGCAACCAGATAGCAGCCGAGCACGATGGCGAAGCGCCACGGGCTGGCTGCAACCGCACCCATCGCAGCGGTGACCGCTTCCGGATTGGCGAGTTGGGAGATCGGCGTGAAGATCCACGCGCACGCCACGAGCACCAACGCCAGCGCCACAGCCGCAATCTTGATAGCAGTCCTTGCCGCCATGGCCGGTCCGGAGCGTTGCGCTTCCTGCGCAACTCAGTCTTGCCGCGAGTGTGGTCGGACAATGTGACAGCGGCAAGGGCGGGCCTTCTGCCCCGGCCACCGCGCGCCAATCCGGCGAACTGCCTATTCCGCCGCCCCGGCGGCGGCATGGCCCAGATAGGCCTCGATGACCGCCGGCGAGCGGCGTACGTCGTCCGGCAATCCCTCGACGATCTTGACGCCGTGGTTCAGCACCACCACCCGGTCCGCCAGGTCGGACACCATCTGCATGTCGTGCTCGACCCAAATGATGGTCGGACCGAACTCATGACGGATGCGCAACAGGAAGCGCGCCAGGTTCTCCCGCTCCTCGCGGATCAGGCCGGTGCACGGCTCGTCCAGCAGCAGCAGCTTCGGCCCCATCGCCAGGGCGCGCGCCACGCTGACGATCTTCTGCACGCCATAGGGCAGCGAGCCGACCGGCGTGTCGCGGTGCCGGTAGATCTCGAAAAAGTCGATGATGCCCTCGACGTGGCGACGCTCGTTGGTCTCGTCACGTCGCGTCGAGCCGAGGTAGAGCCCGCTCGCCCACAGACCCCGCTTGAACTTGGTGTGCCGGCCGATCAGCAGGTTCTCGGTGACCGTCAGGTGCGGGAACAGCTCGGCATGCTGGAAGGCCCGCCCCACTCCGAGCCGCACCTTCCGGTGCAGGGGCTGCCCGACGATGCTGGCGCCGTCCAGGAATATATTCCCCGAGGTCGGCCGGTAGATGCCGCTGATGCAGTTCAGCAGCGCCGTCTTGCCGGCTCCGTTCGGGCCGACCAGGGCCAGCAGCTCCGAAGGCTGCGCCTCGAAGGTCACCGACTTGATGGCGACGATGCCGCCGAACTTGAGGGTGACGTCGTCGATGCGCAGCACCGCTCCACGCTCGCTCATCCCCACCACCTCCGCTTGCGGGCGTATTGCCGCAAGTCGCGGTAGCTGCGCGTCTTGCCCTCGCCGCCTCCGAGATAGAACTCCTTGATGTCCTGGTGCTCCATCAGCTGGGCGCATGCCCCCTTGAACACCACCCGGCCGCCTTCCAGCACATATCCGAACGAGGCGACCCGCAGCGCGGCAGCGGCGTTCTGCTCGACGATCAGCATGGCAAGCCCGAGCTGCCGGTTGATGCTCTGCAGGATGCCCATGATCTCCTGGGTGACGATCGGGGCAAGCCCGAGCGACAGCTCGTCGACCAGCAGCAGCTTGGGCTCGCACACCAGCGACATGCCGATCGCCAGCATCTGCTTCTCGCCGCCGCTCAGCAGGCCGGCGATCTGGGACTTGCGCTCGCCGAGACGCGGGAAGTAGTCGAACACCTTGTCGCGGATCTCGCGCCGCCGCCGCGTCAGGTTGAAATGCAGGTTCTCCTGCACGGTCAGCGTATCGAACAGCTTGTTGCGCTCAGGCACCAGCACCACGCCGCGCCGCGAAATATCGTGCGGCAGGCGACCCGCCAGCGGCTTGCTGTCGAACGTGATGCTGCCGTCGGTGATCTCCACGTCCTCGGCCGGCAGGAAGCCCGAGATGGCGCGCAGCGTGGTGGTCTTGCCGGCGCCGTTGGTGCCGATCACCGCGACGATCTGCCGGTCGGCCACCTCCAGGCTGACGCCCTGCACGGCGGTCGCGACATGGTTGTAGACCACCTCCAGCTGGCGGACATCGAGCAACGGCTTGCTGCGTTGTTGTGGCGAAGACATAACTTTATCGTCTCTCCGCCGGCTGCAGCTCGCGATAGCGGAAGGGCCAGCGCTCGAAGTATTCGGCAACGCGCCGGTAGATCTCGATCAGGCCCTTCGGCTCGAACAGCAGGAAGAAGATGATGGCGACGCCGGTCGCCGCCTCCTGCAGCCCGTAGGACGTGGTGCCGAGCCGCCAGGCGTGCGGCAGCGCCTCGAACAGCCGCTCGATGCCGAACGGCAGCAGCGTCATGAACACCGCGCCCAGCACACCTCCGGCGATCGAACCCATGCCGCCGACGATGATCATCGCCAGATAGATGATGGCAAGCTCCAGCGTATAGGCCTCGACCGTGACGACGCCCGTGAAGTAGGCGCCGAGGCTGCCCGCCAGCGCCGCCAGCGTGGCGCTGCACACGAAGGCCAGCAGCTTGAAGCGCGCGACGTTGATCCCCACCGAGGCCGCCGCGATATCGCGATCGCGGATCGCCACCCAGGCCCGGCCGATGTAGCCTCGCGATAGGTTCAGCGCGAAGACCACGACACCGGCGCTGACCAGCAGCAGCGTGTAGTACCAGGCCCGGCCGCCGTTGATCTCGTAGCCCCCGAGGCCCGGAGCCGGCACCGAGATGCCGGCCGTCGCGCTCGAGCCGAAGTTCGCCTGATAGGTCGTCAGCACGAAAATGATGGCGTAGTGCATGGCGAGCGTGGTGATCGCCAGATAGATGCCGCGGAAGCGCAGCGCCGGCAGCCCGACCACGAACCCGACCGCGGCGCCGACCAGGCAGGCCGCCGGCAGCGCCAGCCAGACCGGCGCCCCATATCGGTTGGACAGGATCGCCGTCACGAACGCGCCGATGGCGAGGAAGCTGGCGTGGCCCAGCGACACCTGCCCGCAGTAGCCGGTCAGCAGGTTCAGGCCGACCGCGCCGATGATGGCGAGGAACGTCAGGTTCAGCAGATAGATCACATAGGCATTGCTGACCATCGGCAGGACGAGCGCCGCAACCGCAATCGCCGCCACCAGCACCCGCTGGTACGGCTCGGGCAGGATGCGGTTGGTCTCGGCGTAGGTGACCCTGAGATATGGACTGCCTGCGGCCACGGTCGATCCTCGCCTCGAACTAGACTCGGTTGAGCTCTTCGGGCGTGCCGAAGATGCCCCACGGCCGCCAGGTCATCACGATCAGCAGGATGGCGAACGGCACCGCCTCGCTGAGCGCTGGGTTGATCAGCCGCGCGGTGAGGTAGGTCGCAGCCGCCACCAGCAATCCTCCGACCACGGCGCCGCGCAGGCTGTCGAGACCGCCGACCAGGGCCGCCGTCAGCCCGCTCAGGCCGATGATGGTGCTTTGCGGGCTCAGCATGGAGCGCGAGCCGAACAGCACGCCGGCCAGCGAGGCGGAGAACACCGCGGTGCCCCACGCCAGCGCCAGGATCAGGTTGACGTTGACCTGCCGCTGGCTCGCCAGCAGCGGATTCTCCGCCGCTCCGCGGAACTGCCGACCCAGCCGCGTATGGTTGAAGAACGCGAACAGCGCGGTGAAGAATAAGATGCAGCAGGAGACGGTGATGACGTCCACCAGCGTCAGCCGGCCGCCTCCCGGGAAGGTGTAGAGCGTCTGCCGCGTCAGGTTGATGCCGACGCTCTTGGACTGCCAGAACACGACGATGGCAGCCTTGAGGATGATGGCGAGCCCGATCGTCACCATGGCCGCCACGAAGGTCGGCTGGCCGACCAGGCGCCGCATCAGGGCCACGTAGATGGCGACCCCGAACAGCGCACTGATCGCGGCTGTTGCGGCAATCGTCAGCAGCAGCGACTGGCCCTGCGTGATCAGCCCGGCCGAATAGAAGACGTAGGCGCCCACAATCGCCAATTCGCCGTGGGCGAAATTGACGATGCGGGACGCCTTGTAGACGATCACGATACCTGCAGCCAGCAGGGCGTTGGTGGCGCCCAGGACCAGAACGCTGACCAGCAGTTCCACGGCCAGTCCTCCGCTGCTACTGCGTCGGGAAGGTCAGCGCGCCCTGGCTGTGCCAGTCGCCGACAGCCGCCAGCTTGTCCGTTTCCCAGCGATACAGCCGCCAGAAGCTGGTGCCGTAGTGGTCGCCGGGCTTCATCTCGATGGCGCCGCCGGTCAGGCCCTGCGTATCGATCTTGACGGTCTCCAGAGCCTTGTCGAGCAGCTCGCGCGTGCAGTTGGCGCCGCATTTCTTCAAGGCCTCTTCGGCGAACGCGCCGAGCGTCCAGCCCGTCACGTGCATGCTGTTCAAGTCGGCGAGGCCGTACTTGGCTGCCGCGTCCTTGATGGCTTTGGTGCCCGGCACGTTGTCGGTGACTGGCGCGAACCTCGTGACGATGTACAGGTTGGCGCCGCTACCCGACTGCTGGGCCGCCTGCTTCACGGTCGCCTCCGACGCGCCATAGGCCGCGATCACGTAGGGGCCTGCATAGCCCGCCGCCCGCAGCGCTGTGACGAAGCCGAGGTTCTGCTCCGCCCCGTAGTGACCGACGACGATATCGGGCTTCAACGCCGCCGCCGACTGCGCGAACGGCGTGAAGTCGGCCGTGCGCACCGGGAACACGATCTCGTCCCACTGATAGCCGAGCTTCTCGGCCATCAGCTTGTTGTGGCGCAGCGCCGCCCTGCCGCCGACGCTGTCGAACGTCACGCCCACCACCTTGCCTTTCGGGGCAATGCGCTGCGAGAGCACGCCGATCGCCTCGCCCGCCACTTCGAAGGCCACGCCCGTGCTGTAGTATTGGGGCTTGGCCGGCGGCAGCGCGTCGAGGATGGCGCTGAAGGTGCTGGCGACCGGAACGCCGGCCTTGCGCATCTCGCCCAGCACCGGGCCGATGGTGCTGCTGAGACTCAAGCCGAAGATGCCGAGCACGTCGTCGCGCTCGACCTGCTTCTTGGCGGCGGCCACCGCGCGATCGGCGCGCAGACCGTCGTCATCGAGCGAGATCTTGATCTTGCGCCCGTTGACGCCGCCGCGGTCGTTGAGCGCCTTCATGTACAGCTCGAAGCCCTGCCAGGTCGGCGTATACGAGCCGGCCAGCGGGCCGGACAGATCGGTGATGTAGCCGATCTTGTACTCCTGCGCCTGCAGCGGGGCGGTGGCGAGCCCCACGGCAAATGCCGCGAGGCAAACTCTTGCAGCGATACTTTTCATCATGTTTCTGCTCCCTAGGTGTGGACGCCCTGATCGACCTTGTCGGATCGGGCGGCTTGACCCGCTTCTGCGGCGGGCACTTCTGCGTACATGCCTTCGATCAGGTCGCCGAACAGCACGTACAGATGCTTGCGCTTGATCTTGCGCGTGGGTGTGGTGTCGCCTTCCTCGGGGTCGAGCTCCTTGGGCAAGATGCGGAACTTCTTCACCTGCTCGACGCGTGCGAGGCGCTCGTTGACCTCCTCGATCTCGCGCCCGATCATCTTCACGATCTCCTCGTGCGAGACCAGCGACTGGAAGCTCGAGTAGATGATCTTGTGCTGGCGCGCCCACTCCGACACCGTGCCGAAGTCGATCTCGATCAGGGCGGTGACGAACTTGCGCCCGTCGCCGACCAGGGCCGCCTCGCTGATGTAGGGGCTGCTTTTCAGCAGGTTCTCGATCTCGCTCGGGGCGATGTTCTTGCCGCCGCTCGTGATCATGATGTCCTTCTTGCGGTCGACGATGCGGAACTCGCCCTTGCCGTTGTCCTCGGCGACGTCGCCGGTCGCCAGCCACTCGTCCTGCATGGTGGCGCGCGTGCCTTCGTCGTTGCGCCAGTAGCCGCGGAACAGGCCGGGGCCGCGCACCATCAGCTCGCCGTCGCCGCCGAGCTTGACCTCGCGCGGGAAGATCGGCGCGCCGCCGGTGGCCGGGTGCGGGAAGGCCGCGCGCTGGCACAGCACGTAGCCGCCTTCGGTGATGCCGTAGAGGTTGCGCACGTTGACGCCCCAGATCTCCCAGGTTTCCTGGATCTTCTGGGGCAGCGGCGCGCCGGCGCACAGGATGGTGCGGATCTTCGACAGGCCGGCCTTCTTGAGCAGCTGGCGGAACACGAGGTGCGTCGCCAGCCAGTAGAGCGCGCGCAAGACGAGCCCCGGCTCCTTGCCCTGCCAGCGCGTGGCGCGATAGCGCTCGCCGACGCGCATGGCCGCCGCATAGGCCAGCCGCTTGACGTAGGAGCTGCGCTGCATGCCGATCACGACCTGCGAGGCGATCTTCTCCAGGATGCGCGGCACCACGTTGATGAAGGTCGGCTGCACCTCGTACAGCGTGCCCGGCAGGTCCTCGACCTCCTCGCCGATGTGCGGGATCACATCGGCCACCAGCGGCAGATGCATCGACATCGAGCGCTCGATCAGATGCGCCACCGGCAGATGCGACACGGCGCGATGCACGCCCTGGTTCAGCTCCGGAAATGCCTCCAGGTAGGCATTGGCAAAGCCCCACATCAGCGAGGCATGATCGTGCATGGCGCCCTTCGGCGGCCCGGTGGTGCCGGACGTGTAGACCACCACCGCGATATCGTGCGGCTTGATGGTGGCGGCGCGCTCCTCGAGCAGCCGTCCGGCCGATGACGCAGCGGCCAGCCGCTCACGCCCCAACGTCACCACCTCCTCGAAGCTGATCAGCCGCTCGTCGCGATACTGGAACAGCGCGCGCGTATCGAACACGATGATCTTGCGCACTTGGCGCAGCCCGCCCTCGGCCTGCAGCGCCTTGTCGACGAACTCCTGGTTCTCGGCGAGGAAGTACGAGGCGCCGCCGTTCTCGAGCTGATACTCGACCTCGGCCACCGAGCAGGTCGTGTAGATGCCGTAGCAGATGGCCCCGCCGCACGTCCCCGCCATGTCGGCGATGAAGAATTCGCGGCACGGATCGGACATGGCGGCGACACGCTCGCCGCGTTGCAGGCCGAGCGCCTCCAGCCCGGCCAGGAACTCCTCGACCGCATCGCGATAGGCCCGCCAGGTGACTTCCTGATAGAGGCCCTGGTCCTTGTAGCGGAACGCGACACCGCCAGGCGTCGCCGCGCACCGCGCCAGGAACCACTGAGGAATGCTCCAGGAGCTCAGCTCCGGAGCTCTCCTCCGATTGTAGCTCTCCCGCACATTTCCACCCTTGGTACTCCAGAGCTTAGCGGACGTTCACCCACACGCTCTTCTCTTGTGTGACTTCGCGCATCACCGCGAAGCCCATTTCGCGGCCGTAGCCGCTGCTCTTGTAGCCGCCGTAGGGCGCCATCGAGCTGACCGCGCCCCAGGTGTTGATCCACACGTTGCCGGCCTCGAACGCCTGCGCGGCGCGCATCGCACGACCCACGTCACGCGTGATGACCGAGGCGGCCAGGCCGAACGGGCAGTCGTTGGCGAGCGCCAGCGCCTCGCCCTCCTCCTTGAAGGTCAGCACCGACAGCACCGGCCCGAAGATCTCCTCGCGGGCGATCTTCATGGAGTTCTGCACCTGATCGAAGATGGCCGGGCCGACGAAGAAGCCCTTCTCCAGGCCCTTCGGCTCCTCGCCGCCGTAGACGATCTTGGCGTCCTGCTTGCCGCTGGCGATGTAGCCGAGCACGCGGCTCTTCTGCTTGGCCGAGATCAGCGGCCCCATGGTGGTGGCCGGATCCATCTGGTCGCCGAGCTTCACGCGCTTGGCCGCCTCGATGACCTTCTCCAGCACCTTGTCGTGGATCTTCTCGTGCAGGAACAGCCGCGAGCCGGCCGTGCAGACCTGGCCCTGGTTGCTGAAGATCGACATGGCGGCGATCTGGGCTGCCTGCTCGATCGGCGCGTCCTCGAACACGACCACCGCGCTCTTGCCGCCGAGCTCCAGGCCGATCGGCTTGAGGGTTGCAGCTGCCTCGGCGGCGATGCGCTTGCCGGTCTCGGTGCTGCCCGTGAACATCACCTTGGCGACCATGTGATGCTGCACCAGCGCCAGCCCCGCCACCGCGCCGTAGCCCGGCACGATATTGACGACGCCCGGCGGAATGCCCGCCTCCGCGCACAGCTTGCCGAGGTACATCACCGACAGGCAGGCCTGCTCCGCCGGCTTCAGCACCACGCAATTGCCGGCGGCGATGGCGGGCGCGATCTTCCACACCGCCTGCAGCAGCGGATAGTTCCACGGAATGATGCCGCCGATCACGCCCAGCGGCTCGCGCAGGGTCATGTTGATATACGGCCCCGGCACCGGGATCGTATCGCCCTGGATCTTGGTGGCCATGCCGGCGAAATACTCGAGGGCATCGATGGCGGTCACCGCATCGATGGCCCGCGAGTCGCGGATCGGCTTGCCGGCGTTGATCGACTCTAGCTCGGCCAACTTGGCGCCGTTGGCCTCCACCAGCTGCGCCAGCTTCATCAGGACTTTGGCGCGCGCCGCTCCCGTTTTCTTCTTCCAGGCCGGGAAGGCGGCGAGCGCCGCCCGCACCGCCCGGTCGATGTCCTCCTCGTCGCATTCGGCGAGGTAGCCGGCGACCTCGCCGTTGCCCGGATTGAAGGTCGGGAACGTGCGCCCGCTGGCCGCCGGCTTGAACTCGCCGTTGATGAAGGCGCCCCACGTTTCCGGCTCGTGCTTTGTTGCGGCTTGCGGTTGAACCTGGCTCATCGGAGCGCCCTTTCTTGATTGGTGGCCTTGGTCGTCGTGCGGAGTGCGCGCTTTTAGTGCCGGAGCACGCCGGTCTTATCGACCTCGTTGCGCAGCGCATCGAGCTCCTGCTTGGTCGGCGGCTGCACCGTCTCGACCTTCTTGGCCGTCTTCACCTCGAAGCCGGTGTTGGCCTTGATGTCTTCCACGGTCACGCCGGGGAACAGCTGTGCCAGGCGCGCTTCCAGCGTGTTGGGGTCGAAGTCGAAGATGCACTTTGGCGTCACGATCCACTTCGGCCCGCCGCCGTAGAACTCGTTCTCGCGGCACACCTTCTTGCCGGGATGCGAGATGAAATCGACCTTCTCGACCAGGCGGCGCTTGTCGTGCGCGGTCAGGAACACGTAGGTGTCGCGCACGCCGACGGCGATGTCGTTGATGCCGATCGTGCCGGGACCGCGGAACGTCATCTTGTCCTTGGTGCCGAGGCCGATCATGTTGGTGTTGCCCCACTTGTCGGCCTGGATGCCGCCGACGAAGAACTTGTCGGCGAACCAGAAGTGGTTGATGTCGCGCAGGTCGCTGTCGTCCTTGTAGTAGCTGGCGCCGCCCGGCGCGCCGTAGAACAGGAAGGTGTCGGGATGGTCGTGCACCGACTCGGCGTAGCGGATCAGCTCGTAGCCGGTCGACGTCTTGGGCAGTTCCTCGATCTCGATGTCGGTCACCTGGCACAGCGTCACGCTGCCGCCCAGCTGCAGCTTGAGATTGGGCGCATGCGTCTTCTGCGCCAGCATGCAGGCGGCGAAGAAGATCTCGGTGTGGGCGCCGGAGGTGATCTTGTCGGTGTCCTCGATCTCTCGCGAGAAGACCACCGCCATCAGCTCTTTCCAGGAGTATTCACTCATTTTGCCAATGCCTTGTGTTCGTGTCGATGGATGATGCTGCTCTTGCGTCCGCTCACCAGCTGACGATCGGGTGCGTGTAGAGCCCGAGCAGCTTCTTGATGCCCACCGTGTCGAGATAGTCGTAGTGGTCCGGCTGGATGTGGCGCTTCAGGTACTCGTCCCAGGTGGCCGTATCGCCCTTGCGGTTGGCCTCGCTGCAGCGCACGTAGTCCTGGATGAACTCGACGTCCTCCTTGTAGAAGCCGTGCGCCGCGTAGGGATGCCCGCCGTAGGGTGCCTCGACCACGCAGTCGGCGTAGGCGATGGTGGTCATGAACGGGTTGCGGCGGATCACCGAGTTCGGAACGATGCGCTCGGCCTGCGTCATGATGCGGTTGGCGGCGCGCGCCAGCCAGCGGTCGCCGAAGCGGGCGCCGAGATGCTGGCCGTTGCCGTACACATCCGACCAGCCCACGTGGATGATCGCCCAGTCTGCCCGCAGCGGCGGCACGGCGATGATCTTCTTGGTCTTGCCGATCGGATCGGTGAACTGCACGAGATCCGGGTTGAGGTCGGGGATGCTGGTGCCGACGCCGCCGCGCCAGGCGAAGAATTCCTGGCCCGAGGCCGCCGCGAACAGGCCGGCGTACAGGATGTACTCGCTGCACTCCCAGACTTCGATCTGCTTGGACTCGGCGTACTTGCGGAAGTTGTGGCCGATCGGGCAGTACATCTCCTGGCCGACGTAGGGCGCGATCAGCTTCTTGACGCAGCCGGCGCCGATCAGCAGGTCGATCTCCAGGCCCGCCGTCGCCGAGGCGATGATGGTCAGGTTCTTGGTGCCCTTGCGGATGATCTCGCGCACCAGCGCCATGGGATGATTGTCGGCGCCGAAGCCGCCGATCGCTACGGTCTGGCCATCCTTGATTTGGGCCGCTGCATCCTTGACCGATGCGACAACTTCTTTGCGCTTCTTACTCATCTCATATCCTCGTGTCCGAGCCTTCTGTTCAGGTTTTGAGAATCGTGCAGCTGTAGACGGCCGAGTCCTGCCCGAGCAGGAGACCGCCCTGGTTCTGCGCCATGGCGACCTTGGGCCGCTTCTGGATCTGTCGCTCGCCGGCTTCGCCGCGCATCTGCCAGACCAGCTCGGCGACCTGCAGCAGGCCGGTGGCGCCGACCGGATGGCCGCGCGAGCACAGCCCGCCGCTGGGATTGACCGGCACGCGGCCCTGCAGCGTCGTGATGCCGTCGTCGATCAGCCTGGGGCCTTCGCCCGGACCGCACAGGCCGAGGCGCTCGTAGAGCATCAGCTCTGCCGGGGCCATGGCGTCGTGCAGCTCGACCGCCTGCAGATCTTCGGGGCCGATGCCGGCTGCCTCGTAGGCGGCCTGCGCCGTGGTGGCCGCCGTATCGAGCCGATCGTCGTTGGGCAGGCGGTAGACGCCCGAGCGCAGCACGCAGCTGGCAATCCGGATCGGCGTCTTGCTGGTGAACTTCTTCGCCATATCGACCGAGCAGACGACCGCCGCGGCCGCGCCGTCCGAGATGGACGCGCACATATATAGAGTGAGCGGATCGACGACGATGCGCGACTGCACGACCTGCTCGATGCTGAGCGGCCGGCGATGCTGGGCCAGCGGGTTGAGCGAGCCGTTGAAGGAGTTCTTCACCGCCGGCTTGGCGAAGTCGGCGATCGTCCAGCCGTACTCCTGCATCCGCGCCTTGAGATTGATCTTGGGATGGATGGCGTAGCTGGTGGTGAACTGAAAGCCCATCTGCGACAGGTCGAGCTCGGACACGGCCGACAGCGCACCGATGGTGCGGGCGCTGTCGCCGACGAACATCTTCTCGACGCCGACGGCGAGCGCCACATCGGCGGCACCCGACGCCACCTCCAGCCAGGCGCCGCGCAATGCCGTCGCCGCACTGGCGCAGGCATTCTCGACGTTGACGATCGGAATGCCGGTGATGCCGGAGTGCTGCAGCACCACCTGCCCGCGCACACCCTCCTGGCCCGTCAGCAGCCCGCCGATCGAGTTGCCGACATAGGCCGCATCGATGTCGGTGGGCTTCACGCCCGCATCTTCGAGCGCGCCCCAGATGGCCGTGTAGCCCAGCTCCTTGAGCGGCTTGTCGGTGAACTGGCCGGTCGCGTGCGCGCCGACGCCGATGATGGCGACCTCACGCATGGGCGGCCTTCCCGCCCTTGCCGGCCGGCACGTACTTGTAGGTCAGCACGTCCTTGTTCTCGGGCGTGTCGGCGAGCGGCTCCAGCACCAGCCGCATGTCCATGCCGTCCTCGAGCACGCCCGCCTCGATCGGGCACTCGGCGCCGACCAGCGAGAAGATGCGCGGACCCTCCGGCAGATCGACGAAGATCTGGAAGAACGGCGCCTTGAAGCCCTTGGGTGCGAAGCGCGCGATGGTGTGGCTGAACAGCTTGGCGGTGCGCCCGATCTCTACCTTCTGCATCGCCCCGTTGGCGAGGCAGGCCGGGCACACCGGCATCTGCGGGAACACCACGGTCGCGCATTTCTCGCACCGGCTGCCGAGCAGGCAGGGCGTCTGCCTGGCGTCGCTCGGCACGCGGATGCTCTCTGGATGCAGTACGTTCACAGGCTGCTCGTGTACGCGGGTGCTACGAGGCGACTAGACGCCCAGGTTCTTCTTCAAGGCGCGGAAGCCGGCTCCGAACACGCGCGCCATGAACTGCTCGCCTTCCTCTTCCTTGCCCTTCTCGGTCTCGAACTGCGTCGACCATTCGCCGAGCGTGCCGTAGCTGTCGGTGATCGGGCGCAGGCGCATGCTGGTGCGGATGTTCTTCACCGGCAGCGGCCCCTCCAGCACCGAGTAGGTGATCAGGAACTCCTCGGGCGACAGCGCCTCCAGCCGCTCGCGCAGGATGTCCTTCGTGCCGGCCATGCCGAGCTTGCGCACCGCGCCGATCTCGCTCGGCTTCTTGCCAGGCTCGATGACGCTGTCCTTCATGCCGGGCATCCAGGCCGGCAGACCATTGAAGTCGCTGACCACGCGCCACACGCGCTCGATCGGCGCGTTGATGACCGTGCTGACGAAGACCTTTGGCATCAATCCCATCCTTATGCGGGCCGTTTCCCAGCGCTGCTCCTGCGTGAGCCCTGCGGCCCATCCTTGCGCACGGGTCCTGCGTAGTTCCCGCGCGGCAGCAGCGTCTTTCCGCAAATATGGTATAACAGTGTTCTAGTTTGTCAAGCGCGGCAAACGCACGGGCGCAAGCGCGCCGCTTGCGTCGCATCAATCGATCCCGATCAGAGTGAAGCCTTCGCTGCCCAGGCGCGCCGGGTCACAGCCGTGCCCGGCGCTTCAATACCGGTAGTTGAGGCCGAGGCGGCCGATCTGCGCCGTCAGGTCGGAGCTGACGGACATGGTCTGGGTGAAGCCCGGCGTATTGCTGGTCGGAACCGCCACGCGCATCGAGCCGAGGTCCACGTAAAGGTATTCCGCCCGCATCAACCAGTTCCCGTGCAACGCCCACTCGACGCCGCCGCCTGCCGTCCAGCCTGTCTTGATCGCCGACTTGGCTCCGTAGCCGCTGCCGCCTGGGAAGGTCGCGTCGATCGCATTGTCGCTGTAGCTGCTGGAGACCTTGACGTCCGAGAACGCCAGGCCACCCGTCGCATACAGCAGGACGTGCTGCATCATCGTGAAGCCTACACGTCCGCGCACCGTGGCCAGCCAGTCCGCACTCATCTTCTGCGTGAGCGTGTACTCGGTGCCCAGGAACGGGAACGGAAAGAGCCCGCTCTCCGTCGCCCGCTTGTCGAGATCGAACGCGCCGAAATCGACCTCGGCGCCATACACGATGTGCCCTCTCTGCCAGTTGTAGCCGGCCTGCACGCCCCCGGTGAACCCGCTCGGCGACAGCTTGCCGCTGCCGCTCGCGGCGACGGCCTCGCCGTTCACCACCGAGGGATCAGGTGCGGCATTGCAGAACGGGGCGTCAACGATGGCCGGCGGGCAGTTCGGATTTGTCGAGAAGCTCGATTGCCCCCACGCCGCACCCGCGTTCAGCCCGATGTAGGCACCGCTGAACAGCCCCGGCGGCTCGGCGCGCGCTGACTCCGAAGCGACCAACACCGCGATGCCGGCGACGGCTGCGAACGCGATGCCTCGGCCGCCACGCTGCCCATCCGATGTCCTGCGGCATGTATGAGTGAGAGACAGCGAAAAGGCGTGCATCGCGCATGTGTCGGCCAATCCCAGCTGCTGCGGCGTGGCCAGCGATCACGACCTACAGTTGGCCAACCAGAATCGTCGTCAGTATACCGCCTGCGCGAAGGAGCGAGAATAACTGAGCCGCATGCACGCAGTCCGCTAGCCGACAGCGGAGTGCGCACATCGTGCTGCGACTCCGAGCCGGTTCACTCGCGCAGCATGCGCTGCGCCACGAAGCGGGCGAGCGGCGGCCCGGCGATCAGCACGATCACCAGCCGCACGGCCTGCAGCGCCATCACGAACGACACATCGACGTTGCTCGAGGCGGCGATGATGGCAACCGTGTCCATGCCGCCCGGACTGGTCGCCAGGAACGCCGTCAACGGATCGATGCCGGCCGCGCGCACCAGCACGAACGCGAACACCGCGCACGCCCCCATCAGGATGACGATCGACAGGGCGACCTGCGGCAGCGCGCGATAGGCGTGCCCCAGGATATCGCGCGTGAAGCCCAGGCCGACGCTCCAGCCGAGCAGCGTATAGCCGACCGCCAGCAGCCACGGCGGCAGCACGATGGTCAGCAGGCCCATCCCCTCCAGCACCGCGCCGACGATCATCGGCATCAGCAGGGTCCCGCCGGGAATTCGCAAGGCAACCCCGATCAGGCCGCTCGCCCCCGCGACCGCCAGCGTCGCGGCGAAGCTCACCCAATCGATCGGCGGGAACCAGATGATCTCGGGCACGACGACGGACGCTCCGACCCACAGCCGCCCCACCAGCGACGCCGCGATAGCACACCATCACGACGCGCAGGTACTGCATGAACGCCACCAGCCGCGCATCGGCCCCGAACTCGCCGGACATCAGCATCATCACCGAGGCGCCGCCCGGCGCGACGCCCCACACCGCGGTGGTGCCGGGCAGCACCTTCAGCCGCGCGATCATCCAGCCGAGCGCCGCGCTCGTGGCGATGATGGCCGCCACCACGGCGAGAAACAGCGGCCAGTTCTTGAAGAAGGTGACGATGATGTCGCCGGTGATCGAGCGTGCCACCAACAGGCCGACCATGGTCTGCGCGACGCTCACCGGCAGGCGCGGCACGCGGATCCGGCCGCCGTTGGTCGCGAGCAGGATGCCGGCCAGCATCGGCCCGAGCAGCAGCGCCGCCGGCAGCGCGACAAGCTCCAGCAGCGTGGCCAGCACCGCCGAGCCCGCGAGCAGGATCGCCCATTGCGCGGGGACCCCTAGGTTGGCGATGGCACCGGAGGTCTGCGGGTCAGGTGGCAGGCGCGTCATGCTGGCGGGCTGCCCTCTCCGACTGGATGCGCCGATCAGCTGAGTCTCCTGCCGGCCCAGCATGCCTAAAGCCTCGCCCCGCCTTTCTCAAGCCGCGCCGCTGTCGCGGGCCAGGGTGTCAGACCCGTCCGGGCCTGTTGCACCGTCTCACCTTCGCGCGCGCAAGCGCGCTACGGCTCGCGACCGCGAGCCCGGCGCACTGTTCTGCGCCGGCCATCACCAATCGCAGCGCCTCTTCCTGACGCTCGCGAGCCGCGACTGTCAGAGTGAATCCAAGGGCTGCGGGGCGATGAGAACCCGCAAAAAAGTGCTAGCGAATGAGCGGCTCCTCACCGCCCCGCGCAGGATTTTTGGCCTGAGCATCACATTTAACGTTCACGCGCGACCGGGCATTGCAGCCCGGCTGTGATGCGGAGCCCCGTTTCGGCGAGGCGCGTTACCTCGCCGGCGGCCTGCAGCCCGCCCTCGCCGTGAGACGCCTCTCGAGTGCGACGACCCCTGGAGTGGAGCGGGATGGGCCGAGTATGCGGGCGACGGCGGATGCGCGGGGATAAGCCTCGGCCGCACATTCCTCGGCGCATGGTGAATTCGGACGACCGCAAGGTGTCTGCACCCTCGCGGGTCAGACACCATCGGCACCACCTCGGACAGCGTCGGCGTAGCTGGTGTCAGCCCCGGAGGCGTCTGACACCGTCTCCCCCGTGCGGAGGGGAACACGCTCAGCCCGCCGCTTTCACCGCGTGGCCATAAACCCCAGCCGCCGCTTGGCTGCTGACATAGCCGTGCCGCATGTCGCGCTCGATCAGCGCCGCATCGCGCGCCTTCGGGTCGCCGAAGCCGCCGCCGCCGGAGGTCTCCAGCCGCACGATGTCGCCCTTGCGCACCATCATGTTGGTGACCTTCGACGGCAGCGCCTGGCGCACGCCGTCGCGGATCAGATAGAGCGCGCTCAGCGCCGCCGGCTCGCCGCCGTCGAGGCCGAACGGGCGGAACTTGAAGCGGTCGAGATTGGTCGACAGCTGCGCCACCGGGCAATCGATGCGCCACTCGCGCCACAGCCCGAGCCCGCCGCGATGCCGGCCGGCGCCGCCCGAGTCCGTCAGCAGCCCGTAGCCGAGGAACGTGAGCGGCATGTCGCTCTCGATCATCTCCATCGGGATGTTGGCGTTGTTGTGCATGCCGAACGAATGCGCCGAGGCGCCGTCCGAATAGGACAGCCCGCCGCAGCCGCCGATCTCGATCTCCACCAGCACCTTGCGGCCGAGCTTGGGATCGATGGTCTGGAACGTGACGACATAGGACACGGCGTAGTAGGCGGCCGGCATGCGCGCCGGCACCGCCTTGTGCAGGGCCCCGAACAGCACGGTCGCCAGCCGGTGGCCGATGGCGATGCGATGCACCACCGGCGCCGGCGCCGCGGCGTTCACGCACGAGCCCGGCGGCGCGATGATCTTCACCGGCCGATAGCAGCCGGCATTGGACGGCACCGGCACGTCGGCCGTCGCCATCAGCGCGTAGAACACGGCGGAGCAGGTGGAGGCGAGCGTGGCGTTGCTCGGCCCCAGCGACTGCTCGCTGCAGCCCGAGAGATCGACGGTCATCTCCTCGCCCGCCACGATCACCTTGGCATGGATGTGGATCGGCTGATCGGTGATGCCGTCGTCGTCGATGTTGTCCTCGAACTCGTAGGTGCCGTCGGGGATGCGGCTGATCACCGCCCGCATGCCGGCCTCCGACGCATCGAGCAGCTGCTTCGAGCGCCTGCTCGAAGCGCGCCTCGCCCAGCTTGCGCGCCAGCCGCTCGATGTTGACCGCGCCGACATTGCAGCGAGGCGATCTGCGATTGCAGGTCGCCCCACAGCAGTTCCGGCTGGCGCACGTTCTGCAGGATGATGGCGCGGATCGGCTCGATCAGGCGGCCCGCCTCGAACAGCTTGACCGGCGGGATGCGCAGGCCTTCCTGGAAGATCTCGGTGGCGCTCGAGCCGTAGCTGCCGGGCGAGGAGCCGCCGACATCCAGGTGGTGGCACAGCGTGCCGACGAAGCCGATGCGCCGGCCCTCGTGGAACACGGCCTTGTAGGCGACGATGTCGGGCAGGTGCTGGCCGCCGCAGTAGGGATCGTTGGAGATGACGATGTCGTCGGGCTGCCACTGGTCGGCCGGGATGTGCCGCGCCAGGATCTCGGTGAGGAAGTAGCTCATCGAGTTGAGGTGGCTCGGAATGCGGGCGGCCTGCGCCACGTTCCACCCGTCGCGGTCGAAGATCGCCGTGGAGTAGTCGAGCAGCTCGCGCACGATGGTCGACCGGCTGGTGCGCCACACCGTGACGTCCATCTCGGCGGCGGCTGCCGTCAGCGCGTTGTGGATGATCTCCAGCTCGATCGGCGAGATGGCCTCTGCATTGTTGCTTGGGCTCGTCGCGGCCTTGCTCATGGCTGCACCCTCTCGGCGATCAGATGGCCGCTCGGTCGCGCCGGCAATTCCAGCCGTCGGCCAGCAGCACGGTGGTGTAGGCCTCCTCGATCACGGCCGGCCCTTTCAGCGGCAGGTCGGGCGTGATCTGCCCGCGGCTCCACGCGGCGATCTCGCGCCACGCACCGCCCATCCACACCTTGCGATGCCGGGCCGGCTTGCGCTCGCTGTGCACCGGCGCCGCCTTGCCCTCCGCCTTCGGCAGCAGGCCGATGGCCGACACGCGCAGCGACACGATCTCGACCGGCGAGCCGGGGTTGGCATAGGAGAAGCGCTGGCGATGGATGTCGTGGAAGCCGGCGATCAGCGCGTCCAGCGCGGCAGCGTCCAGCTTGCTCGACTGCGACGCCGGCACGGTCAGCTCGAAGGCCTGGCCCTTGTAGCGCATGTCGGCGGCCAGCTCGATGCGGCGGTCGGCGGCCGGCACGGCATCGCCATCGAGCCGCGCCGTGGCTTCCTGCAGCATGCTGTCGGCCATGGCGGCGAGCGTCGCGAGATTTTCGGGCGTGGCCGCGAGCACCTTGGAGCGCACCAGGTCGTGCGCCAGGTTGGAGTGCAGGATGCCGTAGGCCGACAGCGTGCTGGCGCTCTCCGGGAAACACCACGCGGCGGATGCCGAGTTCGTCGGCCACCGCGATGGCATGCAGCCCGGCCGCGCCGCCGAACGCGATCATGACGAAGTCGCGCGGATCGAGCCCCTTCTCGAACAGCGACAGGCGGATGGCCGCGCCGAGGTTGGCGTTGGTGACGGCCAGCAGCCCTTCGGCCGCCGCCTCCACCCCGAGCGCCAGCGGCTGCGCCACGTTTGCCTCGATCACCTGGCGCGCCGCGGCCACATCGAGCCGCATGCCGCCGCCGAGGAAGCCTTCGCCGTCCAGCCGGCCGAGCGCGAGGTTGGCATCGGTGACGGTCGGCTCGCTGCCGCCGCGGCCGTAGCAGGCCGGTCCCGGCCGCGAGCCGGCGCTCTCGGGGCCGACCGTCAGCCGGCCGCCCGCGCGCACCGTGGCGATCGAGCCGCCGCCGGCGCCGATGGTGCGGATCTCCACCATCGGCAGCCGCACCGGCATCTTGTCGATCTCGCCCTGCGTGACGAGGTTGACCCGGCCGTCGCGCACCACGGACACGTCGAAGCTGGTGCCGCCCATGTCGACGCCGACCATGTTGGCCTCGCCCAGCACCTGGCTCAGCAGCGCGCAGGCGGCGCTGCCGCCCGACGGCCCCGACAGCAGCAGCCGCACCGGCTCCTGCGCCGCCGTCTCGGTGCTGCACACGCCGCCGTTCGACTGCACCAGCAGCAGGCGCGGCGTGCAGTTCTCCGCCCGCATGCGATGCGCGAGCTTGTCGAGGTAGCTGGCGATCACCGGCATCAGCAGCGCGTTGAGCACGGTGGTCGACGTGCGCTCGTACTCGCGGATCTCGGCGTTGAGCGCGCTCGAGCACGACACCTTCAGCGCCGGCCGCGTGCGGGCCAGATGCTCGGCGATGCGCGCTCTCATGCGCCGCATTGACGTACGAGTTGAGCAGGCAGACCGCCACCGTCGTCACGTCCAGCGCGTCGAGCCTCGCGGCCAAGCCCCTCGAGCGCCGCCTCGCCCAGCGCCACCTCGACGCTGCCGTCGGCGCGGATGCGCTCCTCGATGCCGATGCGGCGGTCGCGCGGGATCAGCGCCGGCGGCACCTGCGGGTTCAGCGCGTAGATCTCGCGGCGATAGTGGCGGCCGATCTCCAGCACGTCCTCGAAGCGCGCCGTCGTCACCAGCGCGCCCTTGGCGAGCTTGCGCTCCAGCACGGCGTTGGTGGCGATGGTGGTGCCGTGCAGCAGGTAGCCGATGTCGGCGAGCGCGAAGCCGTCGCGCGCCGCCGCCTCCTTGATGCCGGTCATCAGCCCGAGCGAGGGATCTTCGGGCGTGGTCGGCGTCTTCAGGCTGGTGATGGCGCCCGTGCGCGCATCGAAGATCTGCAGATCGGTGAAGGTCCCGCCGATATCGACGGCGATCCGAACCGGCAGCTGGCCTTTTGTCGTCACGAGTGGTTCGTTCCGTCTTTGATCTGTCATCCCGGAATTCGCGCCAGCTAATATCCGGGACCCAGGACTAGGCAGCGGCAGTCTGATTGCAGCACTGGGTCCCGGCTCTCGAGCTCATGCCGGAGGCATGCTGCGGCATGACGCTCAGGCCGGGATGACAGGCACGGTACTTACTTCGCCTTGTCGGCCCAGGTCGGCGTCGGATACAGCACCTCGCACGCGGCCAGCTCGAACGGATAGATGGTGCAGTACTTGCCCTTCTGCACCTGCATCAGGATCGGACGCACCAGATCGTTCTGGCCGTTGGCGTCGAACTTGACGCCGCGATACGGCACGATCAGCTGGTCGGGCGGGATGTCGGTCGCAATCAGCGCCGTGCGCAGCTTCTCAGGATCGGTCGAGCCCGCGCGGTTGAACGCATCCATCAGCGTCATGAAGCCCGTGAAGGCGCGCGCCGGCACGTCCGACAGATCGCGGCCGTTCGAGTGCTTCTTGAAGATGGCGTTGACCTTCGCCAGCAGCGGAATGCGCCCTTCCAGGTCCGAGTTGTAGGGCGAGCGCGTGATCGCACCTTCCGCATCCTTGCCCATCGTGGTGATGAAGGTCGGATCGGTGAAGCCGGCGTTCTGCGCCACGATCAGCTTGGGATTGTAGTCCAGCTCCTTGGCCGTGCGGTACAGCAGGAAGGTGTCGGACGTGTAGGAGGACGGCAGCAGCACGTCGGCGTTGGCAGCCTTCAGGCGCTGCACCTCGGAGGTCAGCGACGTCGTCTGCGCCTTGTAGGTGATCTTCTCGAGCACCTTCATGCCGGCAGCAGCCGCCAGCTTCTCCTGCACCTTGGCGCTGTCGGTGCCGAACGCGGTGTCCTCGTGGAAGATCGCCGCCGTCTCGAACTTGATGCCCTTCTTGGCGCCGTAGTCCTTCAGGAAGTCGAACATCAGCTGCGAGAAGGTCTCGTCCGTCGGCGAGGTGCGGAAGAAATACTTGAGGCCGCGCTGGGTCAGCGCCGGCTGCGAGGACTCCGCGTTGAGGAACGGCACGCCGGCGCGCTCGGCCGCCTGGCTGGCCGCCGCCGTCACCGACGAGAAGTACGCGCCGAACACCGCGTGCACCTTCTCCTGCGAGATCAGTCGCTCGGTCTCGCTCAGGCCAACCTCGGGCTTGCCCTGGTGATCGACCACGATCACGGTGACCTTGGCGCCGCCGAGCCCGGCAAGTCCCTTGCCCTTGGCGAGCGGCAGCGGCAGGTCGGCGCCGTCGTTGACGATCTCGAGCACCGTCTTCACCGCCGCCACCGCATCGACGCCGATCTGCGCGGTCGGACCCGACAGCGGATAGAGCACGCCGATCTTGACCTCTTGCTGCGCCTGGGCGGCCGTAGCACCGACCATCAGCGCGGCGCCCGCAAGCATCGCAATTCTGAATTTCATTAGCCTCACTCCGTTCGAACGCCTAACGTCCCGGGGAGATTGGAGCGTCTTTTGCAAGCGCTCGTCAATCGGCGAACTGACAAGAGAGCACTTCCCGCCCGATGTCGAGAGATCTCATCATCCAGGCCATCGTCAGCGGCATCCTGATGGGCCTCATCTATGCCCTCGTTGCGGTCGGCCTGAGCCTAATTTTTGGGCTCATGGAAATCGTGAACTTCGCGCACGGCGAGTTCCTGATGCTGGCGATGTTCGCCGCCTTCTGGTTCTGGTCGCTGGCGGGACTGGACCCGCTGCTGTCGCTGCCGCTGGTCGCCGCGATCCTGGCATTTGCCGGCGTCCTGGTGCACTTCGGCGTCATCCGACCGTTGCTGAAGGCACCGATGCTGGCGCAGGTGTGCGGCACGTTCGGATTGGCGGTGGCGCTGCGCGCGATGGCGCAGTTCCTGTGGACCCCCGACTTCCGCACAATAACTAATCCGTGGATCGCCGGCCGCGTTCAGATCGGAGGCATTTTCATCGGCCAGCCGCAGCTCATGGCCGGGTTCATCTGCCTGCTGTCGTTCGTGGCCCTGTGGCTGTTCGTCACGCGTACCGAGACCGGCCTCGGCCTGCAGGCGACCGCGCAGGACCGGCAGGCGGCCGCCGTGATGGGTATTCCGACCGAGCGCATGTTCGCGCTCGGCTGGGCGATCGGGCTCGGCTGCGTCGGCGTGGCGGGAACCCTGCTCTCCACCTTCTTCTATATCTTCCCCGACGTCGGCGTGAATTTTGCTTTGCTGGCGTTCGTCGCCGTGGCGCTCGGCGGCTTCGGCAGCATCCTCGGCAGTCTCGTCGCCGGCCTGCTGATCGGGCTCGTCGAATCCCTCGGAGGCCTCCTGCTCGACCCTTCCTACAAGACGGTGATCGTGTTCGCGCTCTATCTCATGGTGGTGATCGTGCGGCCGAACGGCCTGTTCGGCAGGTTCTAAGCATGGCAAGCGATCGGGCGCGCATGCTGGAGGCTGCGAGAAGCGAGCAGTTGTGGCCGCGGCCGCCGCTGTGGGCGATCGGCCTCGGCGCCGCGGGCGCCGCCTTCCTGCTCGCCTATCCCTTCCTGTTCAAGGCTCCCTTCTCGCACCACCTGATGATCCTGATCCTGCTCTACGCGCTGATGGCGCAGTCCTGGAACGTGGTGGCGGGCCTGTCCGGCCAGATCAGCCTCGGGCACGCGATCTTCTTCGGCATCGGCGCCTATTCCTCGACCGTGCTGTTCATCAAGTTCGGCATCACGCCCTGGATCGGCCTGCTGGTCGGCATGGCGATTGTCGGCGCTGGCGGCCATCGCCATCGGCGTGCCGACGCTGCGCCTGCGCGGCCACTACTTCGCCATCGCCACGCTGCTGATCGGCTCCAGCGTGCAGATCATCGTGCAGCGCTGGGACTGGGTGGGCGCCGCCTCCGGCCTGTACATTCCGATCAACCGCACCGCGCCCTGGTACTATCTGCAGTTCCACACCAGCAAGATCCCCTACTACTACCTGGCGCTGGGCGCCGCGGCGCTGGCCTACCTGGTGGTCTGGCGCATCCGGCGCAGCCGCTTCGGCTTCCGCCTGCAGGCGCTGCGCGACGAGCCCGATGCCGCCGCCAGCCTCGGCATCGCGGTGGCCCGCCACAAGGTCATGGCCTTCATGATCTCGGCCGCCATGATGTCGGTCGCCGGCACCTTCTACGGACAATACGTGCTGGTGCTCGATCCCGAGCGCCTGCTGTCGGCCGACATCTCCATCATCGTCCTGCTCATGACGGTGCTCGGCGGCAGCGGCACGCTGTGGGGCCCGGCGCTCGGCGCGGCCATCCTGATCCCGCTGTCCGAGTACAGCCGCATCTGGTTCGGCGGCACCGGCCGCACCATCGACCTCATCATCTACGGCCTGCTGATCCTGGCCGTGTGCATGTGGCGACCGAGCGGCATCCTGAGCCTGTTCGAGGAACGCATCCGCCGCCGCGGCGCGAGGACGTCATGACCATCCTGCTCGACGTCAAAGGCGTCACCAAGCGCTACGGCGGCCTGACCGCCAACTCCGACATCACCTTCGACGTCAACCAGGGCGAGATCCTCGGCATCATCGGGCCGAACGGCGCCGGCAAGTCGACGCTGTTCGACCTGATCACCGGCTTCCAGCCGCTCGATGCCGGCCGGGTCGTCCTCGACGGACACGACATCACTGGCCTGCGCCCCGACAAGATCGCCAGCCGCGGCGTCGCCCGCACCTTCCAGAAGCTCAAGCCCTTCCCCGATCTCACCGTCACCGAGAACGTCATCGTCGGCGCCCTCGTCCGCACCGGCGACATGAAGCAGGCGCGCGACCACGCGTTGGAGGCGCTGGCCTTCACCGACCTGCTGGAGAAGCGCAATCACTTCGCCCGCGAGCTCTCCACCGGCCAGCGCAAACGCCTCGAACTCGCCCGCGGGCTCGCCATGAAGCCGCGCATGATCCTGATGGACGAGGTGACGGGCGGCGTCGACCAGCGCACCATCCCGGGCCTCGTCGATCTGGTGCTCGAACTCAAGCGCCAGGGCGTGACCATCGTCACCATCGAGCACAACATGCAGGTGATGATGCGCATCTCCGACCGCATCCTGGCGCTGTACGCGGGCCGGCGCATCGCCTTCGGCAAGCCCGAGGAGGTGCGGCAGGACCCGGCCGTGGTCGATGCCTATCTGGGGACGACCACCCATGCTGCTTGAGGTCAAGGATCTCGAGGTCGCCTACGGCGACTACCAGGTGGTGTGGGGCGTCTCGCTCACAGTGGCGGCCGGCGAGAGCGTCGCCCTGCTCGGCCCCAACGGCTCCGGCAAGAGCACCGTCGTCAATGCCATCACCGGCCTGATCCGCTCCAAGGCCGGCGACATCCGCTTCGAGGACAAGAGCCTGGTCGGCCAGCCGACGCATTCGCGTGCGGCGCTCGGCATCGCCCATGTGCTGGAGCGGCGGCGCGTGTTCCCGCATCTCACCGTGCAGCAGAACCTCATGCTCGGCGCCTGGCATCCGGCCGCCAGGGCCGCGCGCGCCAAGACGACCGAGCGGGTCTTCGCCCTGTTTCCCGCGCATGGCCGAGCGCAAGAGCCAGCTCGCACGCACCCTCTCGGGCGGCGAGCAGCAGATGCTGGCGCTCGGCCGCGGCCTCATGTCCCTGCCCAGGTTGCTGATGGTCGACGAGCCGTTCCTGGGCCTCGCCCCGCAGGTCATCGAGCAGATGCAGGCCGTGTTCGAGAAGCTGAAATCCGAGGGCATGGCCATCCTGTTCATCGAGCAGAACGTGCGCCTCGCCCTGTCCATGGCGAGCCGCGGCTACATCCTGGAAAGCGGCCGACTGGCCGTCGAAGGACAGGCCAAGAGCCTGCGTCGACAGCCCCGAGGTGCGGCGCATCTTCCTCGGCGCCTGAACCTCCGCCCCCGGACATGGCTGCCCTGCAGCGCGCCCCTTGCGGGCCGCGCGGGCCTTGGGCTCAGATACGGCCGACAAAAAGAGGAACGACTCATGAGCGCGAGAGGCCCGGCCGCCCGGCTGGCGGTCGACATCGGCGGCACGTTTACCGACATCGTCCTGCTCGACGGCGAGCGGCGCTTCGTCAGCAAGGTGCTGACCACGCCACGCGCGCCCGAGTTGGCGGTGATCGACGGCACCCGCAGCGCGCTGGCCGCCGCGGGCCTGGCATTCGCCGACATCGGCCTGTTCGTGCACGGCACCACGCTCGCCACCAACGCCATCATCGAGCGCAAGGGCGCCAGGACGGCGCTGATCGCTACCGACGGCTTCCGCGACGTGATCGAGATCGCCGACGAGAGCCGCTTCGACCAGTACGACATCAACATCGTCAAGACGCCGCCCCTGGTGCCGCGCGAGCTGCGCTTCACGGTGCCGGAGCGCCTCGACGTGCACGGCGCCGTCCGCCTGGCCGCTCGACGAGCAGGCCGTGCGCCAGGTGGCCAAGCGCATCGCCGACACCGGCATCGAGGCGATCGCCGTGGCGCTGATCCACGCCTACGCCAACCCCGCGCACGAGCAGCGCATCGGCGCCATCCTCGCCGAGCTGTATCCCGGCATCAGCGTCAGCCTGTCTTCGGCCGTCAGCCCCGAGGCGCGCGAGTACGAGCGCACCTCCACCACCATCGCCAACGCCTACGTGCAGCCGCTGATGGCCGGCTACCTGAAGCGCCTGCAGCGCGCCTTCACCGAACTCGGCTATACCCGCCCGATCCACCTGATGACCTCGGGCGGCAGCCTCGCCAGCCTGGAGACGGCGGCGCAATTCCCGGTGCGGCTGGTCGAGTCCGGCCCCGCCGGCGGCGCCATCCTGGCCGGGCACATCGCGCTCGAGCGCGGCGAGAGCCGCATCCTGTCCTTCGACATGGGCGGCACCACCGCCAAGATCTGCCTGATCGACAACGGCCAGCCGCTCAAGGGCCGCGCCTTCGAGGTCGACCGCCAGTCGCGCTTCAAGAAGGGCAGCGGCACGCCGCTGCGCATCCCCGTCATCGAGATGGTGGAGATCGGCGCCGGCGGCGGCTCGATCGCCCGCATCGACGCCCTGCAGCGCATCCAGGTCGGACCCGACAGCGCCGGCGCCGAGCCCGGCCCCGCCTGCTACGGCCGCGGCGGCCGCGAGCCGACCGTCACCGACGCCGACGTCGCCATCGGCAAGATCGACATCGCGCGCTTCGCCGGCGGCAAGATCGCCCTCCACCCCGACCAAGGCGGAGGCCGCCCTCGCCGCGACGCTTCAAGAGCATGTCGGCCGAGCAGGGTGCCGTCGGCATCGCCGAGATCGTCGACGAGAACATGGCCAATGCCGCCCGCGTGCATGCGGTGGAGCGCGGCGTCGCCATCTCCGAGCGCACGCTCATTGCCTTCGGCGGTGCCGCGCCCCTGCACGCCAGCCGGCTCGCCGAGAAGCTCGCCATCAGCAAAGTCATCGTGCCGCCCGATGCCGGCGTCGGTTCGGCCGTCGGCTTCCTCGCCGCACCCGCCGCCTACGAGATGATCCGCTCGCGCTACATGCGGCTCGGCAGCTTCGACGCCGAACTCGCCAACGCGCTGATCGCCGACATGGAGCACGAGGCGCTGAGCCCATTGCCGCGGCCGCAGCCGGCGAGCGACCCGTCTCCGTGCGCCGCTCGGCCTTCATGCGCTATGCCGGCCAGGGCCACGAGATCACGGTCGCGCTGCCCGACCGGCCCATCACCGCCGGCGACACCGCCACCTTCCGCGCCGACTTCGAGCGCGAATACACGCGCCTGTTCGCCCGCCACATCCCCAACGCCGAGATCGAGATCATGAGCTGGCTGGTGCTGGCCACCACCACCACCGAGCCGCCCAAGCGCCTCGCCGAAGTTGCCGGCAAGCTCGCGCCCAAGGCCGCTCGCCGAGCGCTCGATCTTCGATGCCCGCCTCGGCCGCCGCCTCACCGTGCCGATGTTCGAGCGCGACCACCTGACACCCGGCACGGCCCTGGTCGGCCCCGCCCTGGTGGTGGAAGCCGGCACCTCGACCTACGTATCGCCCAGCTTCGACCTCAGCGTCGATGCCGGCGGCGCCCTCGTCCTGACCGCCCGCGCCTGACGCGAGAGCTGAGGAGCAGCCAGACCCATGACCAAGCCGATCGGCGACATCGAACTGCAGATCATGTGGAACCGGCTGATCGCCGTGGTCGAGGAGCAGGCGCAGACGCTGCTGCGCACCGCCTTCTCGGCCATCGTGCGCGAGGCCGGCGACCTCTCGGCCGGCATCTTCGACCGGCAGGGCCGCATGCTGGCGCAGGCCGTCACCGGCACGCCCGGCCACGTCAACTCGATGGCCGAATCCGTCAAGCACTTCATCGGCCACTTCGGCCTGGAGAACATGCAGCCGGGCGACGCCTACATCACCAACGATCCCTGGATGGGCACCGGCCACCTCAACGACTTCGTCATCACCACGCCCTGCTTCTACAAGGGCAAGCTGATCGGCCTGTTCTCCTGCACCTCGCACCTGATGGACATCGGCGGCATCGGCTTCGGCCCCGACGGCACCGACGTGTTCATGGAGGGGCTCTACATCCCCTTCCTCAAGCTGCTCGAGAAGGGCAAGGTCAACGAGACGCTGATCTCCATGATCCGCGCCAACACGCGCCTGCCGATCGACACGGTCGGCGACGTCTACTCGCTCGCCGCCTGCAACGACGTCGGCTGCGCGCGCCTGATCGAGATGATGGACGAGTTCAAGCTCGACAACCTCGACGAGCTCAGCGAGCACATCTGCTCCAAGAGCCGCGCCGCCGTGCTGGCCGAGATCGCCAAGCTGCCGAAGGGCAGCTGGTCCAACAGCATGGTCATCGACGGCTTCGACGGGCCGATCACGCTCAGCGCCACGACCACCGTCAGCAACGACGGCATCCACGTCGACTACACCGGCACCAGCCCGCAGTCGCCGCCGCGGCATCAACGTGCCGCTCGCCTACACCACCGCCTACACGGTGTTCGGCCTCGGCTGCATCGTCGCCAGCGCCATTCCCAACAACGCCGGCTCGCTGGCCCCGCTCACCGTGTCCGCGCCCGAGGGCTGCATCCTCAACGCCAGGAAGCCGGCCGCCGTCTGCATCCGCCACGTCACCGGCCAGATGCTGCCCGACGTGGTGTTCGGCTGCCTCGCCCAGGCGATCCCCGACCGCGTGCCGGCGGAGGGCACGTCCTGCCTGTGGAACATCATCGTGCGCGGCTCCGTGAAGGGCGGCCAGGGCGGCAACTACGGCTTCACCATGGCCATCACCTCGAACGGCGGCACCGGCGCACGCCCGCAGGCCGACGGCCTGTCCGCCACCGCCTACCCGTCGGGCGTCAAGGGCACGCCGGTCGAGATCGCCGAGAGCATCACGCCGCTGATCTTCTGGAAGAAGGAGCTGCGCCCCGACTCCGGCGGCCCCGGCCGCACCCGCGGCGGCCTCGGCCAGATCATCGAGATCGAGAGCAATATCGGCGAGCCCTTCGATCTGCTCGCCGCCTTCGACCGCATCGATCATCCCCCGCGCGGCCGGGCCGGCGGCAAGCCGGGCGCGCCGGGCGCCGTCTCCATCAAGGACGGCCGCACGCTGAAGGGCAAGGGCACGCAGGTCGTGCAGCCCGGCGAGCACCTGCTCATCCTGACGCCGGGTGGCGGCGGCCTCGGTGCGCCGGAGGCGCGTGATGCCGCGCTGACCGCCGCCGACGTGCGCGGGGAACGCACGGCGGATCGGCGCAATCCGCAATGAGCTGGCCACAATGAGCCTGGCGTCGCGCGAAGTCGACCTCATCGTCCTCGGCAGCGGCGCCGGCGGCATGACGGCGGCGCTCACCGCCGCCATCCTCGGCCTCGACGTCGTGCTGGTCGAGAAGACCCAGTTCGTCGGCGGCACCAGCGCCCGCTCGGCCGGCTCGGTGTGGGTGCCGAACTCGCGCCACAGCACCCCCGGCAAGGACGACCCCGACAAGGCCCTGCTCTATTTGCGCTCGGCGCTGGGCAATCGCATCCGCGAGCCGCTGGTGCACGCCTACCTCGACGCCGGTCCCGACATGATCGCGTTCCTGGAAGACAACAGCGAGGTCGCCTTCCGGCCCTACGCCTATCATCCCGACTACCTCGCCACGCTGCCCGGCGCCACGCTGTCGGGTCGCGTTCTGGAGCCAGTGCCGTTCGATGCCATCGTGCTCGGCAAGCACTTCGCCAGCCTGCGCCCGCCGCTGCCCGAGTTCACCCTGTTCGGCGGCATGATGGTCGACCGCACCGACATCGGGCATCTGCTCAACGCGGCGAAATCGCCGAGGTCCCTGCTGTACGCGGCCGGCCTCGTATCCCGCTACGGCCTGCACCGCATGCGCTTTGCGCGTGGCGCACGCCTCGTCATGGGCAATGCCCTGGTCGGGCGCCTCTACCATTCGCTGCTGCAGCGCGGCGTGCCGGTGCTGACCTCCACGCAGGCCGAGCCTCTCCTCGCCCAGGACGGCCGCATCACCGGCGCCAAAGTGACTTCGCCCGACGGAACATTCACCATCACCAGCCGCCGGGGAATGGTGCTGGCGACCGGTGGCATCTCCCGCAATCCCGCGCTGCGGGCCGAACTCATGCCGAGCTCCCTCAACGCCCACTCGCCCGTAGCCGAAGGCGCCACCGGCGACGGCGCCGCTCTCGCGCAGAAGGCCGGCGGCCATCTCGGCAGCGAGCACGCCGCCAACAGCTTCTGGTCACCCATTTCGCTGCGCAAGCGCCGCCGACGGATCGGTCGCCGCCTTCCCGCATCTGGTGCTCGACCGCGGCAAGCCGGGCCTGATCGCCGTCGATCCCGACGGCAAGCGCTTCGTCAGCGAATCCACCAACTACCACCTGTTCGTGGAAGCCATGTTCGGCGCGCTGAAGGATCGGCCCGGGCAATCCTGCTTCCTGATCTGCGACGACGACTTCATCGCCAAGTATGGGCTCGGCATGGTGCGCCCGCGCCGCCTCAACCTCGCCGGCGCCCTCGCCGACGGCTACCTCACGCGCGCCGACACCATCGGCGGCCTGGCGCAGGCGCTCGGCATTCCCGCAAACGCGCTGGAGCAGACCGTCGCGCGCCACAACGGCTTTGCCGCAACCGGCGTGGACGAGGACTTCGGCAAGGGCAGCGACGCCTACCAGCGCAACCTCGGCGACGCCTCGCACCAGCCCAACCCCTGCATCGGCGCACTCGCCAAGCCGCCGTTCTATGCGGTCAAGGTCTACCCCGGCGACATCGGCGCCAGCATGGGGCTCGTCACCAACGAGCACAGCCAGGTGTTGCGCCAGGACGGCTCGATCGTCGCCGGTCTCTACGCCTGCGGCAACGACATGGATTCGATCATGGCCGGCATCTATCCCGGCCCCGGCATCACGCTCGGCCCCGCCATGACCTTCGGCTACCTCGCCGCCCGCCACGCCGCCGGCAAATGATTGTCATCCCGGAATTTCGCAAAGCGAAATATCCGGGACCCAGGGACCAAATAAACACCTCAACCCAGATACACCCCGCCGTTGACGTGCAGCGTCTGCCCGGTGATGTAGCGCGCACTCGGTCCCGCGAGGTAATGCACCGCATCGGCGATCTCCTGCGGCTCACCGAGACGGCCGACCAGCGTCTTGCTGACGTTGTGATGATGCGGCAGCTGCGCGTTGGGATCGCGCACCGTCCCGATCAGGCCGGGCACCACGCAGTTGGCCGTGATGCCATCCTGCGCCAGATCATGCGCCAGCGCCTTGGTCAGGCCGACCAGACCGGCCTTGGCGGTCACGACGTGCGCGCGGTGCCTGGTGCCGACGTGCGCGGACACCCCGCCGATGTTGACGATCGCGCCGGCGCCGCTCTGCTTCAGATGCGGCAGGCAGGCCTTGACGGTGAGAAACGCGCCGTCCAGGATCACCGCCAGCACGCCGCGCCAATCCTCCAGCGTCATCTCGTCGAGCTTCTTCTCCGGCCGACCGGCGGCACTGTTGACCAGGATGTCGATGCGGCCGAAGCGTTCGACGGTGGCCGCCACCATCCGCTCCACCGCCGCCTCATCCGTGACGTCGGCGATGGCCGCCAGCGCCTTGCCGCCCTTGGCCTCGATCTCGGCCACCACGGCGTCTGCCGCGGCACGATCGCTGCGCGTGTTGACCGTGACGGCCGCCCCCGCCTCCGCCAGCGTCAGGGCAATCGCCCGGCCGATGTTGCGGCTGGCGCCGGTGACGATGGCGACGCGGCCGGCGAGATCCTGGTTGCTGCTCATTGCGTGACCCTCACATGCGCAGGAGTGCGAGATCGACGGGACCGTCCCACAAACGCCGCGGCCAGCGCGAGCGTCGGCTCGACGCGTCCCTCTGGCCACCCACCGGACGCGCAGATTGGCCGCCGCCTTCGCCTCCAGCTCGGCGCGCGACAGCGGCTCGCGCGCACCGCCGCGCAGATGCGGCTGCCGTTCCTCGATCACCCGGCCATCGCGCAGGCGCAGCGCGGATGTGGCCCGTGTACGCGTTCGGATAAGGATTGGCGGGATCGATCTCGTAGCGCACCTTCGCCGCCAACGCCTGCACCGCCGGATCGCCGACCGCCGCGTCGGTGAACGCATCGAGGCCGACGTCACCTTTCACGAGACCCACGGCGATGCCATAGGGCGTCGCGAACTTCGCCGCATACCCATTCGGCGGACGCCGCTTCTCCGCCAATGGCTCCCACAGCCGGTGCACGGTCCCCTCGGCCACCTCGCACACCAGCTCCACCACCTCGTCCGGATCGATGCGGCCGTGCAGACGACGCGCGCAATCGATGTAGGGGTGCATCATCGTCCCGCACGGATACGGCTTGAACGCCAGCGTCTGCATCACCCAGCGCTCGCCGAAGCCGTCCAGCAGCGCGCCGTAGTTGCCATCGCGCGTGTGCGCGAAGCCGTGGAACAGCCCGTGCACGCCCTCGAACACCGTGCGCGGTCCCGTGAAGCCGGCGCGCGCCAGCAACGCCGCCCGCAGGCCCGATTGCGCGGCCCAGCCCGGATGCATGCGCTTGGTCCAGCTGCCGTCGGCCAGGTACTCGATGATGCCGCTCGCCATCGACCCGGCGATACCCATCGCGTCGACCAGCTGGCGCCGCCCCAGTTGCAGAGCGGCGCCGACGCCCACGGCAGCGCCGATCGCGCCGAACACCGCCGTCGGATGAAAGCCCGCCTTGTGCACCGCCTTCGGCACCACCAGGCTCAGCCGGCAGATCACCTCCGCACCCACCGCAATGCCGATCAGCGCCGCCGGCCCCGACAATCCCTCCTGCTCGGCCGCCGCCAGCACGGCCGGCACCACCACCGCGCCCGCATGCACCGGCCCGCCTTCGAAGGTGTCGTCGAAATCCTCGCCATGCGCGGCCGTGCCGTTGATGAAGGCCGCCCCGGCCGCGCTGCGCGTCTCCGCAAAGCCGATCACGGTCGCCGGCCCCGCATCCGGCCAGGCCGCGCGCGCCGCCCTCACGTAGTCCGTGCCGCGCGCCGCAACGCACAGTCCCACAACGTCGAGCAGCAGCCGCTCGCAGGTATCGCGCACCGCCGGCGGCAGACGCTGCCAGCATCGATGCGCCGACAACGCGCTCCGCCAGCTCCTCGGCAACCGATCGGCTTACGCCCATGGCCAGCTGCCCTCAGCTGTTGCGGATGCGCGCGCCGCCGCCGAAGCCCGGCACGCGATTGGCGGCGATGATGACGAGCGAGGTCAGGATCAGCATGGTCAGCCCGAGCACGGCGATGGCGGCCAGGTCCCCGCTCTCCTTCAGGTCGAAGATCAGCACCGACAGCACCTTGGTCTCCGAGGTGAACAGGATCACCGCCGCCGACAGCTCGCGCACCACGGCCACGAAGATGAAGCACCAGGTGGCGATCAGGCTCGGCCCCAGCAGCGGCGCCGTCACGTCGCGCAGCGTCCGCAGCCGCGACGCGCCGAGGATGCGGCTCGCCTCCTCCAGCTCCGGCGACAGCGAGCGGAACGCCGACTGCAGCTGCTGGTAGGCGGCCGGCAGCTCGATCGTCACGTAGGCCAGCAGCAGGATCCACAGCGTGCCGTACAGCACCACGGGCCCGCGCGTGTAGGCCAGGAACAGCCCGACGCCCAGCACGATACCCGGAATGGCGATCGGCGCGGTGGCCAGGAAGCCCAGCACGCGATGCCCCCGCACCGCCGCCCGCGAGGTGAGATAGGCGATCACCAGCGCCAGCACCGTGCCGCAGGTGGCGGCCATCAGCCCGAGCAGGAACGTGTTCTTCATGGCGAGCTTGGTGGCCGACAGCTCGAAGAACACGAAATAGATGTTGTGCAGCGTGAACGTCTCCGGCGTCAGCGGCTGCGAGGCCACCCGCGACAGCGCCGCGTTCACCAGCGCTCCGTAGGGCAGGAACACCGGCAGGCACAGCACCGCCAGGCAGACGAGAAACGCCGGCCACCGCAGCACCCCGAGCCGCACCGGCCGCGGCGCGCCGCCCTTGCCGCCCACCACCGTATAGCCGCGCCGGCCGAGCACCACCGCCTGCGCCCTCAGCAGCACCACCGTCAGGACCAGCAGCGGCAGCGCCGCCGCCGCGCCCAGCTCCGGCTTGGGCGGAAACTGGAACAGGCTCCAGATCTTGGTGGTCATGGTGTGAAAGCCCGCCGGCAGCGCCAGGATCGCCGGCGACCCGAACAGCGTCATGGCCTGCAGGAAGGCGACCAGCGCACCGGCCAGCAGTGCCGGCAGCGCCAGCGGAATGGTGATGCTGCGCGCCGTGCGCCAGGCGCTGCCGCCGAGCATCGACGAGGCGTCCTCCAGATCGCCGGGAATGCGGTCGAGCGCGTTGGCCACCAGCACGAAGATGTAGGGGAACGTGTAGCAGGAGATGACGAAGATCAGCCCCGTCATCGTGTAGATATTGAGCAGCACAACGTCAGGCCCAGCCCCGCTCACCGCCCGGTACAGCTGGTTCAACAGGCCGCTGTTGGGCGCCGCCAGCAGCTCCCAGGCAATCGCGCCGAGGAACGGCGGCGTCACGAACGAGGCCATCACCAGGATGCGCACCGCGCCGCGCAGCGGCATGTCGGTGCGCGCCACGATCCACCCCATCGGCGCGGCCACCAGGCAGCAGATGACGCTGACCGATGTGGCAATCGTCAGCGTCGCCAGCAGCGGTTCGACGAAGGCGGGATCGGTGAACAGCGTCTGGAAGTTGGCGAGCGTCGGATTGCGGGCGCGATCGGTGAAGGCAAACACCACCAGCCAGCCGATCGGCAGGATGACCAGCAGGCACAGCGCCGCGGCAAGCAGCGCCATCACCGCACCGGACAGGTCGATGCGGGAACGGACCACCCTGGCCGCCGCCGGCGCCTGCAGTGCCTCCACCGTCACGAGGTGGTCTCCCGTACGTCGGGTTCGCGCGCGGAGCGCGTAACCCAACATCGATCAACTGTCATGCGTCGTTGGGTTACGGGCTTCGGTGCCGTGATCCCAGCCTACGCGACGCGCCGACGTCACACCTTGAAGTATTTCAGATACCGCGCCTTGATGTCCTCGGCCTGCTTCTCGACGGCGGCCGGATCGTCCTTCATCAGCTTGATGTCCTTCAGCGGCTTGCGCCCGTCCTTTTCCTTGGCCAGCGCATGCACGGAGCGCAGCCCGCCGAAGTCGATCATCAGCTGCTGGCAATCGACGGAGAACATGAAGTTCTGCAGCAGCCGCGCCGCGTTGGGATTGGGCGCCTTCAGCATGATGCCGGACGGCCCGACGATCAGCGGCGTGCCCTCGGTCGGATAGACGATCTCGACCGGCTCGCCCTTCTCCTTGAGCTGGAACAGGTTGTACTCGTTGCCGTCGGCCATCACGGCGCGCTCGCCGAGCGCCAGCTTCTTGGGCGGATCGGCGCTCGACTGCACCTGCATGACCTTCTGCGCGGCCAGCTTCTCGAAATAGTCCCAGCCGATGTCGCGCGACATCTGGTAGGTGGCCGTCATGATGGTGCCGCTGTAGCCGGGATGCGCCTTGACCATCTTGCCCGACCATTTGGGGTCCAGCAGGTCGGCGAAGCTCTTGGGCGCCTCCTCCGGCTTCACCAGCTTGGTGTTGTAGCCGATCACCGACAGCCACAGGCGCCAGCTCGCGAACTGCCCGTCGGGGTCCTTGTGCTCGGCCGGATAGTGATTGGCGACATCCTCCGGCACGTAGGGCGCCAGGATGCCGTCGCGCTTCCAGACGATGAAGTGCGCGGCATCCGAGCTGTTCACCACGTCGACCGCATGGATGTTGCTGGCGAGCTCCTGGCCGATGCGCTGGAAGATGCGCTCGCCGCCCGAGCGCTCGACGCGCACGGCGATGCCCGGATACTTCGCCTCGAAGGCCTTGGCGATGCGCTCGGCGACCGGCAGATCGACGGCGGTGTACCAGATCGCCTTGCCTTCCTTCTTGGCCGCCTCGATCAGCTCGGGCGTGACCTTGCTCGCCGCCGGCGCCGCGGCCAATGCGCGGCGCGCCAATTGCGGCACCAGCAGCGACGTCGCAGCCAGCCCCTGCAGAACCTGGCGCCGCGTGCCTTTGCCTGCCCACGTACTGCCCTTGTGCATCGTGCAGTCCTCCCTGGTTAGCTGAGCAATGCTCGGCAGCGCTGCGGCGGCAGCTTCAGCCACACCGGCGTGCCGCTGGCGAAATCGCTCGCCGGCTCGGCCGTGATGCGCAGCTGGGTGCCGTCCTTGGTTTCCACGACATAGTCGCGGGCATTGCCGAGAAACACGTTGCGCACCACCGTGCCCGGCACCGCATTGCCACCGTGATCGCCCGACCCGTTGGCGATGCCGATCTCGTGCTGGCGGATGGAGACGGCGGCATCGGCACCGGCAGCCAGAGCCGCGCCGGTGCACGCGATCGGCACTCCGGCAAACGACACCGTCGCCGCGTCGAGCGCCTTGCCGCGCAGGATGTTGCTGCCGCCCAGGAACCGCGCCACGAACTCGGAGCGCGGCGCGTCGTAGACCTCCTGCGGGCTGCCCAGCTGCTCGACGCGGCCGCCGTTCATCACCGCGATCTTGTCGGCCGTCGTCATCGCCTCGCTCTGGTCGTGCGTGACGTAGATCGTCGTGTAGCGATAGGTGTCGTGCAGGCGGCGCACCTCGAAGCGCATCTCCTCGCGCAGGTTGGCGTCGAGGTTGGACAGCGGCTCATCGAGCAGCAGGGTATCCGGCTCCACGATCAGGGCGCGTGCGAGCGACACCCGCTGCTGCTGGCCGCCGGACAGCTCCGCCGGATAGCGGTCGGCAAGCGGGGCCAGCCGCGTGGTGGTCAGGATGGTCTTGACCTTCTCGGCGATCGTCGCGCGGTCGAGCTTGCGCAGCGTGAGGCCGTAGGCGACGTTCTCCGCCACCGTCATGTGCGGCCACAGCGCGTAGCTCTGGAACACCATGGAGACGTTGCGCTGCTCGGGCGCCAGCGTCCGCTTGGCCGAGGACACCACGCGGTCGCCGATTGCGATCTCGCCGGCGGTCGGCTCGGCGAAGCCCGCCACCAGCCGCAACGCCGTCGTCTTGCCGCAGCCGGACGGGCCCAGCAGGCAGACCAGCTCGCCGTGCTCGATGACCAGCGAGACATTGTCGAGCACGGTCAGGTCGCCATAACGCTTGGTAAGCCCGCGCAGAGTGACCGACGACACGTAACCTCCCGAGTGACGACGCGATTGATCGTCCGGCCGTGACCGGCCATTTCCGCAATTCTGTGTTGCGGCCAGGGGACCATACAGGGAGACTCGCAGAGGCGAGAAAGAGGCGCACGCGCAACCCACCGGCCCACAATCATTCCCGCATTCCGCGCGCGCAACCGCGGGCTACACTTCTGCCAACGCGCCGCCCACACAAACCAACCACGGGGAAACCATGGCCGCCCATAGCCTCGACGACATCCGCACCAAGCTCTTCGTGTCGGTGCTGTCCGACTGCCTCGACTCGGTCGGGCTCATGCACCAGGCGCTGCCGTCCCGCATCCGCCCGCTCGATGACGAACTCGTGATGGTCGGCCGCGCCCGCACGGCGGCCTTCATGGAGGTCTACCACCACGATGCCGGCAGCAACCCCTACGAGCTGGAGATCGCCCTGGTCGACAGCCTGAAGCCCGGCGACATCCCGGTCTTCGCCTGCTCGAACCCGGCCCGCGTCGCCCCCTGGGGCGAGCTGCTGTCGACCGCCGCCCGCGCCCGCGGCGCCGCCGGCGCGCTGATGGACGGCTGCACGCGCGACGTCAAGGCCATCCGCGCCATGCAGTTCCCCGTCTTCCACGGCGGCATCGGCCCGCTCGACTCCAAGGGTCGCGCCCGCATCATGGCCATCGACGTGCCGATCGAGTGCGGCGGCGTGAAGGTCGCGACCGGCGACCTCATCATGGGCGACGCCGACGGGGTGGTGGTCATCCCCAAGCGCGTGGAGGCCGAGGTCCTGCGCCTCGCCTTCGAGAAGGTGCAGGGCGAGAAGAACACGCTGGCCGACCTGCAGCGCGGCGACAAGCTCGCCGACGTCTTCGCCCGCTACGGCATCCTGTAGCGCCACCACCCGTCATCCCGGACGCGATGTTTGCATCGCGATCCGGGATCTCACGCTACTGCCTGCTTGAGGGTCCCGGACAGTCTCGGCTGCGCCTCACCTTCCGGGATGACGGGTGAGGTGCGGTCTACCGCATCATCTGCACGTCGCCGCATACGCTGAGCGCCTGGCCCGTGATGTTGCGGCCGAACGGCGAGGCCAGGTACAGCGCCATGTTGGCAATGTCCTCCATCTCGACATTGCGCTTGAGCGAGACCGGCTCGAGATAGCGGCGGCGCATCTCATCCTCCGGCACGCCGACGGCACGCGCCTTGGCGGCCACCACGCGGCTGAAGCGCTCCGTGCGCACGTGGCCCGGCAGGATGGCGTTGACCGTGATGTCGAACTCGCCGAGCTCCGCCGCCAGGCTCTTGGTGAAGCCCACCACCGCCCACTTGGAGGCCGCATACGGGCTGCGCATGGCGAACGCCAGCCGGCCCGCGATCGAGCTCAGGTTGATGATGCAGCCCTTGCGCCGCGCCTTCATGCCGGGCGTCACGTGCTTGGCCGCGTAGAACTGCCCCGCCACATTGATATCCAGCGTCTCGGCCAACCCCTCCGGCGTGACATCCTCGACGTTGGCGGTCGGCCCGGCGATGCCGGCGTTGTTCACCAGTACGTCGACGCCGCCCATCTCCTTGTCGACCGCGGCGAAGAAACCAGCCACCGCATCGGCGCGGGACACATCGACGTGCCGCACCAGCGCGCCTGCGAGGCTCTTGCGCCGCCTTGTCCAGCGCCTCATCATTGACGTCGCAGATGGCAACGCGCGCGCCGCGCGACAGGAATGCCTCGGCAATGACGTAGCCGATCCCGGTTGCCGCCGCCGTCACGACCACGCGCGATCCGGTGAGATCCACCGGCAGGAAGCGGCTCGCTGGCTGGCCCGTCATTGTCATCTCCATTGACTTACGCCGGCGGCAGCTCGAGCGGCGTCCAGTACCACCACGTCCGCTCCGCCACCCAGTCTTGCGTATCCTGCTTGTAGGCCAGGAAGTGCGGCGAGTTGCGATGCGCCTCGAAGGCCGCCTCGTCGCGATAGATCTCGATCAGCAGGAACAGCGTCGGGTCCTGCTTGTCCTGGTGCACGTCGAAGCGCAGGCAGCCGCCCTTCTCCCGCTCCAGGCTGTTGCGCGCATGCTGCAGCAGGCGCGCCTTGTACAGCTCGACGGCCTCGGGCGTGGAGCGCAGATGCGCCGTGTGGAAGACCGTCACGGTCACTTCCCCGGATACAGCAGGCTGCGCATGTCGTGCTCGGCGACGAAGCCCAGCTGCTTCTCGGCCAGCGTCAGATCGTACAGCGGCGCGTGCGGGTTCTTCTCATACACCTCCGGCCGCTTGACCGGGATGCGCCGGCCCATGCGCGCCGCAAGCCGCTCGATGGTCGGCTCCGGCGCCAGCGTCGTGCGCCCGCAAATGAAGTACGGGCCGAACGCCGGCTTGTCGGCCTCCAGCGCCAGCCGATAGGCGCGCGCCAGGTCGCGCGGATCGACGTAGTGCCACATCACCCCGCCGCCCGCCGGCTGCCGACCACCCGCCGCCGGCCCCTTGTAGGTGGTCGGGTTGGCGGCGCGCGCCCGCACCTCGCCCTCGAACTCGGGGTAGAGCACGTACACCGGCCGCAGCACCACGACCTCGAGCTTGCCGCGCTCCTGGAAGCTGCGGCCCAGCTCCTCGCACAGCTTCTTGCTGATGGCGTAGGCGTCGGTCGGGCGCCGCGGATGCGCCTCGTCCACGGGCAGATAATCCGGCGGCAGCATGGCGCCCTGCAGCACCGTGTAGCCGATCACCGAGTTGCTGGAGGTGAGGATGACGCGCTTGACGCCCGCCTCCTCCGCCGCCTGCAGCACGTTCCAGGTGCCCGTCACGTTGGTGTGCATGATCTCGTGGCCCTGGCCGCTCCAGATGTTGGGCCGGGCGGCGATGTGCACTACCGCCTCCTGTCCCTTCATCGCCGCGACCACCGCCGCCGCATCCTCGATCGAGCCCTTCGTGAACGTGCCGATGCCCTTAGCATCCGGCGGGCTCGCGATATCGAGCCCCGAGATCTGCGTCTTGCCCGCCAGCTCGCGCGCGACATAGCCGCCCAGCAATCCGCCGGCCCCGGTCACCAATACCTTGCCAAATCGCATCACGCTGTCCTCACCTCACGGCAGAATGCGCGCCTCGCGATAGCGGGCGAGCTGGTCCAGGAACATCTCTTCGGTGTCGATCGCCTCGTGGAAGCCGGCGCGGCGCAGCTTGGTCGTGCTGGAGACGATGTCGTAGGTCTGGCGGAACAGCCAGTCGGCAAAATTCCACTGCGCGATCTCGTCGAGCCGGCTCGGCTGCAGACCGTGCTTCTCGACGATGCGCTGCCAGACCGCATCCTTGTCGCGCATCCAGTCGGCCAGCGTGATGGTCCGCACCACGCCCGGCGCCATATTGAATGCGTCGGCGATGCGCGGCCACAGCCGCTGCCAGCGAAACACGTCGCCGTTGGTGATGTTGAACGCCTGGTTGCGACAGGCGGGCGCCGTGGCCATGAAGGTCGAGCCCGCGCGCCAGCAGGCCCGCATCCGTCACCTCGGTCAGCGAGCGGAACTGGTCCGGATGGCCCGGAAAATCCAGCCGCACGCCCAGCTCACGGCAGATCGCCGCATAGGCGCCGACGATCGAGATGATGTTGCGCGCGCGGCCCGGCGCGAAGTCGCAGATGACGTTGGGGCGCGATGCCGACCAGCTCCAGCGCTTGCCCTGCTGGCGGCTGCGCAGCAGGTCCTCCTGGTCGTAGTAGAAATTGGGCGGCAGGTGCCGCTCGTCGTCTTCCTTGGCGGGCGTCGGGTAGGCGCCGAGATGCTGGCCGTACCACTTGCCGCCCTCGACCAGATGCACGTGCGCGAGGCCCGGGCAGCTCGCCTCGGCCGCATCCAGCACGTTGCGCAGCATGGCAACGTTGTCGTCCACGCTCTCGACGCCGCCCTCGCCGAACTTGGCCCGCGCCGAATAGAACACGTGGGTTGCCTTGGGCACGCCCTGCAGCGCCTTCGCAACCGCCGGCCCATCCTGCAGATCGACGCCCAGATAGCGAACGCGCCCGTGCGCAGCCGCCGGCCGGCGGCACAGCCCGACCACCTCCCAGCCCGATGCATCGAGATGCTCGACCAGCCTCGAGCGCAACGGCGCCGGTGGCGCCCGCTATGACTGCCACGTTCACGACGCCATCCTTGTCGACTTGTGCTGGCAGATCAGCCCACCGCCCTCAGCGTCTGGCGCCCGGTCGGCTCCGACGACGGCGTCGGCTGCATCGAGCCGGTGACGATCATGCGCAGGATCTCCTCGTGCGAGGTCTCGACCGTGCGCCGCGTGCCGACCACGCGGCCCGTCTTCATCACCGTGATGCGATCGGCGTGCTCGAACACGTGGTTCATGTTGTGGCTGATCATCAGCACGGCGAGGCCCTGCGCGCGCATCTCGCGCACCAGGTCGTAGACCTTGCGCGTCTCCTCGACGCCCAGCGCCGCGGTCGGCTCGTCCAGGATCACCACCTTGGCATTGAAGTAGACGCTGCGCGCAATCGCGATCGACTGGCGCTGGCCGCCCGACATCGACCGCACCTTCTGGCGCGTCGACGGGATGTTGATCTTGAGCCGCCCGAGCAGCCGGCGCGCTTCCTCCTCCATCTTGCGCAGATCGAGGAAGCCGCGCAGCAGCCCCTTGTGGGTCAGCTCGCGCCCGAGAAAGACGTTGGCCGGCACGTCGAGGTTATCGGCCAGCGCCAGGTCCTGATAGACCGTCTCGATGCCGAGTGTCTTGGCCGCGCGCGGACTGTCGACGTGGACCTCCTGGCCGGCAAACAGGATCGTGCCCGAGTCGCGGGTCACCGCGCCCGACATGATCTTGATCAGGGTGGATTTGCCTGCCGCGTTGTCGCCGACCAGGGCATGCACCTCGCCTGAATAGATCTTGATCGATGCGTCGGTCAGCGCCTGCACGCCACCGTAACGCTTGCAGACATCCCGCATCTCGAGCGTGGGAGTGGTCTCGGTCATTGAGCGCGCCTCTGGCCTTCAAATCGAACAGGGCCGGAGAGCTCACGCCCTCCGGCCCGCTCATGCTAGTTGATCTATCAGCTCTTGACGGTCTTGTCCCAGGACGGCACCGGCCGCTCCTCGGGCGTACGAGCCACCTTGGCGACGTTGCCCTGGTCGATGATGAACACCGGCAGCAGGATCTCCGGCGGCACCTTCTCGCCCTTCAGCGTGCGTACCGCCGCCTGCACGGCGAGATACGACTGGTCATGGCCCGAGAAGTCGACGGTGGCGAACATCTTGCCGTCGGCGATCGCCTGGATGGCATCCGGGATGCCGTCGATGCCGACCACCTTGGTCTTGCCGCCGCGTCCGGCCGCGTGCAGCGCTTCGACCACGCCCACCGCCATGTCGTCGTTGGCCGAGACGACTCCGTCGATCTCCGGGAACCGCTGCATGAGGTTCTCGAACACCTGCTGAGCCGGCAGGCGGCGATACTGGCCGGGCTGGGAGGCCAGCACCTCGATGCCCGGGGTCTCCTTGACGGCCCGCTCGAAGCCCTTCTTGCGCATCTGCGCCGTGATGGCCGCCGGCACGCCGTCGATGTGCACGATCTTGCCCTTGCCGCCCAGCGACTTGAACAGGTACTTGCACATCTCGTACTCGAACAGCTCGTCGTCCGAGCCGATGAAGGTGACCTTGTCGATGTCCGTCATCTTGTTGTTGTAGTTGATGATCGGGATGCCGGCCTTGTTGGCCTTCTGGATGCTCGGCACCAGCGCCTTGTAGTCGACCGGCACGAACACGAACGCGTCGGGCTTCTTGACGATCCAGTCCTCGACCAGGCGGGTCTGCTCCTCGATGTTGTCGGGCTTGGTCGGAGCGACGACCTCGAGGTCGATGTTGAGTTCCTTGGCGGCCTTCTCGGCGCCGATCCGGCACGCCTTCCAGAACGGGTTCGTGACGTTCTTCACGAAGAACGCGACGGTCGGCTTCTTGCCCTGCGCGAACGCGGGCGCGGACAACGGTGCCGGTGGCGGCGGCGCTGCCGAGCGCGACGGCGCCGGTTGCAAAACTGCGGCGGGTGATTTTCATGGTTTCCTCCTTGGTAGACAGTAAATCGCCATTACCTCCACTCACGTGGATGTTCTGTTGATCCGGCCACCGACCACCTGGTCGGCGAGAACGGACAAGAGAATGATGACGCCTAGCACCCCGGCCTGCCAGAATGTCTTGACGCCGAGCAGGTTCATGCCGTTGAGAACCAGCGCCAGGATCAGGGCTCCGACCGCGGTGCCGGCCACGCCGCCGACCCCGCCGAACAGCGAGGTGCCGCCCAGGCACACCGCCGCGATGGCCGGCAGCAGCTGCTCCTCGCCGAGACTGACGTCGGCGGCATTGGTGCGGGCGATCACGATCAGGCCGGCAAAGCTCGCCATGAAGCCGCTCAGCGCATACACGATCACCAGCCGCCGCCGCACCGGCATGCCGGACAGCCGCGCCGCCACGGGGTTGCCGCCGATCGCATACACGCCGACGCCGAACGGCGTCCGGTGCATGATGACGTGCAGGACCAGCAGCGTCCCCAGCATGATCAGGATCGGCACCGGGATCGGGCCAAGCATGCCGGTGCCGATCGAGCGGAAGGCCGGCCGGCAGCCCATAGATGACCTCGCCCTGCATGAACACGTAGGCCATGCCGTTGGCGATCCACAGCATGCCGTAGGTGGCGATGAACGATGGGATGCGCGCGTACGACACCAGCAGGCCATTGACGAGGCCGCAGGCCAGACCCGCACCCAGCGCCGCCGCGATGCCCAGGCCCGGATGCCCGCCAGCGATCAGGGATGCGGCGAGGCAGGCGGACAGCCCCAGCACGGCGCCGACCGAAAGATCGATGCCCGCCGTCAGCACCACCAGCGTCAGCCCCGCCGACATGATGAACAGCGGCACCGCATGGCGCAGCACGTTGATGAGGTTGTTCCAGGTCAGGAAGTACGGCGACAGGATCGACAGGGTCACGATCAGCGCCGTCAGGGCCACGAGCCGCGACAGCACCACGAACAGCCGGTCCGGCGACAGCCCGAACATCAGCCCCGACGACCGGCTCGCTACGGCAACGCTCATGAGTTGTGCCCCCGGATCGAATCGAGGCTGACCGCGCCGATGATGATCAGCCCGACGATGGCCACCTGCCACTCGGTCGACACGCCCATCAGGTTCAGGCCGTTGCGCAGCACGCCGACCGCCAGCGCACCGATCAGCGTGCCGACGATGCCGCCGCGCCCTTTCTCGAACGACGTGCCGCCCAGGATGACGGCGGCGATGGCATCGAACTCCAGGCCGACGCCGATGGTCGGGTGCGCCGCATTCAGGCGCGCCGTCATGATGAAGGACGCGAGCGCGGTGAGCACGCCGGCATAGACGTAGACCAGCACCTGGTAGAAGCGTGCGTTGCTGCCCGACAGCACCAGCGCCCGCCGGTTGCCGCCGATGGCAAAGGTGTAGCGGCCGAACTTGGTGCGGTAGAGCAGCACGTAGGTCAGCGCGAATGCCGCCGCCGTCGCCCACAGCGGCACCGGAATGCCGAGCGGCGCACCGTCGTTGAACCAGCGCACGTACTCCGGCAGCCCCGTCACCGAGTTGCCCTCGGTCAGCATGACCGCCAGCGACTGGGCGATGCCGAACGTCCCCAGCGTGACGATGAACGGCGGCATGTCGACGTAGGAGACCAGCGTGCCGTTGACGACGCCGAAGGCGGCGCCGATCAGGATGGCCGCGCCGAGCGCCATCCACAGCGGCCAGTCGGTCACCACCATCATGCCCATCACGACGCCGCACAGCCCCAGCACCGGCCCGAGGCTCAGATCGATGCCCTCGGTCAGGATCACCAGCGTCATGCCGAGCGCGACGATCACCAGCACGGCGATCTGCAGCGTGACGTTGGTCAGATTGGCGATCGAGAAGAAATTCGGCGTCAGAATCGTCAGGCCGATCGACAGCACGGCCAGCAGATAGACGGCACCCGGTGCCTGGCCCAGCCACACGGCTACGCGCGACCTGCTGACGATTTGCGAATGTGCGCCCGCCGCGCTCATTTCCACTCCCCTTCGTGCTTGCGCATCCAGTCGGCGAACGAGGCGACGCCCTTGTCCAGATCGAGGCTCGGCTTGAAGCCCGCATCCTCGAGCAGCCGGTTGCCGGCCAGCGGCCCGCGCATGCGGGTATGATCCGTCCACGGCGCCGTGCCCGGCCCGACCGAGATCATCGCCTTCGGCACGGCGGCGCGCACCGCGCGCACCACCTCGGCCGTCGAGAAGTTCTTGCCCCACCCCAGGTGATAAACGGAATGGCGCAGCGTCTCGGCCTCGTAGGCCGCGAGCAGGCCCGCCGCCACGTCGGAGACGTGCGTGTAGCTCGCCAGGAAGTCATTGCCGGCCGGTTCCTCGACCGGCACGCCGGTGAGCGCGCACCTGAGGAACCAGGGGATCGGCCCACGCGGGTTGTCGCGGATGCGCGGCACCAGCGGCGGCCCGTACACCCACGAGATGCGCACCGTCGCCGCCGACACGTCGAACTGCGAGCGATACATGGTGGTCAGCAGCTCGCCGCAATACTTGGTGGTGCTGTAGATATTGGTGACCACCGGCGTCTGGCCTTCCAGGATCGGCGTCACCGGGTCGGGCGCATTCTGGAACACCGAGCCGGTGCTGACATTGAGGAAACGACGCCAGCCGTGCCGCCGTGCCTGCTCGAGCAGGCTGGCCACGCCACCCACGTTCGATTTGACGGCACCGAGCGGGTCAGGGCCGTGCAACGCTGTCGTTGGGAACGGCGGCGGTATGGATCACGCCCTTGATGGCGTGCGTGTCGGCGATGGCCGCAATCGCTGCCTCATCGGCCAGATCGGCGCGCACCCAGGTTACGTTGCTGCCTAGGGCTTCCGCGTCGCGCGCGCGGAACGTGCCGCGATAGGTGGCCACGACCTGGTGGTCACGCGCGACCGCCTGCCGGACAACCTCGAAGCCAACGTGGCCCATGGAGCCCGTGACGAGGATGGTCATTGCCCGCATTCCCTTGGGGTGCGCGTCGATTTGATCGACCTTTGCGGCACCAGATAGCGCTTCTTCCTCCAGGCACCGCCTTTCGTAATACGGGATGCCTTCTCAGCTTGTGAAAAATAGTAAAGCCTGGCCGCCCGCTGTCAACAGAAAAGCTCAGCGGCTGCGGCCGTTTGCGCCTCGGCGTTTGGCCGCGGGCGCAGCCTCCTTCGCCGGTCCGGGCACGAAACCGAACCGTGCCGACATGAGGTCGGCCGCCTCGCGCACGAAGCGCGATTTTTCCTCGAGCGCCTGCAGGGATAGCCGCCACACGGCCCCCGAGATGCCGATCGCCACCCGCACCTCGCCGGAGAAATCCTTGACCGGAACGGCGACGCAGCGCGCCTCCGCACTGTATTCACCATCATCGTAGGCAATCCCGCTCTTGCGAACGGCGGCGATCTCGCGCCGCAGCAGCTCCGCATCCGTGATGGTCTTGGCGGTCAACGGCGCCAGCGGGCGGCGGGACAGGTAGGCCTCCAGCTGCTCTTCGCTGAGCGCCGCCAGCAGGATCTTGCCGATCGCCGTGCAATGGCCGGGCCGCATGGCGCCGACGCGATCGGAGATCTGGAACGGGCCGGCGCCGACGGTGCGCGCCAGCACCACGATGTCGTCGCCGGCGCGCACCGCGATGTGGCTGGTCTCGCCGGTGTTCGCCGAGAGGCCCTCCAGGATCGGCTTGGCCAGCGTCGCCATCTCCAGCTCGTCCAGCGCGCTGGCGGCCAGGCGAAACAGCGGCGTGCCGATGCGATAGGTCTTGTCGTCGGGCATCTGCCGCAGGTAGCCCAGCATCAGCATGGTCTTGACCAGGTGGAAGGTGGTGCTGGTGTGCAGCCCGACCTTGCGGCTGAGTTCGCCCAGACGAATGCCGTCGCGATGGCTCGCCACCTCTTCCAGAATGGTGAACGCCCGCTCGATCGACTGGACGCCGCCGCGCTCCTTCATCGACTCGCCGCGCGGTTCGACGCTCGGGGCGGTCACGGTGTCTTGCTCGGATGCGGTCACGAATTCCTCCTGGCAACTGGCACGGATCGAGACCTACAGGTTGAAGACGACAAGCCGCTCATCCGTCATGTCCCGGATCGCGTACTTCGGACCTTCGCGCCCGATGCCGCTGTCCTTGATGCCGCCGTAGGCCAGCTGATCGGTGCGGAACGTCGAGGTGCCGTTGAGGATCACGCCGCCGGTCCGCAGCGAGCGCACCGCCCGCATGGCAAGCTCGAGCGAGCGTGTAAATAGACCACATTGCAGCCCGAACCGGCTAGTGCTGATCAAGTTGAACACGGCGTCGATGTCCTTGAACCTCTGCACGCTGACGACGGGGCCGAACACCTCGTCGCATACCACGCGCATGTTCGGCTTGACGTCGACCAGCACGGTCGGCTCGACCTGCGCACCGTTGCGACGGCCGCCGGTCAGAACGCGCGCGCCCTGCTCCGCGGCCTCGCGCACCCAGGCCTCGACGCGCTTGGCCGCGGCCTCGTCGATCAGCGTGCCGACGTCGGTGGCGGGATCGAGCGGGTCGCCGGTCTTGAGCGTTTTCACCTCCTGCACCAGGCGGGCAACGAACGCGTCGTGGAGGCTCTCGTGCACATAGACGTTCTGCACCGAGATGCAGCTCTGGCCCGCGAGCCGCATGGCATTGCGCGCAGCGACCGGCGCGCTGTCCTCGACGGATCCGTCCGCCGCCACGATGGTCGGACCGTCACCGCCCAGCTCCAGCGCCACGCGCCTCAGCCCGGACGCCGCCTTGATCTCGACGCCGACGCGGCTCGAGCCCGTGAAGGTGATGAAATCGACATCGGGATGACGCACCAGCGCCGGCCCGACGAGGTCGCCGTAGAGCACGTTCACCGAGCCGGCCGGCGCTCCCGCATCGACGCACAGCTTGGCGATCTCGTGCACCACGCCCGGCGATTGCGGCGGCGCCTTCAGCACGATGGCGTTGCCCGCCGCCAGCGCCGGCATCACCTTGTGGCAGGCCAGGTTGAACGGCGCGTTGAACGGCGTGATGCCGGCCACCACTCCCACCGGAAAGCGCAGCAGGAAGGCGATCTTGCCGGCACCCATGGCGCTGCCGTCGAGCGGCACCTGCTCGCCCTCGATGCGGATCGCCTCTTCCGCCGACAGCTGCACGGTGTCCTGCGATCTGCGCTACCTCGCCGCGGCAGTCCTTGATCGCCTTGCCCGTCTCGCGCGACATCACCTCGGCGATCTGGTCGACGCGCTCGTTGAGCAGCACGGCCACGCGCCGCAGCAGCTCGGCGCGCTTGTAGCCCGGCATCGCCGCCATCACCCCCTTCGCCGCGACCGCCGCGGCAACGGCGCGCTGCAGGTCATCCAGGCTGGAGCGCGGCGCGCGCGCGACCACGGTGCCGCGATACGGATCGCGCACCTCGGCGGTCTCGGCCGCAGCGCGCCACTCCCCCCCGATCAGCTGCGGGATGGTCGGGACGCCCTTGTCCTTGGATTTTGCCGAAGCCTCCATGCTCACCTCCGCCGCCCGATCGATCAAGGATTTGGCCACCCACGGGGCGGCGTGTCGCCCTACACTTCTCACAATTTGGATTGACTTCGCAAATGGTGAAAATAATCTGCGCGAAAATTCCAGGAAACGCGGCGAGGACAGTATCGTGAAATTCGACAAGGTCGTGGTGACGGGCGGCGCAGGCAAGCTTGGCCGCAGCGTGGTGGAGCGGCTGGCCAAGCACTGCCAGGTGACCGTCCTCGACATCGCGCGCCTCCCCGACCGGGCTGCCGAAGGGCGCTCGACTACGTCTCCGCCAGCATCACCGACTATGACGCCATGAAGCAGGCCTTCCAGGGCCAGGACGCCGTCATCCACCTGGCCGCCATCCCCAATCCGCGCACCGCGCCGGCCCCTGTGACGTTCAACACCAACGTGCAGGGCGCCTGGGTGGTGATGCAGGCCGCCGAGGACGCGGGCGTGCGCCGCATCACAGTAGCTTCCAGCGATTCCGTGTTCGGCCTGTCCTACAATCCGCCCGACTGGCCGCCGAAATACCTGCCCGTCGACGAGGCCCACCCCTTGCGGCCCACCGAGTTCTATTCGCTCAGCAAGCGCGTCACCGAGACGATTGCCGAGAGCTTTGCGGCGCGGCGCAAGCTGGAGGTGCTCGGCATCCGGCCGGTGCACATCGTCTTCCCGCCCGAGTACCCCGAACTGAAGGCGCGCGGCAGCGACCCGCAGAACTATCACTTCTGGGCCTATGTCGCGCCCGAGGACGTCGCGCAGGGCTTCCACAAGACGCTGGAGATCGACTATCGCGGCTACGACCTCTTCACCATCTCGGCAGGCGACGGCCTCAACACCACGCCGACGCTGGAGTTTGCCGTCGAGCGCTGGGGCAAGCTGCCCGAAGATCCGCCGGCCCGCCTACTACAAGGCCAACCCGCTCGCCTCCGTGATCGACATCACCAAGGCGCGCGAGATCCTGGGCTACGAGCCGACCATCAACTGGCGCGACATGGTCGCCGGCAAGACCGCCTAAAGAGGGAACACCCGATGAGCAGCGGAGAGCAGCCCGTGTTCGGCATGAACTCCTATTCCTACACGATCGACCATACGGCCGAGGCGTTCCTCACCAACCTGGCAGGCCGTGGCTATCGCGACTTCGAGCTGATGGTCTATCCGGGGCACATGTGGCCCAAGGCCATGACGGCCGCCGATCGCACCAAGCTGCGCCGCCACGCCGAATCGCTGGGCGCGCGCATCGTCACGATCAACATGCCCAACATCGACGTCAACATCGCCGCCGCCTCCGACGATATGCGCGCGCTGTGCCTCGACCATCTGGAGCGCATCATCGCGCTGGCCGGCGATCTCGGCGCGGCGGGCGTGGTGGTCGGCCCCGGCAAGGCGAACCCGCTGCTGCCCATGCCGCGCGATCAGCTGATGGGCCACTTCTTCCGCGGCCTGGAGCGCCTTGTGCCGCTGGCCAAGAAGGCCGGCACGCGGCTCCTCGCCGAGAACATGCCCTTCGCCTTCCTGCCGGGCATCACCGACCTGATGGCGGCGCTCGACAAGTTCGGCAGCGACGACATCGGCGTGGTCTACGACGTCGCCAACGGCCACTTCATCAAGGAAGACATCGCCGAGGGAATCAGGATCGCCAAGCCTCGCCTGGCCCTCGTGCACCTGTCCGACACCAACCAGCAGCTCTACCGCCACGATGCGGTCGGCCTCGGCAACGTGCCCTTCGAGTTGGTGCCGCCCGTCCTCGCCGAGATCGGCCACCAGCAGCTGCCCGTGCTGGAGATCATCGCCGCGAACGCCGATACGCAGATCGAGGACAGCGCGCGCCGCCTGGTGAAAGCCGGCTTCAAGTCGTCCAAAGGCTGACGGAGAAACACATGGCTCGCGTGCTGGTAACCGGGGCTAGCGGCTTCATCGGCCTCGGGGTGACGGAAGCCCTGCTGGCGCGCGGCGACGAGGTGCTCGCCACCGACGTCGGCATCAGCCCACGCCTGCAGAAGCTCGCCGAGCAGAACCCGGCCCTGAAATTCACGCCCGGCGAAATCACCGAATGGCCGCTGCTTGGCTCGCCTGCTGAAGGACGGCAAGCCCGACAAGATCGTGCATTGCGCCGCCGTGGTCGGCGTTCCGGCATCGGTCGGCTCGCCGGTCGGCACTTTCCGCGTCAACGTCGAGGGCATCATCAACCTGCTCGAAGCCATGCGCTTCTTCGGCGTGCGCCGCATGGTCAACATCAGCTCGGAAGAGATCTACGGGCCGTTCCTCGCCGACACCATCGACGAAGACCACCGCTGCCTGCCGACCAAGCCCTACGGCATCTCCAAGTTCGTGGTCGAGCAGGTCGCCCGCGATTATGCGGCGGCGCACGGCCTGGAATGCATCCACACCCGCACCTGCTGGGTGTACGGGCCGTACTTCCCGCGGCCGCGCGCGCCGCGCAACCTATTGGATGCCGCCATCCACGGCCGCTCGCTGCATCTGCCGGGCGGCGCCGGCTACGCGGTCGACCAGGTACATATCGACGATGTCGTGCAGGGGGTGCTGCTGGCGCTCGACAAGCCCAGCCACAAGTATGACGCCTATCACATCGCGACCGGCGTCGCGGTCTCGTTCGGCGAGGTCGTGCGCATCATCAAGGCGCGCCTGCCCAAGGCCGACATTTCCTACGGCTCCGGCCCGCTGCAGTTCGTCGACGGCACCGAGGCGGTGCGCAAGGGCGCCCTGTCGATCGCCCGCGCCCAGCGCGAGCTTGGCTACAAGCCGCGCTGGACCATGGAGACCGGTCTCAACGCCTGGATCGACCTGCTGCTCACCGGCAAGGGCTGAGTAAGGGCGGCGCCCCGCAAGAACCGCCGCCCTCATCTCGATCAGCGTGCGCCGTAGAACTCGGCGAACACCCGCGAGGCGGCCTCGTCCGCCGACTTGCCGCGTGCGACCAGCTGTTGGTAGCGGGACGCGGCGGCATGGCCTTCGGCGATGGACTCCCACACGATACGCAGCTTGGCCGTGAAAGACCTGCCGGTGGTGGCGGCAGCCCGCTTGGCTTCGGGGTAGAAGTCGAGCGCTTCGTCGTAGCTGGAAATGGTGCTCATGATCATTGTTCTCCTGACCGCCGGGACCTTTGCTTCGTCCCTTGTGCGTTGCCACATGGTATGTGGCATACCACGTTGCATCGCAACATACGGTTCGGGATGTTCGCTATGCGCAGGGCGCATGGGTTGAAAGGATCGGCCCGCCAAGCCTAGGGTCAGCCGGCCATGCAGGACAACGCAATTCAGATCAAAAAGATCGATCCGAGCAGCCTTACGGCGGCTTTGCTGGCCCAGATCGACGCCATCTTCTTCGGGGCCGCAACGCGCACGTTTCCCGCCCGGCCCCGAGCGCGAGGCATTCCGCGAGCGCTGGCTCGGCCGCTACCTGAACGGCGGCAGCGACGCCCTGTTTCTGGCCATCGAGGGCAAAGACACAGTTGCCGGTTACCTGGTGGGCGCCGTCGAAAACCCCGCCCTCGCAGGACCGTTTCGCCGACATCGGCTATTTCCGCACCGACTTCGCCGAGTTGTGCCGGCAGTTTCCGGCCCACCTGCACATCAACCTGGCCCCGGCCTTCCGCAGTCACGGCATCGGCGCCCGACTGATCGAGGCGTTCGCCGCTTACGCCGCCGACCAGGGCGCGGTCGGCATGCACGTCGTCACCGGCGCCGGCATGCGCAACGTGCGCTTCTACGAGCGCTGCGGCTTCCAGCAACGCGGCGCAGCCGAGCGAAACGGGGGCCAAGCCGTCTTCCTGGGACGCGCCCTCCAACCCAGGCCGGCTCAGGGATCGGCCAGCATCGTGCGATAGCGGGCCGCGTCCTGGGGCGGCATGCGCTTGAGCAGCGGCCGCATCGTAAAGTTGCCGACGATCTTGCCCGCCCGCATGTACATCCAGTCCGAGATCTGCGCATCGGCGACCTCGATGCGCTCGCCGAGGCGGACCGTCTTGACGTCGCGCGGCACGTTATTGATGACGGCGGAAATCTTGCCGCCCTTGCGCTCGATGTCCTTGGTCCAGATGTGCTCGGTATTGTTGCCGATCGTAGGGAAGCGCGACCTTGATGGCGAAGCCCGTGTCATCCGGCCCGGGATTGGTGAACTTCTCCCAGAAATGCTCGAGCAAGCCGCGCGCCTTGTCCCTGGCGTCGTTCATTTCCTGGTCCTCGTTGGGCACCTTGATGTAGCCGCTGTCCTGCGCCAGCACGGCCGCAGGCGCGGCAAGCACCAGCAACGTCAGGATCACCACGCACAGCAGACTTTTCATCCCTCGGCCTCCGATGTTGGCGGCACGGCCATTAACGGCCGCTTGTGCACACACGATGGCGGCGCGCGCCTACAGCAGGATCGCTTCGGATTGAAACACTTGCCTGGATCGATACGTGGCGACCGAAGCGTGAATCCTGCTCTGTTCCTTTAGTGTAGAGTGAGATTCACGTTCTGATGGAAGCCGAAGTGCTTCCATCAAGAACGATCTCACTCTATGCCAGCGCCAAGCCGATGAAATCGAGCACCCCGTGCGCGATCAGCACCGGCCACAAACGCTGCGTGCGCAGATAGAATATCGAGAACAACAGACCGAGCAGGCCGATCGCCAGCAGCCCCACCGGCCCCTGGTAGGTGTGGAAGCCCAGCCGCACGAGCAGCGAAACCGCGATCGCCACGCCAGGTCCGCGCCTGATTGCCAAGAACGGAAGCATGTAGGCGCACAGAAACAGCTCCTCGAACAGCGGATTGATGATGGAGACGCGCCAAGATGCCGGGCCAGCTCAATCCGGCACCCGCGCTGGTCGCCCCCGCATCGGCAGGCGCAGGCGCCAGCAGGAGCCACGGCAGCGCCCAGACGAGGAAGCTCACGACCGTCAGCCCCAGCGCCATGCCCAGCTCGCGCCCCGACGGATAGGGAGCGAAGTGCTCGACAGTGAAGCCGCGCACACGCAAAAACCACCCGAGCATCAGAAGCAGCAGCGCCTCCTCGACGACGAGGACGCGGAGTTCCGCCTCGGTAAGCTGCAGCGCCTGAGCGGCCGGCACATCGCCGAACGTGATCCACAGCGACATGGCAACGGGGAGGGTGAATGCCACCCCCACCACGATGCAGAACTCCGCTGTCGGCGAGAGCGACCTGACATACCCCTGCAAGCTGCTCACCCGCCAAATCTCCCTTGTCCAATCCGCATATTGTGTTCGCCCCGCCTGCCGTGCACAAGTCGCGCATGCGCACCGGGACGGCCGATTTTGCGAAGGCGCATCAACGAAGTAGAATTAATGGTGGGCGAGGAAGCGACGACCATGGCGGCAGATACCTATGACTACATCGTGGTCGGGGCGGGCACGGCCGGGTGCCTGCTCGCCAACCGCCTGTCCGCCGATCCCAAGGCGCGCGTGCTGCTGCTCGAAGCCGGCGGCAAGGACAACTACCACTGGATCCACATCCCGGTCGGCTACCTCTACCTGATGGGCAATCCGCGCACCGACTGGGGCTACAAGACCGCGGCAGAACCAGGGCTCAACGGGCGCAGCCTCAACTACCCGCGCGGCAAGGTGCTGGGCGGCTGCTCCTCCATCAACGGCATGATCTACATGCGCGGCCAGGCGCGCGACTACGATACGTGGCGCCAGATGGGCAATCCCGGCTGGGCCTGGGACGACGTGCTGCCCTATTTCAAGAAGCACCAGGACCAGTGGGCGCTGGAGCCGGACGCCTTCGAGGCGGGTGCCTTCGACAAGGTGCACGCGCGCGGCGGCGAATGGCGCATCGAGCAGCCGCGCATCCGCTGGGAGATCCTCGACGCCTTCCGCGACGCGGCCGCCGAGGCCGGCATTCCCAAGATCGACGACTTCAACAGCGGCGACAACGAGGGCTGCGGCTACTTCCACGTCAACCAGAAGACCGGCGTGCGCTGGAATACCTCCAAGGGCTTCCTGCGGCCCGTGCTCGGCCGCCGCAACCTGCAGGTCGAAACGCATGCCCAGGTCGTGCGCCTGCTGCTCGACGGCAAGCGCGCCACCGGCCTGGTGCTGCGCCAGAACGGCCAGGAACGCAGCATCGGCGCATCGCGCGAGATCATCCTCGCCGCCGGCGCGATCGGCTCGCCAACCATCCTGCAGCTGTCGGGCATCGGCCCCGGCGCCCTGCTGCAGAAGCACGGCATCGGCGTGCAGCATGACCTCGCCGGCGTCGGCGAGAATTTGCAGGACCACTTGCAGGTTCGCTGCGCCTATAAGGTGACCGGCGTCAAGACCATGAACGAGCGCTTCCAGAGCCTGGTGCAGCGCGCCGGGTTCGCGCTCGAGTATGCCTTCCGGCGGCGCGGGCCGATGACCATGGCGCCCTCCCAGCTCGGGGCGTTCGTGCGCTCCGATCCGAGCCGCGACACGCCCAACCTGCAGTATCACATCCAGCCGCTCACCCTGCCCAAGTTCGGCGAGCCGCTCGATCCGTTCCCGGCCTTCACCGCGAGCGTGGCCAACGTGCGCCCGACCAGCCGCGGCTTCGTGCGCATCACCTCGCCCGATCCCGACGCGCATCCGGAAATCCGCCCCAACTATCTGTCGACCGAGGACGACCGGCGCGTCGCCGCCGACTCCGTGCGCGTGACGCGCAACATCGTGTCGATGCCGTCGCTCGCCAAATACCAACCGGAGGAGTTCCGGCCGGGCCTCGAGTTCCAGCAGGACGACGAGCTGGCGCGCGAGTCCGGCAACATCTCCACCACCATCTTCCACCCGGTCGGAACGACGCGCATGGGCAGCGACGATGCGGCCGTGCTCGATCCGCGTCTCAGGGTGCGCGGCATCGCCGGCCTGCGCGTTGCCGACGCCTCGGTGATGCCCACCATCACCTCGGGCAACACCAACTCGCCGACCCTGATGATCGCCGAGAAGGCGGCCGCGATGATCCTCGAGGACGCGCGGGCCTGAGACTGCCTGCCGCTAGCGCGGTCCACGACGCGCAGCCCTCTTGTACCCAGCTCCGCCTGATCAATTCCGTAGGTTGGGTCAAGCGAAGCGCTGACCCAACACAAGGCATGTTCCTCGATCGGATTTTGCGTTGGGCCATCGCTTACGCTCGACCCGACCTACGGGCTTGACACGCTGGTGCACTAATATGGTAGTGCTCTAGGCCACAGGGAGGAACGAACAACAACATGCTGCGTAATGCCGGCGCAGACCGGGGTGTCCTGCTGCCCATGCGGCGGCAGACGATCGGCGTACAAATTCGTGCGATTCTGCGTCGCGAGATCATCAAGGGTCAGCTGCTGCCGCGCGGCCTGCTGTCGGAGCAGGACCTCTCGCAGCGCTTCGGCGTGTCGCGCACCCCGGTGCGCGAGGCCCTGATCAAGCTTGCCGAGGAAAACCTCGTCGAGACCTACCCGCAGTACGGCTCGTTCGTCGCGCCTATCAAGCTGCGCGACGTGTTCGACAGCCAGTTCGTGCGCGAGGCGCTCGAGTGCGCCGCCATCGAGCGGGCGGTGGAGCGGATGGATGCGGCGCAATCCAAGTCGCTCACCTCGGTGCTGGACCGCCAGCGTGCCCTGCACCGTGCCAACGACACCGACGGCTTCTTCGAGGCCGACGAGCGCATGCATGCGCTGATCGTGGAGATTGCCGGCCACCCGCAAGCCTGGCGGCAGGTCGAGAATGCCAAGGCGCAAATGGACCGCGTGCGCTACCTGACCGTCCGCCTTCCGAGGAAGCAGTCGTCCGTTCTTGCCGAGCACGGCGCGATCGTCGATCGCCTGATCGGCCGCGATCACGCCGGAGCCATCGAGGCCATGCGCGTGCACCTGCGCGGACTGTTCCGCTCGGTCGAGATCCTGAAGAGCGAGAACGCCAGCTACTTCGCCGACGATGCGCAGGTGCAGACCGCTCCGCCGCGCGGCGTCGTTGCCGGAACCCAGCCAGGCCCGAAGCGGGCAAGCGGCGGACGGGCCGCGCAGTCAGGAAGCGAGCCATGAAGATCACGCAGATCAAGACGTTCCTGATGCAGGCAGGCTCGCCGTCCGATCGCGCCTGGGCCTCGGACGGCAAGGGCCATCAGACCGGCTCGCGCAACTGGCTGTTCGTCAAGGTCTACACCGACGAGGGCATCTACGGCGTCGGCGAGTGCTCCGGCTGGCCGCGCGTGATCGAGGCGGCGGTGCGCGACCTTGCCGGCATTCTGGTCGGCGAGGACCCGCGCCACATCGAGAAGCTCTGGCAGAAGATGATGGTCGCCCAGATGGCGCACGGCGTCACCGGCGTCGTCGGCGCCGGCGCCATGAGCGGCATCGACATGGCGCTGTGGGACATCAAGGGCAAGGCGCTCGACACGCCGGTCTGGAACCTGCTTGGCGGGCAGGTGCGCGACCGCATCCGCATCTATTCGCATGCCTCCGCACCGGACGTGGCGCTGGAGCTGAAAGCGCGCGGCATCACCGCGGTCAAGACCGGCGGCGTGCGCGATCCGCTGCACAAGGTCGCCGCCATTCGCGAAGCCGTCGGCGACGACGTGGACATCATGGTCGACCTGCACGGTCCGCCATGGATGACGCCCAAGGACGCCATCGTGCTCGGCCGGGCGCTGGAGCCCTATCACCTGCTGTTCCTGGAAGACCCGGTCGCGCCGGAGAACATCGAGGCGCTCGCGCGCGTCTCCGACGCCGTCGCCATCCCGATCGCCGCCGGCGAACGCCTGGCCACCATCTGGGGCTGGCGCGCCATGATCGAGCGGGAGATCGTCGACGTCATCCAGCCCGACACCGGCCGCGCCGGCGGCATCAGCCAGATGAAGAAGCTGGCCGGCATGGCCGAGGCGCACCACATCATGATGGCGCCGCACTCGGGCACGCTGGGCCCGGTCGCCGAATTCGCCGCCCTGCACCTGCTGGCAGCCATCCCCAATACGCTGATGCTGGAGCGCATCGAGAACGACTGGCCGGGCCGCAACACGGTCATCTCCAATGCGCCGGTGCTCGAGAACGGCCACCTGCTGGTGCCGACCACGCCGGGGCTCGGCGTCGACATCGACGAGGCGGCCGTCGCCCGCCACCCGAGCGAGCGCAACGTCTCGATTGCCGGAGGCGGATACGAACCCGGCACCGAAGGAGAGTACGTCTACGTGCAAACGCGGCTTCGCCGAGCCGCCTATCTCGGTCGCCGCAAACCACAGAAGTGAATTTTTTGAGCCTGGGCCGCCGCCAATGACGGCCTGAACTGCATGCAGCCTTGAACCGCCTCGCTAACCCGCAGGCACCTCCAGGGAGGAGTATCATGACAGTGAAAATCACGCGTCGCACTGCAATGGCCGGCGTGGCCGGTTCTTTCGTGGTCGGCCCCCGCGCATTCGCGCAAGGCCTCACGCTGCCGAAGTCACCGGTGACCATCAACGTCGTCGACGTGGCCGGCAACCTCGCGCTCACTCAGCCGGCGATCGAGGCCTACCGCGCCGCCAAGCCCAATCTCGTCTCCAAGGTCACCTTCAGCAAGGCGCCGGCTCCCGAGCTGCCCGGCAAGATCAAGGCCCAGCAGGATGCGGGCCGCGTCGACATCGACGGCGTGCTGACCGGCATCGACACGCTGTCGGCCGGCGTCGAGCAGAAGCTGTGGACGCCGCTGCTGCCCGACTACGCCGCCCACCTGCCCAAGCTCGAAGACATCTACCTGCCGGGCGCGCACGAAGATGCAGGGCCTTGCCGCGAACCAGGGCGTATGCATCGTCTTCTGCCCGGCGGGCCCGCTGCTCGAATACAATCCCGACAAAGTCAAAACCTGCCCTTCCACGGCCGAAGAACTGCTGGCCTGGGCCAAGCAGAACCCGAACCGCTTCCTCTATGCGCGCCCGGCCAACTCCGGCCCCGGCCGCGTCTTCATGATGGGCCTCGCCTACATCCTCAAGGACAAGGATCCGACCGACCCGGTCAACGGCTGGGACAAGACCTGGGAGTACCTCAAGGAGCTCGGCCAGTACGTCGAGTATTATCCGGCCGGCACCGGCCCGACCATGAAGGAGCTCGGCGAAGGCAGCCGCGACATCATCCCGACGCAGATGGGCTGGGACATCAATCCGCGCGTGCTGGGCACCGTCCCGAAAGAGGTGAAGGTGCAGGCCATCAAGGGCTTCAGCTGGATCCTCGACGCCCACTACCTGTGCGTCCCGAAGGGCGTCGGCCCGGAGAAGGTCGCGGTGATGGTCGACATGCTGAACTACCTGCTGTCGAAGGAAGCCCAGGCCACCACCTACGACCTCGGCTACTTCTACCCCGGCCCGGCCGTGAAGGACGTGCCGCTGTCGATGGCACCGGCCGAGAGCCAGAAGGCCATCAACGAGTATGGCCGTCCGGAGTACGAGAAGCTCATCAGCGACAACCCGCAGGTGCTGCCGCTTCTGCCCGACAAGCTCGTCCTTGCGTTCCGCCGCTGGGACGAGGAGATCGGCTCCAAGAGGAAGCCGAAGTAAGCATCAACGAGCGCGCGGCGGGGCGAAGATGGCTCCGCCGCTGCTTTGTGGTCGTCGCGCTGCTGTCCTCGCATGCGTACGGTGATGTGAAATGGCCATCCGCCTGCGCGCTTTCGAGCGCCTGCGTCTCGACAACGTGAGCCGCAACTTCGGCACGCTCAACGCGCTGAAGGACGTGACGCTCGACGTCAAGCGCGGCGAATTCATCGCCCTGCTCGGACCGTCGGGCTGCGGCAAGTCCACCGCCCTCAACTGCCTCGCCGGCCTGCTGCCGCTGACCGCCGGCAGCATCTGGCTCGACGACAAGCGCATCGATCAGCTCAAGCCCGAGGCGCGCGGCTTCGGCATGGTGTTCCAGAACTACGCGCTCTTTCCGCATATGACGGCGCGCCGCAACGTCGCCTTCGGGCTGATGATGCAGGGCCGACCGAAGGCCGAGATCGAGAACGATGGTCGACGAGGCCCTCGCGCTCGTGCGCCTCACCGCACAGGGCGGCGAAGCTGCCGGGCCAGATGTCCGGCGGCCAGCAGCAGCGCGTCGCCATCGCGCGCGCCATCGTCGTGCAGCCGCCGCTCGTGCTGATGGACGAGCCGCTGTCCAACCTCGACGCCAAGCTGCGCCTGGAGATGCGCGCCGAGATCCGCCGCATCCACAATCTGCTGGGCTCGACCACCATCTACGTCACGCACGACCAGGACGAGGCGCTCTCGCTCGCCGACCGTATCGTCGTGCTGCGCGACGGCATGGTGCGCCAGGTTGGCACGCCGGAGGAGTTGTACGCCCGCCCCGCGCATGCCGACGTCGCCGAGTTCATGGGCTATCGCAATCTGCTGCCGTCCGCGCGCCTCAACCAACGGCGACGGACGCGTCAGCATCTCGTTCGGCGGCGCCACCCTGGCGGGCACACCGATCGAGACGGTCGGCAGCGGCGATGCCACCGTCGCCATCCGGCCCGATGACCTGACGCCCGGCCCTGATGCACCGATCTCCGCCGTGGTGGAGACCGCCGAGTATCGCGGCCGCGACTTCTACGGAACCGCGCGCACAGCCGATAACCTCGAGTTGTTCTTCCGCTCGGAACGCAAGGTCGCCACCGGCGAGACGGTGCGCCTCGGCGCCGATCCGGCCCGCGTCCTCGTCTATGCGCGAGGCGACGCATGACCAGCCAATCCATCCCGGCAGCCGGCAGCGGCCTCGACGAGCGGGTACCGCTGCGCCTGCGCCTCGCCCAACGCGGCATCGACGGCGTGACGCTGTTGCTGCTGCCGGCCGCTCTCTTCATCGTGCTGCTGTTCGTCTACCCGTTCCTGTACGGCATGATGCTGTCGGTGCAGCCGAAAGGCGGTGCGGAGGCCGTAGGCCGCTTCGCCAACTACGTGCGCTTCTTCTCCGACTCCTTCCTCTACGACACCATCCTCACCACGCTGTGGCTCGCCTTGCCGGTGACGATCATCAACGTCGTGTTGTCGATCCCGGTCGCCATGCGCGTGCGGCTGATGCGCCGGCAACGCCTGCTGACCACCATCCTGGTGCTGCCGGTGACGCTCGGCGCCGTGCTGGTCGCGGAAGGGCTGCTCAACTACCTGGGGCCGCAGGGCTGGCTCAATCGCACCCTGATAACCTTCGGCCTGATCTCCTCGCCGGTCCGGCTGGTGCACAACTACTGGGGCGTTTTCATCGCCCTCATCATCCACAGCTTCCCGTTCACGTTCCTGCTTACGCTGTCCTATGTGACCGGCATCGACCCGTCGCTGGAGCAGGCGGCGTCCACGCTCGGCGCCGGCCCGCGCGCGCGTTTCCGGCACATCATCCTGCCGCTGCTGCTGCCCGGCCTCGCCATCACCTTCTGCCTGTCCTTCGTGCAGGACTTCGCGGTCTTTCCCGTCGGCCGTGCTGCTGGGTGCGCCAGCAGGACCCACGCGCGTCATATCCATTGCCGCCTATCAGGCGGCGTTCGAGGAGTACGACTACTCGATGGCCTCCGCGATCGCCATGATCATGGGGCTAGTGCAGCTCGTCATCGTGGTGGCCGTGCTCACCTCGCGCGGGCTTTTCTACCGCGGCCCTGCCGGCGGCGCGAAGGGATGATGCGGCCATGAAGGGCAACGAGAACCCCGTCCTCTCCCGCCTCTGGGCCTACGCCATCTGGGCCGTCGTGCTGTTCTTCGTCCTCAATCTGTTTGCGATGATCGCGACGGTCGTCGTCAATTCGCTGTCGACGCGCTGGCTCGGCACGTGGCTGCCGCCGGGCTTCACCACGCGCTGGTACTTCTCGGCCTGGAAGGAATTCCAGCTCGATGACGTGCTGCTGGTCACCTTCCAGATCGCCGGTGCCGTGGCCCTCCTATCGGCCCTGCTCGGCGTGCCCGCGGCCTATGCGCTGGCCCGCCGGGACTTCCCGGGCAAGAAGCTTGTCATGCTGCTCTTCCTTCTGCCCCTGCTGGTGCCCCCCTTCACCTATGGCATCCCGCTGGCCACCGTTCTCTACAAGTCGGGGCTGGGCGGTACGATGTGGGGCGTGATCGTCGCCAACCTGGTGCCGACCGTGCCGTTCGTGGTGCTGGTGCTGATCCCCTTCATCGAGCAGATCGACCCCAGGGTCGAGGCTGCAGCCCGGGTGTTCGGCGCGGGCACCGTCCGGCTGTTCGTCTATGTGCTGGTGCCCCTGCTGACGCCCGGCATCCTGGCCGCCGTGCTGCTGGTGCTGATGCGCACCATGGCCGCCTTCGAGCTGACCTTCCTCACCTCCGGCCCAGGCAGCCAGACGCTCGTCGTCTCGCTCTATTATGCCGTCTCCGCCGCCGGCGTTCGAGCCGGACAATCCGTCGACGCCATGGCCGTGATCTATATGCTGACCACGCTGATCTGGCTGCTGGTCGCGCTGCGCTTCGTCAACCCGACGCAAATCGTCGCCCGCGCCAAGCAAACCCACTGACCCGCGCGAGCCTTCTGCCGACGTTTGCATCCACGCTCTAGCGCAAACGTGAGCGGCGCCAGACCCGCACATGCGTATACTGCCAACGCAGTGGTACCTGCTCGAGGTACGCAGCATTGCGGAGACGGTCATGTGGCGGAGTTTTGGGGTGCGCTTCTGCGCCTTGATCGCGGCGAGCGCCATCCTGCTGCCGCTCACGCTCGCCGCCGCCCGGGCCCAGGCACCCTCGCTGGAGGGACTCGTCGGCGCCGTCGTACAAGTCAAGACCTTCATCGACCCGGAAGGCCGCACCACCCAGAACCTCGGCCGTGAACGCGAAGGGTCGGGCATCGTCATCGACTCCAGCGGCCTGGTGCTGACCATCGGCTACCTGATGGTCGAGGCGCACTCGGCGGAGGTCGTCACGCACGACGGGAACAGCGTATCGGCCAACGTGGTGGGCTACGATCACGAGACTGGCTTCGGACTGCTGCGCGCTGCCGGACCACTCAACGTGCGTCCCATGCCGATGGGCAAATCCGCCGATCTCAAAGCCGACGACCCTGTCCTGATCGCCAGCTTCGGCGGCGCCGACATGGTGGGTGCTGCCCGCGTCGTCGCCCGGCGCGAGTTCGCCGGCAGCTGGGAGTACCTGCTCGAGGACGCCATCTTCACCGCTCCGCCGCATCCGCGCTGGAGCGGTGCTGCCTTGATCAATCGCGAGGGCAAGCTGGTCGGCATCGGCTCGCTGGTGGTCGGCGACACCTCGGGCAAGAGCGACGGCCCGCCCGGCAATATGTTCGTGCCGATCGACCGCCTGCCGCCGATCCTGGCCGAGCTGATCGCCGATGGTCGCGTGCAGGGCCCGGCCCGGCCGTGGCTCGGGCTGACGATCGAGCCGCTTGGTGGACTGCTGCTGGTCGCGCGCGTGATCCCGCAAAGCCCGGCCGAGAAAGCGGGAGTCCAGCGCGGCGATGTGGTGCTGGGCGTGGCCGGCGCGAAGGCCAAGGACCTGGCGGACTTCTACCGCAAGGTGTGGGCACGCGGCAGCGCCGGCACCACCGTTCCCGTGGACGTGATGCAGAACAGCGCCACGCGCCGCATCGATATCCCGTCGATGAGCCGGTACGACCACCTCAAGCTCAAGTCGACGTTCTGAGCCAAAAGCCCGATCAGTTCAACGCGTGAGACGCGATGGATCGGGCTTGCGGCCGGTGACGCGCTCGAGCGCGATGGCACCCAACACCTTGGACGCTAGCGTCTTCTGGCTGGGGTCGCGCCCAGTTTCCGCTGCCCGCGCCGTGCCGGCAAAGCCGCTCGACAGCGGCTGGTTGCTGGAGCATCCGGCAAGCAGCATGCACGCGAGGATCAGCATCGTGCCGCGCACCAGCATGCAGCCCCCTGTTGCAACCAACGCATCAGCAGCAGCCCCCGGCCATGGCTGAACCTGTACCGGCCCGAACAGCCAAAGCAAGTGCAGAATCGAGGCGGCAGGAAAGTGGCGCCGGTCGCCGACAGGCGAGAAATGCGACCGCGCCACGCATTCGTGCAACACAGTGAGCGCCGCGTGAACAAGACATGAAGGCCACCTTACATGGCGGATCGAGCCGGGAAGATTGCTCCGCGCCAATGCTGCTTTTGAGCCTTTCCTAACCTTGGCTGCCTCGAGTTCGCGCTGCTTTTGCGGCGAAATTTACGGGATTTAACCGGCAACTCGACATGCTTTGGGCGACCGCGCACGTACGCCGCACGACTGTGCAACGGAGCGGTTGGGCGACGACGCAAGGTCAGTCGGGAAATCAGGAAGGTGTGTCATGGCACGCATGGACGCGACGATCTTCGAGACCAGCGAGATCACCGGCGCGGGCGGCATGCCCGACGCGTTGTTCGAACTCGGGCTGATGCACTGTGCCGGCCGGGACGGGGCGCTCGATCTCGTCAACGCGCACAAGTGGTTCAACCTCGCCGCGATGCGCGGCAACGAGGCCGCCAAGCGCTACCGCATGGAGATCTCCAGCGAGATGTCGCGTGCCGAGGTAGCCGAGGCCCAGCGCCTCGCGCGCGAATGGCTGTCGCGTCACTGAGCGAGATTGCTGATCGCGTAACGCCGCGCGTCAGCACTCCTTGAATAGCGACGTCAGGCAGTTCCAGCTTTTCTTGGTGGCATCGCCGATCGCCTCGCCGGGCGACTTGGGCGGGTCCTTGGCAGTATCGCTGGCCTTCTGCTCGTTGGCCCGCTTGACCATCTCCACGATCGTCCTGGGCGGCTCGTTCGGATCGGGCTCCGGCTTGTCAGCGGCCGTCGCGGTGCCCGGCGTCTCGACCGGCAGCTCGACAGCGGACCACGGCACCCGCTTCACCGGCCCGTCGCAGTCGAACACCGTCCCGCGCTTGATCCCGCAGGTGGCATGCTTGCCTTCCCTGGCCATGGTGGTGACGCACAGCACCTGCAGAGGCTGGCCACCGCCCGGACGTGCACCCTCGATGACGCAGCGATAGACGGCAGTCGGCTCAGTGCACGCGACGCAGAATTCCTGGGCCTCGGCCTGCCCCATCAGCGCGCCGATGAACGCCGCGAATGCCAGTCCCCTCGTACAACCTCTATGCACCACCATCCTGTTCCGCACCTCCTCGGCGATCCCGATTGCGCCCGGAATGCGGCAATCGTGTGGGACGGGCCGATCCGCGCCGCACTTCAAGGCATGCCGTTGCGGCCGTGGGCCTTGTAGCCGGGCCGCTCCGCCAGTCGATCATAGTAGGCCGACACCGCCTTGAGCTCGGGCTTCTGGAAGGGGATCGCGAACCAGCGGTTGACGACCAGGCCGACCGGGATGTCGGCAATCGTGAAGCTCTTGCCCATCACATAGGGACCGTTGGCGGCAAGATGACTCTTCCAGCACCTGCATCTGCCCGGCCCACTCCTTGGCCGCGCTGTCCACCTGATTGGCATAGGCCGGGTTCTTGACGACCAGGGCATGGAACAGCGGGCGCATGCCGTTGGCGAATTCGGTCGAGCTCCAGTCCATCCAGGAACTCGACGGTGGCGCGCTGCTGCAGATCCTTGGGGTAGAGATCGGCCCGGCCATGCTTCTCGGCCAGGTAGCGGACGATGCTGTTGCTCTCGCGCAAACGGAAATCTCCGTCCTCGATCACCGGCACCACGCCGACCGGATTGATCTTGCGGAAGTCGGCGCTGTCGGTCGGCTTGAACCCGCGCCCCCAGTCCTCGCGCTCGTACTTGAGGCCCAGCTCATCCAGCATCCACAACACGCGGCGCACGTTGATCGAGTTGGCGCGTCCATAAACCTTCAGCATGGCGTCCTCCTGCGGCTCGGTTGCGCGATCTTAGAGCTGTGGGCCGCCGCGTCCACCGCGATGGTTCAAGCTCGCCTGCCCAGCCGCTCGCGCAGCACGTCCGCGACGCCGTTGGGCGTCGAGCAGACCGTGACACCCGCCGCCTCCAGTGCCTTCTTCTTGCCGGCGTAGCTGCCGCGGTTGCCCATCACAATGGCGCCCGCATGCCCCATGCGCTTGCCCGGCGGAGAGGCCGCGCCGGCGATGAAGGCCGCGACCGGCTTGCGCATCGTGCGCGCATACTCGGCGGCTTCCTCCTCCATGGACCCGCCGATCTCGCCGACCAGCGCGACAGCCTCGGTCTTCGGGTCGTTGTCGAGGGCGATGAGCGCATCCTTGGTGGTCGTGCCGATCACGGGATCGCCGCCGATGCCGATGAACACCGAGATGCCGAGCCCGGCCTGCACCAGGTTGAGGCACAGTAGCGTGCCGAGCGATCCCGAGCGCGAGACCACACCCACGCTGCCCGGCCGGAACACGCGCGCGTTGAACGCCGGCATGAAGCCGACGAAGCTCTCACCGACCGTGACAATGCCGGCCGTGTTCGGGCCGATCACCTTCGCGCCGCGCTCGCGCGCCGCCGCCAGCACGTACATGGTGTCGTGCACCGGCACATGCTCGGTCAGGCACACGATCTTGCCGATGCCGGCGTTGATGATGTCGAGCGCGGCTTCCTTGACGCCCATCGGCGGAATGAACATGACGGCTGCATCGATGGCGGTCTCGCGCGCCGCCGCTCCGGCGGTGGCCCAAACCGGCAACCCGAGGTGCGTCTCTCCGGCCCGCTTCGGGTTGACGCCGCCGATGATCTTCGTGCCGTAGTCGCGCATGCGCTCGGACCAGAAGGTGCCCTGCTTGCCGGTGATGCCCTGCACGAGCACGGTCTCATTGCCGCGGATGATCACGCGCGGGCTCCCTGGGCAGCAGCAACCGCGGCTTTGACGGCGTCATCCATCAGGTCATAGGGCTGGATGCCAAGCCGGTCCTTGACCATGACGATGGCCTCGTCCTCGCCGGTGCCGTGAATGGTGAAGAAGATCGGGATCGCGGGCTTGAGATCGAGCCACGCGTTGATGACACCCTCGGCCATCACGTCGGTGCGTGCGAACGCGCCGCAGAAATTGACCAGCAGGCATTTGACGCGCGGGTTCGACAGCACCAGCTCCAGCGCCGGCTTGGCTTTGGTGTAGCTCTCGCCGCCGATCTCCATGAAGTCGGCCGGACTGCCGCCGAAATGCCGCACGGCGTCCATGGTCGTCATGGTGAGGCCGGCGCCGTTGGCCAGCACGCCGACGCTGCCCTCCAGCTCGATGAATTTCAGGCCGAGCGCCTTGCCGCGCTCCTCGAGCGGCGTGAGCTTGTCCGGCGTACCCGATTTGGCGAGTTCCGCATGGCGCGGGATGGCGCTGTCGTCCATCGCATACTTGCAATCGAGCGCGATCAGCCGGCCATCCGCGGTCAGCACCAGCGGGTTGATCTCCATCAGTTCGGCATCGCTTGCAGCATAGGCGGCATAGAGCCGGCCGAGCAACGCCACCAGAGCAGCACGATCGCAAGGCAGCGGCTGCGTCAGCGCGCGCTCCAGAACCTTGATATCGAGGCCGTTGCGGATATCGATCGGCAGCCGCAGCAAGGCGTCGGGATGCTTCTCGGCGATCTCCTCGATGTCCATGCCGCCCTGCGCCGAGAACAGCAGCAGCGGGCCCTTGGACGCCGGATCGTTGAGCACGGCGGCATACATCTCGTGCGCGATCGGCACCTGCTCCTCGACCAGCACCTTGGCGACGCGGTGCTCGCCGATGCTCATGCCGAGGATGGCGGCTGCGGCGACCCTCGCCTCGTCCGGTGAGGCCGCCAGCTTGATGCCGCCGGCCTTGCCGCGCTTGCCGGTCGGCACCTGCGCCTTGATCACGCACGGCCCGAGATCGCGAGCCGCGGCAACCGCCTCATCGACGCTGGCAGCCAGCCTGCCCTTCGGCGTGTCGATGCCGGCCGCCCGCAGCACCGGCTTGGCAGCGTGCTCCTCGAAGTTCATGCGTGACCCCGTGATGAAGCGGCAACCGCTCCGTCGAGACTTGTCGACCCGACTCTCTCCCCTCCACGTCGTGTCGAAGACAGCCTCCGAGGGGCCACGTCGCTCCTGTGCACTCCCGCGCGGCGCTCAGCCATCCGACCGCCGAGGTCGCAGCGGAGCGGGCGGCATTGAGGCTCGGATAGCTGAGCCCCGACGCATACGTCACCGGCGTCCACGCCCCTCGATCCTCCGGGTCGCGACGGAACTCCTCGTAGCCGAAGGTGCCGTCCGGGCGCCGGAACAGGTCGACGCAGCGCAGGCCGTCGTCCGTCTCGAGGCTCGCCAGCACCACCCACGACTTGTCGATGCGTCGCGACACACAGCATCACTTTCCGTACTTCGCCCAGTAGGCGCCGAACAGCTCTTCCTCGCTCGGCTTGTCCTCGGGGATGGTGGTGACGAGGTGCGTGATATTGACGAAGCAGCGCCAGTTCAGGTTCTCCGAGATGGCATTGGCCTGCCAGGTGCCGCAGCCCATCGACAGCGTGAACGGCAGGCCGTTGTTGAAGCCGCCGCCGTTGCCGAAGGTGTGCGCCTGGTTGACCAGCACACGCACGACATCGATATCCTCGGCGAGTCTCGCGCGCGTGGTCGGCATTCTTGGTGTGGATGCCGCACGAATGCCCCTTGCCCTGGTACTCCAGGACGTCGCGCACGATGCGCTTGGCATCGGCGAAGTCCTTGGCGCGATAGACCGTCAGCACCAGCGACAGCTTCTCGCCCGACAGCGGGTACTGCTTGCCGATGCCGGTCTCGGGCACCATGACGAACTTGCAGCCTTTCGACTTGGCCGACAGCTCGAACACGTCGATCAGCGCCTGCGGACCCTGCGCGATCACGGCGCGGTTGAGCTTGCCGTCCTGCCATAGCCGCTCGACGATGCGCTTCTTCTCCGCCGCGCTCGCCATGTAGCCGCCCTGCCGCTCCAGCGCGGCGATGGCCTTGTCGTACACGGCATCGACGATCACCACGGCGTTCTCGGACGAGCACGACGTGGCATGGTCGAAGGTCTTGGACTGCATGATCAGGTTGGCGGCCTGATCGAGGTCGGCCGTGTCGTCGATGATGACGGGCGCGTTGCCGAGGCCCACGCCGAGCGCCGGCTTGCCGGACTTGTAGGCCTGGCGCACGTTGACCTGGCTGCCGGTGACCACCACCAGATCGACGGCCTCCATCAGCTGGGTGGTGGACTTCGCGCGTCACCGGGCTCGGCAGGATCTGCACGAGGTCGGCCGGCAGGCCGATCTTCTCGAGCGCGGCCCGCATGCCGTCGACGGTGGGCTTGCTGGCGGCCCAGGCGCTCGGCGGCGGCGCGATGATGATGGCGTTGCCGCCCTTCAGGGCCATCATGGCCTTGTTGACGGGCGTGGCCGACGGGTTGGTCGACGGGGTGATCGCCCCCACGACCCCGACCGGCTTGGCGTACAGCACCAGGCCCTTCGCGGGGTTCTCCTCGATGATGCCCGTGGACTTCACCCGGAGCAGATCGCGCAGCGTGCCGAACGTCTTGCGCTGGTTCTTGATAACCTTGCTCTCCACCTCGCCGATGCCCGTCACCTCGACGGCGATCTCGGCCAGGCGGCGCGCGTTGTCCGGCTTGTAGATCGACCACGCCAGGGCGGTGACGGCTTCATCGATGCGGGCCTGCCCGTGCGCGCTAATCTCTTTTGCGTACTCCGCCATGGCCGCCCGTGCCCGGGCGATCAGGGGAGCCACGGATTGCTCCGCGCCGCGAACCGTTGCGGGCTTGGCCGCCAGTTGTAGCTTCCGGCATCGACACCTCGTCAGGGGCCTAAGAAAATGGGACCTGCGGTCTCATAGTCTGGCCGGCCCGGTCCTTGTCAACTATATCTGCCGCAGCCAGGGCGCAAAATTGCGGTGCTTGGCAGACGACCAATTGCCCAACTAAGTTGGAGGCCAACTCAATGCGACCATCTGGTGCAGATAGTGCGTTTAGTGGCGCTATGGGTAAGTCGTCATGTCGGATCACCTGTTGATACCTGCCGAGATGTCAAACAACGACGAACGAATGTCGACCCTGGAGAAGGCGCTGGCGGTGCTGGAGGCCGTTGGCGACCAGCCGCAGGCGGTCGGCCTGCCTGATCTGGCGGCACGGCTCAAGCTACCGCGCCAGACCGTGCATCGCGTGCTCGGCCAGCTGCAGGATGCGGGTCTGGTCACCCGCCATCCGGCGCGCGAGCGCTATTCGGTCGGACCGCGCATGACGCGCCTCGCGCTCGCTTCGCTCAACTCCCGCAACCAGGGCGCGCCGGTTCGCGCCATCCTGGCCGACCTCGTCGACGACGTGAGCGAGACCTGCAACATCGGCGTGCTGGACGACCTCGAGTACGTCTATCTGGAGCGCATCGAATGCAAGTGGCCGCTGCGCACGCACCTGGGCGCCGGCAGCCGCGTCAGCGCCTATGGCACATCCGGAGGCAAGACGCTCTTGGCCGAGCTGGCGCCGGAGCAGTGCAAGCGCCTGCTCAAGAGCCGTAAGCTCGAGGCCTACACCCCACATACCCTCACCAAGCTGCCGGATCTGGAGTCCGAGTTCGCAAAAATCCGCAGCCGCGGCTTTGCGCTCAACAATCAGGAGTATCTGGACGGCATCGTCGGTCTGGCTGTCCCGATCAAGGATGCCGGTGGTCGCGCGGTCGCCGCACTCGCCATGCACGGTCCGGTCACGCGCCTGTCGCTGAAGACTTGCGAGGAGCACGTACCCCGCCTCGTACAGGCCGCCGAGCGCATCGCTCGCGTGTGGATCATGGAGTGAGCGGCAAAGGCTTTGTGCCTACGTCGCAAAGCAGCTCGGAACGGGAAGCTGCATACATTGACTCTGTCGCAGGCCGCGTGTGAAAAATGGGACAACACGTACCATTTTCTGGAACGTGACAGCTCAGCGTGGTCTGGCGACACCAAACTTCGATCGTGTTCGGGAAGGTTGCCTGGGTGGCGGGATACGGGTGGCCCCTAGCAAGTGATGCAAGGCCGCGCCACGGCGCTCAAATGGCGCGCGCCAATCAGAGAGATGCCTTAGGGAGAGGTCGAATTCAATGCGCATGACCACGGAAGAAGCCTTCGTGAAGGTGCTGCAGATGCACGGCATCGAGCACGCCTTCGGCATCATCGGCTCGGCCTTCATGCCGATCTCCGACCTCTTTCCCAAAGCCGGCATCACCTTCTGGGATGTGGCGCACGAGACCAACGGCGGCCTGATTTGCGACGGCTACACGCGCTCGACCGGCAAGATGGCGATGGCCATTGCCCAGAACGGGCCGGGCGTCACGGGCTTCGTCACCGCCGTCAAGACCGCCTACTGGAACCACACGCCCATGCTGCTGGTGACCCCGCAGGCGGCCAACCGCACCATCGGCCAGGGCGGCTTCCAGGAAGTCGAGCAGATGGCCCTGTTCCGCGACATGGTCTGCTACCAGGAGGAGGTGCGCGATCCCGTCCGCATCGCCGAGGTGCTGAACCGCGTCATCTCCAAGGCCAAGCGGCTGTCGGCCCCCGCACAGATCAATATCCCGCGCGATTACTGGACGCAGGTGGTCGACATCACCCTGCCGGCCATCGTTTCGTTCGAGCGGCCGGCCGGCGGCGCCAAGGCGATCGCCGAGGCCGCCAAGCTGCTCTCCGAGGCCAAGTTCCCGGTGATCCTGTCGGGAGCAGGCGTCGTCATCGGCAATGCGATCGCAGAATGCGCTGCGCTCGCCGAGAAGCTCGACGCGCCGGTGTGCTCCAACTACCAGCACAACGACAGCTTCCCAGGCAGCCACCGCCTGGCCTGCGGTCCGCTCGGCTACAACGGCTCCAAGGCCGCCATGGAGCTGATCGCCAAGGCCGACGTGGTGCTGGCGCTGGGCACGCGCC